>JBKUJR010000006.1:0-79549 GCA_046952735.1 Clostridia bacterium | reverse complement strand
GGAGAAAGAATCACTGTCAATCTTTGTTAAAGATGGAAGCTTCTGGGAAATTTTCATCCTTTATAACTATAAAAATTTAAATAATCATACTTAAATTGTGAATGACAATAACAATGAGAATGAAAATTTGATAATTTAAATTGATTCATCTTCGTTTAAATCCATAATGAATCCGATTTTCTATCGTCTCTGAAACGAATATAAATCATCTAATCATTGAATGATCCAGATTACTTCTGTTTAGAATGTAAATTGATAAAATAATCCAAAAATGGAGATTTTAATTGTAAATTTTACCAAAATTCGCAATTTTCCAGTATTTATTAATTGACAGATCTGTCATAGTTTTCTATAATTTCCAGTGTCGGAGAAAGGAACAATTTTATATGGAAACTACGAAGAACAAAAGAAAAAAAGAAAAAATACATACGGACAGGACGCGTTTGGCCGTACTTCTGGCAGGCTTCGTCCCTTTTATCTGTTATCTGATCATCCTAATGCAGGGAACTTCGCTGATCGCCGATAGTAAAACAGGGTTAGCTTTTATCAACACAGAGCAAACAAATCTGGCGGTCCGGTCATATGCAGGAACCGACAGTATATTGCTGGACAGACTGCCGAAAAATTCGCAGGTCATGGTCACCGGCGCAGCGGTAGACGGGGCAGGAGTTACCTGGTATCTGGTAAAATACCTTCGCGCCGCAGATACATGGCGCAGCGGATACGTCCATTCCTCCTATGTAAAATTTTACAACGACATCGCCCCCGCGGGCGAAGATCCCGCATTTGAAAAATATCTGGAGGAACAAAAATTTCCCGAAAGTTACAAAGCCCCCCTCCGGGTGCTCCATAAAGAGCATCCCACTTGGATATTCAAAGCGCAGATGATCGATCTGGATTGGAGCACGGCCGTATATGAAGAAGGCAAGGTCGGCGTAAATATGATCCATCCGGAATACGCGAAATCCTGGCGTTCCATGGAAGAAGGCGCATACAATTGGGAAACACAAAAGTGGATCGAATTGGACACGAACTGCTACGGCGTATCCTCCACGATCAACGCTTACTTTTTAGATCCCAGAAACGGACTCTGCAACGATACGAGGATTTTCCAATTCGAAGATCTCAGTTACCTCCCCGAATTACACAATGCAGAAGATACGTACAGCATTTTAAAAGGAACATTTTTAGCAGGAAATTATACCTTTAATGCAAAAGAAGACTCCTTCTACCCGTCTTACGGCATCGTCGCAGGTTCTCAAAAAGGAGACGGCACCGTTACGTATAACTATACCTATGTCGACACGATCATGCAGGCCGCCAAGAAAGCAAATGTCAGTCCGTTTTTCCTGGCCTCGCGCGTTCGTCAGGAAATGGGCGTAAACGGGACGGAGCTCTCGCGCGGCGATTATCCGGGGCATGAAGGATACTTCAATTTCTTCAATATCGGCGCATACGAACACAGCGGCAGAAAAGCGCGGGAGAACGGGGCGATTTATGCAAAACAGAACGGATCTTACTACCGCCCCTGGACGAACCCCTACAAAGCCATCTTAGGAGGCGCGGAATTTTTGGGCAGCGGTTATATCCGCAGAGAACAAAACACATTATATTTGCAAAAATTCGACGTCACCGACGGCGGAAACGGGCGATATAACCATCAGTATATGTCAAACGTCAACGCACCTTCTGATGAAGCCTCCTCTATGAAAAGAGCCTATATCAATTCCGGCGTCATCAATACCAGAATTTTCAGCTTCGACATCCCCGTATACCGGAATATGCCGGAGCTGGCGGCGGCAGCGCCCATGGACGACGATGTAAACGCAACAAACAATAATTGGCTGTCCGCACTGTCCGTATCCGGAGGAACTTTCAATAAAGCATTTTCCCGGACAACGTACGAATATACGGTAACGGTCCCCGCAGGCACGACGTCCGTCGATATTTCGGCGCAAACATGCGATTCCGGCGCCACGGTGCTTGGCAGCGGTAAAATTACGCTTTCTTCAGATTCCACGCAGCACGTCATTACGGTTCTTGCGCCAAGCTTCGAGCTGCGGACATACACGCTGAACATCGTGCGGAAAGGCGGAACGCCGTCTACCCCGACACAGGCTCCGGCAACGCCAACAGCAACGCCCAGCCCATCGCCAAGTCCCTCTCCTGCGCCGGATCCTACGATAGAAAGCAGCACGTATGCAATCGGCACATACATCACAGGCGTGGAACCAGGCACCGGCGTGACAACATTTTTGAATAATTTTACCGTTAAAAATGGAAGAATACAATTGTCGACAGCAGCAGGCGCATCGAAAGGAAGCGGAACCATCGCAACGGGAGACATGGTGCAACTATATAAAGAAAATACGATCACGCAAACGTATTCCATTGTCATTTATGGAGATGTAAACGGCGACGGCAGCATCTCCCTGGCCGATATGGTAATGATCCAGCGGCAATTACTCAATATCAAGAAGCTGCAAGGGCCGTATTTTGCAGCAATGGACGTGAACCACGATACGACGTGTTCGCTGGCCGACATGGTAGTGATCCAGCGTTCCCTGCTCGGGATCAGTACCATCAAACAACACTGACAAGGAGCAATCAAATAAATGAAAAGAAAGTTATTATCCTTAATAATCCTATTTGGACTGATTCTGCCCTGCGCACTTCCGGCCAAAGCCGCATCCATGAGCGCATTTATAGACGTAGATGCCTATGTCGAAGTCGGAGCGGAATTCAAAGTCGTTGCAAGATATGAAGCAGATGCGGAAGCAATGGTACGGGCGGTACTCTATTACGACAGCTCTGTAGTCACATTCGTTCGCTCAAAAAGCAGCGACGCCCATGACGAAGGCGGAAAAATCAACATCGTACCATTATCGTTCCAGACAACGCATAAAATCGAGTTGTATTTTAAAATGAACGCAGAGGCTCCCGCCGTCTTCTCCACACAGGTGCTGGAGAGCTCCACAATCGATTTGGTCTCTTTGGGCACGCCTGTAGCCGAGCGGACGGTCACGGGATTTTATCCGACGCCCGCGCCCATCACGCCTTCCCCCACCCCGGAACCTACGCCCACTCCTACGCCATTTATCCCGACGATCGATCCGAACGCAACGCCATCGACGCCACTCGAATTTTTAGAAAACGGGGAAATGCGTTTTATCGCAGAAAATTTTTCCGAGGAAGCCGTCCAGATTCCGGAAGGCTTCGAAAAAATAAAATACAGCTATAAAAATAACGATCTATTCGTTTTGAAAAATGCGCATGGCGTGATCCTGCTGTATGCCACGAATATTGTGGGAGAAAATGGAAAATTTTATATCTACAATGAGAAAAAGGATATTTTAACGCCCTATACGGCATTCGTACAGGGCGGAAATACTTATACGTTTCTCCTGGCTTCCGAAGGCTTACCGGCAGAGTTCAAGGAAACCGCTGTAAAAATCGGGACCTACGAAAGCGTAACTGCTTATACGATTCCCGATAGCAAATACGCGGATTTCGTATTGGTATATGCCTTTAATAAAACAGAGGCGCCTGCGTTTTATTTATATGATTTAAAGGAAGGAACACTGCAGCGCTGTATCGACGTCGCGCTGTTCGGCGGTAAAATCGAGACCTCCCCTTCCGTGTCTCCTTCTCCTACCGTGCAGCAGTCGCCGGCGCCTTCCGCCTCCCTTGCAAAAACGGACGCAAACTCCAAAAACGGTATCAGCAACAGAACTTTGATGCTGATTCTCGTAGGCCTGTGCTTTCTCGCCGCCGTTGCAGCAGTGATCATCATTATCGTGCGGAGCCGCAGAATCAGCCGGAGTTATGAAACAGAAGACAACGATGTGGAATATCTGGAAGATGTGATTCCCCCAAAAGCACCGGACGAAACCACAGAAGATACAGAAGAAGACACGGAAGATACCCCGGACGCCGGCCCTGAAGCTGAAACCGACCAAGACAGCGAACCCCAGGAAGAGGAAAACAAAGCAGAAAAGGACGCAGATGACGACGAGGATATTTTACATCTCAACAATCGCTTTCCGCACTGAATCTTCTGAAATAAAGGTAGAATAAACGGTTTCGGCAGCGCTGCTCCCCGCGGAAAATTCCACCATATTCCCGATTCCCTTTTGGAAAACAAAGCGCAGCCTGCCGCTCCGGACTTTCTTATCCGTATATAATTTTCGAATCAAAGCCTCCCTGTCGATCCAATCCGGGATCCGGACGGGGAGCTTTGCTTTTTCTAAAAGCGCTTCTATGCGGGAAACGTCTTCTTTCGTACAATACCCGAACATACGGCCGAGTCTGGCCTGCGCTGCCAGGCCGATGGACACCGCCTCGCCGTGAGAAAGGCGGTAATCGCTCACTGTTTCAATCGCCCGGCCGACCGTATGGCCAAGGTTCAGAATTTCACGCATCCCCTGCTCTGTTTCATCGATCATAACGACACGGTATTTGATCTCACAGTTCTTTTCCGCAATATAGCGGCAAACGTCAGGATCCAGGCGGAACACTCTCTCGATGTTTTCTTCCAAATAAGAAAAAAACGCCGCATCCGCCATACAGGCATGCTTGATCGTTTCCGCAAGGCCGCCGGAGAGCTCCCTTTGCGCTAAAGTCCTCCAGCACGCAATATCGATATATACCCGCTTCGGCTGATAAATAAGTCCGATCAAATTCGTAGCCATATCCGTATCGACCGCCGTTTTCCCGCCGATCGACGCATCCGCCGCCGCCAAAAGCGTCGTCGCATAATTGAAAAACGGAACGCCTCGTGCGAAGGTTCCGGCAACAAAACCCGCCAGATCCGTAACAACGCCGCCGCCAAAAGCAATAATCAGCGTATCTCTGCGGTATCCCCAGGCAATCAGGCGATCCTCGATTTCCGCTTTTCTCTCTCTTGTCTTGCTTTTCTCCCCCGCAGGAAAAACTACGGTATTTACCTGACAGTCCGGCAGCGCGGATTTCACCGACGCTTCGAACTGCGCCCCGTAGCAGCGGAAAACGTTAGAATCAGTGATAATCGCAATATTGGGTTTGTCCTGCCCGCATTCGGAGATCAGGTCTTCCCGGAGACGGCTCGTCAGATCGCTGCCGATTACGATATCATAAGAATGATCTGTCATTTTCTTGAGATCCACATGAAACAATTCCATTTTAAAGTCCTTTCCTCTCCCTCCAGTTGCCATTTTAGCATAACTCCCCCGCGTTGACAAACGTTCCGTTTTTGCTAAAATAACGGAAGGAAATCCATGTGTGAGGAGTATGCGGATTATGGAGGAGCGCTTTTGTTATATCTTCGGTGCGGCGGAATGCGGCGGGACCTTAAAATTTACGCCGGAACGCGGAAAAGATTTTGTCATCGCGGCAGACGCGGGATACCGGCACCTGGAAGCTTTAGGGATTGTCCCCGATCTGCTGATCGGCGATTTCGATTCGCTTTCGGAAATACCGGACGGCGTAGCGCGACTGCAATTTCCTGCTATGAAAGACGATACCGATTTAATGCTTGCGGTAAAGCATGGTTTTACGCAGGGATACCGGCAATTCGTCATTTACGGCGCCATGGGCGGACGGCTGGATTTCACGCTCGCCAATTTTCAGATTTTATGCAGTATTGTCAATCACGGAGGGAATGCTTATTTTGTCGGCGGCGGTTCCCTGATTACCGCCGTACGGGACGGCACGCTGCAGTTCGACGAGCATTTTACCGGAAGGATCTCCATCCTCTGCTGTACGGACCAGGCGTGCGGGGTTACGCTGCGCGGACTGAAATACCCGCTGGAACAGGCGGTATTAAAATATGACGAACCACTTGGGGTCAGCAATGAATTCCTCGGCAGAAAGGGAACGATAACGGTCGAAAAAGGATTGCTGGCCATTCTTTACGACGATGTGAATAATATGATGAAAAACGTCAAAAATAAAGAAGTGCGACGTTGACTTTTCCGGTTGGTACGAGTATAATATCAGTAATAAATCTTATTTTGAGGAGTGTGTTTATTATGGACTTAAAGGGTTCCAAGACAGAAAAAAATCTGGCAACAGCGTATTCCGGCGAATCTCAGGCGAGAAATAAATATACGTATTTTGCATCGAAGGCGAAGAAAGACGGTTTTGAACAAATTGCAGATATTTTCACGGAAACAGCGAATAACGAAAAAGAACATGCCAAAATTTGGTACAAGATTCTGGCGGGCGGTATCGGGACGACCGCAGAGAACCTCCTCTCTGCCGCAGAAGGGGAAAATTACGAATGGACCGAAATGTATGCGCAATTCGCGCAGGAAGCCAGAGAAGAAGGCTTCGAAGACATCGCCTTTTTATTTGAATCCGTCGGCGCGATCGAGAAAATGCATGAAGAACGGTTCCGGAAACTCCTCAATAACGTCAACGGAGATCTCGTCTTCTCCCGCGACAATGATATGATCTGGGAATGCGGCAACTGCGGACACATCCATTTCGGCAAAAAAGCGCCGGAATTCTGCCCCGTATGCAAGCACCCGCAGTCTTATTTCAAAATCAAAGCGCAGAATTACTGAGCATAAGAAAAGCAAGCGCAGGACTGAAAACCGGGAACCGTGTTTCCGGTTTTTTTTCGTACATAATTATTTAATATTCCCCATAATTGACAATAACATCAAATATATATATAATGAAGAATTGAAAATCAAACAAGGAGGAGCTCCGAATGGGAATGCTTCGAAGACATGCAAATGTCTACGAGAACGGCAAATTCGCCGTGAAAGAAATTTTCATAACCGAAAACGGCCAGTGCGGCAGCAAGGGCGGATTGTTTCCTTTATTTTCCTCAGATGAATTCTTTTCTTTTCCCGATACGAATCACTATTTTTATTCGTCCGTCAAGAAAAAAGTCAATCCATTCAGTGAATTATTTATTTTACCCGGTTTCGTTGATGTACATGTCCATCTCAGGGAACCGGGTTTTTCATATAAAGAAACGATCTCCTCCGGAACGGAAGCCGCGGCTTGCGGCGGTTACACCGCGGTATGCAGTATGCCGAATCTCGATCCCCCTCCCGATTCCGCCGATCATCTGAACGTGCAGACCGATCTCATCCGGAAAACGGCAAAGATTCCTGTTTATCCTTACGGCTGTATTACAAAAGGCGCGCGCGGCGAGTCCCTGTCCGATATGGAAGAGCTGGCTCCGGAAGTGATCGCTTTCACGGATGACGGAAGAGGCGTACAGGACGAAGACAGAATGCGCTCTGCTATGCAAAAAGCTGCCTCGCTCGGTAAAATGATCGCGGCCCATTGCGAGGACGAGCGGTACGCTCCTGCTCCGGAAAGCGAATATTTGCAGCTCAAAAGAGATTTAAGGCTGGTATCCGAAACGGGATGCAGGTATCATCTGTGTCATGCTTCCACAAAAGAAAGCGTCCGTTTGATCCGGGAGGCAAAAAAAGCCGGTCTCCCCGTAAGTGCGGAAACGGCGCCGCATTACCTGCTTTTGACGCAGCAGGATGTTCGGGACAGCGGCGATTTTAAAATGAATCCGCCGATCCGCGGCGAAGCGGATCGCGAGGCGCTCATCGAAGCAGTCTGCGACGGGACGATAGACGTAATCGCGACCGATCACGCTCCCCACGCACCGGAAGAAAAAAACAAGGGCTTTCGAAACAGCTTGAACGGCATTGTGGGATTAGAGACCGCATTCGCCCTCATCTATACAAATTTTGTAAAAAAAGGAATTTTTTCAATGGACCGGCTGCTCGCGCTCATGAGCGGCAATCCGCGAAAACTATTTGGCATCGCGGAGCGGCCAGGCGACGGCATTATAGTAGACACCGGAGAATATTTTACCGTAAGCAGGGATGGCTTCCATTCGAAAGGACGCAGTATGCCTTACGAAGGAATGCAGCTATACGGAAAATGTCTCGCAACATTTATAAATGGGAGGATCGTACGATGAATTACAACAAGAAAATCGTGCTGCAGGACGGGAGGCAATTTTACGGGCAAAGCTTCGGCGCAGATCGCGATACCGTATGCGAGCTCGTATTCAACACATCCATGGTCGGATATCAGGAAATCATTTCAGATCCGTCGTACACATACCAGATGGTCGTAATGACGTACCCGATCATCGGCAATTACGGGATTACGGACGACGATTTCGAAACGAAGCTGCCTACGATCGGCGGCCTGGCCGTAAGAGATTATAATGATATTCCGAGTAATTTCAGGTATACGGAAACATTATCCGAGATTTTAAAGGAACACGATATTCCTGCAATCAGCGGGATCGATACGAGGATGCTCACCCGGATCATTCGGGACGAAGGCAGCCAGAGAGCGCTGCTGACTTCCGCGGAATGCCCGCTGGAGGAAGCGCTTGCCGTCCTGCAGGCGGACAAGCCCCGCACGGATGCGGTAGCGCGTGTCAGCTGTAAGAAAAAATGGTATTCCAGAACGTCGAACCCCCTTTATAATATCGTTGCCATCGACTGCGGGATCAAACATAATATCATCCGTCACTTAAATAAATGCGGCTGTAATGTTACGGTCGTGCCATATGATACGAAGCCGGAAGAAATTCTGGCGCTCCGTCCCGACGGCCTCTTTATTTCGAACGGCCCCGGCAATCCGGAGGACGTCGCCCCTGTCATCGCCACGATTAAAACGCTGAAGGGGAAGCTTCCCATATTCGGCATCTGCCTCGGCCATCAGATGATCGCCCTTGCCTGCGGCGCAAAAACATATAAAATGAAATTCGGCCACAGGGGCGGGAATCATCCCGTTAAGAATCTGATGACGGATAAATTGGAAATTACGAGTCAGAATCACAGCTATGCGGTACTTGCCTCTTCCGTAGAAGGAACAGGACTGAAAATCACCCATATCAACATATTAGACCATACGGTGGAAGGCCTTTCAGACGAGGCGAACAAATTGTTCAGCGTCCAATATCACCCGGAAAGCGCGCCGGGGCCGCAGGACAGCACGTACCTGTTTGAAACATTCATAAAAATGCTGGAGACGGAGGTTCAACACCATGCCTAAAAGAACAGACATCAAAAAGATTTTGGTAATCGGTTCCGGTCCGATTATTATCGGACAGGCTGCCGAATTCGACTATGCAGGTACGCAGGCGTGCCTGGCGCTAAAGGAAGAAGGGTACGAAGTCGTACTCGCAAATTCGAATCCGGCCACCATCATGACGGATACTACCATTGCGGACAAGGTCTATATGGAACCGCTCACTTTGGAATATATTGCAAAAATACTGCGCTACGAAAGACCGGATGCAATTTTACCGGGGATCGGCGGACAGACCGGACTCAATCTTGCCATGCAATTATATAAAAAAGGGATCCTTGCGGAATGTCAGGTAGAACTGCTTGGCACAAGCTTCGAAAGCATCGAAAAAGCAGAAGACCGGGAAAAGTTCAAAGAACTCTGCCTGGAGCTCGGAGAACCCGTATTGCCTTCCGAAATCGCGGAAAATATGGAGCAGGCTGTGAAGGCTGCGAACGACATCGGTTATCCGGTAGTCCTCCGGCCGGCATTCACGCTTGGCGGAACGGGCGGCGGATTTGCCGATAATGAAGAACAGCTGCTGGAAATCGCGAAAAACGCACTTTCCCTCTCCCCTGTCCATCAGGTGCTCGTTGAAAAAAGTATCAAAGGCTTTAAAGAAATCGAATACGAGGTCATGCGGGATGCAAACGATACGGCCATCACCGTATGCAATATGGAAAATATCGACCCCGTCGGTATCCATACCGGCGATTCCATCGTGGTTGCGCCGAGCCAGACCCTTACGAACAAGGAGTATCAGCTGCTCCGTGACAGCGCACTGAAAATGATCCGCGCGCTCAAGATCGAAGGCGGCTGCAACGTGCAGTTTGCGCTCGATCCGTTTTCTTTCAAATATTATTTAATCGAAGTAAATCCGCGGGTCTCCCGCTCCTCGGCGCTTGCTTCGAAAGCGAGCGGTTATCCGATCGCACGTGTTTCTGCAAAAATCTCTGTTGGGATGCGTCTCGATGAAATTCCGCTGGCAAATACGCCTGCGTGCTTCGAGCCTTCTTTAGATTATGTGGTAACAAAAATCGCACGTTTCCCGTTCGATAAATTCGCAACGGCTTCGAATAAGCTCAGTACGCAGATGAAAGCAACCGGCGAAGTCATGAGCATTGGCCGCACAATCGAAGAAAGCCTTTTAAAAGCGATCCGCTCCCTGGAGGTAGGCGCATACCACCTCCATCTTCCCAAATTCGATTCTTTCACGACGGAAGAACTGATCGGCTATATCAGCGACGGACATGACGACAGGCTGTTTGCGATCGCGCAGCTGATCCGGAACAAGGTCGATCTGGGGCTGATCCATAACCATACGAAAATCGATATGCTGTTTCTCGATAAATTCAAGCATATCATCGACTATGAAAAAGTCCTCTGCGCACATAGCAGGGATACGGAGGTGCTCAGGGAGGCCAAACGTCTCGGGATCAGCGATAAATATATCGCGCGCGTCTGGGGGATGACGGAATCCGAAATTTTCCTCCTCAGAAAAGAAAACGGGATTCTGCCGATTTATAAAATGATCGACACGTGCGCAAGCGAATTCGACAGTTACGTTCCGTATTTTTACTCGACGTATGAAACGGAAAACGAATCCATCGTAAGCGGGAAACGAAAAATACTCGTACTCGGTTCCGGCCCGATCCGCATCGGCCAGGGCGTGGAATTCGATTATTCCACCGTACATGCCGTACAGACGATCAAAAAAAGCGGCTATGACGCGATTATCATCAATAATAACCCGGAAACCGTTTCTACGGATTATACGACAAGCGATAAATTGTATTTCGAACCGCTGACGGTGGAAGACGTCATGAATGTCATCGCGCTCGAGAAGCCCGAAGGCGTCGTGGCTTCGCTCGGCGGACAAACGGCAATCAATTTAGCCGACAAGCTCGGCGCGCTGGGGGTTAAAATTATCGGTACGGATGTCGCCGCAATCGAGAGAGCCGAAAACCGCGACTGCTTTGAGAAAATTATGGAAGAGCTCCGGATCCCGCAGCCGAAAGGGCGGGCAGTCACGAACATCGATGCGGGCATCGCCGCTGCCGCAGAAATCGGTTATCCGGTACTCGTCAGGCCGAGCTATGTGCTCGGCGGCCGCGCCATGCAAATCGTCCAGAACGAAAAGGCGCTCAGAGTCTATCTCCGCTCTGCGGTAGAAGTCGACGAGAAGCAGCCGGTACTCGTAGACAAATATATCTCCGGAAAAGAATTGGAGGTCGACGCCATCTGCGACGGAAAGGATGTCTTTATCCCCGGAATCATGGAACACGTCGAACGGACGGGGATCCATTCCGGAGACAGTATCAGCGTATATCCTACGTTCAGCGTCAGCAATGCGGTAAAAGAAACGATCATCGATTATACGATCCGCCTCGGAATCGGAATCGGAATTATCGGTCTGTACAATATCCAGTTTATCGTCGATCCGAACGAGGATGTGTACGTCATCGAAGTCAATCCGCGTTCTTCGCGGACCGTTCCCTTCCTCTCAAAAGCCACGGGATATTCCATGGCGGATATCGCAACGCATGTGATCCTTGGACGCAGCCTGAAGGAGCAGGGCTTCAGCTCTGTATACCCCAAAGAAAAAGAGAGATGGTACGTCAAAGTGCCGGCATTTTCCTTCTCGAAGCTCAACGATCTGGACGCATATCTTTCCCCGGAAATGAAATCGACGGGAGAGGCGATCGGATATGATAAAAAGCTGACGAGGGCGATATACAAAGCGCTGATCGCTTCCGGAATGCATGTTGTAAATTACGGTACGATTTTTGTAACGATCGCCGACAAAGACAAAGAGGAAGCCCTCCCGCTGATCCGGCGCTTCTACGAGCTGGGCTTCAATATCGAAGCCACGGAGGGGACGGCGAACTTCCTGCGGAACAACGGAATCAAAACGCGCATCAAGAAAAAACTCAGCTCCGGCAGTACAGAGATCCTGGATTCGATCCGCAAGGGGCACGTCAATTATGTGATCAGTACAAGAGATATCGATATCGCCTCCCAGAAAACGGACGGCTACAAAATCCGGCGCTGTGCCGTTGAGAACAATGTAACGATGTTTACGGCGCTTGACACGGTGAAAGTACTGCTGGACGTCCTGGAAGAGATCACAATGTGCGTTTCCACGATCGACGCGGAATAAAGCTTTGAAAGGAACGCAGATGGAACAACATACTTTTACGGTTACGGAAAATACGCGCGTCAAGGCGAACGTTTTCCAGATGACGCTCTTCGGAAGCGGTGCCGCCGGCCACAAGCCGGGACAGTTCATCGATCTGAAAATCGACGGTTGTTTTTTGCGGCGTCCGATCTCCGTTTTCGATGCCGGAACGGATTTTATCACGATTCTATATAAACGCGTTGGAAAAGGCACGGACTTTTTGAGCGCCGTCGCCCCCGGCCGGAGCCTCGATGTGCTCACGCACCTGGGAAACGGATTCGACCCGGGCGCAGACTGTGCGCGGCCGCTTCTGGTTGGCGGCGGAATCGGCTGTCCCCCGCTTTATCTATTGGCAAAAGCATTGCTTTCCGCTGGTAAAACGCCTGCGGTGCTGCTCGGGTTCAATGCGCCTTCCGAAGTCATTCTGGAAGCGGAATTCCGCGCGCTTGGCTTAGAAGTTTCCGTCTTAACGGAAGGCTATGTAACCGACGCAGCTGTATTTGCCGCGGGCAATTATGATTATATTTATACCTGCGGCCCGCTTCCCATGCTGAAGGCGGTTTATAACGGCAGTACCTGCGGCGGGCAGTATTCTTTTGAAGAACGTATGGGCTGCGGGTTCGGCGCGTGCATGGGCTGCAGCTGCCGGACAAAATCCGGCAGCAAGCGGATTTGCAAGGACGGACCGGTATTGTTTAAGGAGGAAATCCTATGGTAAATAAAGCTTCCGAGGAACGGCTCGCAGTCGAGCTGTGCGGCCTCCGTCTGGATAATCCCATCATTCCCGCCAGCGGCTGTTTCGGCTACGGAAAAGAATTCGCAGAACTGTACGATATCAATATACTCGGTTCCTTTTCCTGCAAAGGTACGACAAAAGAGGCGCGCTTCGGGAACGAAACGCCGCGGATCGCAGAGACGCCGTCCGGCATGCTGAACGCAGTAGGATTGCAGAATCCGGGGGTCGAGCATGTAATTGCACATGAGCTTCCGGAAATGCAAAAGTATTTTAAAAAGAAAATCATTGCAAATATCAGCGGTTTTTCCGAGGAAGAATACGTTTATTGCGCAGAGCGGCTCAGTGCCCAGGATTGCGTGGGGATTCTGGAAGTCAATATCAGCTGTCCGAACGTGCATGGAGGCGGTATGAGCTTCGGAACGGATCCGAAGGCTGCGGCCGCAGTGACGGCAGCAGTCAAAAAAGTTGCCGCAAAGCCGGTTTTTATAAAATTATCGCCTAATGTTACGAACATTACGGAAATCGCCCTGGCCTGCGAAGCCGCCGGAGCGGACGGTCTGAGCCTGATCAATACGCTGCTCGGTATGCGGATCGATCTCCGGAAAAGGCGCCCGCTCCTTGGCAATACGTTCGGCGGACTTTCGGGCGGCGCCGTATTTCCGGTGGCGCTGCGAATGGTATACCAGGTTTGCAGCGCTGTTAAAATCCCCGTGATCGGTATGGGCGGTATTTCTTCGGCGGAAGATGTCGTTGAAATGATGGAAGCCGGCGCCAGCGCAGTACAGATCGGCGCGGCAAATCTCGTAGATCCTTTTATTTGCAGAAATATTATACGCGACCTCCCGGCCGTTCTGGACCGGTACAATATTCAAAATCTGAAAGATATTATCGGAGGTGCTCTTACATGGCAAAAGATGTAATTATCGCATGCGATTTTTCCTCGGAAGCAGATACGATAGCTTTCCTGGACCGGCTCGAGGGGCGGAAGCCTTTTGTAAAAATCGGCATGGAGCTTTTTTACAGCGCAGGTCCGCAGATGGTACGCAGGATCTCTGAACGGGGAAATAAAATTTTTCTGGATCTGAAGCTGCACGATATTCCGAACACCGTGCGCAAGGCAATGGCAAATCTGGCGGAGCTCGGCGTTTTTATGTGCAACGTCCACGCAGGCGGCGGGATCAGGATGATGGAAGCTGCGCGGGAAGGGCTGCAGGAAGGCGCAGCCCGGACAGGAGCGGCGGCGCCGCTTCTGATCGCCGTCACACAGCTTACCTCGACAGATGAAGCCATGCTCAGAAACGAGCTGCTGATTGGGGCGCCAATGAACGATACGATCGTAAAATACGCAGAAAACGCATATGCCGCCGGACTGGACGGCGTAGTGTGCTCCCCTTTGGAAAGTACCCTGCTGCACCATCATTTTTTGGCGAAAGGCCGGCCTTTTCTTACGGTAACACCCGGAATCCGTTTTCAGGGGGCCGCTGCGGACGATCAAAAACGGATCACGACCCCGCGGCAGGCGCGCAGGCTCGGCTCGGATTATATTGTCGTCGGCCGGCCGATCACAGCCGCGGACGATCCGAAAGCAGCTTACGATAAATGTGTCAATGCCTTTTTAACCGACGATCCGGAAGGAGAATGATATTATGGAAAACAGAAAAAAACAGATTGCCGCTGATTTATTATCCATTCAAGCCGTTTTTCTGCGGCCGGATGAACCTTTCACCTGGGCGAGCGGCATCAGGAGCCCCATCTACTGCGATAACCGCCTGACGCTCACCGCGCCGGAAGTCCGCAATCATGTAGAAAACGGTTTATGTGCTTTGATTCGTTCGGATTATCCGGAGGCGGAAGTGCTTATGGGAACCAGCACCGCGGGCATCGCACACGCGGCAATCTGCGGTCACCTTCTGAATCTGCCGATGGGATATGTGCGCTCCGGCGCAAAGGATCACGGAAGAAACAACCGGATCGAGGGTCGGCTGTTACCGGGGCAAAAGGTGGTAATTGTGGAGGATCTGATTTCGACAGGCGGAAGCGTGATCGAAACGGCAGAAGCGCTGCGGGACGCGGGCGCCGAAGTATGCGGCGTCGTCAGTATTTTCACATACGGCATGCAGAAGGGTCTGGACAGGCTTGCGGCAGCAAATCTGAAAAACGTCAGCCTGACCGATTTCGACGCCGTCGTTGCAGAAGCCGCCGCGACAGGATATATTGCGGAAAGCGACGTGCCGCGTCTGATCGCGTTCCGGAACAACCCTTCGGACGAGAGCTGGATCAAAGGGAGCGTATGATATGAAACATGTTTTAGATATCACGGATCTCTCCGTACAAGAAATCGACAGTCTGATCGCCGTTGCAGAAGATATCATCCGGGACGGCGCGAAATATCAGGATGCGTGCAAGCGGAAGAAATTGGCGACATTGTTTTTTGAGCCAAGCACGCGCACGCGGCTCAGCTTCGAAGCGGCAATGCTCGAGCTGGGCGGCTCCGTCATCGGCTTTTCTTCCGCTGCAAGCAGCTCGTCATCAAAAGGAGAATCCGTTTCCGATACGGTAAAGGTCGTCAGTTATTATGCGGATATCATTGCAATGCGCCATCCGAAAGAAGGGGCGCCGATCGCGGCTTCCGCCGTTTCCGGCGTGCCCATCATCAACGCAGGGGACGGCGGGCACAACCATCCCACACAGACGCTTGCAGATCTGCTGACGATCCGCCGGGAAAAGGGCCGTTTCAACGATATCACGGTAGGATTCTGCGGCGATCTGAAATTCGGACGTACGGTGCATTCGCTCGTAAACGCGCTGTCCCGCTACACAGGTATCCGCCTGGTATTCATTTCGCCGGAGGAGCTGAAGATCCCGCATTATCTCAAAACGGATATCGTGGAGAAAAACCACATGCCCTACCAGGAAACTTATACGATGGAAAGCGTAATGCCGGAGCTGGATATCCTGTACATGACAAGAGTGCAGGGGGAACGGTTTTTCAACGAAGCCGACTACATCCGTTTGCGGGATTATTATATTCTGACGCCCGATAAGCTTGCAAACGCCAAAAAGGATTTATGCATCCTGCATCCCCTGCCCCGCGTGAATGAAATTTCGCGCAGCATCGACAGCGACCCGCGCGCCTGTTATTTTAAACAGGTGGAAAACGGAAAATATATGCGTATGGCGCTCATCCTGATGCTGCTTGGACTGACGCCGTGATTTCTGGAGGTAATCATTATGGTAATAGATAAAATTGAAAACGGGATCGTACTCGACCATATCAAAGCCGGCAACGCCATGATCCTCTACCGCTATTTGCGGCTCGACGAGCTCGACTGCTGCGTCGCGATCATCAAGAATGTGAAAAGCCGGAAAATGGGGAAGAAAGACATTATTAAAATCGATTCCCCGATCGACGTCAATCTTGACGTTCTCGGCTATTTTGATGAGAATATCACGGTAAATATCATTCGGGACGGCGAAAAAGTCGCTAAGAAGCATCTTTCGCTTCCGGAGCGGATCGTCAATATCGTAAAATGTAAAAATCCCCGCTGCATTACGTCGACGGAGCAGGAGCTCGATCAGATTTTCCGCCTCACCGACCGGGAGCACAGAGTTTACCGCTGTGCGTATTGCGATTCGAGCAGCAGTTATCTGCCGTAACAAAATCAAAAGAAAGAAATCCATCTGATCCGTCTGCGCCGCTTGTAACGGCGCAGATTTTTTGATGAAATTTGACATTTCAGGTTATTTTATATAATATAACAACGATATTTTTACGCATGAGGAAGCAATAGAATGGATTTCACGAAAACAAAACAATCAAAACGGCTGACCGTATTTCTCTGGCTCTGTGTATTTGCCTATACGTGTCTGCCCCTTTTTACGGACAAGCTGTTTGATGCACACGATATCAGCTATCATTTGAACCGGATCGAAGGAATCGCCGCAGCGCTTAAAAACGGACAATTTCCCGTCCGGATCCATCCGAATATTTTAAATGACTACGGATATGCGAATTCGATATTTTATCCCGAAATTTTTTTGTACCTTCCGGGAGCGCTCCGGGCGCTTGGCGTCAATCTGAGCATCTGTTATAAAATACTGATCGCCGCGCTGAACGCCGGAACCGTTTCGATCGCATATTACTCCTTTAAACGTCTGTTCAAGAGCCAATATGCGGCATATCTCGGCACCGTGCTGTACGGGCTTTCTTTATACCGGCTGCTTTGCATTTATGTCAGAGGCGCCGTTGGAGAAGTCCTGGCGATGATGTTCCTGCCGCTGGCGGCGCTTGGACTGTACGAGATATTTTACGGTAATCCGCAAAAATGGTATTATTTGGCGATTGCATTCATCGGGATTCTGCAATCGCATATCATTACGGCGCAGCTCATGCTGTACACGTGCATTCTGGCGGCGCTGGTCGCCCTGCACAAGCTGATCGAAAAGAAATGCAGGAGGCTGCTTGCCGCTGTAAAGGCAGCGGTACTCACCATCGTGGTAAATCTCTGGTTTCTGATTCCCTTCTTCGATTTTATGCGCGCGGGCGTTAAAATTACGGGTACTGATTTCGTATACTGGGGAAACACCATCAATCCGCCTTCGAAGCTCTTTGCGTTTCTTTATCCGGTCACGCGCAACATGACGACAAGGGACAACATGCCGCGTTCCATCGGCCTCTCGTTGTTTCTTTTGCTTCTGATATTCATCGGGTACTGGCTGCAGAAAAGGAGGCAGGATGTTTCCCTCCGGGAAAGGAGATTGTATTTTCTCGGGAAAAGCGGTCTCTTATTCGGCGGGATCGCGCTGTATATGTCCACCTGCCTCTTCCCCTGGATTCTTTTCAAATATGTGCCTCTGCTGAACCGGATCGCATCCTCCATGCAGTTTCCCTGGCGGCTTCTTTCCATCGGCTCCGCTGCCGCATGTATCACAGCCGTAGCCGCATGTCTCCTTTTACGCCGCGATACGAAGATCTCCGGTAAAATTCTATTTATCGCCGTATCAGTGGTGACGGTTTTTTCGTCAACCGTATTGATCGATAATATCGTCTATAATATGCCGCTGTTCGGCGACATCCATCTGTCTGCGCCTATCGATGATCCCAACTGGGTATACGACGGGCAGTATTCTCTGAAAAGCACCGATATCGACAGCCTTGCAAAGCGCGGTGAAATCGTCCTTGCTTCAAACGCAACATGCCGGCTGTCGGAAATCGTCCGGAGTGGCGGCGCCTTGACCGTCAGCTTCGTCACGGAAAAACCCTCTGCGGAGGATTATGTCGAGGTTCCGATCTCCTGGTATCCCCATTATGCTTCGACAATAGACGGAACCGACGTCAAAAACGAACCGGGCTACAATAACGTGATCCGGGTTTATACGCAGGGGCGCAGCACAGGCACGGTCCGCGTGGAATGGAAATCTCCCGTCCTCTATCGCGTCGTGGAGTGTATTTCCCTTTTGGCCGCCGTGGGCTATCCGCTGAATAAAAAATACGGACTGATCCGGAGGCTGTATCCAAAACAGCGTTCAAAGGCTTGACAGAAACCGCGGCGATCTATGCGAGGTTTCTGTCAGCTGATCGATATGAGATCTTCCAGATTATTGATCGATGACGAAAATTGCAGCCGGGAGCGGATAATCGACCCCTCGGAAAAGCAGGCCTTTTTCCATCGCTTGATAGATGACTGCCATTGGGATGCGATCGCCGCAATAGAGAAGCTGCTGCCATTTGGGAATATGTTTTAAATGAGACGGGAGCCGGACAGATTCCTGGAACAGCGCATGCATTATATTTTGTGCAGCTGCACAGAATGTACGCTGCTTCGCCCCGGAAAGTTCTTTTTCCGAATAATATTCCGCCTTGGATAAAACGGGAATATCCAGTGCAAGACCAGTCTCCTTCTTCAAAATCCCGCTCTTGAGAAAAGCTTCCGCCGATTGCAGCACATGATCCGCAACAGAGGCGCGTTCATAGGAAACGCCGGATAATATTTCATAGAGCCATTGAATATGCGTTTCTTCAAATGGATAAGGAAGACTGCCAAGGCTCGTATCATATTTGCGCAGCTCCAAGGACTTGGCATCACGGAAATTTTTAATCAAGATTCCCCATTCGCCATTAATAGAATATTTGCGAAAATTTTCATTTTCTTTGAGTGCACGATCCGATTCATATCGATTGCCCATAGCCACCCACTTTCCGCCGTTTGGCCGGTACGGGTAATCGGAATAAGAAGACGCTGATCCGGCAAATTCGTCCCGTATGCGGATGCAGCCGCCTGAGAGCAAGTCGAGGCAGAAATGGAGCTCCAGTTTAGAAGCAGCATGCGCAGACTGCCGTTTATAATAATCGCTTCCCCTAAGTTCTGAAAGCGCTTCTTCCAAGATATTCCAAAAAAGCGCAAAAGATCGATCTGCAAGTGCGAGTTGTTTTTGAAAGGTTGCGTTTCTATCTTTTTCATGATAAAGAATGAAATCCGTGTATACCTTGCCTCCCTTTGTGCGCTTCATGAGTTCTCCTTCCAGCAGTCTTTTTATAATCGGCTCCAGAAACGGGAGCGGTACCCCGAGCGACTTCGAAAGTTCCGTTTCAGAAAGCGGCGTGGGATATGCCAGTATTAAAATATTCTGCGTGAGCTTGTCATTATTTTCAACCAAAGAGAACGGCTCATTGTCGATTCCCGGCTTGCCGGAGCATGCAATGCGCAGCACTTCCGGTTCATAACTTTGTTTTGTATAATTTTCCATTTCATCGACTCCTTTCCGGATCTGCTGGCGCCCTGTATCCAGCCTGCTTTTCACCGTGCCTACAGGGATTTGCAAATCCTTTGCGATTTTCCCAATCGAATGGCCATGCAGATAGAAGCGCACCAAGACCTCGCGGTGGATTCCTGCCAGATATCCGATTTCCCTGCGGATCGCTTCGCGGATCTCTGTAGTATCCGCATCTTGCGCGCTTGTATCTTCCGGAATTTCATACGGATAATCTTCGAGGCTGATCTGTGGTTTGTTGTATTTTTCACGCAGCCAGTCGCAATATTTATTTGATAATATTTGTGAAAGCCACGCCCATAGATTGTCCGGCTGCCTCCCGCGTGCCAGGCCCTGGATCGCCGCAAGAAAAGTCTCTTGCGTCAGATCTTCTGCAAGAACCGGGTCGCCGGTTTTTCTGAGCGCCTTGGAAAACAGCTTGTCCACATATTCAGTCAAATTGTATCGATTTTCCATATTAAATCCCTCTTGAAAGTACTTTCGCTCTTTAAGTCGCTCCTACTTTGAAAAGGTTCACGTTCTTATAAATTAAATTATTCCTTAGTCTTCTTTGACAAAGCAAAAATACTGATAGCAACAGCGACAAAAAAAATCGCTGCCAGCGGTATGAGCAGGCGAAACGCGAAGGCATCGCGCAGCATCATCTCGATCCCCCAAGCGGCTGGAAATATTTTACCTATATATGCAAATGCTTTCGGAAGCATATCGATGGGAAACAGGATTCCCGACAGCATGATCGACGGCAGGAATATGATTTGCGAAAGCATCGTCAGCTTTGACTGCGTTTTGCACAAAAGGCCCAGGGCGCAGCCAATGCTCAGCGACACGCCGATGAAAATAAGCAGCGATGTGAAATACGGCAGTAAACGAGCCGGAAGCACTGCATGAAAAACGAAAGGGGCGGTAACGAGTATCACAACGCACATGATCAGCAGATGGATAAACGCAGATATAAAATGCGTGATCACGCCAAAATACAGCGGAACCCCGTTGGCCTTGTATACAGTCTTGATGTCGCTGCCGTATATTTCTACAAGAGACGGCGGCAAACCGATCAGCGCGCCCATTGAAACGACAAATACAGTCATCGACTGTATCAGCGTCGCTTTGGCTTCCGGATTGATCGAGGTGAAAATCCCGCCCATAAAAGCATAGAAAATAAGAGGCACTACATAACACGTTATAAGCATCGTCTTGCTGCGTATATCCAGTTTCCATTGTAATGCGATGCCATAGAGCAATGCTTTCATTCTCCATTCCCCCTTGCTATATCGATAAAATGCTCCTCGAGCGTCCCTCTGTCTATTTTTATATCTAATATTACAATATTTCTGCGCTTGAATTCTTCCAGCGTCGTCAGCATGGTATCTCCGATATCGTCGGATTCAAAGCTTTCGTCGCCGTGATCCGTCTTGATATGGATGGTCCATCGCCTGCCGATTTTTGCGGTTAATTCTTCGGCAGTTCCGATAAAAACAATCTTACCGCCTTTTAAAATAGCGATACGGTCGCACAGGCTTTCCACCTCCGCCATATCGTGGCTGGCCAGAAGAATGGTCTTCCCCCGCGCTCTTAATTTTCGTATCTGCTCATGCAGCGATACTCTGCCTTCGACATCCAGCCCGGCAGTCGGCTCGTCAAGGAATACGATATCCGGGTCCCCGATCAGGGCAAGAGCCAGATGTAGTCTCCGCTTCTGGCCGGTTGACAGATCCGTATACTGTCTTTTGGCAAATTCATCGATTCCAAGGGCGGTAACCATGGCCCGGTCGACATTTGAACGGTTCCATTTGGCAAAGAGCCGTATGGCTTCCATCGGTCTGATATGGGACGGCAAGGAAGCCGATTGCAGCTGTATCCCTGTTTTTCCCTGCAGCAGGATATTCCCGCCGTCATACTTGCGCAGGCCTTCGACGCACTCGAGAAGCGTGGTCTTTCCGGCGCCGTTGACGCCGAGCAATGCAAAAATTTCACCTTGCAGCACGCTAAAATGCAAATCGTTCAGCACCGTATGGTCTCCATAGCGTTTGCTGAGTCCTTCGACCTGTATCGCGCAGTTCTGAGGGTTCTTCTCATTTCCCGGACGGCAAGCATCAGTGGCATTCTTTAACATCGGATTCACCTCGGCGCTATGATAACACATTCCCTTACGTCACAAGCAAGTATTTATTTTACCGGTAATGTTTGTTGGCATAAAAATTCCCGAAACCGCGCTGCTCTTGTTTCGGGAATCCTGGCGGCAGGAAGCAAAACGTTCCCTGTATGGCCTACTCCATGTGATCTCTTATTTGGATGCCGCTGCTCTGCGCCGCGTTCATGAAGTCATCGCAGTATTGATTCAAATTTTCGACAAGCGCTTTCTCCCTTTCGCTCGTTGTCTGTGCGGATCGTATTTCCGCTTGAATTTTTGCCGTTTCCGCTTCTAATTTTTTTGTCGCTGCATCGATTTGCGCAGATTCCGCAAGAATTTTTTTCGTGTTGGCCTCGATCTGCCCAATTTCTGCTTTTGTCTTTTGGCGATTGCAATGGTCGTTTATCAATTCGTTCATTTTTGATACAATGCCCAGTATCCCGTTTTCAGCACCGCCGTTTTTATTTTTGGCTTTTCCGATGGCCAGTTTAATAATAGCTACGACGATCGTTGAAACCAATAAATCCGGAAAAACAATTTCCAGAAAACCCGGAGAGCCTACGGCGGTTTTTATCTTAATCTTCTCACTTTCCTCTTTCATTCCAAGATACGTGCAGAGAAGGTTGTTAATTTGAAGAATGGAAGACTGCAGCATGACGTTGTCGTAAATCCGGTATGCGGATACAGACGTTTTTTGAAGCGTCAAATGCATTGCATTCGAAGAAAGATAACATGGATGCAAATTTCGGTATACCATCTCCGCATATTCGCTGATATCGGATATCGTCTGCTGTGCCCGCAGAATTCTGGCAAGATACACATCCGTATATAAATCCACTTCTTTCAGCCAGGACACATCCCGCTTATGTTTATAGATACATTTGATATATTCATCATCGCTTTGCTCATGTGAAACGGATGTGGAGATTTCACCCAATATTCCGATTGCCACTGTTTTTCCTCCGGAAGATGGTATGACGACGAGATCGTTCGGCTGCATTTTATTGTAAAACGTATCCATCTGCCCCAGAATCAGCCCCGGCCTTTGCTGTTCCGGATACAACGCAGAAATATGTTCTCTTTTTGCTTCTTTCGTCAGATTCGCATCATCGATCAGCCTCTGAGAGATCAGATCCCATCCGAGCGCGATATAATGATTCAAATGAAAATCAAAATAGTACAATCCGGATTGCGTCCGGAAAAACCACACGCGGGTTCCCTCACGGATGATCGGTATGTCAAATTCTTCTGCAAATAAATCGATAAGTTCTTTCGTGTATTCCATGGGAGTCCTCCTTGCCGCTTGGGTGTCGTTCACGATCATCGATATTAAAAATGAACAAAAACATAATATTTTAAATATATAATAACATATCGTCCGTAATAGTGCAACATATCCTTATCCGGCAGCGTCGCTTTCATAACCCTGTCATTCAAAACCTTGCATCTGAAAAAATCTGCTCATAGGAATTACTCTTTTCCTAAATCAAATAAAAAAAGAAAAGATGCTTTCCAAAGGCGAACCCTGAAAAACATCTTTGAACCTCTTTGGTACATATCATTTATCCGTATTTATAATCACATTCCTATCATCGAAGAAAATTCTTTCATCATTGCGGAGATCTCGATCTGCTGGGGACATACCTGTTCGCAGCTCCGGCAGCCGATGCAGTTTGCAGGACGCTTTTCTTCCGGCATACTGCCTACCGCCATTGGTGCGAGAAATCCGCCGCCCGTAATTTTATGCTCATTGTAAAGGGCAATCAGTTCCGGAATCGGAAGTTCCTGCGGACAATGGCTGGTGCAGTAATGGCAAGCTGTGCAAGGTAATCCGCCTTTACGGGTTTCTTCATCCGCCAGCTCTGTCAGGCGGTCAAATTCTTCTTTAGAGAGCGGTTCGTCTTTCTGCCATGTAGCAATATTCTCTTTTAACTGTTCCATACTGGACATACCGGACAGTACCACCGTAACGCCTGGGATTGCCTGCAGAAATCGGAACGCCCATGCCGGAATCGTTTCGTCCGGGCGCATGGCGTTCAATTCCTTTTCCATGTCCATATCTGCTTTTGCTAACTTTCCGCCTCGCAGCGGTTCCATGACCCATATGGGAATTCCTGCCTTATGCAGGATTTCCACCTTTTCCTCTGCATTCTGGAAATGCCAATCCATGTAGTTCACCTGAAGCTGACAGAATTCCATGTACTCGCCATAAGCATCCAGAAAGCGCCGGATCGTATCCGCGCTGCCGTGAGCGGAAAAACCAAGATGCCGGATTCTGCCGTTTTTCTTCTGTTCCAGCAGGTAGTCCAAAATACCGAACTTCGGGTTCAGGTAATCGTCGATATTCCCTTCATATACATTGTGGAAGAGATAAAAATCAAAATACGATGTTCGGCACTTTTTGAGCTGTTCCTCAAAAATTTCTCTGACCTTCGGCATATTGGAATTGTCATAGCCTGGAAACTTAGAAGCAAGATAATAGCTTTCTCTGGGATACTTGCATAGATATTTTCCCGCCGCCAGCTCGGAATTGCCGTTATGATAGCCCCATGCGGTATCAAAATAATTGATGCCGTTTCTATAAGCATATTCAACGATTTTCGCTGTGGAACTTTCGTCGATTACAGCGTCGTTGCCGTCCACTACCGGCAGGCGCATCATACCAAGTCCAAGTCCGGAAAGTTTAATATTCTGAAAATCCCTGTAAATCATCTGCTTTTCCTCCGTTATTTCAATTTGCCGTAGATTTCTCCGTCTACGGCTTCCAGCCATTCATTGGAGCTGTTTTCACCGGGAATCTCCACTGCCAGATGGCTGAACCAGCTGTCGGGAGCCGCACCATGCCAGTGCTTTATATTCGCAGGAATATTGACCACATCGCCGGGATGCAGTTCCTGTGCTTCCTTATCCCATTCCTGATAGTAGCCTCTGCCTGCCACGCAGACAAGAATCTGTCCTCCCCTTTTATCGGCATGGTGAACATGCCAGTTATTGCGGCAGCCCGGCTCAAAGGTCACATTGAAAATACCAACCTGCGAGGTGGAAAGAGGAGCGAGGTAACTCTGCCCGGTAAAATATTTGGCAAACGTATCGTTGGACTGACCAATGGGAAATACCATACTGTTTTCATGCTCGGCTTTGGCATTTGTCGCAGAAGATTCCTCCATCCATATTTCTTTTGCCATGCGGAATACAGCCCATGCTTTCGGCCACCCGGCGTAAAATGCGGCATGGGTAACGATTTCTGCTATTTCTTCTTTTGTAATACCGTTCGCCTTTGCACTCGTCAGATGGTACTGCAAGGATTCATCCGTTAACCCCTGCGCCATCAGCGCAACGATCGTCACAAGGCTGCGGTCGCGGAGAGAAAGTTTATTTTCTCTCGACCATACCTCTCCGAATAGCACATCATCATTGAGTTCTGCAAATTTGGGAGCAAAATCGCCGAGCTGCGTTCTTCCTGCCGTTTGTTTCATTGTCATAATCGTTTTCTCCTCAATAACATTTCTTGCCGAAAAGGATCATCATAGCATCCTTTTTCAATTCAATTTCTGTTTTACTTACTTTCTCGTCAAATTCTTCCGGGGTAAATTCCTCCAGGGAAATCGAAATTGCCTCTGGCGGGCAGCCCCATTCTTCCAGAAAAATCCGATTGATTTTCTCAACAACGCGCTTCTTCGTTTCCGCATCCTTCCGATATGTTTTCATTGCGATATAAGGCATCTTTTATTCCTCCGAATCTTTTATTTGATTGTTCTGACCTCCTGCAGATCAGATGTGGTTTTGCCGCTGATGCGATATTCTGCGTCAAGACGACTGCCGGTTTATGGGAGACATCGCATTTCTTCAGATGCCGGCAGTCGTCGGCCCGTATGCAACCAACCGCGTTATCCCGCTGTAATATCTAAGCCGAGGCTGTTGATCCATGCGACGATATCCGAGCGCGAGGAACTGCCGCGCAGTCTGTCTCCGTCAAGCCATGCGGCGCTGCCAGAAACAAGAGCGTGGAGATTACTTGCACTGGACCCTATCCCGCTTCCGCCTGATGTGCAAAACGGGACGATCGTCTTACCAGAAAAATCATAGCTTTCCATAAAAGTGCAGATGATCCGCGGAGCCTTGCCCCACCAGATCGGGTAGCCGATAAATACGATGTCATAATTCTCCATATCAGACACGCTGCCGTTGATCGCCGGTCGGGAGGCTTCATTGTTCATTTCCTTTGTGGAACGGCTGTTTCTGTCATTGTAGTCCAGATCGGCGTCGGAATATGCCTCCTGCGGCACGATCTCGTATAAGTCGCAGTTCAATGCAGCTGCTGCGTACTCGGCAAGCGTTTTAGTCGTGCCGGTTACGGAAAAATAAGCAACTAATACTTTACTGCTTTCTTTTGTAGGTTCTGAAGGTTCATCTGCATTACCCGGCTGAGAGGATGGTCCCGGCCGGTTGTTGTCCTTATCGTCAGTCGGGGAGCTTTCCGGCTTACCGCTTCCGGCCGGCACAGTATTTTTCCCTGCACAGGCGGCAAAAGAGAATAATATAACAAACGCTAAAAAGAGCGGGAACGCTTTTTTCATCTCGTACGCCCTTCTTTCATTTTTATATCCGCAGGCTGTCGATCCAAGCCTTAACAGAGGCTTTGCTTTCATGGCTGCCGAGCCGTTTGCCCTGACGCCAATTTGTTTGTAAGGAACAGCGCTTCTTTAAAATACTGTCCGTTTTACCCATACCGCTTCCGCCGGAGGTGGCAAAGGGTACGACTGTTTTTCCTGAAAAGTCATAGCTTTCAAGGAACGTGTCGATGATTGTCGGCGCAACATACCACCAAATCGGGAAACCAACAAATACAGTGTCGTATTCATCCATGTTGCTGACCGAATCGGCGATTGCCGGACGGGAATCAGGGTTTTTCATCTCCTTACTGGAACGGCTGTTTGCATCATTCCAGTTTAAGTCAGCCGACGTATAGGGCTGTGCCGGCTGAATCTTATACAGATCACCGCCTGTTACTTGGGCAATCGTCTGTGCCAGCTTTTCGGTTTCCCCGCTTGCAGAAAAATATGCGATTAAAATTTTACTCATTAGATTTCCAACCTTTCTTTTATCAAATATAGGACACCGTTTCAGAGAGTTCCTTCCGTTGGCTGTGCGGCGCGAGAGGTTTTGCATCATCCGCTGCATATCCAAGATCCAGCAGCATCAGAACTTTCTCATTTTCCGGCAATCCAAGCTTCTTTGCCGTATCCGCGGGATCGAAGAAATTGATCCAGCAGCTATCTACCCCTAAAGCTGTGGCCGCCAGCATCATATGTGTCGTAACAATAGCCGTATCTTCCGCACCAGAGTTGCTTTTACCGCCCGGATAGGTAAAAACATTATTTTGATCGAATGCGATCGCGAGCACCGTCGCGGAATTGTAGCGGCAGGGCGTTATCTGATCGATTTTGGAAAGGCCTTCTTTAGATTGCACGACATAAATATGCTGTTCTTGCAGGTTTTTTGCGGTCGGCGCAAGCCTGCCGGCTTCTAAAATCAGGTCCAGCTGTTCTTTTCTGATCGGCCTGCCGTCAAATTCTTTGCAGGAATACCTGCTTCGGATCACCTCAAAAAATTCCATTATTGTATGCCTCCTATTTCTCGATTTTTCTGACTCTTACGGATCTCATGCCGCAGATAATCCATCCGTTCCAGCTGGCGTTCTTTCAGGTGGATTTCCTCCAGCGCCTTCTTGCGATGCTCATCCAGCATCTTCATTCGTTCTTTTTCGGTGGCAGGTCCTTTGATCAGCATCCTCATATAGGATTCTACTTCATCTTTTGAGAATTCCATATCGTGGAGCGCCATTATCATGCTCAGCCGTTCCAAATCCCGATCGTCATATTGCCAGTCATCCATTGCCATACGTACAGCATCGCAAAGTCCGAGGCTGTGATATTCATCCAAAATGCCAATCGGTATCCGGTATCGTTCGCTGACCTCTTTCTTCGTCATTACGTTCCCCTCTTTGCAGTAAAAATGTAAAAAATAAAGAAGCTCCTCTGGGAATATCTTTATTATAAATCCGGTTGTAAAAAAAATCTAACGCCTGTTTTCTATTTCAGTTTATACCTTTTGAGCATTTCTTTATATACTCGATGAAAGCAGCGGTAGCTGCTGAGAACACCTGCCTTTCTTTCCATGCAAGTACGGAGCCAAGTTCAAGAGTCGGATGAAGCGGGATGGATTTAAGGTGATCATAATGGCAATTCAGCTTCAGACACAATGCTATGCCAACATCATTTTGCACCAGTACCGCGCTGTTATAAAGTAAATTGAAAGTAGAAACGATATTGAGCTGCTTTGCCAAGCCGCCAAACCAACTGGACAATTCATTTTGAACGGGATTTCTGACAGGGAGAAGAATAGGAAACGGAACGATATCTTCTGGTGTAACACTGCTTTTTTCCGCGAGCGCACAGTCCTCCCGTACGATAGCACACCATTGCTCTTTCGTATGCATACGGATAAATTCATACCTTGCAGTATCCACCGGCTCTAAAAGCAAACCCAAATCGATTGTCCCATTTTCCATGCGACGTTTGATACTGTCCGCAGTTCCGCTATAAATATCAAAGGTAACAAGGGGATGCTGACGCTGAAAACCGGAGATCCATCCCGATAGCTCGTTCATACTTTGCAGCTCGCCGCAGCCGATGGAAATCAAGCCTGTTAAATTTTCTTCTTTTTGTGTTAATTCCGACCGCGTCTTTTCCGCAAGAGAGAGCATTTCCTGTGCCCGTCGTTTTAAAAGCATTCCTTCGCTTGTCAGGATAATACTATGGCTGCTGCGGTCAAACAGTTTTACACCCAGTTCTTCTTCAAGTTGCATCAGCTGACGGGAAAGTGTCGGCTGCGTTACATGTAGAAGCTGTGCCGCCTTTGTAATATTTTCTTCTCTGGCTACCATAAGAAAGTAGTTGAGCACCCGAAATTCCATAATCGATCACCTCTATCTGAGGCATTGTAGCACATTTAAAATGCTTTCTTCAACATAGACATTCATGGAATAGGAAATAAGTCTGCCGGGCAGCCGAATCTAAGCTTGAAAGAGCCGGCAACTATCCCAAACTTTGAAATGCCGGAAAAAATCATAAATGCTTTCGGAGTAATATCAAATGAACAGCCATATTGATGAGGACAAGGAAAATTTATCCAAAACCCCAACCGTGGACGGATCTGAAAACTTAGAGGGATACAAGGGTATATATTGCCATATCAAAAGCTGTATTTATTTTATAAACAAAGGCTGCTCAATGTTTTTATCATTGAACTTTTGCTGTAATTCAAAATCAGTCCATCCGTTATGCGGACGTTCTCTCATTTGACGCAGCAGCTGTAAAATATCTAGGAAATATCGCATCTCCTCAAATCATCGATATCAGAAGAATAACATTTTTATATTCCAATCTATTTAAAACAAAATAGTATGGCAATTTGATTTTCCAAGCAAGTTCGTTCCTCCATCTTTTCATCTACAGTGCTATCCGTAACTTTACCACATAAACCGAAAGAAGTCGGCCGCTTTACAGCAATCGACTTCTTTTGATAATGTAAGGGGGCTTGAACTCTCACAGGTGAAGAGTATGCTCATAATAGGAAGTATTGTGTTCGTGCCAGTAACAAATCAACAACAGTATAAACGGAGATTGCTCATTTAAGCATTTACCAAAAATTCAAATAATACACCCATGATATTTTCATATCTTGATTTAAAGCCTTGTTTTATCTCTTAAATCGTTATATTCATGCTCAAAATATTGAATCCATTCCGCATTTCGTTCTAATCTTTCGGCCTTTCCCTGTTAGGAAGGGGGATTCCATTTTCATCCCGATTTATGGGATATGCTTTAAGATGAAAACGAATACAGTGGTCAGCACATGGTATGTCCATTTCATATTTTTCTTTGTTGCCCCTGTATGTAAAATCGCCGCCGCATCGAATGACTTCGCACCATGTATATACTTGTATCATCCTTATCGCCTTTTTCTAAACCAAGCCTACAATGTCCGGCTTTCCCATCTGTAGCAGTTAGCTCAAATTCCCAATCCTCTGTACACCATTTTCTCATAACGAATCTTCCCTTACCAAATATAAATATTGTTCGTTTGCATCATATTACAACAAAAACCTGCCGATAAAGCAATTACAGCTTTTTCGACAGGTTTCTACACTGTGTTCCTGTTACAAAAAAGAAGCCAAACGCTAAACATGCTTTTTTCTTTTGAAGCTCTCGATGACAACTGTTTCAATCTCTTGTGCAGTAGACAATTCTAATTTGCAAAATAAATCACTATAAAGTCTATGTCCTCTAAGAGAGACGTTTAATAATGATTTAAGAAATAGTTCACATGCAAACGCTCCATTTACCATCGCTGGAACCAGCAAAGCAAAATCTTCCAGGAAGCGTTGACAAAATAGATACCGTCCGGCGCATAGCCCCCTCACGACTGGGGTGTTTTGACAAATGTAATACCTGCTCTGCAAAAGTTGTGAAAAAGGCGCTAATTCATTTTAGAGAAATAGTGATCAAAATTTTCTTAATGCTGTCCAAAACGTACTCTAAATAATCAGTACCTGCCCACTGAGTTTTTTTAGCTTTACAATTCCAGCCATATATCCGAGAAAGTGGTCGTATTCCAAATTCCAATGATATATCTCATCCACGATATTTGGTATTTTCAACTCGTCAAGTTTGTATTTCGCAATTTGGATAGAAACTTTTTGTAGTTCACGCCAATTGACTTTACCAGCTTGCAACCGCTTGACAATATCGGTATCGACAACGGCCAGTCTGGTATCAGAGTTGATAACCTTAAAATTGCACTCTACCTGTGGGAAGTTCTGCAAATCCTCAAATTCCATAAGTTTTTGGTGCATAGGGTTCAATCCATAGAGTGCTATTTCTTTTCTAATAGATTCTGTCGTTAGCTGAGGCGAGATGGGTATGTTCTTTTCCAAATAGTCTTTAAGGACTATACCGGCCTGTTTTAGAGCGGGATTCCGTTTCAACATGCCATCTTCTGCAATGCAGAACGTCCATATTTCGGCCTTGTTATTGCTGCCTTCTCGGTTGATTCTTCCTCCCGCCTGCAGCAAAGAGGACAACGAGCAAAGTTCACGAAATCCGATCCTGAAGGAAAAATCAACGCCTGCTTCCATACAGGAAGTAGCGACCAACGTCCAATCCGTATCCTTCGGATCAGCCAGTCTGAATTTCACCCAATCTAGTGTGGACTCTCTGTCAATCGGAGTAAGGGAAGTCGACAGGTGCTCCACCTTTTCCCTTCCATACTTTTGAGCAAAATGATCAGCTAAAACAGCTGCACTCTGAACCGTATTTAAAATGACAAGCCGCGGTCCGGAAAAAGAGGCGATCCATTCAGCAAGCCCTTCCGTAAATTGTGGTGAAAGATTGTATCGGTACGTGATTCTGTGATGCTCATAAGATGATAGTTTACTGCGCACAGTAGGGTCTACAATTTCAGAAATGTCGGGAGGAGCATTGTTTCCTGCAATCTCCCGAATTGTCCAGAACCGGCTGATGGATCCTGATGCCAGAATCCAGTAGCAGGACCATTCGTCGGACAGGATCCTCATCCACTTCCATGCGACGGGCAAAAGATTAACTGGCAGTGCAGCGTGTGATTCATCGACAAAAATTGCGCTTCCAGGCAGTTCATGCAGCCGTCGCAGAGTACCAGTAGAATTTGAAGCAAGCGTTTCAAAAAAGGCAACAGCAGTGGTAACGATAATAGGTGCACGCCAAAGCGATGTGAGATAACGAACATCCTCGTTTTCAAAATCGGCTCGATGATGCAGCTCAGCTACCACTTCCTCCGGATTCTCCCCCGGCAGGGTTAACATCGTCCGATAGGTCTTTACCGACTGCCGGATAATGTTCGTAAATGGCAGCACGACAAAAATTCGCCGTAAGCCTCGCTTTTGTGCCTGTGCAAGCAAATGCGCCATTACTGCGGTTGTTTTTCCTGATCCCACGGGACTGTCGCAGGAACTAATATTAGATTTTATGTCAGCATTCCGGCAAGACTGATACATCTCGCTTCGCAACGCATTTCTCTCGGTAGCAGCATTGTTACGTTGTAAATCAGTCACGCATTCATCCAGCCTAGCGAGTCGTTCTCCAGCTTTCAAAGGAATATGTTCATCCATTTGCGGATATTTTCTGTAATGTCTTGCCGTATCAGTATGATCAGCGTCAGCAATACATGACAGAGCCATTCGCAGGAATACACTGCAGTCTCCCGTAACGCCTTCCCCCATTGCTGTACGGGATCGCTGTCCAATGAGGCTGTTGTGGATTGCCTCCAGTTCTTTAAGCTCCTGATCCACAAGGTCAGCAATCTGTGCGTCACGAAAAGCAAGTTCTTCTCTATTCATCTCTGCTGAAAAGTCAGGAAATCCAACATGATGAGCCTGTGTTAATATAGCGGGGATAACTGAAGAGCGCTGGTCTTTCAGCCAATAGGCAGCACCGGCATCCACATGATTTACCGGCAAAACCTTAGCGGTTACTTCACCGGAAAGCACCTTCTGATTTTCCAAATTCAGCTTACCAATGTCATGATACTCCGCAGCTTCTTCTGTTACCTGTTGCAAAACTACCCGATCATACTTGGAATAATGCCCTGTTTCCAATGCATATTGACTCGCTAAAGACCTTACGCCGCGTACATGATCAGCATAAGTTTGGGCTTCAATTCCATCTTTTGAGCTATGTGCTAAATAAGTCATATCTGCATTAAATCAACGACTGAAGCAACTTTGTCGATCAGATTATCCGGCAAAGCGGTTTTGTCGTCATAATCCGCCCAGCTTATAGAAGGATCGCCAGACTGTTCTTTACGTGTAGGAGTCAACGCCTCAAAAAGCATATAATCCGGGCAGCTTCCCAGCGCATTGCGGTGCTCAATATACCAAGCATGCCGAATACGAATATCAGAGCGAATTGCAGAACGATTCAGTTCATATGCTCTGGGGATTAGAATTTTCAGCAATTCGATGTCTTCTGCTGTGCAACCAGTATTTCCGGCGAAGTTTGGATTTACAAAAAATGGAATGCAGTAGACACCATGTGCAACAATTCGAAATGCCAGTGGAGCCATCCCCGCATTTTTTCCCTCCTGAACGCCTGCCTTATTCGTATTCGTATGCCGTATGATCTCAACAGGAGAGATAGAAGTGCCTACGCCGAATTGGACAACGCCAGTCTTAATGAAGCCCTTGTTCGCGCCTTCTTCGAGAAATGTATTGCCAAAGACTCTAGCGTCCCAGTATTTCTTGACAAATGTGCTTTCTAAAAATTCTTTTTGATCGAAAGACTTGATATCTTTTCCCATTTCCTTTTGAATGGATTTCCTATCGCGGCCGCGTGACTCCAAAATCCAGTAATTGTCCGCGCTTTCGATATAGGTTTTAGGCAGGCTTTTGAAGAAAAGGCTATCGTGATCCTCCAGCAAATCACGAAGTTTCCGCTTGAAGGATACCGGTGATATTTCACCAATTCCATTGGGTCTCTGACGCGGATCAGATTCTCTGTCCGGATCTCCGTTGGCATTTGAATTGACTACTTCAACAACCAAAAGACCGGTTGCTCGCTTGATTTCGTTACTCATTTTCATTACCTCCTACGATTTTGTTTTGAGCAGCTGCCCTTCTTTCTGCAGTGATGCCATATAACCGATAAAAAGCTGGGCTTTGTCGTAGTCGTTAAAACGAATAGACTTGTCCATTTGCAAATGGATTTCGTTGGATAGCTGTCTCAAAAGTCCTAAAAGCCATCTTGCACGCCAGCTTTCCTCGCCTTGTTTCTCGATATCTTTAAATTGATACTGTTTTGCCCATGATATGTATGGATTCAGTCTTGTCGATAGCTGTGACAATGCCTGAAATGGCATATCGCCAGCAGTCGTAAACAGAGCGCTGCCTGCCAGCTGCGGCGGGATATCTCCATTTCTTTTGATCTTGCAGTACAGCGTATGGAGCTCATCGGACACATGCAACAGTTGACCGATCAGATAAGCCAGGCCTTCCATATACTTCTCCTTTCTTATGTCGCTTTTATAGAGTAGCAGTCCAAGAACCGAAAGAATTTGAGCTGCCGCATTTTTTTGGATTTCTAAGCGTTTTATCTCGGTGCTGCTCCCGTCTTTTCTGCCTCTGTGAAGCAAATTGCCTAGATAATTGATTAAACCGGATGAATGTTCAAGTGTAATATGTAAAAAGTTATATACTGCGCCCTGTGGCAGGATGTTCAAAAGCAGCTCTACACCCTGATAATATTTCATGCATTTGACGGATGTTTTTCCATCCGCCCGTTCGCCGTTTTGTTTCCAAACACCATTTACAATAGACCCTACCTCAAGAGGAAACGGGGAGTTTCCCTCGTCCATCTCCAGTTCGGGAATATTATGGCACCCAAGCGACCAATCGTCTGCCGCTTGGATGAGTTGTTCTGGCGTTGTATTATGTGTGAAGAGGATCTTTGAACGCGCCTTATCCAACTTTCGGATTGTAAATATCTGCAGGTTATCCGGCTTTTGGTCGACAGGGAGCCCGCGAAAGGATTTAGCAAACTCTTTAGCGACATTTTCAAACCGGGCCTCTGTTCTTTTGGGGCTTTTACTCGGATCATTCTTAAAAACAGATGCAAAATGCGGGAACACCTCAGGTAATCTGGAGGGATATACGAACGCCACCTCGTTTTTATCAACCTTCTCCCAGGTTACATGTCTGCGCGATGGATGCGTTATCCACTCCAGCGATTTCTTAATCGACGAACGGTTTTCTGCCGTTATCGGATAGGATCCGTCGTCAATCTGGCCATAACGGTACTGACACGGCTGGCCGTTAAACATGGAACGCAGAGTAACTTCAAATCCACTGAGTTTTACACTAGGCATCGGTTCGTTTGGATTCACAAAAGGAGAGCCAAAAGCGTCCAACTGGGTGTTATCCGCCAGTATCTCTACATTGGCGCTATTTGCCAACAACATTTCATTGAGTTGAAGCGTAGTGTATTCATTGGCTACGGGATATTCATACCGACTCCACTCCCATACATCCAGAATAACAGATAATTTGTTTCCCGCATCCTTGCTGTGTTCCTTCTCGGCGGAGCCTTTATGAAACAGCAAGGCAAGGGCAAGTTTCACATCTTCTCCTTTTTGCAATTTTGTAAAAATACAATTTTCAAGGGAGGCTCGAAATCCGCCGTCAATATTTTCACAGAGTTTTTTGCACAATGAAACTAATTCTAAAATAATAGTATCGTTCATTTGCGCCTGTGTCCCGATTGTTTCCAAAAGTCTTTGAGGACAATCCTCTAAATTTCTTTGTATTTGCTTCGGAGCTCCTTTAATCCAGTTGTTTTCTTTGCACCATGACTTAATTGTTTCTATATCAGGTTTGCCTTGTCCGTTTTCGATTCTTTTAAGTTCATCAATACTGTCCAAATCAGTCAGCCGGTATAGCGGGCTAATATTGAATGCTGGAAAACTATTCTGGTTGTTCCCGTATTTTCGTAATTGGCTTGCCTGCTCCGCGGACAGGCCCTCCAGCCCGCAAATTGCGCCATCGCAGTCAAGCCAGATTCTAATACAAGGAGATTTTTCTGTAACCTTCGGAATTGCTTTATATTCCCTATGCCACTCTTTTGGTGAGATTCCCTTGTTTTCCAGTGTTTTTGCCAAATCGTGCAGTTCATTAATCATAATCTACGCCTCGTTTTGGATATTCCAGCGTCCCATTCTGTATCACTAAATTATTGTCATAGGTGTAGGAAACCGGAGAGTTATAGCCTTTAGAAAATACTTGTCTAAGCATGGAGGGGATGATGATATCAGGCAAATTATCCAGCAGCTTTGTCGTATCACGAAGCTCGCCAAAGTAGTTGGGGGTAAACTCACTCCAGCCAAGCGAAATCGTAGAAAAAGACTGGCCGCGTTTCAAACGACGCTGAAAAATGCTTTGGTAAGCGTGTCCGGGAGAAGTGGTTTTCATGTCCCATTGTAAAGCCGTGGGTGGCTGGTCTTTTTTGTTGTGATTTGGCACAACTTGCGCGTATAGCTTGTAGCAGACATCGATCAACACCGTGGCGTATAGCTGATAACTATTTCCTTGTTTGATTGCAGATGTGCTCCGCAGCGGCCCACCGTAATTTGTACAATAGGTATGATATTGCACGGGTTTGCACAATTCCACTTTAGTCGGGATAATCTCTATATCCGGCCCCCACAAAACAGACTCGAATATCGCTTTGACTGCAGAATACGTGGGGGCTGGATAACTCACCGGACAATCGCCCGTATCCGGTCGTGTCCACATCGCTGTGTTGCCTGATATCTCCATCTCAAGGGGATATGGCTTTACCAAAATACTCTCCTCCTTTCGTTTCTTTGTTATTATAAAAAATAATATTCTTGCCGGATTTATAGATTAAATTCAATATTATGAATTTTCCTTATAAATTATTTATTTAAATTTTACCACTTTTTTATTTATTGTCAATATTTTTTCGTTAATGTTACTTTATATAAACCGTCAGATTTTATCGGACGTGAATTGTAACTATTACTGTGTCACTTGGCTTTATTTTGAAAAAGATGCAGCATAAATTTATTATAGCTTTGTTAAAAATACAGAAAATTATGTGGTACTTTTTAATTTTCAGTCGTTAAAACACATAATAAAAAAATTTCCTGTTCAAATCATAGCTTGAAGGGCAAAATTTTGTTTCATAGTATAGAGAAAAGCTGCATTTTGAGAAATTTAAACAATTTCTACTTGACTTACACTATCGTCAGGATCCCGACCGCGAATTCGTCCAATTACTTCGTTTGTTTCCTTTAATTGAATTTCCTGGCTATAAAAATTAAAATTTTTATATGAGTAAAGCATTTTTCAATAAATGACTTTTCAATTTTGACTGCGTCTTCAATACAAATCATATAACAATCAAATGAACACTTCCAAACACCATGGCCACTTAAATAACATCGATAATGGAACACGCTAAGATTTGACTGCCGGCAACGCGCCAGTAACCCAATCTGGAATTGCCCCACTGGTAAGCCTGTAAGTGTGAAATCCCCAGTATGCACAGGTTTTGAATGCGGGTTTTAGGCTTCTTCCATTGTTTCCAGATGTACATGCTGAATCTTCTTCGCAGCCATTCGTTCCAGCTTTGCAGTATTCGCTTCATATCAGCCACATAGAAGCAGTCAATCCAGCCACGGATAAAGATTTTAACGTTTTCCATGACTTTGCGGACATTGCAGCCCTGGTTGCGGCGAGTCAGCTTTTTGAGCTTTCGCTTGGCTTTTGCCAAGGATTTCCTATGTGCGCGGATATAGGATACCGCTGCCATTCTTACCCAAACAAAAGCCAAGAAATTTGAAGTGCTAATAGCCAGAACGCTGACTGCTTTACTCTTTTCAGTGTTGACTTTGAGTTTCAATTTCCCCTCGAGGTATCTTCGGCATGATTCCAGCAATCGTCCGGCAGCTCGCTTGCTCTTTGCCAGCACAACAATATCATCCGCATACCGGATAAACCGAACGCCACGGCGTTCCATTTCCCTGTCAAATTCGTTCAGGTAGATATTCGTCAGTAACGGTGATAACGGCCCGCCTTGCGGCGCTCCTTCTTGTGTCCTGATGACAAGGCCATTTTCCATGACGCCGCTTTTGAGATACTTCTTAATCAAGTCTATGACTCGCTTGTCTTAGATTTCTTTGCGCATAAGATTCATTAGCAGTTCATGATTGAGGGTATCGAAATATTTGGGCAAGTCTACTGACACAGCATGGGTATACCCTTGCTGTGCATACTCCTTCCCCTTTTGAATAGCCTGCTGTGCACTTCTCCCCGGACGATAACCATAGCTGCCGTCTGAAAAGATCAGTTCATAGATTTGCCTTAGCTGCTGTGCGATTGCATTCCTGGCGCTCCGTGATTGCATTTGACCCGCTTGTAGGCTCTGTTCAGATTGTTTCTGTCCAGAATCCTTTCCAGCAGGTCTGACACACCGTTCCTTTCCACGCCTTCCCGACGTCTGGTGCTTTGCACTCCCGCATACTCTTCGCGTTCCACGCTTTCCCTTTGCGGGCAGCCCTTTCGGTTTTCTGCTTTCATCGCTCCAGACCTCCTTCCGGCCTTTACTCGAAACTTACGATTGTTCAGCCCTTCCCTGAATAATCAGGTACTATGGCTTCTGCTGACTTCTTGCGGCAAGCTTTACTTTGGAAATAGTACGGTTCGTTATTGTAGATGATACCACATACGCTATCCTCGTTATCGTACAGAGGAACGAGGGTATTACCGTCCCAAGCTTCTTTGAGAATCTTGCTTCCGTCAAGAACATATTCGTGCTTAACACCACCAACCGTTTTGGATGTACGGATACCGTTTGCGTTGTAAGTATAGGTGATGCCGTCAAAGGACTTAAGCTGTCTTCCTTTTTCCCATGTCAGAGTATAACCGAGATAGCTTGTCGGATTGCCCTGTGCATCGTAAGTAATGGACTGACTGTCATATGAAGTAAGAAGATCACGTCATGTGCTGTCATAGGTATATGCCTTGCCATTCTTTGATCTGATTAATCAATTTTCAATTTATATATTCCGCTAATATGTTCTCCTATAAACATATTTGGATTAACATATGAATCCACACCCAAGCAATCAATAATTTTCAAATTACTTTTTGCTTTCCGCAAATATAAAGCTTCTTCTTTTTTGAAATATTTAACATACATTAAGATATTATTTACATGATCAGAACATTTCTCTACTGACAATGCAATTTTTTCTGCCGCTTCTTTTTTATTTCCGAATCGCTCTAATTGCAAAGCCATCAAATAGTAAAATAGTGATTCTGTTTCACTGTCATAATTTTTCGTCGAGAGTAACACCTTTATTTGTTCAAGATCAATGCCCGTTCCCCATTGTAACAAAAAATAATACTTTATAATTTCTAATTTTACATTTGAAAAAAGTTCAGAAAAAAACAATAAAATCTTTAATGCTTCTGTATAATCTCCTATCGGAGCAAGTGTTAAAAGTAATGCCAATTTAATTGCATTCTCGCCATTTCTGTCATCAATTTTATTTATTAATTTTTGCTGATACATATACATTTCTGCATTTTCAGATTTCTGAATTAGATTGAACATATTTAAATCCATCATAACAACCTCCAAGCGGTCAAATTAACCTTGACCATAGAGAACATTCATTACTTCAGCAATTTACCGATAATTCGTCCTGCCCAACCAATAAAAGCATCAAGACTCTTTATTTGACCATCCATAAAATAAAATCGAATAGTCACTTTAATCCCTTTTATTGTTGTATGTGTTTGATTGGAACCGTTAACAACATATTGAATTTTCGAACTCAGCACATTGAATATTTTATTAAATATATCCCTTTGTGATGAGCCTAATCTCATTATTCCATCGGCAATATGTTGTCTGGAAAAAATATGACTTTCGTAATTTGCATATAGATTATTTGCAACCTGTCCTGATGCACCGCCCATGCCCAAAAACCACAACAAGATTTTAGGCATGCGAGAAGCGACCCATGAATTCATTAGCAAATACTTGGTGGCCAATTTAAGAAGTACTGTTCCAGCAACATACCCTAAAACAGCACCCCCCGACAACAACCAAGCCTCTTACAGCCCAATAAGCAGCGTTTTGCCATTGCCACCATTTTCCAGGAAACAGTCCGATTCCTCGCGCAACATAATCTCCAAAGAACCATCCGGCGACTCCTCCAATAATAGCACATGCCCATTGAATCGGTGTTCCAAAGAAACCTTTCGAGTCAGTATAATTTGTTGCATTATTTAAGCAATAAGTCTACAAGTTTGTAGATAATGAAAAATCAGACGGAATAAAGCATGTTTCATCCTCACTTATAAATCTACCGACGGTAGGATTGTAATACCTGCTCTGCAAATAATACATATCAATCTCGGAGTCATAGTAATATCCCCTATAACGATACGGGTTTACTGTAGCAATACCAACGCTCGAAGTATCGTTTGTTATAGTACATACACCCCACGCATCATAGGAGTATTTCGCAACAACCTCAGCATCCTTGTCAACGATACCGATAACATCACCCTGCAGGTTCTTCTGGAAGTAGAAGGGGTCGTTGTTATAGATGATGCCGCATACGCTATCCTCGTTATCGTACAACGGAATCAAAGTGTTGTTTTCCCATACCTCACGAAGAATCTTTGAACCGTCGAGCGTATAAGTGTGTTTAACTCCGTTTACTGTCTTGCTTGTTCTGACACCATTTGCATTGTAGGTGTACTGGATACCGTCAAAGGATTTAAGCTGACGCCCCTTTTCACAAGTGAGCGTATGTCCAAGGTAAGATGCCGGGTTGCCCTGCGCATCGTAAGCAATAGACTGCCCGTAGGATACAAGCAGGTCTTTCCACGTGCTGTCATAGGTGTACGCCTTGCCGTTCTTGCTGACGATGTTACCGTAGTTGTCATATACCATCGTGTTGACAGTTTCGCCATTGTGCTTCTCGGTCAACAACTGACCAAGTGCATCGTATGTGTATTCGGTGATGCCGTCCACGCTGTCGGTTACCTTGGTAATGCGCTCTTCCGCATCATACTCATAAGAAATTGTACAACCGCCGGAAAGCACGATCTGGCTCACGAGCTGCGTAGTTGGGGAAGATTTCAGTTTTGCATTTTCCTTATTCTCACCCATAACCTCACCTGAATGGTAATGGAACTGTCTCGACACAAAGCCTGTGCCGAGCTGTAATTCATCAAAGACTTTTCTTCCGAAACTATCAGTCTTACTGTGAGAAGTTACCGTTTTTCCACCTACGTTGAACTTCACAACGGTATTGTTGTCACTGTTCTCGTAGTAGATGACCTGCTCGCTGCCACTTGCAGGAATAATCCGCTTCTTTGTCAGCTTGCCGTCGGAGTCATAGCTGTAGACAATGGAATTAACAAGCGTTTTGCCGGTGATGGTCTCGTTTGCGTCAATCGTAATATCGGTCTCCGCAGCACGGATAATTCTGCCGTCTTTGTAAGAATTTGTAAGAATAAGTATAAGTATACTCTTTTTTCTGCAAAATGTCAATAGAGTGGACGATGTTGCCCTAACCGTCATAGACATACTTATAGTGAAAAAAGCCTCCCCCTTTTCAAGTCAAAACCTGAAAGGGGGATAACACTATAGAGAAGCTGCCATTACAACTTTGATAATCAAGTGTTTATTTTACTTTATTGTATTTACAATTGACTCAAATGTGTCTATACACATCATGTTACCTGTAATAAATTCACCAATATAATTATCTGGATCCGTGATCTTCTCTAAAGAAGTGTAATCTTCCTTGTTCTGTTGAGGATAATCAAGATTGTTTCTTGCGCTGTCCAAATGTTTTTTTCTATCATTTTTAGAACAATAAAATGCGTACATGAGATGATTATTAACATATTGGTCGCACAATAAAATCGATTTTTCCAAATATCTCTTCGTCAAAGGAAAATTATGTTGATTTCGATATTTCATTGCAAATAAAAGATTTGTAATAGATTGATACTCTTTGCTGGCCACAAAGTAAGAATCTTCCAGTTTGGGTTCAAAGCAGGATAAATCCCCGTTCCACATTACAGAAAGATAAAAACCAATTACACAAGCCCGAATATCTGATGTGACTTCAATGCCATATTTTAATACTTCTATAGCAACATCATATCTACCTATGGTACCCAAAGTTTGCAATAAAGCTAAATTAATTATTTTGTGTGGCTCATATTCGATATCGAATATCAAATCTTTTTGATATTCGTAAAGTATCTTTTCACCATCATATTCTTCAATAAGTTCAAATTGTGATAACGGAAACATTTTTCTCCTCCTATACGGTTCTATAATGGCTACAAATTTATTGTAGCCATTATAGATGTCCAAAATAATTATTTCAACAGTTTTCCTATAACATCTTTAGCCCATCCAATAAAGGCATTAATACTTCTAAATTGTCCATCTTGGAAGTAAAACCTAATGGTTACCTTAATTCCCTTGATAGTCGCATATATTTGATTACTTCCGTTTTGAGCCTGACCAATTTTAGAACTAATTATGTTAAAAATCTTATTGAATATATCTCTTTGTGATGTCCCTAGCCTCATAATCCCATTTCTAATATGATCATTAGAAAATATATGCCCGGCATATCTTGAAAACATATCATTTGCAACCTGTCCTGCTGCGCCGCCCATACCCAAAAACCACAACAAGATTTTAGGCATGCGAGAGGCGACCCATGAATTCATTAGCAAATACTTGGTGGCCAATTTAAGAAGTACTGTTCCAGCAACATATCCTAAAACAGCACCGCCAACAACAACCAAACCTCTTACAGCCCAATAAGCAGCGGTTTGCCATTGCCACCATTTTCCAGGAAACAGTCCGATTCCTCGTGCAACATAATCTCCAAAGAACCACCCGGCGACTCCTCCAATAATAGCACATGCCCATTGGATCGGTGTCCCAAAGAAACCTTTCGAGTCAGTATAGTTTGTTGCATTATTTAAGCAATAAGTCCACAAGTTTGTAGATAACGAAAAGTCAGACGGAATAAAGCATGTTTCATCCACATTAACAAATCTTCCAACTATAGGATTGAAATATCTAGATTGTAGATAATACATACCTATCTCGGAGTCATAGTAATATCCTCTGTATCTGTATGGGTTAACGGCCGCGATATTGGTTTCGGAAATATCGCTTATTACCGTACAAACGCCCCAAGCATCATAGGAGTATTTTGCAACAACCTTCGCATTCTTATCTGCGATAGCAATAATGTCCCCCTGCAGATTTTTCTGGAAATAGTACGGTATATTTTTGAAGATGATACCGCAAACACTTTCCTCATTATCGTACATTGGAATAAGTGTATTCTCATTCCATACCTCTTTAAGAATCTTGCTTCCGTCAAGAACATATTCGTGCTTAACATCGTTTACGGTCTTAGATGTACGGATGCCATTTGCATTGTAGGTATATGTGTTGTTGTCAAAGTTCTTAAGCTGACGCCCTTTTTCCCATTCCAACGTATGACCGAGATAGCTTGTCGGGTTGCCCTGTGCATCGTAGGTAATGGACTGCCCGTCGTAGGATGTAAGCAGATCTTTCCACGTGCTGTCGTAGGTGTACGCCTTGCCGTTCTTGCTGACAATGTTACCGTAATTGTCATACACCATAGTGTTGACAGGCTCGCCATTGTGCGTTTCTGTAAGCAACTGCCCAAGCGCATCATAAGTGTATAGGGTTGTACCGTCCATGCTGTCGGTTACCTTGGTAATGCGTTCTTCCGCATCGTACTCATAAGAAATTGTACGACCGCCGGAAAGCACAATCTGGCTCACAAGCTGAGTAGTTGCAGTGGATTTCAGTTTCCCTGCATCCGTGTGTTCCTGCGTAACCGCGCCCTCATGGTAATGGAACTGCCTTGACACAAATCCCGTGCCAAGCTGAAGCTCATCGAAGACCTTTCTGCCGAAGCTGTCAGTCTTGCTGTGAGAGGTTACTGTCTTTCCGCCTGCGGTGAACTTGACAACTGTATTGTCGTCCATATTCTCATAGTAGATGACTCGCTCACTGCCGTTTGCCGGGATGATTCGCTTTTTAGTCAGCTTGCCTTCGTAATCATAGGTATACAGGATTGAATTAAGAAGTGTCTTACCGATAACGCTCTCGTTTGCATCAAGTTTAATTGCACTCTCTGTAGCACGGATAATTCTGCCGTCTTCGTAAGAATAAGTATACTCTTTTTTCTGTAAAATGTCAATGGAGCGGACGATGTTGCCCTGACCGTCATAAACATATTTGTAGTGTGCAATGGCTGTTGTTGCGGATGCATTAGCAAACCATTTTTCAGCAACCATCTGACCGATCGAATTGTATGTTGCCTTCATCACATGACCGTTGGCATAAGTGATGGATTTCAGTCTGCCGTTGCCATTCTTGTAGTCGTACTTGACGAGCTTATCATCTTTGCCGTCTACACCGATCGACTCAAGATTATGGAAAGCATTGTACGCAAGGGCATACTTCATTCCGTCGCCGCGAGCAATCTCGGTCATATTGTCAAAGCTGTCGTAAGTGTAAGACACATCGGCCATCGCATCATAGACGATCTCACAGTTGTTATCTCTGATCGGATTATTGTTTTCATCACGACGAGCTTTAAAGCTTGTTACCTTTGTAGTTCTGCCGTATGCGTCATACTCGTAGGCAGTCTTGTTGCCACATCTGTCGATCACTTCCTCGTTGCGAGAGGTTACGCTGTCAACTGCATATTCGGTATCGTTTCCTCTTGCATCAGTTTCACGAATCAGGTTATTACCCGCATCATTTCCTGCAAGCTGACCGTTATCAGCATTGAAACCGAAAGAACGGTAGATCGTACCGAATTCGCCGTCAGTAAAAGTGGTTTCGGTCAGAGCATTTCCAAATGCATCTGTTGCTTCCTGAAAATCAGGCGTTGTATCGGAAGCAGTATTCTTTCCGTCTTCCACAGTCTCGTCAGAATCGGTGCCTCCGGTGCTTTCCACCGTGAAGTCACTTGCAGAGAGATTGGTTTCAATGCTGTTACGCACAAGCTGGATATCATCAAAGTATACGCTGCCGACGTTATAGCTGTAATCGCAATATACGGTAATATCCCGAATAGTACGGAACTTTTCCTTTGCAAACTGCACGGATGCAAGCTGCCATTCCTCGGTACAAGGTGAGAAATCGGCGGTATAGGTTTCAGTACCGTACTCCCTGTAGGCTGTATCGTAATACTTCACTACTGCACGCAGCCTGAACTGCGGAGCCTGTGCAAAGTCACGCTCACGGTTCACAATGCCGTAACCTTTAGCCCAACCGGACAGTGTAAAGGTCTCACGGGTGGAACGGCTTGTCTTAACCGTCACCTTCTGATAAGCATATCTGGAAGAAGTAAGGTTGCCGGACATATACAGAGATTTGCTCATATTAAAGCGTGTGCTAGTCGAATAGGATACACCTGCAGTTTTGCTCCAGCTGTTGGTTCCACGCTCAAAGTTACCGTTTTCAAGCATATTGTATGCATTGGCAAAAGCGTTGTTTTCCAACTGTGCCGCGTCAATATCCACAGAACCGTTTCCGTTAATCAGGATCTGTACCTTGACACTCTTTGCAGAGGTCAATACAAAAGGAGCAATCAGACGGATATATTCGGTATCGTAGGAAACAAGGCGTTCACTTTCCACAAGAATATTGTCCGAAGTATCTGTCACGCGAATAAACACACCGGAATCTTCGCATCCGCTGAATGCACCGTCAATTCGTGCATACGCAGAAAAGGTGTAGTTGCCGGCAGGCAGCACATTTGTTACCTGGTAGATACCGTTAATACCACGCTCCTGTCCGTGATTTCTCATCCAACAGGTTTTGCCGCCGAACTTAGCGTAGGAATCGTTGTTGTAATTGCTGATGAAGAAGCTTCCGCAGTTACAGGGCATACTTGTCCAGTTATCAAGCGTTTCAAAGCTGTGGTTTACAAGCAGGTTGTTGATGTTGCTAACAACGCCCGCACCACCATCGCCGGAGTGAGGATTGATTCCGCTTTCCTCGCCGTCTGCACCGATATTTCCTATATCCTGCGAATACACATATTCGCTGACAATATTCCCGTCATCATCGAAAGTATAGACGGTTTTAATTACATTATTTGCGCTCTCGCCGTCCTCCTTCTGCTCGGTCGTTGTCGCAATCGTTCTGCGGGAGGCTGCAGAGTAAGAGTATGCAGTCGATGCGCCTTTCACAGCCGTGCCGTTTTCATAGCCATACTCGGTCACGCTCGCAACGCGGTTGCCGGAATAAGTATAGGATACCTTGTAAACATTCGTGCCATCTTCTAAAAGTACGATCTGAGTCGGCTTATTCGAAGAGTAACTGATAGTCACCTTCTTGCCGTTAGGATAAGTTACCGTGCTGAGAAGATTTCCAGAATAGGTATAGAGAATATTCGTACCGTCAGGTGCGGTAACAGAGGTAAGGAACCCACTTGCATTATATGCAAAACCGAATATGCGTCCTGCACCGTCAGTCACAGATGAGATTCTGCCTGAGGTATAGGTAATAACTATGCTGTTCTTGCCGGAGGTTACTTTGAGCAGTCTGCCGGAAGTATCGAATGCATAGATGTCCTCACCGCTTGTCAGCGTTCTCTTTTCGGGATCATACAGCATATCGCCGCCGTTTACATCCTCGTAGAGATTGTAGCACTGGGTATTGCTGCTGCAAGTACAAGTCTTGCTGCTCTTTTTGAAGTAGGTCTCCTCGCCGTTTTCACCGATGTATACATATCCGGTATAAGCCGTACCTTCATGCTGGAAGGAAGCAGATACCATACTCTGCATCACATTCAGTCTGAAACCGCAGCCGAGCTTCATGGCGCTGAAATTTGCAGTATTCAGCTTGATGGTACTGTTCGCCGTGTACTGATAAGAAGCAAGCGCACTATTGTACAGATGCTTCAAGATCACAGGCATTTTGTTGCTTGCCCATGCAAAATCCTCCGACTCAAACATCAGATTGCCGCAGGCAAGATCGATACTGCCCTGACCGAAGCGTCCCAGTTCATGGGTATGCGTACGGTAGGAAGTATTGACTCCATAGCTGGATTCGTATGTCACCACAAGCTGAGGTGCATAAGTCCCACCGTACGAACTACCGTACAGCACGATCTTATCATTGCAGGATGAGGTTTCATCAAGCATCTTCAGTACAAGATTGGCATAGGAAGTTTCTCCTTTATTTACTGCGTCAAGCAGCTTGGTAATATCAAAGGTGTACGAGATTACCTCGCCGTCCTCACAGTGCCCTGTCTTCATGGTATCATAATCGATGAGATCCGAACTTGCCACAGGCGTACATGTTCCCGTTACAATACTGTCCGTTACCTGATACAGTCCAAGCTTCGGGCAACCGCCGCACTGCGTAGAACCGGAAGACTGATAGAATTTCAGTTCCGCCTTCTTAATGCGGGGATTGAGCGAAAGCGTCGGCATAGTCAACTTCATATACATACGGTTAGCATTGCAGTTCCCGTCGCCGGAGCCGTTTGTACCGATCGTGTGCGTAGAAGCTGAAGACATCCTTCCGCCCACCCAACTGTAGGTAGTCATAGCGCTAGTACCGCTTACCTTAATCTGCGGATCGATCACTACGGGAAATACTCTCTCTTCTGCATTGAGCCACTCGCTGTCTGCAGTTACGGTCAGAAGCATTTCGCCGCTGTCAAGTTCTTTCACATCATACGAGACACAAGAAGAAAGATTGCCGTCTGCATCTGTCATAAAGGGGGCGGGAATATGAAATACCTCTTCGCCGTTTTCGAGATCCATGAAAGCAATACGCCTTTCCTCTTCGTCAAATTCAGGCGCAACATTCTCCATGCGAAGCAGGAAAGAATAACGGTAGACGTCAGCTTTTTCTCTGACAACAATATCTTCCTTTACGCCGCTTGCGGTCAAAGAATAGGTAATGTCTGCGTCTGCTTCAACCTTTGCAAAGGTAACTTTGTCTGCGATCTGATCAACAGCCGCCGCAGTTTCATCAGCTGTCACCTTTTTAAGTGCTGCAACAGTATCCTGTTTCTGCCTACCGATCTTTGCCACAAGAACGGTAACACGGTGTGAGCCGTCTGTAATATGGAACAACTCGTCATTTGATTCGTCCTTAGAAAATTCCGCTGTAAAACGGGTCTTTCCGCTGACAAATGCGTTGTCCTTTTCTGTGAGCTCGGTATCTGCCGCTTCAAAGCACTGCGTTTCATCATTCAACACATGAATCGGCTCGACATAGAATACAGCCTGCTCGGTTCCGTCGCTCATGCGGAACACCTTGCTGTTTTCTCCGCGAAGCTCGGGAATCTCATTGACACGCACTGCTTTTACAGGCGTCTCTTCCACCTCAAACGAGGCTTCCATCTCTTTTGATATTACATCCTCGGATGCAATATCCTCTGTGTTGAGGGAAATCGCAGAATCCTTGATTTCCGGTTCTGATTCCTTCTCCACAGAATCGGGGGCAAGAACGATATCCTGCTCAATGGCATTTGTCATTTCACCCGCAAAATAGTTTTTGTTTTCCATTGTTTATTTTCCTTTCGTTTTGAAAAAATATATTTTGTTTTACAGTCTTCCGGAACGCGGCTGCTTCTTCCTTCCTGCTGTAACACCATTTTACAAGTCAACCCGGACACCTACTGTCCGGGTTAAAAATGTTTTTTGATTTTTTTATTATTCAGCGAAAATTCACTTCCAAAATCTGCGGAGCAAAATAACTGTCCCCGGTAGATACTGCGGCAAACCCACCGTTTTTCTTCTTCGGACGGAGGATCAGCCCTTCGGTATGCTTCAAAAATCCGGCATTATCGGTAATCAGGCTGGTAATATCCAAGCTCTGATATGCACCGTCGGTATATGCGATTGCCTGTTCTTCTGCCGCTTCAATTTTGTTATCCCAATTGGAACCGAAGCTGCAAAAACGAGCAGAAAGCCCAAAGGCGGAGAAAGTACAGTTACCACCGAATCTCGGTAAATGAAAGATTGCCTTTCGTATCTGTTTATCGTACAATTCCGGCAGCTTTGCAAAATCAGGACGTGAATAAAGCCATTGTTCACCGTATGCAGCAGTGTTTCCTATAAACGCCGTACCTCCGAATGCATTATTCAGATCGGGATGCAGGCTTTCCACAGTAGTGTCCTGAAACAGTTTTTCCTCATATAAATTGATTTCAAACAGAAGAGTGCTGCCGTATGGGCTGCTTTGTCGAAAAATTAATGTGTACGCATTATCGCGATATCTTTGATATTCAAAAATGCACGGTGCGATTATCTGACCAAAATCGTTCAAGACGCCGATGCAGGATACCGTCATAAACGGTCTGTGTTCCTCCTGCATCAGGGAAAAGCATCGGTCATTGGCACGCACGTTCATAAATGGTTGACCGGTTATTAGGTCAATTTCATACGTCTGATCTGCCGTACAGACCGCCCGAACACAGACGCCGTTAAGCGTAGGTCGAATCTCCGCCATACCGTATCGCAAACAACGTTCTGCTCCTGCTGAAATCCTTTCAGGCAAAGCAACTTTAGAAAAGCCGTCTGGGTTTTCTAAATAAATTTCATTTCCGGCAGTTATTACGGCAGTTGAGCCGTCTGCTTTCCACTTGCCTTCGGTTTCATGAAATAACAAATCGATAATTCTTCTCGTTTTTCGGTTATAAACCGGAATACCAAAACAGTATGATGTTTTGCTTCCATCCTTTTCTGCGGCAATTACACAATAACGGTTGCTGTTATGATAATCAATGACAGGCATCTGTTCGCCTCTAAGCTTAACGATTTCATTCAGTATAGATTTCATGACTTCCACCTCCTGTTCGACGCAAGATTTCTTCTTTTCGGCTGAAAAATCGCGCCGCCTTATTCTTCCCGTAACTGGCACACAGCCAGAATGCAGCCGGTTTCTGTAAAATCCCATGCTCCGTAAGATCAAAAACAATGCCTGTAAGCAATCGTTCAGCATCAGCCTCAGCCTCATGATCACGGTCATATTCAATTTCCATTTCAAAATCCTCTACGCCGAGATAGTTGTTTCGATCTAACATCAGAGAAACTCCGATGCAAGGGAGATATGTACTGCGAAGCGTTTCAAGACTGCCCTGACAGTAAATCCCCATATCCCGAAATAGAGCGTCATCGTATCTATTGCTTACAGATCGTGAATTTTCTACGTTGCAGTCCTGCCACTTTGTTTGATGTTCCTTGATCGTTGCCGTACAGCGTCCGTCTTTTTCACGAATACGGCAGGTAATCCCCTGTCTGCACAGTTCAGAATCATCCGTATCATAATAATGATTATTTTGCACCGCTGTAACTGTATGGTTTTGCCAAAGTTCTCTTAAAAATTCATATTCTGCTTTTGCAAGCATTACTTTCTTTTCAAATTCAAGCATAATTGCCTCCTTTCTTAATCTTGCCTGATCCGTTCTTTTCAAGCTCCGGCAGAAACTCAATCTTCAGCCGCCGTATCTTCCGGATTGGGTGTATATCGGCTCTGTAAGACTCAGAATCTCAATATCCCGTCGGATGGTAGTTCGGAAACATCGATTTCAAAAGACAAATTTCGAACAGTTTCGCTCCTGCGCCGGCACAGGATTTTCATAATTTCACTTCGTTTCTCGGCTGTTCCCTGCATTCTATGACCCTCTTCCACGCTTATACTACAGGTTAAATCGGACACCTACTGTCCGGTTTAAAATAAAATTTGCAGAAAAAAGACCCGACAAACAAAACTGCGATTCTTGCGCAATCATGTTTGCCAGGTCCTTCTTGATCCCTTAACAAGTCTGACTTATCTCTTCGGCAACAATATTATCTTGTTTTTATTTTAGATACCGCACATTTTGCTGTGGTTATCTCTTCGTCAGGTTTAATAATACATACCTGATATCCGGTATCATGAAATTTTATCTTTAGGTATTCCTTACATTTCTGACAGCCGCCCTCGATACATGAGTCGGGGGTGCCCTTAAACAATGTTCGTCCGCATACAGGACAGCTTGAAAGATAAATCTGATTTGTTTCCTTTGCCATCTAGTTTCCTCCATTTCTCAATTATCTTTCTCTGAAAACAGAAAATCCTATTTTTCCTCTTGACAGAAGCTAATTTCTTTGGTCCGATCTAATCGGAAGTTGTGTTCTGTATTTATTATGCACTACAACCGGAAGTTTTTTAATAGATAATCGGAACTCTCGTGTGAAAATGTGAGGTACATTTTTATAACATTTGGTGAAAAACTGAAAAATGCAAGACTTGCACTGAATCTGTCTCAAAGTGAGGTTGCGGAACTGACCGGTATTTCCGAGCGTTCTTTATACACCTATGAACAAACTGGTGTTCTGCCGCGCAGCGGCAATATACGTAAACTGGCTGAAGCTCTTCAGGTATCCGTGGGATATCTCTTAGATGAAGAAGAAACTGACACGACAAAAGATATCAATCATGATATTTTCATCGCCAACGCAAAAAATGAATACGGATACAAAGGTGCAAAAGAGGCGACCGATATTCTATCCCGAGCTTCTGCCCTTTTTGCCGGCGGTGAACTTGATGATTCTGCAAAGAATCTCTTCTTTCAGTCTCTAATGGAAGTTTACCTTGAATCCAAGGAAGAAGCCCGCGCCAAGTTCTCACCAAAACGGGCGCGAAAAAAAAGATCAAAATAGTAATATGCTTTTCCGAATCAACATACATTAAAGGTGTTTACATTGACTATATATACTGATATGATTTCCGAGAAAATCGATGCACTGATCCGAAAATATGACACAAGAAATCCTTTTGAACTGTGCGATGATCTGAATGTCCGTATCCGATACAAGGATTTAGGCACAGCGATAAAGGCTTACTATTTTTATCAATCCAGGATCAAAAACATCGTATTGAATATCCGATCCGCAGAATTGTGCAAAAAATTTTATGTGCCCACGAACTCGGTCACGCCTTGCTCCACGGAGAACTCGCTGCCATGCGCGGATTTCAGGAGCTTGAAATGTTCGATATGACGTCCCGTACCGAATATGAAGCCAATCTGTTTGCTGCCGAGCTTTTGATCGATGATAACGAACATCTTGATCTACTTAATGATAACGAAAAGTCTTTCTTCGGAGTTGCCAAAGAGTTGTATATTCCGGCTGAATTGCTGGATTTCAAATTTCGTATGCTGAAAAACAAAGGATACCACCTGAAGGCACCATATATCGCGCAGGCTGATTTTCTTAAAGGAAATATTCCGGGGGGTTTTTTGATTGAAATACCGCAGAATTCAAAATCGAATTCTGCGGTATTTATTTTCTTAGCACATATAACTATTTCGTCCCATTAAACTCATCAATAAAGATTCACGCCCACGGCGTCACACCACATACGAGCTTCCCTGCGATACTTATAATCGCTGTAATGATACCAGTATTCACTAAGTCCCAATCTATGTACGGTATCTTTGAATCTTCGAAACACACCTTTTCCCTGTAGAGCGCCCAATAACTTCTCTTGATATCCACCGGGCAATTCATAAGCATAACTTTCCCATAACCTCATATTCCTCAAGAAGCTTTCTTTGGGTAATCAGAACATAGTCATCCATATTCAGCTATAAAATTCAGCTTCTCCAATTCGGGCTTTTCTATGTGGTTCAGAGTCCTCTCATCGTGTTCCCCATCAGTATAATAGCCCATTCCATGCAGAAAACAAGCGACTTCGTCGGTTGCTTTCCGACAATAGGCAATACAATTATCGTCGGAAAGCGCATCATACATCTCACCGAGTTCAACGATATCCTCAATGGTCTGAAACAAGCGTTTCGAGTCCATATCATCGATGTCAGAAGCAGTATATTGAAATCTCAAGACGTTTCTGCCATGATGGAAGACTGTCTCGCTCCACATAGATACGGGTCTGACCCAACATCGGTTGATATGTTTCTATATACAACAAGCTCTTCCAATGTTTCGCTATGCTTTTGCAGTATCTATCACTTCGTAGATACCGCCTTTATAATGTCTGTATATTCCGCAATTCATATATACCTTCTTTTTCTATTAGTCGTTTTCTTTTACAGATCCATCGCTGCTTCATCCAGCAGGAATTGCTCGATTCCTATATAGAGAATTCCGTTCTCATCATGCCACGGTTCAATATCCTCCCGCATGACAACGATTTTCTTGAACGAATCCTGTATTTTTACAAGAGATCTGATTTCCTGCTCCCGTTTCTCTTCATCCGGAACGGCAAAGGTCGATTGGATATAGTACCGCTTGCTGCCTCTATTGGCAACAAAATCAACCTCATACTGCACACGCTTGGTTTTTCCTCCGGCAATGCGGGTGCTGAGTTCTACAATACCCACGTCAACATCGAATTCGCGAACACGCAACTCATTGTATATGATATTTTCCATGATATGATTTTCTTCCTGCTGCCGGAAGTTCAGCCTTGCATTACGCAGCCCGACGTCAGAATAATAGTATTTCAGCGGCGAGCCGATATACTTTCTTCCCTTCACATCATAACGCTTTGCTTTATACAGCATAAAAGCGTCGATAAAGAAATCCAGATACTTACCGACGGTGTCGTTGGTAACAGACGTGCCTTTCACGGAACTGAAGGTATTTGCAATCTTTATCGGGTTTGTCAAAGAACCGACCGATGACGCAACAATATCCAAAAGATCGTCAAGCACATATTTGTCATAGCCGATCTTATGCCTGGACATAATGTCGTCCAGATAAATCTTGTCGAACAAGTCATGGAGATATTTGCTTTTATCCTCCGGCGTTTTCTGCTGAAGCACCAGCGGCATACCGCCGTAGGTAAAATACTCCCGCCATGCATGGCGGTTATTCTCGCCGCAAGCGTCATAGAATTCTTTGTAAGACAGAGAATTTACGCGAATCTCATCTCCGCGTCCCCGAAACTCTGTCAAAATATCGGAGGAAAGCATCTTTGAATTACTGCCGGTAACATACAGATCAATATTTTTGATCTTCATAAGCCCGAGCAGAACATCTACAAAACCAACCTTTTCATCGCTGCCCGGAAGGTAGGGATTCTGAATTGTCGCAACCTTCTGAATCTCATCAAGGAACACATAGTACATTCTATCCTTATCGGTAATGAGACTGCGAATATACTGCCCCAATTCAAGGGGATTTCTGTATCGGATATTTTCGTCGTCATCTAGAGCCAGTGCGATGATGTGATCATCATCAACGCCGATACTATTCAGATATTGACGATAGATTTCAAACAGCAGGTACGATTTACCGCACCGTCTGATACCGGTAATCACCTTAATAAGTCCGTTCTCTTTTTTATTGATCAGCTTATCGAGATATCTTTGACGCTCTATCATAGTCAGGAATTCCTTTCGTTAAATCTGTACACATATGCAATTTTGACTAATGGAAGTATACCACGCTTCTGAAACAAAATCAATATGTTCGCTCGACAATTCATGAAAAAGATGCAATTTCATCGACGGCATGCAACCGCTATACCCGTGTCCGGAATCACAAACAAGCCGTGCAATAAAGGGAGATCATTATGGAAGAACAGAAGAATATTATCAATGCGAGGATTGCACGGATTGTCCACACAAGGAACAATGCTGCCGCAGCACAGGAAACCGCATAATACGACTAAACAAAGAACTTACCGGCTTTCACAAAGAAGTATTAAGCAATCTAAATAGCATACAAGGAGCCTTGCTGCGGATGAACCGAAGCATTCAGGCAGAGGGTGTATATGGAGGAATCAAGTAGAACAGAGCGTACACAAGAGCACGACGGAAGGGATTAGAAGAAGTCATTTTTGAAATTGCACTAATTTCCTGTGGTTTTAACTTGCATAAGTACCATTTGAAAAAAGCTGCAGAACGAATTGCTGCATAAGGAGTGAAACAAAATACGATCTTTTTCTTTGAAAAACCTTCAAAAGTGCCCAAGGCCTATCTAATATACGCAAAAAGCAAAAAAATGTAATACATATGTCTGCCCTTCAAAAAGAACGAACCGCAAATCATCTTTTCAGATGACCGCGGTCCATTTTTGACTGTTTTGTTACAGCCCCTTTCGACAATGGTGCCGGTGGCCGGACTCGAACCGGCACGGATCGCTCCGCGTGATTTTGAGTCACGTGCGTCTGCCAATTTCGCCACACCGGCATGGCCTGATATACAGAACGGGTGTATTATACAATAAATAAAATTTCAATGCAACAGCAATTTCGGAAAAGGAAGCAAAACAAAAATTTTAGTAGTGTCAAATCACGCGGTATATGATATCATAGGCAGGTGGAGGAAGAACCATGCAGCAGAATAGGATACGAGAAATGAAAATATTATTGGTATCTGATCAGTTTTACGCGGCGAACAACGGGATGACGATCTCGGGCAGACGGTTTGCGAAAACGCTGATGCGGCACGGACATACCGTGCGCGTCATCAGTACGGATACGGAAGGAAAAGCCGTGGAATTCTGGGATACGGATGATATAGAAGGCGGCGAGGCCGCGGCAAGCTTTGGATACATTATGCAAAAACAATACATTCCCATATTCGATAAATTAGTCAGTTCACAGGGAATGACGTTTGCAAAGCCGGATGACGAGAAACTGGCGGAAGCGGTCGAATGGGCCGATATCATACATATCCTGGTGCCGTTCGTATTATCCCATCATGTCATCAGAATCGCCCGGGAGAAGGGAAAACCTTTTACAGGCGCCTTCCATGTGCAGCCGGAAAACATCACGGCGTCGATCCACATGCGAAAGCTCCAGTTCATCAATAAAGGAATCTACCGCTGGTTCCGCCATTATATCTATAAATATTGCGATTACGTACATTGTCCCAGCAACTTCATCGCAAACGAGCTTCAAAAAAACGGATACCGGAACAAACTGAAAGTCATATCGAACGGGATCGACCCTGCCTTTACATACCGCAAAAAAGCAAAGCCGCATGAAATTGCGGACCGGTACGTCATATTGATGATCGGCAGGCTTTCGATCGAAAAACGGCAGGATGTGCTCATCAGAGCCGTAGGCCGTTCGAAATATAAAGATAAGATACTGCTCATGCTTGCGGGCCAGGGGCCGCGCGGCGAAAAGCTGCGTGCCCTTGCAAAAAGAGAAAAAATCGATATGATCGTAGATTTTTATAAAAAAGAAGCGCTGCTCGATCTGATTGCAATCAGCGATCTGTACGTCCATGCCGCTGATATGGAGATCGAAGCGATGTCGTGTATGGAAGCGTTTGCGGCGGGACTCGTCCCCGTAATTTCTAACAGCGAAAAATCCGCGACGCCCCAGTTCGCACTCGACGAGAGAAGCCTGTTCCGCGCCGGCGACAGCGAAGATCTTGCAAAAAAAATCGATTATTGGATCGAACACGAGGATGAGAAAAAGAAAATGGAACAGGAATACAGCAAATTTGCACAGAAATACAGACTGGACGACTGTGTAAGACAGGCGGAAGAAATGTTTTCGGAGGCCGCGCATTTATAAAATGGATTTCACATTTTACCGGAATTGTGCTAAACTATAAAAAGGCCCGAAGACGAGCCGGAAAATAATTTATAAAAATATTTACGGACAGGAAAGGGGTTTTATCATGTCAAACAGATTTGTATTAAATGAAACATCCTATCACGGCGCAGGCGCCATTCAGAACATTCCCAAAGAGATCAAAAGCAGAGGGTTTCAGAAAGTATTTCTGGCCTCCGATCCGGATCTGATCAAGTTCGGCGTGACGAAAAAAGTTACGGACGTACTGGACGCAGCCGGCATTGCATATGAAATTTTTTCCGAAATCAAACCGAATCCGACGATCCAGAACGTACAACACGGCGTAGAAGCGTTCAAAAAAATGGGGGCGGATTGTATCATCGCAATCGGCGGCGGTTCTTCTATGGACACTGCGAAAGCGGTAGGAATCATTGTCAAAAATCCGGAATTCGCCGACGTCAGAAGCCTGGAAGGCGAAGCGAATACGAAAAATAAGGCCGTACCGATCATCGCAGTACCGACTACGGCAGGCACCGCCGCAGAAGTTACGATAAATTATGTCATCACCGACACGGAGAAAAACCGGAAAATGGTATGCGTCGACGTACACGACATTCCTGTGATCGCTGTCGTAGATCCGGACATGATGTCTACGATGCCCAAAGGGCTGACTGCCGCGACCGGCATGGATGCTCTGACACATGCGATCGAAGGTTATATTACAAAAGGCGCCTGGGAGCTTTCCGACATGTTCCATCTGAAAGCGATCGAAATCATTGCCAGATCTTTACGCGGCGCCGTAGCCAATACAAAGGAAGGACGCGAAGGAATGGCGCTCGGCCAATACGTCGCCGGTATGGGATTTTCGAACGTAGGACTTGGAATCGTGCATTCCATGGCGCATCCGCTCGGCGCATTGTATGATACGCCCCACGGCGTCGCAAACGCGATTATTTTACCGACAGTAATGGAATATAACGCTCCTGCTACAGGAGACAAATACAAATATATCGCACAGGCGATGGGCGTGCAGGGCACGGAGAACATGACGCAGGCGGAATACAGAAAAGCCGCCATCGATGCGGTGAAGCAGCTTTCCAAAGACGTCGGCATTCCGGAAAATCTGAAGGATATCGTAAAAACGGAAGATATCCCCTTCCTTTCCCAGTCCGCATACGACGATGCCTGCCGCCCGGGCAATCCGCGGGATACGAGCGCAGCGGAAATCGCAGAACTTTACAAATCGTTATTATAAGATCAGCATTATGGCAAATATACTGGTTGTGGAAGACGATAAAAGCATCGTAACCAATCTTACCGCATTCTTACGGAGCGAAGGGTTCGGTGCGGATTCGGCTGCAGGCCAGAGCGAGGCAATCTGTAAAATCAAGGAGCAGCAGTTCGATTTGCTGCTCCTTGACATTTCTTTAAACGACGGCAACGGATTTGCGCTGTGCCGCGAAATCCGGGAAATCATGACATCCCGATCATATTCCTTACCGCATCGGGCGATGAATTCAGCGTCGTGACAGGATTTGAGCTCGGCGCCGACGATTATATCAACAAGCCCTTCCGCCCCAGGGAGCTGATCTCCCGGATCAACAATGTGCTGCGGCGGCGCGGGAATCTCCAAACGCAGCAAATCTCCTGCGGCGGCATTTCGGTAGATCCCGTACGCGGCACCGTATCCAAAAACGGGAATGAAATTTTTTTGTCGGCTCTGGAATATAAATTACTGCTCGTATTCTTTCATAACAAAGGCGCTGTTCTTTCCCGGGCCAAGCTGCTGGAAGAGATCTGGGACATCGCAGGCGATTTTGTAAACGACAACACTTTGACGGTATATATCAAACGGCTCAGGGATAAAATCGAGGACGACCCGCAGAATCCGGCAATTATCAAGACGGTCCGCGGAATAGGATATAAAATATAAAACATCCGTAAAATTTTAGAGAAATCCAGGGAGGCGGAAGTGGCGTTTTTCAGGAATCCGGAAATCAAAAAATCGATTCTGCTGTTTGCGATCCTCGCCGCAGGCTTTACGGCAGGCGCGCGGTCGTTATCTTTGGAAGCCGCAGCTGTTTCCGCTATTCTCAGCGTCATATACGCAGCCGTGTATTTTATCGCAACGTATTTCAGATATAAAAAAATCGCGGCGCTCTCCCTGCAGATCGACGAAATTCTGCACGGCGGTACGGAAATCCAAATCGGCAATTGCTCCGAAGGAGAGCTTTCCGTACTGCAAAGCGAAATCGGGAAAATGACGGTGCGGCTCCGCCAGCAGGCAGAAGCGCTGCAAAACGACAAGATATTCCTTGCGGATTCGATTGCCGATATTTCCCATCAGATCCGCACGCCTCTGACTTCCGTTAACATCATCGTATCGATGCTGAGCGACGAAAGCCTGGACGCCGCGCGGCGCGCAGAGCTCATACGCGACCTCAGCCGGCTGCTGCTGCGGATCGACTGGCTGATCACGGCGCTTTTAAAAATGTCCAAACTGGACGCAGGTACGGTTCGTTTCCAAAATTCCGTCATTTCCGTCCGGAAGCTGATCGGAAAAGCTGCGGAGCCGCTCGCCGTGCCGATGGAACTGAAAAACCAAAAACTGATCTGTGAAATAGCGGAAAGCGTCTCTTTTTACGGCGATATGGCATGGTCTGCGGAAGCGCTCAGCAATATCATCAAAAATTGTATGGAGCACACGCCGGACGACGGTTCCGGGATCATTGAGATCGAGGCGGAAGAAAATGTCGTATTCACCCGGATTACCATCAAAGATAATGGCTCCGGGATCTCGGAAGAAGACATCCCGTACTTATTCGAACGGTTTTATAAGGGGAAGGATTCCTCCGAAGGCAGCTTTGGGATCGGTCTTGCGCTTGCGCGGATGATCATTGGAAGCCAGAACGGTACGGTGAAAGCGGAAAACAATAAAAATGCCCGCGGAGCGTCCTTCACGATTAAATTTTATAAAGGAGACATCTAATGCGTTTGTCTACAAAGCTCTTGAAAAATCAAATCAAACTGCTCAAACCGATCATCACGAATTGCAGCATAGAAATGTCGCGCTCCGCGCAGGATAGGCTTGGAAAAATCATGATGGCAGGAAAACAGAAAGAACTGAATTATTCCAATGTGTGCTTTCATAATTTTGAAGCCGCCTTCATCCGTTTGAAGGAGGTCGATTCTGCCGGCGTGATCCTGTATCTGCACGGCGGCGGATATGTCGCAGGCGATTTGGATTATGCAAAAGGATTCGGTACCGTGCTCGCCGCAGAAAGCGGGATCGACGTATTCTGTCCCGCGTATCGGCTGGCGCCGGAAAATCCGTTTCCTGCGGCGCTGGAAGATGCGGCAGAAGCATACGAGTATCTGCTGCAATGCGGTTACGCTCCGGATTCTATTGCGCTGACGGGAGAATCCGCCGGCGGTGGTCTGATTTTTGCGCTCGCTTTAAAGCTCAAACAGTCCGGGATTCCCCTTCCCTCCTGCATTGCTGCCATTTCTCCCTGGAGCGATCTGACGCAGCGCGGCGCATCTTACGAAACGAACAGCAAGGAAGACCCTTCCATGACAAAAGAGCGTCTCGACTTTTTTACGAGCCAATACATACCGGATAGCGAAGATCCTGCAAATCCGTTCGCTTCTCCGGTGTACGGCGACCTCGCAGGGCTGCCGCCCTCCAGAATATATGTAGGCGGGAGCGAGGTCATGTTAGACGATGCGGTCAATCTGTATGACCGTCTTGTCCAGTACGGCTGCGACGCTTCCCTGTCCGTCTGTCCGGGGATGTGGCACGCTTATATACTGTACGGGACGGAAGACGGGAAGGAAGATTTCAACGCAATGATTGGTTTTATAAAGGAACGAATAAATGAGCACTCAGGAAAATAAAAGAAAATTGAAATGGATGCGGCTCGATAATGCCGCAAAAATCTATCCGGCTGCCAAACGGCGGAACTGGAGCAACCTGTTCCGCGTATCGGCGACACTGACAGAGCGCGTCGATACCGATATTTTACAAAGCGCTCTCGATATCACGGTGAAGCGCTTCCCTTCCATGGCGGTGCGGCTGCGGAAAGGGATGTTCTGGTACTGTGTCGAAGAACTGGAATGGGCGCCGCAGGTGATGCCGGACGAACATTACCCCTGTACCCGCATGTCGTTCACAGACATCAAAAAATGCGCTTTTCGCGTTTTATATTACAAGAACCGGATCGCAATCGAATTTTTCCATGCGCTGACGGACGGAAACGGCGGGCTCATCTTTTTAAAAACATTGCTTGCCGAATATCTTCAGCAAAAATACGGAGTGCAGGCGCCCGCGGAGAAAGGCGTCTTAGACAGGAAAGAGAAACCGAAACCGGAAGAATTCGAGGACAGCTTTTTAAAATACGAAGGCAGCTTCAGCAGCAGCAGAAGCGCGCCGACAGCTTATAAATTAAAAGGTACGTATGAAACGGACGGCTACGTTCATATCACGACAGGGATTTTTTCCGCTGCGGAGGCTTTGAAATGTGCGAAGCAATACAATACGAGCCTTACCGCTTTTCTGACGGCCGTACTGATCGACGCCATTTTGGAAATACAAAACGCGGAACAGCCGAAGCAAAAACGTCAGAAACCCGTTAAAATATTGGTTCCCGTCAATTTGCGAAAACTCTTCCCCAGCGAAACGCTCCGGAATTTCGTGTTATTCATCACGCCGGGCGTCGATCCGAAAATGGGGGAATATACTTTTGCGGAAATCGTAAAATCCGTCCATCACCAGATGGGAATGGAGCTTACGGATAAGCAGCTCGCCGCCAAAATCACGAAAAACGTCCGTTCCGAAAAAGCTTTTATTTTGAAAATCATGCCGCTTTTTATAAAAAATATTGCCATGAAATTTGCGTACAATATGGTGGGCGAGAAAAAATCCTGTATGACGCTCTCCAATCTGGGAGTCGTCACAATTCCGGAAGAAATGGAAAAATACGTCAGCCGTATGGATTTCGTGCTGGGAATGCAGGCCGAAACACATAATAATTGCGGCGTAATCTCCTACAATGGTAAAATATATCTGAATTTCGCCAGAAATATCGCGCAGCCCACACTGGAGCGTTTATTTTTTACGAGACTGGTTAAAATGGGAATCCATGTTACAATAGAAAGCAATCATAAAATATAATGAGGTGATTCGAATGTCATACTGTGTAAACTGCGGCGTCGAGCTCAGCGATAATGAAAAAAAGTGCCCTTTATGCGGCACGGAAGTCTATCATCCGGACCGGAACGTCAAAAAAGTAAAATCGGAAGAAACGGATCCGCCCTATCCGCAGTATCAGCCGCTAACCATACAAAGAGTCAGCAGAAGCAGTATCATTACGCTGATCACTTTGATTTTTCTGCTGCCTGTCCTGCTGGCGGTGATCTGTGACCTGAGCATCAACGGTGCGATCACCTGGTCCGCATATGTCGTGACCTCCATCGCTTTTATTTATATTTGCGTTCTGCTTCCGGTGCTCAGTAAAAAGCCGGATCCTGCTTTTTGCATCGCGATCGACGCATGCGCATTGATTTTTTTATTGATGTTTATTGAGAAACGGAGCGGCGGCCACTGGTTCGCTTCCTTCGCACTGCCGCTGGCAGTTTATATTTCCGCAGTTTTGATCGCACTCGTTCTGCTCGGCCACCGACATGTCATCAGCCCGATGAAGATAACGGCTTTGACATTCATGGCGGTCGGAGGCGGCACGTTATTGATCGAATTGCTTTTAAATCACGCATTTTCACTGCGCAGCCGCTTGATCTGGTCCTTCTATCCCCTTACCGTGCTTGTGATCATCGGAATCGTACTGATTTATATCGACTGCAATAAAGCGCTGAAAGAACGGCTTGCAAAAAAATTTTTTATTTGAGAAAAAAGGTTCCTTCAAAAAAAAGTTGTATATCGGCTGACGATTATTGTATAATAATCGCACAAAACTTATGATAGGAGATGCAAACACAAATGTCAGATTGGAAATTAGTTAATGCGGAAAACGTAAAACCATTCGTGTGTGATGAGACATACAGTTCAAAAATGCTCACCGGTGACGAAATGGCCGGAAGACCTGTGATCAATATCAACGAAGGTACTTTGGCGGCAGGGTGCAGGACGTCAGGCGGCGCCCATGAAGATACGGAAATTTATTATATCGTAGAAGGCACCGGATATGTTTGGCTGGACGAAGACCGCGTTGCTGTGAAGCCGGGGGATATCATTGTCATTCCGCCCCACTGTTTTCACTGGATCGACAATACGATGAACGACAAACCGTTTAAGCTGTTTACATTCTGGCCGCGTCAGGAAATGAACGGCGTTTATTTCGAACGCCTGAAAGCCTGGGGTACATCCGTAAAATCAATCGACGAGGACTGAGGATTCAGAGGTGCAGAAGATTACAGGAGAGTATTGACGTGAGCGTAGAGAAACTTTTATTTGGAAAACTGGGAAAGAACGACGTCTATTCGTATATCATAGAGAATCATTCGGGCGCTTACGCTGAAATATTGGATTTCGGCGGAAGAGTCAGACAAATTGTGGTTCCCGACAAGAACGGGAAGCTCTCGAATGTCGTGCTCGGCTGCGACTCGCCGCAGGGATATCTCGAACCGGGTCACGAATACTTCGGCGCCGTGATCGGGCGCTGCGCGAATAGAATCCGCGACGGGATCTATATCTATAATAATCTGCTCTACGTCCTTTCCCGGAATGAAGGCGACAATCATGTTCACGGAGGGCGCAAGGGTTTTCACAATATGATGTGGAAATGCAGCGGCGTTGAAGAGAACGCAGTATGCTTCGAAGCAATCCAGCGGCATGGTACGGAAGGGTATCCGGGCAATCTGAAAATGTCGCTGACGTACCGTTTCGACGATGACAACGTCCTTACGATGACGTTGATGGCGCAAAGCGACCGCGATACGATCTTTAATCCGACAAATCACGCATATTTTAATTTGAACGCGGAAGGGTCCGATGCTACACGTCATTTTTTGGAAATTTATGCCGATGAATATATGCCAGTTGACCGGGACGGAATCCCGACGGGAGAAATCCTGGATGTCTCTGAAGTGATGGATTTCAATGAGCCGAAACGGATATTGACAGGACTCAAAGCAGAAAAAATTAATGAAGATCTGATCAACCGCCGCGGTTACGATCATAATTACGTGATCAAATACGATGCATTCAACATGACAACCGCCGCGATTCTGACTTCTGTCGAATCAGGCCGCAGAATGCGGGTATCCTCCAATGCGCCCGGCCTGCAATTTTACAGCGGGAACTTTTTGGAAAAGCCACGTACCGCAGTCTGTCTCGAACCCCAGTATTTTCCGGACGCGGTACATCACAGCGATGATTTTTACTGGAAACCGCAGCCGATCCTGGAAGCCGGACTTCTCACAAAATTCGAAGTGCGGTATGGATTTTCGGTCATTTCCCCTGAGGAAATCGACGAACTGACAGATCTGGATGATATTCTCGACGATTTGCAGCTTTGATCTGCGTTCTGCATAACAAGATCTGACAAAAGCCCCTGAAGAAGCACAGGGGCTTTTTTGGCATCGGCTTTTGAATTGAAATTGATGATGAAATAATGCCGTAACGTATAATTTAAGCTTTTTTTCGGTTTTTCACGACATTGAGCACAACATAGATTCCAAGAAACAGTACGGCGGCGCCCGCCACGACGACGTACATCTGCCACTGCTCGACGCGGCGCCCGAAGAAGTAAAGATTTGCATCGAAACCGTCGCGCAGTCCCGTCATCAGCTCCTGCGGCAAATCCGGCTCTAATTCGGCAAGCACGCCATGCATATAATGATTTCTGAGAAGTGATGTCCCGTATGTGCCGGGGATGAAGGAAACAAAATTCCTGACCGGTTCGGAGAACTGCGAAATCGGCATATACGCGCCGCAGACGAAGCCGTACATAGAGCTTACGAGCGTTGCAACCGCGCTGACGCCTCCCTGGGTGGAAATAAAATGTTCCACAACCGCCGCCAGCGCCGTTCCGAATAAGGTGCAGAGCAATACGTCCCCAACGATCAGCAAGATGTCCGTCCCGGATAAGTACCAGCCCACTGCGTACAGATACAGGAAACCGGCTCCCATTGCGACGAGACAAACAAGCAGCGTCGTGACGACATTGGCGATATAATAGCTGAGCGCCAGCAGTTCCCTTTTCACCGGGGTGACAAGCAAATCCGAAATGCTGCCGCTGATTTTATCCTGCACCATGACGATATTGGAACAGAACGCGATCGTGACGGTACTTACGCCTAAGATCGACGACAGGAACCAGCCCCCGGTAAACGCATTGATCAGGTCTTCTCCTACAGATAATCCTTCCGGGATAAATGCCTGAAAGGAGCCGACATAGATTTTTCGTAAAAAAGTCACGAACAGCACGATCAGAATCAGCGGCGTGATCAGCGACATAAAGAAAGAAATTTTATCTTTAAAATATAATTTGATGTTCCTCCCTACCAGAAGGCGTACCGTTTTACTGTTATTCATTTTTTATACCTCCCTGAGCGCTTTCCCCGTAACCGAGAGAAAAACATCGTCCATTTTTCCCTTGATAATTTCAAAATCTTCAAACAGCTCCGGATGCTTTACGATCAGCTCCTTCGCGTACGCGGTATCCGGCGTTTCGATTTTCACATAACCGTTTTCTTCCGTATAAAGGATTCCCAGCGCATCCAAACCGGATGTATCGGCCGTATATAATTTGATTGCATCTTTTGCATATGTGTTCTTCAAATCATGCGGCGTGCCCTCCGCTGAAATTTTACCGCTGTCCAGGATCACGACATAATCCGATTCGCTCGCCTCTTCCATATAATGCGTCGTTAAAAACACCGTCAGCCCCTCGTTCTTCCGCAAATGCTCTATGACGTTCCAGACCATTTTCCGGGACTGCGGATCGAGGCCGGTTGTCGGTTCGTCCAGAATCAAAATTTTCGGTTTCTGCAGAAGCGCTCTGGCAACGTCGATCCTGCGGCGCTGGCCGCCGGAGAGTTTGCCTACGGGCCGCTTGAGCAGCGTTTTAAGATCGAGTAGTTCCGTCAGGCTGTCAAGACGTTTCCGGAATGCTTCATCCGTAATGCCGTAAAGCGCAGCGCGCAGTTTCAAATTATCTCTGACGGTCAGCAGCTTGTCGAGCACGGAGCTTTGGAAAACGATGCCGATCTCGGATTTGATCCGATCCGAATCCCGTTCGATATCGCTGCCGTCGATCAGAACGGAACCCGCGTCTTTTTGCAGCTGTCCGCATAATATGGAAATCGTGGTGCTTTTGCCGGCGCCGTTCAACCCCAGAAAGGAAAACAGCTCGCCCTCCCGCACCCGGAAAGTGATATCGTCAACGGCTTTGATTTCCCCAAAATATTTTTTGAGATGATTAATTTCTATGATATTCCTCATTTTTGTTTCCAAACCTTTCTTTCAGCGCCGTAAATTCTTCCGTAAGCAGCGCGCTGATCTGCTCGTCGGTAAAATGCAGATAATCCGTAGCGGTCATGACCGCCATCCCATGCGTATAGATCCACATCCGGATGTGAAATTCGTACGCCGCGTCCCTGCCGATCTTTAAAACCCGCGAAATTTCGTCTAAATAAATTTCCAGATTTCCGTCTTCATATTCTTCCCCCTCCCGGCTCCTGTCCCGCATGAACAGGAGATGGAACAGCGCTTTTTCTTCCGCAGCGAATCGGATATACGCAGTTCCCGCCGCCTTGTACGGTTTTTCGGCTTTTGTGCACCATCGCCTGATATATGCTTCATAAATAGCGCTTGCTTTTCGGATCACCGCATCTTTGAGATCCGTCATGCTTTCAAACTCCCGGAAGATCGGCTGCGTGGAACAGCCGAGCTGTTTTGCAACCGCCCGGGCGTTGAGAGACGACGGCCCTTCTTTCCGGATAATTTCGATTGCGGCATCAACAATCTGTTCTTTTGTATATTGTATTTTGGGCGGCAATTCGTTTCATCTCCTCATCAGAAGCGGTATTACATAACATATGTTTCGTAACGAATGTTATTTTATAAAAAACGGCTGCGTCTGTCAAGTGTAAATATGTTAACAATACCGTGGCCTTTTCCCTATCTAAAATGATTCGCATCCGCTTTCCATAGCCGCCGGTAATTTTAAAATTCATAAAGAAAAGCTTGACTTGGAGCGGGATCCAAGTGGTATGATACCCTGTGAAACGCGATCAAATCCCGATGGAAAAGGAAGGATACAGAATTATGAATACACGGATGATAGAAGCACAAAACTTTGACGAGGAACGCGCCCTATACCATTTGACAGGCGCAACAGTCAGAAACTGCACGTTCGCCGGACCCGCGGACGGAGAATCCGTTTTAAAAGAATGCCGGGAAATCACGGTTGAGAACTGCCGTTTTTCTTTGCGTTATCCCCTTTGGCATGCGCAGAACTTCCTGCTCAGGGGCTCGCAGATGGACGACAAGACGCGCGCGCCGATCTGGTATTGCAGCAACGGTACGATTGCGGACTGCCGGATCGACGGAATCAAATGTCTGCGTGAATGCAGCGGGATCCGGATCGACTATGCCGTAGTCCATTCCCCCGAATTCGGCTGGAAATCTACCGAAATCAAAATTACAGACAGCGAAATCGAATCGGAATATTTTCTGTTCGACAGCCGCAGCGTTACCATCGACCGCCTCCATATGAAAGGAAAATATTCTTTTCAATATATGGAAAATCTGACGATTCGCAATTCCACGCTCGATACGAAAGACGCGTTCTGGCACAGTAAAAACGTCACGGTAACCGACTCCATCGTAAAGGGCGAATATCTGGGCTGGTTCTCAGACGGCCTGACGCTGGTCAACTGTGAAATTTCCGGCACGCAGCCTCTTTGTTATTGTAAAAATCTGAAGCTGGTCGGCTGCACTATGCGGGATACGGACCTTTCTTTTGAATATTCTGATGTGGAAGCCGATATCATCGGAAACGTGGTTTCCGTTAAAAATCCCCGTTCCGGTATCATTACGTTAGACAGCGTCGGGGAAATCATCCGGGAAGATGCCATCCTCGATTGCAACGCGCAGATCGTAATCCGGGGAATGTGATGTCACAGAAGCCGCGTAGAAGAACTTGTTCACAAGCTTCCATTCGCGGATAACTTTTTGCACGAGCGACATATCCAGATCCGTCCGCATATGGTCTAACTTAGATTCATCCAGGGGGCAAAACCGCAGCGCAGATGATATAAATCAGGTTCTGCGATATTTACGGTTGCCTCCGCTTTAAAATACGGAAACCACTTGTAAACTGTGTGTCAAAGGCGTTGTATCCGTCCGGATGGACCGACAGGAAGCCTTCCTTCTGGCGGAGCGTCAGCCGGTCCACCGTCAGCTTTTCACGTGTCAGCTCCATCATGATTTCCGATTGTAATTCGCCCAGCTTGGCAAGACTCTGCCTCCCCTGCGGCGCGGCCTTTTGTGGAATGGTTTCCTTGATCTTTTGCAAAGCGTTGCACCTCTATCGTAATTGTTCATGATAATCTTTTCATTTCCGGCGGGACGTCCTCGCCCGATTCAGCGCGCCGGCATTATTTGATCTGATATTCCATAAATGGATCGCGGTGAAGCGATTGAAAAATAAAAACTTACAAACGAACAAAATTTATATTTTCATTACAGTATCGCCTTTAAAATTTTGTGCAAAAAATCAAAGGTGCTATATTTTTATTTATGATATGATATTGCATGAAAGGAGGGAATAAGATGAATTTTGCAGAAAGAATGAACTCCGTATTAGATTATATCGAAAATAACTTGGACGGCGAAATAGAAGATGATAAAATAGCGGCGCTTTCCGCAAATACAAAAGGTATGTTCCAAAGAATTTTTACGATGATAACCGATATGACGCTATCAGAATATATAAGAAAAAGGAAGCTTACGCAAGCAGCTTCAGACATACAGAACACAGATGCAAAAATCATAGATGTTGCAGTGAAGTACGGGTATAATTCGGCAGAGTATTTCGCTTCTGCATTTAAAAGCTTTCATGGAGTAACGCCGTCTGACGCAAGAAATGCTAATATTGAAATTCAATCTTTCAAACGTCTTACTTTTCATCCTAATTTAACAATAACAGGAGGAAACAATAATATGCAATATCGAACGATAAGTCTTGATGAAACAATTTACTTTTGGCTTAGGAGCGATTCTCCAATCCTCGACAATTTGCTCAACGGTAAGATGAAACTCCTTTGGGAAGCCGCCGATAGAGCAAACGCCAACGCAAAGGCTATGCTCTCAGAATTTGAGAGTGGAAAACGGGCGCTTGATGAAAAAGAGATTGTGAGATATAAAAACCGAATATACGAAACTTTGGACGATGAAGCAAAAGATAACATCATCAAAATCGCCAAAATTGACATTGCGAATTTACTCGGCGCAATGAAACCGGCAAAAAAAGAAATGCTGCTCTGCAGTATTCAATGGTGCGCGATGCTATTGAAAGATTATACTTTGCCTCGGTATGATGTCAATGATATTGTGGAGTTCAAAAATTTGTCATCAGCATCTATCGCCCCATATAACGAAAACCAATATATTTTCGGAAATTACGAACTATCTGTAATGACCGGCGAACCGGCAGTAAGTAAAGATTTTTACAGATATGAAATAACCATTCCGAAAAATGCATACGTATTACAGCTTGACGAATATGAAGAATATTCAAAGAATTGGTACGAGAAAGGCGAAGTCATTCTGCCTCCGATGAAATGCAGGGTAAAAAATATATGCAAAAGCGACAATGAAAGGTGCAAGGGCATTATTGAATTTAAATATTTAGAAAGACTGCCTGACCCTGTATAATACAGCATTTTCTACGAAAGAGATTATTTTATATAATTTTCTTCTTCCATAGAAAAACTCCTTCAATCACCATACAGGGATTCCAAATGGATTTGAAAAACATAAAAAAGGAAACCTATATAGGGTTCCTTTTTCGTACAGTGCAATTTCTTAATCCTTCATTTGCTGTTGTTTTTATTGTTTAATGGTTTTAACCGTATCAAGCAATATTCTCTCATAACATTAAGAGTTGTTTCGTAGTAACCCACGCGCCCTATACAGGGCGGACATTTAAGCAGATACTCTTGTTTTATTTCAATCCAACATTTTTATTTTAATAAAAATGACTTCTTGCCCAACAAATTCATTCTTGTAATTACAAAGCCGGGCCGAGGTCCGGCTGTTCGGCCTCATCGGTTTCCCGCATCGTGAATGCGGGAAGCCGCTTTAAAAATTTTTCGACGTTCCGGTAGGAGATGCCGCCAATATCGGTTTTTTCTCCGAGATACAGGACGTATTTGCCGGTTAACGCTCCAAACCGCTGCCGTGTCAGCGCACATTTTTCCTCGTCCAGTAGATGCCGCGCCTGTAAAATATTCCGGCTGTAACAACCGCCGATGTTCTGCTTCCGCAATGCGGCATTCTTCTTCCGTTGCGGCGGTATTGATCGCATAATCATGTCCGTACCTTCGTTCGATTCGGTCCATTTTATCAGGCTCCTAAAATTTTTACATAATCCAGTATGGTGACGGAAGAATGGGAAAACAATACGAAATGATCTCCGTCCCTGACCGATCGTATATCGTTTTTTCCCTGAAAAACGAGCGAATCCGTTCCGTCATAGATGGAAATCATTTCTTCCGTCAGCGCAACGCGTCCAACGAACAATTGCGTCCGCTCCGTGTCATTCTCCTGCTGCAGCGTAATATAAAGATGAATCTGATAATCATCCGTACACAGGATCGTCGCTTCCTGCATTTGCGAAAAATCGGCGGGAATCGGTATTTTCGCAAATGCATACGGCCATCCGCCAATCGATCCCCCATAGACGGCAATATAGGAAAAAGAAGAAAATGCAAACCAGATCCCGTCCCCCGGCTGATCCGGCAGATGATTCATGTAATTTTTCACATAACAGCCCCAGATCGCGCTGCACCAGTGAAATGCCGCATTGTCCGCGTTGACTACGAAGTTCTGCAGCGCAAAAGATAACTGCACCTGGGAATAATCCTGCGCCGCAACGCGCACGTTCGGGATAAACGTATCCATTCCATCGATGAACTTTTTTTGATAAGGATTATAATTGATATTGAGCTGATGATCGACCACTTCCGCCGCAATTCCATAAAACATACCGAACTGCGCCTTTCCGCCGCAAAATTTGTCTCCGTTTTTAAAATCCGAATAAAATACGATTTCGACATAATCCGCGGCGGGATCAAACGGAATATGCCTTTTCGCATCTTCCAGCACATATTTTCGGCGCTTCACCTGATAATTGTTTTCCTCATAAGCCGTAAAATTTGCGGGAGATACGCCCACCTGCCTTTTGAAGAACCGGCTGAACGCGTAAATGGAAGAAAAAGAAAGCGCTTCCGCAACCTGCGTCACCGGTTTGTGCTTCCGCAGCTGCTCTTTCGCGGATTCGATCCGGAGCGTATTATAATATCTGGTAATCGGGACCCCGAAATGTTTGCTGAACTTTTTCTCGAGATGGTATTTATTATAATTGAATTTCGCGGAGAGGTCTTTTAGCGTCAGCAGCTGGCCGACATGTTCGTCGATATACCGTTTTACTGCAAAAATAGAATTTGCGGAATCTTTATTATATTTTTTTGGCGCTTCCGTATTTCCGTCTGATTCTTTCAAAATCAGCAAAAGCAATCGGAGCATCAATATTTTCATTTCGATTTCATAATAATCCGGCCTGTATTTATCGAGATTATGCAATTCGTCAAGCAGCTTCATCACCCCCGCCGCATCGCCGGGGCGTATGACCGGCAGAGAAACCGGCCAATCCGCTGGCACTGCTTTTTCCCGAATAAAACCCGTTTTGTTTTTCACCGCCGTAAATACGTCGATCGATTCGGAAATGCGCTCACTGTATTCGTCATAAATCATATCGAAGCGGATCATGTGATAAACCGTGCCGCCTGAGACGTTGGCCAAAGCATATTCCTGGCGGGGCAGCAGGAACAGGATGTCGTTTGTACGGCAGATATAGCGGCAGTCATCCAGCAAAAGCGTCGCCGTGCCTTTTTCAATATAAATCACCATGTAATCATATAATACATTCTTTTCCATTAACACAGGATGGGCCCGTTCCGTCGTCGCGGTATACGTGACAATCGACCGGAGAAACGGAGAGATTTCGTTATAATTCATATAGATCCCCTTCCTCTTCTCTTATAGCGCCATTTCATGTGATTCACATCATAGCATACGTGCAAATTTTGTCAACGAAGGATGCATCTGATAACAATTTTCGTTAAATACACAACAAGTTATGATATTTTTATGTACGCTTTTATTTTATAAACTGTTAATAGTTTATCCAGAATGGAGGAAAAAATATGAAATTTTGTCACACACCCAAAAATCGTGCCGGTTTCCTATGGAAAACGATTCCCTGTATGATGGCGGGACTGCTGCTGTTTAGCGCATGCGACGCGTCAGATACGGAGGATACCGCTAAAACAACTGTTTCCCCGTCTCCGGCTGCGACGGCGGCAGGCGCCGCAACACAGGAACCGCAGCCGACAAAAAATACGGAAAAGTCCACGCCGTCCAATCTTGCTTTTCAAAAGGGGCAGCCTTTTCCAAAGGATCTGGAAGGAACAGAGCTGATTTTTTCCGCTGATTTCGATAACACCGGATTTGACTGCGACGGAGAGGCCAGCGGATGGTTTAAAGGCGTAGACAGCCGCGTCGTAGATGGGATTTTAAAAATCAATATCGACGACAGCGGGCAGCGCCTTCCGAATATGGATACGTGGATCCCCAACCCGGATTATTATTTCGATGATTATGCGCAATTGGAACTGAGCTGCGATCTGGCTTCTTTTTTAACGGACACGACGGCAGCCAAAGCAAACCATGTAGGATCGCTATGGGGCTGCTATGTCAAAGATTATTTGTTCTCCAATGCGAGCAATGCAAATGACGGACTCTGGTTCGGGTTCTGCGGCAGTCAGAACCGGCTGGCATTATACGGCCTCTCCCTGAGTAAATGGGGCACGCCTTTTACAACGGTAAGCCTGCCGGAGACGCTTGATGAAATGAAGCATATCGTAATCGTTTGCACAGACGATTGCATCGCATACGTATATATGACGTTGTCCACCGGCGAGGAAAAACTTGTTTGCAAAGTGGTGATGGAGCCGGAAAGCGTTACGGTCTACGATATGGACGGCAATGCGTCGTATTCTGAAAAATATATGTCCGATTTCGACGGCAGCACGCTTTTGGACGGTGCACATTTCGTATTGTTCTCTCATCAGGCGGCGACGGACGTAGATAACGTAACCATCAAAGGTTTTCCAAAATAATAAAAATCAAAGGAGGAATAAAGATGAAAACCAAATTTACAGCATTTGTAGTTGTCCTCGCCCTGTGCGTTTCTTTCTGCGGGACTGCCGGCTTTGCGGCGGAGAAAGAAATCGCGATGGTAGACACAGAAGGACGGACGCCGGGCGTTTGGCTGAGTAACAGCGAAGAGAATTATTATTCGGTCGTATTCCATGCTGCCGCTTCCTTCGTGTCGTTTCGCTTCTTCCTATACGCCGGAGCAGGCGCCAAAGGGGCCTGGGAAATATATGCTTACAGCCAATCCGGTGAAATCGGCGGATCCGCATTGGCAAAAGGGACCATTTCGGCGGACGGGGACGATTATCAGACGATCCGTTTCCCGAATCCCGTTCCCGCCGGCCAGTATGAGCTGCGGATCCGGTGCACCAATATCGGCACGACCTTTAATATTGGCACCGTTCCGAATCCTGCGGAAAATATCGCTTTGGAGTGCGCCTATGCCGGAATCAACAGCGGCGGAGAATATATCGAATCCTATCTCACATTTTCCGAAGCAGGTTCTTCCGATCCGTATTTTCTTCCGCTGATCGGAAAATTGAATACCGCGGAAGCCGCACTGGTGAATACCGACGGTATGCAGCCGGGGCCATGGCTCGATGCCGGGGAATATGAGAACAATTTTTATTCTCTGACTTTTCGCACGAGCGTGGATTTCAATGCCTTCAAATTTTTCCTGTACGGAGATCCCGGCGCGGAAGGCAGCTATGCGCTCTATCCTTACCAGAACGGGAAAGTCGCAGATTCTCCCGCTGCGGCCGGATCCATTACGGGACCCGGAGACAATTATGTAAAAATAACGTTTGAGGAAGTCATAAAAGCAGGACAATATAAAATGGTTTTGAAAAGTACGGGTAAGAAGGGCTTTTGTTTAGGCGTCGTTCCCGAAGCTGCGGCCGGAGTCGAAATCGCTGCGGAGTGCCAGGTGACAAGCAACACCACTCCCGATTATAAATATCTCCTTTCTTATTTATACGTCGTGCCGGATGGAACCGATCGTTATTTTCTGCCTCTGGAACTTTCCGCAACGGATCCGGAACCTGACGGCCCTACTATCCCGGCGCCTCCCGACGTTCCGGCGACCGGCGATGCCGATGTGCCCCTCCTTTTGCTGATTGCCGTAATGCTCGGAACCGGAGCGACGCTGTTCCGCAGAAAAAGGAGGTTTCCGTTATGATGCACAAAAGCAGGGGCGATATACGGCGTTTTACTATATTGCTGAGCTTTCTGATCTGTTTTCTGTTCCTCTTCGGTTCATGCGGCGCAGAAGAACAAAAAATACCGGAAAACAGTCATGGAACCGAAAGTCCGGCAGAAGATCCTCCGCAAACGAAGGAGCCCATCGTAACGGAATATCAGAAATACTTGAATGAAAAATATAAGGATGATAAAGAAATGGAATATGGTCTGGATATTACGAAAAAAACGAATTTAGTCGCCATCTGCTATAGTATGTGGTTCAATGCAATTCTTGGCGATGGAAACAAAGAACCGTCAGATGTGTACAATATCACGGAAATACTTGCCGGAAACGGCGACTGGGGCCCGGAGAACGCGTTCCATTATTGGGCGCGGCCGCAGCTCGGCTATTATCGCAGTACGGATAAAACCGTGATCCGCACACATATGACACAGCTGGCGGAAGCCGGCGTAGATTTCATCATCTTAGATTATACCTATTGCAGGGATGGATGGTACGGCAGCGCCGCCTGGACCTCTTACGTCCAAAAACCGTGTAAAGCGCTATTGGACACGATTGTTAAAATGCGCGAAGAAGGGCTGCGTACTCCGTACGTCGTATTCTGGGGCGGCGCGCCGACTTTGGAAAGCGATCTTTTTGAAAACTTTTACCGCTATTTTTATTCCAAGGAGCAATGGAAGGATTGTTTCGTATATTGGGAGGGAAAACCGTTTGCGCTTACCTGGACGAAAGAGGATCAATCGATAGATACATTTACCATCAGAGGAATGAACGGCCTCAGAACAGATCTGGATCCCGGACAGTGGAGCTTCCTGAATATTACGAACGTTCCCTCTTATGGAGCGGATGGATTCGTGGAGCAGGTCGGCGTCTGTGTCGCTGCCCAGGAAACGTATATGTCCGAACCGACGGCACATGGCAGAAATCACGGAATTTTTTTCTACGAACAATGGCAGACTGCTTTCAAATACAGACCCAAAATCGTCACTTTGACATGGTGGAACGAATGGGCGGCGCAAAGAGATGCACAGAATCGTTTCGTGGATAATTATAATATGGAATACAGCCGCGATATCGAGCCGATGGACGGCGGCCACGGCGATCAGTATTACCGCTGGATGTGCGAGTACATCCGCGCCTACCGCGCCGGAGAAGAATGCCCGCGTTTGGTAGAAGCAGGCTATTGATAAAAATAATTCACTCCGGAATTCCTGCGTTTTGCAGGGATCCGGAGTGCCGTTGCTGTTATGACGTAAATTCTATATTGGCATCGCCGTTATTTACCGTTACGTGGATATCCTTCGTTCCGCTTTCTTTTGACTGCGGTAAATTTGTTTTTCCTTTTTTTATATCGCATGCAATGGAAAACGTTTCGCAGCTGCCGACAACCGTGCCGCTGATATTCCCGTTTTTCGTTTTTAAAGTGAGGCCGCTTCCAACATCTACCCTTTCGAATGTGATATTGCTGTTGTTTCCGGAGATGGAAATATGATCCGTAACGGTCAGGGCCGGGAGACGGATATCTTCATTGCTTGTCGAAAGCTCTAAAGATTCCAGCAGCTTACCGGGAACCTGTAACGAAAGGCTGCGTTTTTCAGAAGCGATTTTTCCGCCGATATAATCAGACCATTCCTTGTCCGTTTTCATTGTCACACACAATTTGTTTCCATCAGTGATGGATATATCATAATACTCTTTCTCGTTTTCGTAATAGTCCAGATGAATCCGGTCGTCCTGCGCAACGGAAATTACAATTTTTCGGTCTCTGACGTCGATCTGCACTGCTTTGACCTGCGTTCCGTCCGCCGTATAGCTCTTTGCTGCAAAGCCGTCGTTTTTGTCAGAACAGCTTGCAAGCAAAAGCGCCATTAAAAATGTAAAAAACAGCATAGTAATTCGCTTCATTCTCGTTCCTCCTGATTTGTGTTTTTTTCGTACCTTGACGCTCTGGTTCCGCCGCGGTACAATCACAGCATAATCCTTTGTGTTACACAAAAGTCAAGAGGAGCGGAAACTGCATTGGAAAAACTTTTTTCGATTAGCGAGGCAGCTGAAATGGCCGGTATGACCAGCGAAACATTACGCCATTACGACCGGATCGGTCTTGTCAAACCGCGCAGAAAAGACGATTGGACAGGATACCGCTATTATTCCAGGGACGATATCATCCGCCTGACCACCATCCAGGCATTGCGCCGCATGGATCTGTCTTTAAAAGAAATTCGCCAGATATTGGAATACGATACGCTGGAGGAAATCGTCGGCTTTTTAAAAAAGGCCGAGCAAAAGGCTGACGACAAAATATTAGAAATGCAATACGTTAAATCAAAAATTCAATCCGCCAGAATGGATTACGAGAAAAAAGTCTGCGGGAAGCAGGAGACCGAGGAAATTTTTACGAAATCGATTCCCGCGCGCGTAATCTTATTATCCGATACGATGGAATCACCCTCGTTGAATAATCTCTGGAATTATCACAGCCACTTCTATGATCAAATCGATCCTCCGCTGCGCAGCTCTTTTGCATTCGAAGATCTGGCAGGGATTTATACGCAAAAGGAAAGCTCCCGCCTTTTCGCCGTCTGCATCCGGTATACGGATACAGAAAGATTAAAGGTTTTACCAGGGGGGCTTTATCTCTGTGCACATTGCACCGAAGAAAACAGGAAAGAAGTTTTGGCGCGCATGATCGAAACGGCAAAGCGCCAATTGAAATGCCTGCCGGAATTTACGGTACAGCTGATCGTCGTTTCCGGTATTTTGCAATGGAACTACGAAATACAAATCCTGCTGTCTAAAGAGTAATCGCATTGTTCAAAAAAGGCGGACACGATTCCGCGTCCGCCTTTGCTTCGTTTTCGTCCCGTTATTTCAATACTGCAACGATCTTGATTCCCATATGGTCGGAAATCGTATAATCCCCGATCAGACTATAGCTTTCCACATCGATTTTCTGATCCGTTACGAAACAATAATCGATTTTCCAGCCCGGCACGTCGAAATGCGTGCTATGGGAGTCATCCGCCTGTTTCGCGATCACCTGCGCATCCTGGATGGAAACGTCGCCCTCTTTCGTCATGATTTCCACCGTTTCGTATTTGTCTGATTCCACATTGAAATCTCCGGTGCAGAATACGGGGAGGCCGCGTTCCGCAAGCTTTTCCACCATTTTACGCGTATAATTCGTGCCGTAAGAATTGCTCTGTTTCGTTTTCCACTCCACATGGACGTTGACGTGCCCGTATTGTACGCCCGTTTCCAGATTTTCAAAAATTGCCCAGCAGCCGTTTCGCGGGCGGTCTGCTCCGGGATAAGTAGAAACCTTGCCCGGCGTGGTCGACAGCCAGAAATTTTCGGTTTCTACGACCTTATATTTTTCCTTGTTGTAAAAAATAAAGGTGCCGAAAGCGTTCGGATCGTCCGGGCCGCCGGTGTCCATCGTACCGACGCAGTCGTAATCCGTCAGATTTTTCAGAAGGTCCTGTTTAATCGCATAGGAACATTCCTGTACGCCGAAAGAATCGGGCTTTTCTTTTTTGAGCAAATTCGAGAGATCTTTCAGGCGGCTTGTCAAATCATACGTTTTTCTGACGCCGGTATTCGAACCGTCATATTCCGTACACCACTCCACGAGTACGTTATAGCTGATGACTTTGATTTTTCCTTCCATATCCTCGTCTTCTTTCTTTCCCCCGTCACAGCCGGACAGCAGCACAGCTGCTGAGAGCAGAAGCATGACGCATAACACAATAATTTTCTTCTTCACGATAAGCCTCCGTCATTCCATGTTGATGATAAATAAAAGTATATCATGCTTTTCAGGGAAAAACAAATAGATTTTATAAAAATCAACTTCTTTTCCGGGCAATTTCCATGAGGCCCAAAGACGTAAGTCCCGGAATTTCCGGCTTGGACGGATCTCTCAGCGCCAGCTCCCGCATATAGGAAATAAGCGCCGTCTCATCCTCCCGGTTTTCCATACCAATAAAATCGCAGATAATAATGCCTCCGATATCCCGCAGACGAAGCTGCCGCATGATTTCACGGGCGGCTTCGAAATTCACCTCTTTATAGGAGGCGGAAGATTTTCCTGAGTTGACGTCGATCACCGTCAGCGCCTCCGTTGTTTCAATCACGATGTCGGCGCCGGATTTTAAATAAACTTTCCTGCCAAGCAGCGATGTTTTTACGGAATCTACGGATTTGACCGCAAAAATCCGTTTCGGCAAAAACCGGATGCGGTCTTCCGCTTCCGGAATTTCCTCCCGCAGCGCTTCAACGACCGCCGGCGTGTCGGCACAGAATTCCGTATAAGATTGCAGCGGATATTTCAGCAATTCGGAAACCAGCGAGCTTTTCGCAAAGAGCAGCCCGGGCGCCGCGCAAGCTGACGCGTTCTGATAATCACGTAAAATATGCTGCCATATCGTTTTCAATTTTTTAAAATCTCCCGCGATATCCGCCGGAAAAGCATTTGCTGCCTGCGTACGCAGAATGACGGAATATTCGGATTTTAAAGAAGCTCCGATCATCGACAGGCGTTCCCGCTGGCTGCGTTCTTTGATTTTAGATGAAATGGAAACGGAAGGTTCGGTCTCGCCGGGCAGCAGAACGGTATATACGCCTGTCAGTCGGATTTTCGGCGTAATGCGCGCGCCTTTTTTTCCCCGGGATGATGTCGTAATCTGCGCTATGCAAAAATCTCCAATCTGGTATGCGCCCTCCGGCGCATTCAGAATAGCGCGTTTCGTGTCGCCGATGTCGGCAAAATACGAATGCAATTGCGGCACGTATTCCATAATACGTGCCGCAAAAATATTAGAAGTCATGAATTTACTATTGTCGGAAACTTTATAAAGAACAGCTTCGCCGTTCTCAGTGATTATTATCTCCGAAGCACCGCGGATTATACATTCCCGTTTAAAATTTTCGGAATACTGCGCCGGCATCAGAACAATTCTTCCTCCAGCATCGCGCAGAGACAGTGATATACGGGAAGATGGAGTTCCTGGACGGCATATGTTTCACGTTCAGGGACGTTGATCGTAATATCTGCGATTTCTTTGAGACGTCCGCCCTTTTCGCCGGTAAGCGCTACAATGCTCATATTCGTAAGTTTCGCCACCATAGCCGCACGCATACAGTTTTCCGCATTGCCGGACGTAGAAATCGCAAGCAGACAGTCGCCCGCCCGCCCAAGAGAAAAGAGCTGCTGCGCATAGATATTGGCAGGATCCGTGTCGTTTACGACGGCGGATTTCAAAGAAACATGGGAACACAGAGAAATCGCCGGAAGGCCGCCTTCCAGCGTATCGCCCAAAATTCTGCCGTTTTCCCCGAACATCTGCGTCAGATTTTCTTTCAGCTTATCCTCCAAAGGACGTTTTTTCTTGAAAGACTTCATCAGTTCCCCCACAATATGCTCCGAATCCGCAGCGCTGCCCCCGTTTCCGCAGATATAAAGGACGCCTCCGTTATTGTACGTTTTACAAATCACTTTAAAAGCTTCGAATATATTTACGTGGAGCGGGGCGAGCGCCGGATAGCGCTCCGCCAGTTTATCCAAAAGATCGATCGTCGTTTGTTTCATTCGGAACCTCCGCCTTATCTTTTTTGAAGGGTCAGCAGCTTTTCATACGCCGCATCCCAGGCCGCCGTTTCAGCCGGAACGTATTCCTCGATCGGGAACGAGTTGCGGACCACTTCCCGCGCCTCCGATAAAGAGCCGATGGCGCCCAGAGACAGGAGCTGCGCCGCCAGATTGCCGATTGCTGTCGCTTCGATCGGACCGGCATAAAC
>JBKUJR010000005.1:0-92167 GCA_046952735.1 Clostridia bacterium | reverse complement strand
GACTCCTTTGGGGCAAACGTTTCCGGCGCTTGTTTTGTTTCCGGCTGCGCTTTTCCGGTCTGTCTGCGGTCAGCTTCCGCCCGCTCCGTCTCCTCCGGTTTTTCTGCTTCTTCCGGTTCGGAAGGGGCGGCGCGCTGTGCGTTCTCGCGCGGCTCCCGGCGCTTCGTTTGATTCTCCGGCGGCGCAGTGCCTGCCTTCCCTGCGCCGGAGGCCACAAGATCCGAAACACGTTTTTCAAGGACGGCGATTCTTTCAGACAGCGCGGCTTCCGAGGCGTCCCACTTGCGGTCGCAGAGGGAAATCATGCCCGCTTCAAATAAAATTTTCCGCTGTACCGCCCATTTCAGGCTGTTGTCCAGTTTGGAAAGCTCTTTCATCATTAGCGTCAGCTCGCCCGTATTCGTTGATGCGGCAATTTCTTGCAGGAGCTTTATGCTCTCCTGCGTTTCATACAATAATCCCTCCGGATTTTTCACCGTCAAAAGGACGAGGACATTCCGGTAAATCTGCATCAGTTCCGCAATAAAATCGGACGGATCCCTTCCTTCCGAAAAAAGCACGGAAATCTGCCGCAATATTTCAGCGCCGTCAGATTTTATCAGATTGAACGCAAAATTTTCCACAAATTCTTTATCGATGGAGCCTGTGGAGGCTCTGGCGGCGGCGAGCGTCAGCCGGTCTCCGCAGGCGGCAAGCGTCTGATCCAGCAGGCTGATCGCATCCCTGAGGGCGCCGTCGGATTTCTGCGCCAGGAACGCCAGCGCCGGGACTTCGTAAGAAAGGTTCTGCTCTTTACAGATTTCTTCCAGCCTGCCGATGATGCCCTTTTGGGAAATCCTTTTGAAATCATATCTCTGGCATCTGGAGAGAATCGTAACGGGTAGCTTGTTCGGCTCCGTCGTTGCAAGAATGAAAATGACATCCTGCGGCGGCTCTTCAAGCGTTTTCAGCAGCGCGTTGAACGCACCCGACGATAGCATGTGTACTTCATCAATGATAAATACTTTATATTTTGCGACAGATGCGGCATACGCCGTTTCTTCTATAATGGAACGGATATTGTCGACGCCGTTATTGGAAGCCGCGTCGATTTCGGAAACATCCAGGATCTGCTGCGTTAAAATATTTCTGCATACATCGCATTCGTTGCAGGGGTTCCCGTTTTGCGGATGCAGACAGTTCACCGCCCGGGCAAAGATTTTTGCTAACGTAGTTTTCCCGGTCCCCCGCGTGCCGCAGAATAAATAGGCATGCGCGATCCGGCCGGTCCGTACGGCATTCCGAAGAACGGTAACGACCGCCTCCTGTTCTACGACTTCGTCAAACGTCATGGGACGCCACTTTCTGTATAACGCCATATAAGCCATGCTTTCCCTGTCCTTCCGGTCAAAAAATTTCGGCTTTCCGGGGCGCTTCCGGGAAGAATACGGCACACAGAGGGGTTCGCTTACCGCTGCTTCCTTCCGGACCTGACGGGGTTCACAAATTTCTGTTGCGTATGTCCCGGCTGCACCCTGGAAAGCCGAACGTTAGAATAGTATACCCTATTTTAAGAGGGAACGCAATCGGGAATTTTTAAATTTTTTTATTTTTCCTCTTGCCAAGCGTTGATTTCCGTGCTATACTATACGGCGTTGTACCGGTTCTGGTGCCGGCGCAGCAGAGTCCATGCGGAATTGTGTAATGGTAGCACGAATGACTCTGACTCATTTTGTCTGGGTTCGAATCCTAGTTCCGCAGCCATCCCCCGAGTATTCGGGGGATTTTTTTATTTTTATTTCAATATTTTTCTATTGAAATTTTACGAATAAATGTTATAATAACAAGACTGTTATTTATTGTTCGGATACGTCATACGAAGAACAGAGATGATGCTATTTTAACAAAATAGTTTACATAACTATAATATTGGAGGATTACGTTTATATGGCACAAGTATCAAAAAATAAAAAAAGACTGCGCATTATACCGCTCGGAGGAATTTGTGAAATCGGCAAAAACCTGACCGTTTTCGAAACCGACAACGATATGATCCTAGTGGATTGCGGCGTTGCGTTTCCGGAGGACGATATGCCCGGCATCGATGCGGTCATTCCGGATTTCACCTATGTTCTGCAAAACAAGGACAAACTGCGCGCGATCATTTTAACGCACGGGCATGAAGACCACATCGGAGCGCTTCCCTATTTTCTGAAAGAGGTCAACGTACCGATCTATGGGACGAAGCTAACGCTTGCGCTCGTCGAGAAGAAACTGGAGGATTTCAATCTTGCCGCTTCTGCAAACCTGCAAGTCGTAAAGCACAGCGAAATGATCATGAAGGGCGATTTCTGTATCGAATTCATCCGTACAAACCACAGCATTGCCGACGCCAGCGCGCTTGCGATCATTACGCCCTGCGGCATCGTGATCCATACCGGCGACTTTAAAGTAGACTATACGCCGATCGACGGCGCGCCGATCGACCTCATGCGTTTTGCGGAGCTCGGCGAGAAGGGCGTTCTGCTTTTGATGGCCGACAGTACGAACGCAGAGAGAAAGGGCTTCACGATGTCGGAACGGACCGTCGGCGCAGCGTTCGACGATATTTTTTCAAAAACGAAAGGCCGCCTGATCGTTGCGACGTTCTCTTCCAATATTCACAGAGTGCAGCAGATCATCGATACAGCCGTTAAATTCAACAGGAAGTGCGTCGTCTGCGGCAGGAGCATGGTCAACGTGGTAGACGTTGCAATGCAGACGGGATATATGCAGCATACGGAAAATACGCTGATCGATATGGAAGATATCGACAAATATCCTCCGGAACAGCTCGTAGTCATTACAACCGGCAGCCAGGGCGAACCGATGTCGGCGCTTACGCGTATGGCCGTCGCGACGCACCGGCAAATCGATATCGTACCGGGCGACACCGTAATCATCTCCGCGAGCCCGATCCCGGGCAATGAAAAGCCGATCAACAAGATGATCGACGAGCTCTTTAAACGCGGCGCAAATGTCATTTATAAATCTCTGGCGGAAGTGCATGTTTCCGGACACGCCTGCGAAGAAGAACTGAAGCTCATACAGGCAATCGTAAAACCAAAATATTTCATGCCCGTACACGGAGAATTCCGTCATCTGACGCGTCATAAAAACATCGCGGTGAGCATGGGCATGCCGGAAGAAAACGTATTCATCATGGACAACGGTAAAGTATTGGAATTTTACGGAGAGGAAATCAAAACGGATGAAACCGTCATTTCCGGAAACGTCCTGATCGACGGTCTCAGCGTCGGAGACGTCGGAAACATCGTTCTGCGCGACCGCCGTCATCTTGCGGAAGACGGTCTGATCGCAGCGGTGATGTCGATCAATTCCGCTACCGGGGAAGTGCTGTCGGGACCTGATATTATCTCAAGGGGCTTCGTATATATGCGGGAATCCGAAGAGATGATCACGCATATCAAAGAAGTCACAATCGATGCTTTGAACCGTACGGATTCCCTTGCCGCGCCAAGAAGGCACGACTGGGCGCTCAAAAAAACGAGCATCCGCGATGCAATCCATAACTATGTATATGAACAGACGAAACGGAATCCGATGATTCTGCCTATTATTATGGAAATCGATCCGAAAAATCTGCCGAATAATCCTGCGTAAAGGTTACAATGGGACGCAAAAAGGATTGCGATCAGATGGTCGCAGTCCTTTTTTTGCATTTTATGTTTTATTTCCTCTTTAATGTGATAATCGATACGGACGGCGGGTTGCAGAATCTAAAACGCAGAAATCCGGAGGCGCCGAGTCCCGTTGAAATATAGTTATATCTCCCCTGCCCATCCGAATGGAGTCCGGAGGAATCCTTTTCCTGCGGGAATACGCCTTTCCCTTTGATATAAATAGCGCCCAGAAGCGGCAGGCGAAATTGGCCGCCATGCGTATGGCCCGAAATCGATAAATCATAATCCACTTCTGTCAGCCTTTGCGCATTTACTTCTTTCAGCCTGGCATTTACATCATAATCGATCGGCTTATGGGTAACGCAAATGCTGAAATGCTTATCCACGTCGAAATCGAGCGCATCAAACTTATCTTCTTTATAGGCGATCCCCGTAAAATAAATGGCTTCTCCATTTTTTTCGATCTTTTGTATCGGATAGACAAACTTTGCGCCAAGATCCTCCATATGCTCCATCAGCTTTGTCTTTTCTTTCGGGTTGATACACATATTCCAGTTTTCACCGCGTTTTTCTACATTTTCCGGAACATAATCGGATTCTCCGAGGATATAGAAAATCGGAACGTCTCTTTTCCGAATATCCGTGAGCAAATCGATGACATCCCAATAATCTCCGGATTCCGGAGACGACATGTAATCGCCTGTCAAAAGGATCATATCGTATTCCAGACTGTCGATTAAACTGACGAGGTTTTTATTCTCCGTACCGAACGTCTTTCCGTGCAGGTCGCTGATCTGCAAAATCCGGAATCCGTCGAAAGAAGCAGGCACCTGTTCCTGGGCAACCGTAACGTAATCCACAACGATGCGGCCGTTATCATATAGCGTATAGACGATCAAAGAAAGCAGCAGCACAAAAGCAATCGGTATAATCAGCCATTTATAGCTCTTTTTTTTATCAGGAACCATCTTAAAACGGTTTTTTTCTTCTTTTTTCATTCTCCGTTTTACTCTGTATTCGTGATATTTTTCCCGAAACTTCCGGCCGCTTTTATTAGCAAACATGGCTCGAACCCCGCTTATGAAAATCCATACGATATCTATATATTCTTTTTATAGAGAATATATAATCCCTCCAATAAAAGGTTTGGATTGTATACGACTTTGTGTCTCGTATGGCGGGAAATCACCTCGGATAATCCGCCTGTCGCCACAACAAAACATTCCGCGCCGAGCTCCTCATTGAAACGGTCGATCATTCCGTCCAGCATACTTGCGTTGCCGAAAACCACGCCGGATTTCATGCAGTCGATCGTATTGGATCCGATCGCGCGCTTCGGCGCTTCGATACTGACCTGCTGCAGCTGCGCCGCTTTCGCAGTCAAAGCATTCAGAGATGTTTTGACCCCGGGTAAAATGGCGCCGCCGATGATCGTATTTTTCTCCGTAATGACGGAAAGCGTCGTTGCGGTCCCCATATCCGCTACGATAATCGGTTTGGGATACAGCGCGGAAGCCGCCACGCTGTCCACCAGCAGGTCGCTGCCCAGCTGCGCCGGGTTATCGATTCCGATGTTGATGCCCGTTTTCATGCCGGGACCTACTATCAGAGGCTTCTTACCGGTAAGCAGCCTGATTGCAGTTGCAAGCGGCTGCGTAATCAGCGGAACGACGGAAGAGATAATTGCGCCGTCGATCAACGGGATTTGAATTTTATGGAGCGAAAGGACCGCTTTCAGCTGAACGGCAGTTTCATCCGCCGTCCTGTTCTGCTCCGAGGCAAGCCTTGCAATAAACTGCAATTGCTCCGAATCGTACACGCCTACGACGATATTCGTATTTCCGACATCGATTGTCAATACCATTTTGCTTTCCTCCATCCAATGATTTTATTTTTTTCCGGCTTGAACCGTTTTGAGAATACTGACGACTGCCGGCGCAAAAACGATATTGACGAGCAATTCAATCAAAAAGTTTACGCCGATCATACCTACGAACGCAAAATAGATAATATTCGTTCCGCCGGCAAGCTCCGCCAGCGTATCTCTGAAAAATAAAAATAAAGAGGCGCAGAATATGCCGGTATTTACGAGCGGACACGCCACCGCCGACACATATGCGCCGACATATTTATTTTTTCCGGAAAGATATTTATAAAGAACGCCGGAGACGAAACCGGCCAGAATACCTTTCAGCATACAGACGATCGCAGTGACGACAGGGTTTGCAATCCAGAGGATATTCCCTACCGTGATACAATCCCAGATTACTACGGCCCCAAAAACGCCGCCAAGAAATGCGCCTCCGATCGGCCCGTAAAGCGCGGCGCCGACAATGATCGGTATGAGCACGAGGGAAATCGAAAAATTTCCGATTCTGATGTAATTGCCGATGATCTGCAGCACCACTACAATTGCTGCGAACAGGGCCATGCCCACCATTTTTTGAACTTTGCTTTTATTCATTTTTACAACCTCCTGCTGCTGTTCTATGTAAGATACAGCGCAAATTTACAGTATCGACTGCTTTTTTATATTACCACGCTTTTCCGGCGTTTTCAATCATATTTTAAAAACGGTATCGATTCCTGCAAAAATGGCAAGCGCCGTTATCATGCCCAGAAATGCCGTAAATATAACGGATTTGAATTTATTGGAATACAGAATGACCAATCCGGCAAACAAAAGCGAAAGCAGCGCCGTCGCCGTATAGATCAGAATCAGAAAGCTTGTCAGAGAACCGGAATACGCGCTGCTGAGAAAGGAGGCGATTCCGTTCAGCGGCAGACTGCTTCCATACAGGCCATAGGAACTGTGTACGAGCAAATTCCATATGACCAGGAGCAGCATTGCAGTTAGCAGCGATGCCGCTGCAAGAATCCCATATTTTATCCAAAGCGTTTCTCTTCTGCGCCTTGCAGCCGTCCGGATGTAAATATCCGTACCGTTATTTACTTCATCATTGACGAAGGCGGCCCCCAGCAGCGAAATGAGCAGCATCGATGCCAGCAGCGGAACAAACGCATATTTCAGAAACACCGTCCATCCGGTATCTTGGAAAAAATACAAACGGTCTTCGGCGGAATGTTTTCCGTATTCCGTTATTTTCTCCATGGTATTCCGGATTGCCGGATGCATGGGATAATATTCGCTCCATTGCTCCGTGAAGCTCTGATATTCCGCCTCCTCCAGCCGCAATTCTCCACGGTCGATTTTTTCTTTCTGCCGGATCAGCGCTTCCGTTCGCTGTAAATCTTCGCTGATCGAGCGAATTTTATCGGAATCCGCCTGCCCTGCATACTGGGAGACATATTTTCCGTAATAGTATTCATATTCTTTGTCGATCCGGAATACCGCTGGAAGCAGCAGCGCGCAGACGACTATAATACTCCCTGTCGTCCAGACGGCAACCCGCATCGGTTCTCGTATAAATTTTTTGATTTCAAAACAAAGGATTCCATATCTTTTGCGAGATCGCACAGAAGCATTCCGAAACTGGAACGTAAACAATCTTTTCCGTACGACACGGCTTTTTGCATGGATCAGATAGCAGACGCCAGCCGCGGCGATTATAAAAAAAGATAATAAAAAACTTAGAAAGACCGGTTTTGTGACAGGAAACCCAAAGAAATCGACTGTTTCAAAATTTTTGTACAGCCAAAAGCCTGCATATATATTTGACGGAAAATAACCGGCAGCCGTCTGATACGCGCTGTAAGAAAAAAACGTATTGTGAAATACCAAGAGCGGCGCGCCTGTCAGGATCCCGGTAATTGCGGCTGCGGCAATCGTATTACGGGCTAAATAAGAAATCGTCAGCGTCAAAAGCGCAATCGCTAACAGGCAAAAGATCCTGATCAGTAAAACCCGGATAAACAGCTGCTTCACCGTAAAATCATACGGCGAATCGGCAAACGCCTCAAATGCGATTTGTATCGGCTGGTTCCCAATCGGAATCTTATATAAAAAAGTGTAGACAGCAATTTTACCAATATTAGACAGAATGCCATATACGATCGAGAGCAGCGATACGGCGCCGAGCTTCGAAAGCCACAATTTCCGCCGGTATCCCGCAGATGTGGATAATAAAAAGATCATGCCCGTGGAATATTCATTAGAAGCCATACCTGCAATAAAAAGGATGATAATGATACAAGGGAACCAATCCTCTGCAAAGCTTTCATAGATATAACGATATCCGCGATTGGATGTCAGCGAACGGATTTCTTCCTGGGAAATGAGTGTTTTCGCGTACATGTCTTTATAAAGCCGCCAGCGCCTGGCTTCATATATGTCGGAATTTTTCCCGCTCGCTTCGATCTTATCGAGCCCGCTTTCAGCTGTCAGGACTTTTTTTGTGATCGCAGTTTCATTATACGTTTGCGCATCCGCAGTCATACGGGCGAGATAAGAATCCGCGCTGTAGTCCTCCGGACGCGCGAAATACGTATCGTTTGCCAGATATCGAATGGTGAGATAACATGGCTCCGCCAGAATAGCGGCAAAGAAAATAATCAGAATAACAGGAGAAAAAATTTTACGAATTTCATATAGAATCGTTTTCATAAGCTTTTACTCCTTCTGCCTGTGCCTGCCTTTTATAGCAGCAAACGTATACGTCCTCCAAACGCGGAGGTTCTGCGCAGGGCTGTTTTCCGCCAGCAATACGTTCCAGTTTCCCGAATTCTTCCGCGTCTTTTAAAATGACGCGCGTCTTCAGGCCTCCCGTATCGTCTGCGCGCGTGCTTCCCAATAAGAAATATTCAGAAAGCGTCCGGAGCATTGCCTCGTCTGCGCAAATCGAATATACGCAGCCTTCCAGACGTTCCAGGCATTCCGCAACGGAAGATTTCAGAATCAGACGGCCTTTCTCCAATAGCACGATCTCTTTCGCACTGTATTCCACATCGGATATAATATGCGTGGAAAGCAATATGAGTTTTTCCGCCGACATCTCGTTTAGAAGATTTCTGAGCCTTAGACGTTCTTCCGGGTCGAGCCCGGCCGTAGGTTCATCCAATATCAGGATTTCCGGATCATTGACGATTGCCTGCGCAATCCCAAGGCGCTGTTTCATACCTCCGGAAAATGTCCCTATTTTTTTCGCCGCCACATCCGCAAGATTCACACGTGCCAGCGCTTGCGCGCATCGCTTTGGCGCTTCCTTTCCGGGAATTTTTTTAAGAGTGCATAAATATAGCAAAAATTCTTCTGCGGTAAAATTCTTATAGACGCCCACATGCTGCGGCATATATCCAATGCGTTCCAGATACGCCGTTCCAAGCTGCCCGAGCTCTTTTCCTTTATACCGTATGCAACCCTGGTCCGGACGAAGCAGCAATGTCATTACATTCATTAGCGTGCTTTTTCCAGCGCCGTTTGGCCCGATCAGTCCGTAGATTCCCTTCCCCATCTGAAAGGAAACGCTTTCAAGTGCCGTCAAATTTCCATATTTTACTGTCAAATCACATATTTCAAGCATTATTACAACTCCCCCTCCGGGATAAAACTCCAATCCGTGAACAATTCGTATGCTTGATTCGGATCCTCTCCGGTCGACATACCGGAATAAAGGCCTGTATTTCGTGCATAATATACCGTTTTATAAAAAGTTCCGTCCCTACGATAAATGAAAAGAAAATTGTACATTGACCGATATACGTTCTCCATCGTAGTTCCTTCGAAATCTACCGGTATCGTTTTGGTTTCGTATACATACGAGCAGGGAAATACCATATAATCTTTCAAAGTGCCGATCTGACCCGCCCAGATTAAATTTTCCTTCTTTCTAATAGGCAAGCTTTCAAATACGGTTTTTTCTCCGGTCATATAATTGACTCCCACCGGTCTGTAATCTGGATCCAAGAACCAAAAAATATGCTGCTGCAGATCAAACCTCCCTGTTTCCTGATATGCGGATTCACATACGAGCCTTACTTCTCCCGTTTCATAGTCCCCATATCTTAGATAAAAAACAGAACGATCCTCGGAAAATGTCAATTTCAAATAATAACTGTCTCCAAACACGACACTTCCCGGCGTTCCTTCCGGTATAACCGGAAACACGCAGTTTTCGTATTCGATCAATTGTCCGGTAGAAAAATCCACGACTCCCATTTTTCCATTTACGGATAGATAGCGGTAAGAATATTGGTCCGCAGAACATACGAGTACGTCTTCTTCCCCTTGTCCTGTAATTCTGTAATAATTACTTGCCTGCTTGTAATACATGCTTCCTTTGATGATTTCCAATTGCCCTGCGGAATCCATATTTCTCGTATGGAATTGTTTTAATATTTCTACTTGATACGTTTGCAGGTCGATTCTTGCAAGCGCGCTCAAGAAACGGTCCTCCCTTGGTATTTCTATGGGATATGCAAAAACGTAGATATTTTTCGTCAAAGGGTTTACGATGGCGGACGGCAGATGGATCTGCCAGCCGTTATATTCAAAATCGATCAGGTACGTTTTTTGCTTCTCAATATCAAACTCCAGATTATTTCCATCAGCAATTAAATAATAATGATTGATATCCTGATATTGCTCCAGAGCATACGAATTGTCTCCCAAAAGATCTCCAAAGAATCGATTTCCATGGACTTCTTCGGAAGGGCGGCCCGATGGTTCGGAGGCGGAGGAAACGGGATCGTATTCCGACATGCGGGAGGAGCAAGATGACAGAACCAATGCCATAAACCATATAAAAAGAATAGATATACAAATTTTTACAGACGTTTTCATAATGACCTCCCTATGTTTTAAACAAGGAAAAGAAGCCTATCCAGAAATAGGCTTCTTAATGTAATTACAGATCTGATACAGCCGTCAACGTAATGGGAACAGTCACATAGAAACTATAAATGCATTGATAGATCATACTGATTTGTACCTGATCCATTTTCGTCAATGTTGTATCAGCGCAATAAAAGTATACAAAAGGATACGTGCACCAAGGGGTTAAAGTATCCGGCATCATATTCCTTATGTCACTTGACGGTCTGGCATCAGTAAATTCAAAAGTCTGCTGGGAGCTATCGGAGGAATATACCGCATTGTTTTTCAGCCATTTCCATTCAGCCCGCATCGTAACACTACAGCCGTATTGAGGATGATAAGCGTACTGCCCTTCTATCTCAACTTGATTATAGGCAGGATAATAACCGGCTTTGGATTTAAACCGCGTATGATAATAGCCGACAAGGTTACCATAATCATTAGACGCCAAACTAAATTCTGCTTCTGTTTTAGCATTTACGAAACCAACCTGCATCACTACTATTATGATAACGAGGCCAAGTGTAATTATTTTCTTTTTCATAATATCATTTCCTTTCTATCAGTATTTACGATTTTCCAATGGTTGCTTATGATAATATATGGTGGAATCATTTTGCTTACCTCTCTTTTCATGAAATTTCTATTTATGGAATATGATTTTATTTGTAATTTTCACGATTTCTTCCTCTTCTTCATCACAAATAAAAACAGCAAACGCTGTCGTACCTGTACGATTCGGTAAAATTGAACTTGGTATTCTGGTTTCAAAATATTTTCTTTCTTTTCCAAAAAAATCAACGGACCATCCATTCTCCAAGTAACAAGGTTCTCCGTCTATAAACAAAAAAACAGTACACTCTCCCGTACAAAAACTGCGCAGAAGGATTTCCGTATTCCCATCCGGGGCTTTAATATTATTTTTTAATGCCAGGATATCGTCTGAATCTTTATTTTCATAGCCGATAATCGTGAGTTCGGATAAAGATCTTTTCTCCAGATAAGAAGGAAGATCAATCAGCGTGCCGTGATCGGATTTTTTTGTAACGTATTTACATCTTTCGCCGCATTTTACTTGATAAGAAATACTTGCGAGCACTGAATTTTTTAAATAAAGTCTATTATTTTGCGTAACTTGATCGTCCTTTATATTATCTACCATAATAAAATGATAGTAATGGATTTTTGTTTTTACTGTTTCAGGAGTCAAAGCAATAGGTATTTTCTCTGCTTTTTCATTTTGTAATGTAAGATCATACCAAAAGGCCGTATTGTTTTCTCCTACGGCAAATTTTTGCAGCATCCTGTCTCCTATCATAAAAATTCGTACTTTAGACGGATCATCTCCCCGGTATATCAGCTGTAAATTTAGTTTTATCTCCCTTTCCTCCTGATGCAACTCTGTTAAATTTACTCTTTGTGAGTCGTTAGAAAGTAAACTCAGCTCATAACTGATATTTTTATCTCCTTCAGAAGGATCAGGCGTTGCTTTTATACTAATATCGGCATCATTACATGCTGTTAAAAGTAATAATAAAATCCAAAAAATACAGATTATTTTTTTCATATGCACCACCATATTCGTGTTTTATTAAAGTATATTATAATTATATTTATATATTTTAAATTTGTCAACATATATTTGTTTTTTTATGAAATAAATTTCAGCTTATGAAAAACAATTTTTTGTTATCATATCGCAGCTTTCTCTCTTAAAAATCCCTCTATTTGCATAAACTTCGGCTTGATAGTATAATACAGGCCGTGATATAAAATTTATCATGAAACAGGGATAAAGGACGGATATTAGAATGGAAAAAAAGCTGATTTCGGTCATCGTGCCGTGTTATTGCGAAGAAGAAGCAATTCCGCATTACTGGGAAGAAATGTCTAACGTCGCGGATCGCATGGACGAGGTTGATTTCGAATTTTTATTTATAGATGACGGTTCTAAAGACAACACTGTAGAGATCCTGCGGAAACTTGCAAAAAGCGACAAACGGATCCGGTATGTTTCTTTTTCCAGAAATTTCGGAAAAGAGGCGGCGATGTACGCAGGCCTGAAAAATTCCAAGGGCGATTATGTTGTGATTATGGATGTGGATCTGCAAGACCCGCCTTCCCTTCTGCCGGAAATGCTGCAGGCCGTTGTGGAAGAGGGCTACGATTGCGCCGCAACGCGCAGGGTCACAAGAAAGGGAGAGCCTCCCATCCGTTCCTTCTTTGCACGGATGTTTTACAAGGTCATGCGCCGGATCAGCAAAACGGACGTAGTGGACGGCGCGCGGGATTACAGGCTGATGAAGCGAAAAATGGTAAACGCGATCCTGGACGTCGGCGAATACAACCGTTTTTCAAAAGGAATCTTCGGCTGGGTAGGATTTAAAACCAAATGGCTGGAATATGAAAATATCGAACGCGCGCATGGGGAAACGAAATGGAGTTTCTGGAAGCTCCTCGTGTATTCGATCGACGGAATCGTGGCGTTTTCCACAATGCCGCTTTTCATCTCCTCTATCATTGGAATTTTCTTTTGCGTAATCTCCTTTATCGCCATTCTTGTTACCATTATCCGCCAATTGATCTGGGGCGGCTCCGCCTACGGCTGGTCCTCCATGGTCTGTATCATATTGATGCTCAGCGGTATCCAGCTCTTTGCCATCGGTATCTTAGGACAATACCTTGCAAAAACATACCTCGAAGTCAAAAAGAGGCCGATTTATATCGTAAACGAAACGGAATCGGACAACCCGGAAACGAGCATAGAAAAATCCGCAGGAGGCGCGGCTTCAAACGATACCAATTTTCCCGAAGAAGGGTGAGTAAAGATCAATTTCCGCGCGTGAAGCGCCTGTCCCTGCATGCCGTGCGTTTCGCGGATTCCATAGAGCGGATCGCCCACGATCGGATGTCCGATATAGGCGAGGTGGACGCGAATCTGATGCGTTCGTCCCGTTTCCAAATTGCATGCAACGAGCGTATGGCCTTTTAATCTTTCCAATACGGTAAAATGTGTAATGGCTTCGCGGCCGGCTCCGGCGCGGACAGCCATTTTTTTTCGTTCCGCAGGATGCCGTCCCATCGGCAGATCGATCGTACCGGTATTTTCCTGTACGACGCCCTCTACGACGGCGATATATTCCCGTTTGATCTCATGCTCCTTCAGCTGTGCGGAAAGGAACAAATGGGCGGCGTTATTTTTCGCCACTACAAGCAGACCCGTCGTGTCTTTGTCGATTCTGTGTACAATTCCGGGGCGGATTACGCCATTGATGTCCGAAAGGTCCCGACAGTGATACAGAAGCGCATTCACCAGCGTCCCGCTGTAATTTCCCGGCGCAGGATGTACCACCATCCCGCGCGCTTTGTTGATCACCAACAGATCCTGGTCTTCATATATGACAGAAAGCGGCAAATTTTCCGGTAAAACGCGGAGGTCTTCCGGCGGCGGGAGAACGCAGCACACTGCGTCGTCCGTCCGCACTTTATAATTTGTACGCAGCGTTTTGCCGTTTACCGTAATATGACCCGATTCAATCAATTTCTGGGCATAATTCCTGCTGCTGATTTCAGATTCCATGACGGTGTGGCAATACACATCCAGGCGCATTCCGTCATATTCCGGAAGCACGGTTACGGTAAAAGCTTCTTCAAATTGTTCTATTTCCTCACCATTCATGTTCATTCTCTGAAAATACGATGCAGAACCGTCCCTTCCCGGAACAGCGGGGTTTCTTTTTTATGGATAAAAATAATATATATCGCCAGTACGATACAGCCGATCGTGATACACATATCTGCAAAATTGAAATTCGGAAACGCATATCCAAAAATATGGAACGCCAGAAAATCCGTGACGTAGCCCAGACGCATCCGTTCCACCAAATTGCCGCAGGCGCCGCCTAATATTGCGCAGAAACAAAAGAGCACCGGTTTGTTTACGGTCGAGGCATAAATGGCATAAAGAATCAACACGGCGCACAGGATCGTCACAATCGATAAAATGTCCGTTTTCGACGCAAAAATCCCCCAGGCAGCGCCCGTATTCCGGATATGGGTGATGCTGAAAAACCCTTTGATCACCACAATTTCGCTGTTATATGGCAATTTATCGATAATGATCTGTTTCGTGATCAGATCCGCCGCCAGGAACAGCGCGGCAGTCAGAACTCCTGCCAGAAAAAAAAACGCATCATTGCGCGTCATATTATTTTTAAAACGTCCCATCTCATCCGCCTTTTCTTAGTTTTCTACATACCAGGAGCCGAATGCGTCCAGCGTATTCCAAAATGTAAAATTATGCATTTCCGCGCCTTTGACCGTATTTTTTATAAGGACCGACGCATTTTTGGAATACAGTCCGATGATCGGCAGCGTTTCTTCCGCGCGCACGGCGATCTTTTCGATCTGCGCCTCCGCGTATTGCGCAAAAGAGGGAAAATCCGTTACGCCGCTTACGGAAGCATCGCGATAAGCTGTCCGCAAAGAATTCAGAAGGCTGTCCATCGAGGCATCCGAATAATGATTATAATTTAAATTGCCTTCCGTTGCAAACAAATCATATAAATCCGGCCACAGTCCGATCTGTAAATTCATAACTGCAAAATCATACGCTCCCGCCCTGACGGCAGCTTCGTATTCTTCCGCCTTATAAGAAGTAATGATACATTCGATATTCTGGGAAGCCAGCTGAGATTTTATTACCGCAGAAAGGCGCAGCAAATCCTTGTCCGATTCGTTTACGATCATGTTTATAGAAGCCGGCGCGGTTCCCGTTTTTTCCACCGGCGGCAGGGAGTCTCCATGTTTCCGGTAATACGTTCCTTCCGCAAGCGGAAGAAGCTTTTCAATGCCGCTTCCGGCAATTGCGGCATTCACCAGTAGCCTTCTGTCCAGAGCGGCGCTGATATCGTTTCGAAGCGTAAGATCCGTATTCTTCGATGGCAGTAAACAGGAGAGCACGCTGTCGGTATATTCGCAGACGGTATAACCCGCCCGCTTTGCGTATTTGATTACATGGTCGTCAAAGCACAACATGACGTCCGCATCGCTTTCATACAAAGCTGCGGCGTTCTCATAATTCCGTATTTCGAAAGAGGCCGTTTTCGGATAGGCTCCATAATATGCCCGATTGATTTGGAAAAGGAAGGAGCCGTCGTCCCCCGTACCGCTGTAACGGTATTTTCCGGTGCCGTTCGGCTGCGTAAAATTTCCGAGTTCTTCGCTTTTGATGACCGGAAAGATCATTTTACATGGCAAAAACGCATCCGGAGCACGCAGGACGATTTCGATTTCAAAAGGAGAAAGAATATTGTAGGCGGTAATCCCCGACGCGCACGCCGCGTAGGCGCCCCCGTTTTCAGAAATCCATTCCAGCGTATTTTTAACGTCATATACGGTGCATTGCGCGCCGTCATGATACGTTACGTCGTCCCGGATCGTGAATTTCCAGGTAATTCCGCCGTCCGTGGTAGCCCATTCTTTTGCAAGCTGCGGCTCCGGGGAAGCATCCTTTCCCAACGTTACAAGCGATTCATACACGAGCGTCAGATATTTCCGAAGCGCTTCATTCTCTGTCTTCAGCGGGTTCAGGGTATCATAGCCGTAAATTCCCAAGACGAGCTTACCGGATGCCGCTTCCGGATCTCCCGCTTGCGGCGAAGGAGAAGGCGTATGCGGCACGTAAAGCGTCGGGAGCGGCTTTTCCTCCTGTAAATACGGATTTGCACAGGAGGAAAGCAGAAATAAAAGCAGCAGACAAATGATATAAAAAATAAAAAAGCGGCCTGTTTTTCTCATACGTCTCTCCGGATCGAGATCATGGCGGACATTGCGCCGGTGTTTCCCCCGTCGCGCCGGTGGGAAAAGAAATGCGCGGGCTCCGCATAAGTACATCTTTGATCATAAAATATATTTTCCGGTTTCAGTCCGGCATTCAGGAGCGTTTGATAGACAAACCCGCTTACGGAAATATGGTATTTCCCGGCTTCCATAAAAATCAGTTTGTGATCGTCCGCTTGCTTTCCAAAAGATTCCCGCAGCGCCTGATATACGTCGCCGTCCGTTTCAAAGTCAGCGATTCCGATTGAAGGGCCGATTACGGCCCGGAGCGCTTCCGGCTGCGTTCCGTAAGAAAGCTCCATCTCCTGTACGGTTTTTTGCGCAATTTTTAAAACCGTCCCCCGCCAGCCCGAATGCACGGCTCCCACAGCATTCGCTTCCGGATCGTATAGCAGTACCGGTACGCAATCCGCATGCAGCGTGCACAATACGGCTTCGGGCACATTTGTAATCATGGCATCATATCCGTACGCTTCCATCCCTTCCGGGTATGGTTTTGTGATTCCGATTCCCGCTTCTTTTGCAGTCACGGTCAGCACATGATCTCCGTGGAGCTGCGGAACATGCGTCATTTTCGTAAAACTTACGCCGAGCGACGCCGCAACGCGCCTGTAATTTTCAAGCACGTTTTCTTTTGAGGCTTCCCGTGAAAAGCTCAGATTCAGCGAAGCCTGCGCGCCTTGCGAGACGCCGCCGGCACGCGTGGTAAAGCAGTGCGGAACCTCTTTTAAAATATCATATTTTATCAGAGAAAGCTCACGCATAATATAATTCCTTCAAAAGCGTAATTTCCGCTTTATACCCGTCCAATTCGTTCGGCGTTTCCAGCAGGAACGGGAGGTCGCGGAGCTTTTCATGCGTGATGATCCTGCGGAATGCCTCTTTGCCGATCGATCCCTCACCGATCTTTTCATGACGATCTTTGTGGCTTTCATACGGATTTTTGCTGTCGTTGATGTGGATCGCTTTCAATCTCCCGATTCCGATCACGGAGTCGAATTTTTCCAGGACGCCGTCTAAATCGTTCACAATATCATATCCGGCATCGTAAACGTGGCACGTGTCCAGGCAAACGCCAAGCTTCTCGGAAAGAGTCACCCGGTCGATAATTTCCCGAAGCTCTTCAAAGCGCGATCCAACCTCGCTTCCCTTTCCCGCCATCGTTTCGAGCAGCACGGTCGTCTGCATTTCCGGTTTCAGGATTTCATTGAGCAGATCGGCAATCATACCGATTCCGGCCTCGATCCCCTGCCCCACATGGCTTCCCGGATGGAAATTATACAAATTCCCCGGAATATATTCCATGCGCATAAGATCGTCCGCCATTGTATTCCGGGTAAACTCCCGGATATTTTCCTTTTCTGCACAAGGGTTGAGCGTATACGGCGCATGCGCCACGATCTGCGCAAAACCCTTTTCTTCTGAGGCGCTGCGGAACGCCGCGGCGTCTTCCGGATCGATTTGCTTCGCCTGGCCGCCCCGCGGATTCCTTGTAAAAAACTGAAACGTGCTGCCTCCAACATATTCCGTTTCCCGCAGCATATTCATGAAACCTTTCGCACTGGACAAATGACATCCGATCCGCAGCATTCCGTACGCACCTCCGTTTTCCCTACATCACATAATTGAATCTGCCGAACGGCGCGCAGTCGCCGTCCCGGTAAAACTCCATGATATCCGACATTTCTACATTGTCGATCCATTTAAATTCAAAGGCGGGCTTTATCCCTTTCTCAAAGGCAATCGATTCCCGCGGGACACGCAGAGCCATCCGGTTCCCGTCTACATGGACGTCCACATCTCCCAAATATTCCAGGCTTCCGCGGATCATGGAGAAGCATTTTCCGGCGGTGATTTTATAATCGTAGCCTTCCCATCCCGTTTCTTTGTTCCGATCGGTATCCAGAAGCAGCGTCATGGCATTTTTATGCCCAAGGACGATATCCGCGGCGCACTCGATATAAAAATAGATATTATCATGATCATACGCATATTTCGCCAGCGTAAAATCATTGATGCCGCTGTCGTTTTTGTAATGCAGCTCCTGTCCGAGCGCCGGATAATCCCGGTGTGCCGCGCTGCCTTTCTGCGCATAATATTCCGGCTTCACATCCTCCCACGAAGAGAAATCCTGAATATCGATCGTTTTTTCCACATTGCGGCGTTCCACATGGCGAAGACCTTTATAACGCCGGATGTTCGCCGCCAGCTGCAGATAATACAGATCGAGATACCCGTCGCAATCCGGCTCGATGTCTCTGCTGTGCTCATAATCATATTGATCCACAAACCCGATCTGCGTACTGTTTTCGTCCCGAACCCACGGCTCTCCCGGATATTTTCCCATAATCCACTCGTTCCAGCCTGTCACAAACACGAGATCCGGATCCATCGCAATGGCGTTATCCCATTGCTCCTGCAAATTATAGCCGTATTTATAGGAATCTTTCGTCAGTTTTCCATGTTTATCTTTCGAAGTATAACTTCTGCCATACGTACCTTTATCGTTAAAGTGCGTACAAATTCTGCCGTCGCGCGCATTTTGCGCCACCCCGACGGTGCACATTTCGTATCTGCCGTCCGGTTTTCTGCAATATCCGTTTTGCGGCGCATTTTCCAGCCATCCCCACTGATCGTCTCGCGTAGGGCCGCCCTCATACAACGGCTGCGGCGGACGGAACGTGAAGAAATTACGGATTTCATTTAAAAGGGCCGTGTCGAATTCCGATTTTCCTTTTTCCGGAATCGCTTCCGGATACGCAAGCACCAGCGGCTTTCCTTCCCAGAAGAACCACAGATCCCGGTAAAGCCCCGGTTTATAAAGATCCTGATATAAGGAACGCAGCATCCAAAGCGTGCTCGGCTGCGGTCCGAAGTTCATGATAAACGCCACCTGCGGCGTTTTGATCCCGTCCTCTCTGGCCTTTCTGAATTCTTCCAGAAGCGCCATATAAGCATCTTTCCAGAGAAGCGATCCGTTCGTCGTATCGAACAGCAGAACATCTACGCCCGCATTCGCAAAATATTGCGCATGCTTCCTCAGCACATAGGGATCGTCGTTTCTGTAAAATCCGTAAAACGGCTCGTTCCAATGGACGATCTCGTATTTATCCCAGGCCGGATGCCGGATATCATATTCCGCTTCCGGATGCTCCCGAAGGACCTTGGCAAGATTTGTCGGCTTAAACTTTACGTTCTGGTTTCTCCATGTCCAGTAGAAAAGCCCGACGGCTCTTTTTTTCGGAGCGCCGCACGCTTCCGCATCCGGGAGTTTTCTGCCCAGAGAATCCGTCGCCGTAATCAGATCGTTATTCGTCTCCCGGAACGGATAATCCGGCACTTCATAGCCGCCTGCATTTTCCGCATAGCTGCTTTCCGTAAAAATAAATTCGTGGAAATAGGGCGAGGCCTCCGTCCGGAACGAAACGGTATAAGTTCCCGGATCGATCTGCGGGATCTGTACATGTACCGTTTCCAGGTCACGATAACCGGCGGTGCTGGTCAGCGCCGCTACGGCGAGCACTTCCCCATTGAAACATACATCCAACTCGAAAGAGCCGCAGCCCGTTTTATACGAAATATCCAGGCCGCGCATAGGGACTTCAAACGTCACGTTCTCGTAAACCTTTTCTCCGTGCTCCTTCTCCGGAATCCACTGCGCTTTTAAAACTTTTTCCATAACCGACCTCCGTCTGCTATATTATTTATTTTTTCTTTCCAAAAAAAGACTTCCGTTCGGGCGGTTCATTTTCGGTGCTCTGGATGGTGCCGCCCATCGCCGCATCGAACTGCCGGAGCAATTCCTTTTGTTTTTCCGTCAAATGCTTTGGAATCTCGACTACGATATGGACATATTGATCGCCTCTGCCTGAAGACTGCAGCTTCGGGACGCCCTTCCCCCGCATTCTGAGAGAAACGCCGCTTTGCGTTCCTTCCGGGATATTCAATTCCACAAGCCCGTCGATCGTTTCTATTTTGATCGTATCTCCCATCGCGGCCTGCGCGACGGAGATCGTCTTTTCTATGTGTATGTCATAACCGTCCCGTTTTAGAAGCCTATGCGGCTTGATTCTGACGGAAACAAGCAGATTGCCGGACGGACCGCCTTTACTGCCGGGCTCTCCCATTCCGGAAATGGAAATGGCCTGGCCGTTATCGATGCCTGCCGGAATTTTAACATGGACCTTGACTGCTTTTCTCACAAAGCCTTTTCCCTTGCACGCCTGACAGGGATCATCGACGACCTTGCCGCTGCCGCCGCATTTGTCACATGTTTTTACGTTCATAAATTGTCCGAACGGCGTATTTTGCTTGACCTGCACCTGCCCCGTCCCGTTACAAACAGGACAGCGTTTCGTTTCTTTTGAGCGGGAGCCAGTTCCCTCGCATGCATCGCAGGGAACGTTTTTATTGATCGTAATATCTTTCTCCGTGCCAAATACGGCTTCTTCAAATGTTATTTCCAGAGAAGTACGCAGATCGGCGCCTCGCTGCGGGCCTCTGCCGCCGCGGCTGCCGCCCCCGAAACCGCCGAAGCCGCCGCCGAATATAGAATCGAAGATATCGTTTACGTCGAATCCAAAGCCGCCGAAGCCGCTGCCGCCGCCGTAACCGCTCGCAGCATCGAATGCGGCATGACCGAACTGGTCGTATTTGGACCGCGTCTCGGGATTGCTGAGAATCTGATAAGCTTCACCGGCTTCTTTAAACCTGGCCTCCGCCTCGGGATTGTTAGGGTTCAGATCAGGATGATATTTTTTGGCAAGCTGTCTATATGCTTTTTTAATTTCGTCGTCCGTTGCCGTCTTTGAAACGCCGAGGACCTCATAATAATCTTTTTTCTCCGCCATATCGCTGATTTCCTCTTTTCATCGAAATATGAAGCCCCCTATCAGAGGCTTCATATTATCAGATTTTATTTGCTTTTACAACCCTTATTTCTTGTTATTGTCGTCATCGTCCACTACGGTATAATCTGCATCCACTACCGTATCGTCGCCGCCCTGGGTTCCTGCGTTCCCGCCTGCCTGGCTGGGATCCGGTCCCGCAGCGCCTGGGTTTTGTTTGTAAATTTTCTCAGAGACCTTGTAAAATGCCTGCTGCAGTTCCTCTGTGGTACGTTTCATGTCCTCCACATTATTTGCTGCACTCGCATCTTTGACTTTTTGGATTGCCGCTTCGATTTCTGATTTTTCTGCTGCCTCCAGTTTATCGCCGAGATCCTTTACCATTTTTTCGGCCTGATATACTGCGGAATCCGCCTGGTTCTTTACGTCTACCGCTTCTTTTGCCTTTTTATCCTGCGCAGCAAATTCCTCCGCATCCTTGACCGCCTTCTTGATATCCTCTTCCGTCAGGTTCGAAGATGCCGTAATGGTAATTTTCTGTTCCGCGCCCGTGCCGAGATCCTTTGCGGATACATTTACGATTCCGTTCGCATCGATATCAAAGGTAACTTCGATCTGCGGCACCCCTCTTGGCGCAGGCATAATGCCGGACAGCTGGAATCTTCCCAGCGTTTTGTTATATGCCGCCATCTCCCGCTCGCCCTGTAAAACATGGACATCGACGCTCGTCTGGTTATCCGCTGCCGTGGAAAAGACCTGGCTCTTTTTTGTCGGAATCGTCGTATTGCGTTCAATTAATTTTGTAAACACGCCGCCCATCGTTTCGATCCCCAGAGACAAAGGCGTTACATCGAGAAGCAGCAAATCCTTGACGTCTCCCGTCAGCACCCCTGCCTGAATCGCAGCGCCGATCGCAACGCATTCATCCGGATTGATGCCCTTGAACGGTTCCTTGCCCAGATAACGTTTCACGGCTTCCTGTACGGCAGGGATCCGCGTCGAACCTCCTACCAGAAGGATCTTGTCGATTTTCTCCGGCGTAAGGCCCGCATCTTTCATCGCTTGCCTCGTCGGCCCCATGGTTTTTTCTACGAGATCGGCTGTCAGCTCATCGAACTTCGCTCTTGTCAGATTGATGTCCATATTCTTCGGACCGTTTGCATCCGCCGTTATATAGGGCAGCATGATGTTTGTCGACGTTACGCCGGAAAGTTCCTTCTTGGCTTTCTCCGCCGCTTCCCGGAGCCTTTGCATCGCCATTTTATCCGTGGACAGATCGATTCCGTTTTCTTTTTTGAATTCCGCTACCAAATAATCGATGATCTTTTGGTCGAAATCATCGCCGCCGAGCCGCGTGTTTCCGTTCGTTGCAAGCACTTCGAATACGCCGTCGCCGATTTCCAGAATGGAAACGTCGAATGTACCGCCGCCCAGATCGTATACCATAATTTTTTGATCGTGTTCTTTATCCAGTCCATATGCCAGCGCTGCCGCCGTAGGTTCATTTACGATTCTCAATACTTCCAGTCCCGCGATCCTTCCGGCATCCTTGGTCGCCTGCCTTTGAGAATCGCTGAAATATGCCGGGACGGTAATCACTGCCTGAGACACCGTAGTTCCGAGATAGCTTTCCGCATCCGCTTTTAATTTTTGCAGGATCATCGCCGAAATTTCCGGCGGCGTATATGATTTTCCATCGATTTCTACTTTCCGGTCCGTACCCATATCGCGTTTGATGGAAATAATCGTTCTGTCCGGATTCGTAACCGCCTGCCTCTTTGCAAGCTCTCCGACCAGACGTTCGCTTTGTTTGCTTGCAGTAGCTCTTGTAAAAGCAACGACCGAAGGCGTAGTACGCGCGCCTTCCGCATTTGCGATTACTACCGGTTCGCCGCCTTCCATGACAGCCACACAAGAGTTTGTTGTTCCTAAATCGATACCGATTACCTTTGACATTATTTATTCCTCCTCTGATTTCTTTCTGATTGTTTATAATTAATTGGCAACTTTCACCATACTGGGCCGTATGACTTTATCGCCTAACCTGTATCCCTTGACAAATACTTCCACTACCTCATTCTCTCCGGCATCTTCGCTGTCTATGTGCATGACCGCGTTGTGCAGCTCCGGATTAAACGGTTCATGCAATGCTTTGATTTCTTCGATTCCAGATGACGCCATCATATCCGACAGCTTTTTGTAAATCAAATTTACGCCTTCTTTATAATTCTGGCATTCCGGAAGGATTTCCGCCTGAAGCGCCCGCTCGAAGTCGTCGATGATCCCAATGATATTTTTCCAGACATCTGCTTTTGCATCTTCATAACGCATATCGATTTCTTTTGCCGTACGTTTTCTGTAATTATCATATTCCGCAGCCAGGCGCGTATACCGGTCTTTGACCTCTTCCATTTCTTTTTTCAAGGTTTCGTTCTGCTGCTGCAGTTTATTGAATTCCGCGTTTTGTTTTTTCTTTCCCAGAAAGCTTTTTTCTTTCTTTTCCTCCCCTTGCTTTTCCTCCGGCTGCACTGTTTCTTCGGCGCCTTCCGAAACGCGTTCCATTTCGGGACTTTCTGTATTTTCCGTTACCGGTTCTTTGTCATTATGCAATTCTTCTTCCATTTCATACCTCCGTATTATTCAGGCAGCAGCCTTTTTCTGACATATTCCAACGCGGATATCACTTTACTGTAATCCATTCGCGTAGGTCCGATGACACCGATCGTTCCCAGGTTCACGCCGTCCATGCTGTACGTTGCCGTGATCACAGAGCAATCGCTGACTTCAAGCAGCTCATTTTCCGTACCGATCCGGATCACAATGCCTTTGGCGCCGGCGCCCTCGCAGCTCTGTAACAATTTTGCAAGCTCTTCTTCCTTGTTCAATAATTCCAATAGCGTTTTTGCTTTTGCCAAGTTATTGAATTCCGGATGTTCCAGCAGATTTGCGGTTCCTTCCGTATAAATCTCTGCGGAATCGCATTGTTTTATACATTCCAGAACGCCGTCCACAATCGGCAGAATCTTCTTTCTTTCAATTCCGGAAAGCGCTACGATATCGTTGATCATCATCATCGTGATATCTTCCGCCTTGTTTCCGGTCAATATATTTCCGCAAATCACATTGAGCTTGGAAAGTTCTTCCGGCTGCAACGGCTCGTTAATCCTTACCATCTGGTTCTTAATGACATCGTTATCAAGAACGACAATCACAAGAATTTTGCAGACATCCACCGATATCATTTGAAGCGCCTTGATCGCATGCTTTTTGACGCTTCCCGCCATACCGATCGCCGTATAATGCGTAATTCTGGAAACGATTTCCGAAGCCGCCCGGACCATCTGATTCAGCTCATGGACCCTTCGTTCCATAAAAGCCCGAATGGCATCCAGATCCTCCTCAGTCGGTTTCAATACCGGTTCGTTCGGATTCATCAATTTATCTACATACAAACGGTATCCTTTGTCTGACGGAATTCTTCCCGCAGAAGTATGCGGCTGCGATAAATATCCCATTTCCTCCAGATCTGCCATTTCATTCCGAATGGTAGCGGAACTGAGACCCATGTCATATTTTTTCGCAATCGTTCGCGATCCGACCGGTTCTACACTTGCGATATAATCATCGATGATCGCTTTCAATATTAACATTTTACGCGCATCGAGCTCTTCATAGCTCATCATACCATCCCTTTGCAATTATTAGCACTCTCTTTATTTGAGTGCTAATAACAGTAAGTAATATAATACAGTTTTTATGTGTTGTCAATAGTATTTTTCATCTTTTTGAATTTATGCGCAAATAAAAAACGACCGCAGGTGCGAACAGTGATGAACAAAACACCTGCAGTCTTACATTGAGGGAGAGAGCAATCAGCATCATTTGTGATGCTCTGCATATAATATAGAGTTTAATTGTGTTAATTTTGTGTCTTTTAGAAAGATATATTTTTAACATGGTAAATATATTACTTTATTTCGATCTTTCCAAAATATTTTACAACATGAAAGTCGGGTTTTGTAATAATATTCGAATCAATAGGATTCCATACCGCATAATGCGGATAAGCAGACAGCTCTGCGCATTTATAAAAATTACCGGTGATATGATCCTGTCCGCCGTTTCCGAATTCCGGAGTTCTGCGGCGGATGAAATCATATGGCACTGTGAAACGGACGCTCCATAATTCTTGTTTCGGATCGAGATCTGCGGTAACTGCAACAGAAGCTGCTGCTTCAGCAGGATCGATTGGCGCCGAGCTTTCCCGCGTCCCATCGGGGGAATACCCCGCATATAATGTGCCAAGGGGATTCACTTCAAAATTATAATAGGCGCAGCTTTGCTCCGGACGCGGGCAGAAGAAAAATTCCAGACAGGAATCCTGATAAACCGGGCCGTTCGGCAGCACGACGGTGCAGCGGGGCTTTTTTTCTTTGGAATACATAAAAACAGAAATCCCATCTTTCAAAAATTCGATTTCCGCGCTGCTTTCCGGATATACCGGAGGACGCCCCCAGGGAAAATTATCGATTTCGAAGCGTTGCATCGTATGCTTCCTCCTGATTTTCAAAAGGTTCCAGATACTCCATTCCTCTGTCGAGCGCGACTTTCCCCGTTCTCGCAACCTCCAAAATACCATAATCGCGGATCATTTCCAGCAATGCCGCCGTTTTGTCTTCTTCCCCTGTCATTTCGATCGTAACGGTTTCCGGAGAGAGATCAATAATCCTCCCCCGGAAAATTTCAGCAATCTGTATGATTTCATTCCGGTTGGACGATGTTGCTTTGACTTTAATCAATACGAGCTCCCGCGTCACCAGCTTTGCATCATTTAATATTTTAACTTTATGGACGCAAATCAATTTTTCCAACTGATGTACGATTTGGTCGAGAATTCTGTCGTCGCAGTCCACAATAACGGTAATACGGGAGATATCGCTCCGGTCCGCCGTCCCTACCGCAAGGCTGTCGATATTATATCCCCTCCGGCTGAACAAATTCGTGACCCGTGCCAGTACGCCCGATTGATTGTCTACCAAAACGGAAATTGTTTTCAGCATCTTTCGTTCCTCCTTACGTCGATATCGAACAAAGCCGGAATCCGGCGCTCTTTTACTTCTTTTGCATATGCGAGAAATTCTGCCGTAGTTTTTACGTGGTAGCCCTTGATGTGAAACGCTTTTGCCAGCGCCGCAAAATCCGGTGATTTTTTAAGAACCGTCTCGCTGTAACGTCTATGACAGAGATCTTCTGCACATGAACCATCCCCAGACAGCCGTTGTTGATTACGAGCGTTACGATCGGCAGTTTTTCCCGGCATACCGTAGCAAGTTCATTGCAGTTCATTTGAAAGCTGCCGTCTCCCGTGATTAAAATGACAGGTCGGTCGGGATGGGCGATCTGGACGCCGACGGCAGCCCCCAAGCCGAATCCCATCGTACCCAAACCGCCGCTCGTGATAAAATGCCCTTTCTTTTCAAACGGATATTGACGCGCGACCCACATCTGGTGCAGTCCGACATCCGTTACGATATAGGCTTCCTTTCCGAACGACTGGCTGACTGCTTCGAGAAGCGGATCGCTTGGCTTGGCTTCCTGGTTTGGATACCATCCTGCGTGCGGTATCGCTTTCTCACATAAATACGCTGTCACCGTCTTCGCATCGCCGACGATGTAACAGTCCGGCTCCAGTATTTTTTTGATTTCCGCACGATCTGCGTCGATATGCAGTATTTTACAAGCAGAGTTCTTTACTTTTGTTTCAACGGCCAGACGGTTGCTGAAGCGCGTGCCGACGGCAATTAAAAGGTCGCAGCGGTTCAATGCGTCATTCGCGGAAGGATTCCCGTAAACGCCGGGGTTCCCAAGATACAATCCATTGGAATACGGAATTTCTCCTGCCGCCATCAAAGAACAGCAAATCGGCGCCTGAAGCTTTCGGGACAGCTGCAATATGGTTTCCGCGGCGCCCGCATCTTTAATTCCCCCGCCGGCAAGAATCAGAGGGCGTTCCGAGCGGTCTAACAGAGAAACAGCATCGCAGAAAACCGCCGGATCGATTTCCGGAAGCTTTTTCTGCATCTGCCGGAAGGAAAACGCAAATTCCGCCGGCGAATCCGGCACGGAGATTTCCGCTTCTAAAATATCGCGGGGAATATCGATCAGCACGGGACCTTTCCTGCCCGTATTTGCAATCCGGAAAGCCGCACGCACACACGGCGCCAGCTCTTCCGGCTTCTTTACCATAAAATTGTGCTTTGTAACAGACATCGTGATGCCTGTGATATCCACTTCCTGAAAACTATCCGTTCCGATCAGAGGAAGGGCGACATTTCCCGTAACAAACACAACCGGAATCGAATCCATATACGCGTTTGCAATGCCTGTCACCAGATTCGTAGCGCCAGGGCCGGAAGTAGCGATACAAACACCCGTTTTCCCCGAAGTCCTCGCATATCCGTCCGCAGCGTGGGCGGCCCCCTGTTCGTGCGCAGTACGGATATGCCGGATACGCTTTCTCTCTTTATAAAGCGCATCATAAATGGATAACACCGTGCCGCCCGGATAGCCGAACACGACGTCCGTCCCCTGTTCTTCCAATAGTTTAATGAATAAAGCTGCTCCATTCATAGGATTCGGACTCCTTTAAAACTTCTCCCAGTTTTTCACCGATGATTCGGATCGTAAACAGGTCGCCCTCTGCCGGAGCATCCGGAAAATCATTTAGCAGGATCGTATTTTCATCGATAAATTCCAATTTATATACCATCTTATTATTGAGGCTGAGATACGTATCCTGGCTGAATCCGGTACCTTTGATCACATATGAATTTTCCGAATCCTCCGACGGTTCGATGTCTGTCACCGCAAGCGGGACCAATCCGATTTCATAGGAAGGGTTGTCAAAATCCACGTCATTTTTCTCATCATACATTTTGTAATATTGTATCGCAGAAAATTCCTGAGCAGACTGTTTTGTATCCCCATATACCGTATGGAATTTATTCATATAAGAACCGTCTATTTTCAGTTCCCGGCACAGGAAGGTGGAAAGCTGGAACAATTCGATATCCGGAATATTGCGCGGCGTATTATCGCTTTTTTGTTCCGTCTGTGTTTTCTGGATTCCCATATTGTTCCAGGTAAAATACGGCGTGGCGTATTTTTGTTCGTTGGAAAGCTCTTGGCTACTTTCGCCGAATAAAGAAGGCAGATGGTCTCCGTAAAACAAAACGTACGTTGCTTCCTCCCGTTCGGAAAGCATTGCGATCAGGTCTTTTACCATTTCATCCACTTCCTGGAGCTGCTGGATATAATATGCCATAGCGCCTTCCGTTTCTTTATTGGCAATCCCCCCGATTTTCATGGGATATTCTTCCTCGCTGATCGGGCTGTAGTTTCCATGCATCTGTACCGTAACGCCAAATATGAAATTCCTGCCGTCTTCGTTGTGATCCAGAGACTGTTCGATATGATTTACGAACACAGAATCATTTCCCCATATTTTAGAGGGAATTTTTACGACATCCGGCATGGTTTCATATGGAATATAATAATCGAAACCAAGCTGTTTATATACTTCGTGCCTCTGGAAAAACTCTCCCTGGTAATTGTGGATCGCTGTCGTTTCGTATCCTTCTCCGCGGAAATAGCGGGCCAGACTGTCCATCGGGTTCTCATAAACGTATTGTACGTACGGATTGTATCCCAGCGGTAAGTTTTCGATGCTCAGGCCCGTCAGAAATTCGAATTCACTTTTCACCGTGAGACCCCCGAATACCGGTACCTCAACATAGCCGGAAGTATATTCGTTTATCAGGGAACGCATAAACGGCATTGGATCCTGTTCCAGTACGATTCCCGGAAAATCGTAAGGATCGCCGAAAGATTCCAGTTGGATCACGATTACGTTCTGAACGTTGGATTCCGTACCATAAGGAATGTAATTCTCCGCAATATTCTGGTTGATCGTTTCGATCACGGTCGGCGCATACCCTTCCGGTTCTACGACAAACGAATCCAGAGAATAGAACAGGAAACTGTATACAAAGCCTTTCGTATCATATTCGCTTTTTGCCGTTTTACTTTCGGAATGCATGAGATTCAAATTACTCATATAATATACGCCGCAGAATGCGATCATAAAAAACAGGATTCCGGAGAGCATGCCGATCAGTGAAAACGGTTTTTTCTTTTCTTTCATCGCCAGAAAAACAATGCCGATGACGGCAAGAACGATCAGCACACAGGCGCCGATGATAAAAAACCAGCTGTAATAGACGAAAAATGCGCGAAGCCCTTCTTTGAAGGAAAATACGTCCAGAAACAATACAGGCTCAAACGTATTGCGGCTTTTACAATAGCTGATAACCGCAAGCACCGTCCAGATTATGGAATAGCAAGAAATCGCTACCTTCGGCCGGCGCACCCAGAAAATAAACGCGCCCAAGCCTGCAAAGCATAGCATATTGCAGGCAAAAATATCCGGCGACAACAAAAAGGAAGAAAACGGTTTGATCAGGCTTTTCATCTGCGCCATTTGCAGCCCCATGACCGCTAAAGCCGTAAAGAAGAAAAACACGGTCAGTCTGCGGAACAGCGACGTATATTTTTCCGAAAGGTTCGGGGTTTCCGCCAGATATACGAATATAGAAACCAAAAACAGGATCGCAAAGATCGCGCAGCCGAATTTTATCCTTTTAAATGCGATACAGTGCCAGAGCAGCCAAAAGGCGGCCAGCAGGACAAAGGCGGATTTTCGCTTCTTTAAAATCAAAATCGGGCATGTAAACAGAAACAGCGTAAACATGCGCGGGAGAAGGAGCACGAGAATGACCGGAAATTCATCAAATTTTAAATTTGCATCCGTATTCAGCAGCAGCAGCGAAAAAAGCGCAAATGAAACATAAACCAGCAGCCATTTTGCAAAACTCTTTGCGCTGTTTCGTTTGAAATCCGTCATTTCCGTTCGCGCTTCCTCCCAATACGTCGTAAAACGAGCTTTGAAAGGAAGCCTTTGTTCTTTTGCCTTTTGTTCCTGTTCTGCAGGCGGCGTCTTACTTTTTGATTTTTTGAACATTCGAATAATCTCCGCCCTTTTCATCGACTGTAATGCTTTCTATGACAATATCTTCCAACGGCTTATCCGCGGAATCCCGCTTCGCTTCAGCGATCGCACGCGCGACCTCAAGTCCGGCAGTCACCTTTCCGAACGCCGCATAATCGCCGTCCAGGCTCGGTTTTGTGGCCGTACAGATAAAGAACTGGGAGCCCGCCGAATCCATATCATACATTGTCCGCGCCATGGAAATAACGCCGGCTTCGTGCTTAAGATCGTTTTGAAAGCCGTTATTCGTAAATTCCCCTTTTATGGAATATCCCGGCCCGCCCGTTCCTTTTCCATCAGGATCTCCGCCCTGGATCATAAAATCCGGTATTACCCGGTGAAAAATCAGGCCGTTATAGAAGCCGTCTTTTGCGAGCGTTATAAAATTCGCTACCGTATTCGGCGCAATGTCCTGGTAAAGCTCCAGCTCGATCGTACCGTAATTTTTCACAGTAATTACCGCAGTAGGATGCGGCTTGTCTTTGTTGGGGTTTTCCGAGCAGCCACCGCAGACGGCGCAGGCGGTGATTCCCGCCAGAAAAGCTGCCGCAAATTTACTTAAAAATTTTCCGTTTCGATTCATGGATTTTCCTCCTGTTAGTTATAAAAATTAATCAGGCTCCCGGCCAGTATGATTCGGCGTTCATCTTGCGATAAATCCGTCAAATGGAGCAAAATTTCCTCCGCTGTGCCGTTTTTGCGGTATAACGATGCCTTGATGTCAGTCTCCGCATTCTCAACCGCCTTTCGAATCCCTTTTATAAAAATCCGATCTCCGTTTTCCAGCGCCAGACCTTCATAATCCTCCACCGTGAAAGGCAGCATGCCCCAGTTGATCAAGTTGCTGCGATAGCGCTTCGTAGCGTATGCCGCGGCGAGATTGGCCCATCCGCCAAGCACCTTCTGACAGGAAGCCGCCTGTTCTCTGGCGGAGCCGTCGCCAGGCCGCACGGCGGCCACGATGCTTCCGATTCCGGTCGTATGCGCCAGGATCACAGGATCTCCGATGTCTTTATACGCCTCTTGTAAAACAGCTTCTTCACCCGCGCCGCCGCCGAGATAATCCAATCGGGCCTTTTCCATCGCAGCAATCCGTTTTGCACGTTTTACATATTGCGGATCTTTTCTGGAAAGCGTAAATTCCGCCAGGCGCAGCGGGTTGGAACGATACGAAGAGGTTTCCCCGCTTGGGATCAATTCATCCGTCGTTGTTACCGGATCATGGATGACGCAGGCTGCTTCCAGTAAAAGATTGTCTGTCAGCGGCTGCATTTCCGGCCAGTCCGCGATATTCGGCCCGTATTTCAGCGGCGCATCTACCTGCGCTTTTCCATAGCCGAAATACAATCTGTTTTCATATACGGTTTTATCAAAATGATAGGGAATCTCGCGCTCTTCCAGTCCGGCCGTTTCCGCGATTTCGTCCGCCGGGGTCAAAACGCCGCCGTTTAAAGCCGTCGCCGCAATCGAGCGCGCATCCATAAGCGCCACCCAAGAAATCTGGCCGTCGGAAGGCTTCGATCCCTCGCGATTCGGGAAATTCCGCGTCGTATGGCGGATGCTGAATCCATTATTCGACGGAACGTCTCCCGCGCCGAAGCACGGCCCGCAAAAAGCCGTACGGATCGTAGCGCCGGCGTTCATCAGCGCCGGAATCACACCGTTTCTCGTAAGTTCGATGAAAACAGGCTGGCTGGCCGGATATACGCTCAAACTGAAATCGCCCGTTCCGATCGATTTTCCGGAAAGCAGGCTGCCGGCCCTGCAGATATTTTCGAAAGTGCCGCCCGAGCAGCCGGCGATGACGCCCTGGTCCGCATATATTTTCCCATTACGGTACTTTTCTTTCAAACGATATTCCCGGATCTGTTCTCCGTACTGCTCTTTTCCGTGCTTCTCCACTTCTTCCAGGATGTCGGGAGCATTGTCGATCAGTTCCCGTACCGAATACACGTTGCTGGGATGGAACGGCATGGCGATCATCGATGGGACAGACGCCAAATCCACGACCAGCGCGCTGTCATAGTAAGTACCCTCGGCCGGTTTCAGCGTTTTGTATTCGGCGCCTCTGCCATGCGTTTCCAGATAACGCTTTACCTTGTCGTCCGTCTCCCAGATCGAAGTCCAGCAGGTCGTCTCCGTCGTCATCACGTCGATTCCGTTCCTGTATTCTACGGAAAGCTCCGAAACGCCAGGCCCGATAAATTCCATCACTTTATTTTTCACAAATCCGTCCGCAAAGACTGCTTTGATAATTGCAAGCGCGATATCCTGCGGTCCGACGCCCGGCTTTGGTTTTCCCTGCAGATAGACGCATACCACTTCCGGTTTATTTACTTCGTAAGGCCTGGATAAAAGCTGTTTGACAAGCTCCGGTCCGCCTTCCCCAACGGCCATCGTCCCAAGCGCGCCGTAACGCGTATGGCTGTCGGAGCCGATAATCATCTTGCCGCAGCCGGCCATCATTTCCCGCATATACTGATGGATCACCGCCTGATGAGCCGGAACGAAAATTCCACCGTATTTGACGGCAGCGGAATGTCCGAACACATGATCGTCCTCGTTGATCGTCCCGCCAACCGCACATAAGGAATTATGGCAGTTCGTAAGTACATAAGGAACAGGAAATTTCTTCAGGCCGCTGGCCCGCGCCGTCTGGATGATCCCCACGTAAGTAATATCGTGAGAGGCCAGCGCATCGAATTTCAGCTTGATTTTTTCATCCTCCGGCGAACCTTCCGTAATATGCGCTTTCAGAATGGAAGCAGCGATCGTCCCTCCGGACGCTTTTTGTTTCTGTTCTTTCGTAAAATTTCTGTATTTTCCCTCTTGTTCAGGAATCAGTTTTCCAGCTTCATAATAAACGCCTGTTTTTATTTTTTCGATCGTCATTACTTTCACCTTTCCATTGTTTTTATTTTATGATTCAACAGAGAAACGCAGAGAAGGATCATCAGCGCAACCAAGACGGGAATGCCGGCCAGCACGGCTTCCTCGGGCAAAACTCTAAACAGATACAGAAAAAACGGCACCATATAAATCAGAGTCAAAACCACTGAAAGGAGCATGCCTGCCATCCCGTTGAAATTTTGTTTCACCGCTTCCGTTTCTCTGTCCCATATCAATTTCGGATGCGACAGGTCGATCAGGATCCCGCTGCACGCAAAAGGAACGGAACCTGCCAAAATGATAAAGAACCCGTATATCATATACAAAAAATTGATTTTTAGCAAGATTCCGAATAAAATAACGAACAAAGCGCCGCTCAGAATATAAAACAGCACCGCCGCCATAAGTCTTCCCTTTACTTGCGCTTTCAAGCGGACCGGGAGGATCTGTGAAATCCAGATACACTTTCCTTCTCTGGAAATCGAAGTGGAAGGCACCATGTTGAGCGACATCAGTCCCAGGCCGATCAGAAGACCGAACATGGACAAAATAAAATCGGTACGGCCTGCATCCTGTACGACTTCGCCAAGGACCTGGCGAAACGTATCTTCTCTCGTGATCAAAACCGCTGCCAGCGGGGCAAGAATGATATTGATCAGGCAGTTCAGCGCATTCACCGGACTGCGTAAAATCGTTTTGATTTCTTTCCTGCAAAATGCCGCAGCCGGTTTCCCCTCTTTATACGTCTGTTTTTTTTGTTTCCGGGATACGGCGGCCGCGCTCATCCTCTGTAAAATTTTATCGTATACCGCGCCTCCGTACAAATATGTCAGGAAGATGAGAATTGCGGCGGCGGCCACGCACAAAAAGACAAACAGCCATGCGCGTATCCCCTCCCGGAGCAGCGCCTCCGTTAAAAAGAATGCGTTTGCAAATATTTTACCGATCTTAGAAACAGAGCCGGCGCCGTTTTCCACAAATTTCATGAGAAGAGCGCGGTTGCTGTTCAGAAAAATACAGCCGCCTACGATCACGACGCCGAATATGGTTGCAAACAGTTCTTTATGCCGAAATCCGGAAGCGGCGGCGAGCACGCCGGACATAATCAGGAAAGCCGCCGCCAGAGGCAGCGCCGGAAACGCAACCGACCCGATCAGCGCTTTCACGAGGACCGCAAGGGAGAAACCCGTTTTGATTTCATAAATAATAAAACCGGGCGCAAGAAATCCCAGAGAAGCAATCAGCGCGCCCGCATATAACGTAATATAATTCGTCAGAAAAATATATTGTTTTTTGATCGGAAGCGGCGTAAGTATTTCCCGGTCCTTTCCGGAAAATAAAACGCCATAAGCAGAAAACATCGACGTTACAAAAGTGATAAAGTTGCTCAGCAGAAAAAGCGTATCGAAATATCCCCGAATATTTCCTCCCGCTGCGAAAGAATCATACAGAACATTCATTACAAAAATATAAGGAACCAAAATGCATGCCGCGACAAACAGGAGCAGCAAAAAGCCCGCCCCCGCCGCCGCTTTTCCGTATTTCGACGCGCCGATGAATTCTTTCATCCTACGAATGCCCAGTTTATACCGCAGCTGGAATTTTAACAGCACTCCGAAATTATTCGTAGAGATCACCTTCCCCGCCTACGATATCGAGAAAGAGTTCTTCCAGCGAGGATTCGCCTTTTGCCGCCTTCGCCCGCAGCTCTGCGAGCGTACCAACGGCTGCCAGTTCTCCCCCCTTGATAATTCCGACCCGATTGCATAATTTTTCCGCGACTTCCAGTACGTGTGTGGAAAAAAACACCGTATTTCCTTTGTTACAGTGCGCGCGCATTTCTTCTTTTAAAATATGGGCGGCCATCGGATCCAGACCTACCATCGGTTCGTCGAGGATCCATAATTTCGGGGCATGGATCAGCGCGCCCGTAATCACCAATTTCTGCCGCATGCCGTGGGAAAAGCTCTTGATCTGATTCTGTATGGCGCCGCCGAGTCCGAACATCTCGACGTATTTGCTGATCCTGCCTTTTCTCTCAGTGAACGGCACCTGGTAAACATCCGCCATGAAATTCAGATATTCCATGCCGGTAAGCCGTTCGTAGACGTCCGGATTGTCCGGGACATAACCGAAAAAGCTTTTACATTGCACGGGATTTTTTTTAAGATCGGTCCCGTTGATCCGGACCGTCCCCCCGGTTGGCTCTAAAATGCCCGTAATCATTTTGATCGTCGTCGTTTTCCCTGCTCCGTTCGGACCGATAAATCCAAAGATCTCACCTTCCGCAACGTTCAGGTTCAGATCCAGCACGGCGGGAACGCTCTTTATATCATATCTCTTTGTTAATGCAATCAATTCCAGCATACCGGTAAGCCTCCAATAACGGACAAAGTATATCCAGGAGGAAAGTATAGCATATTTTTGCGGATAAAGAAAGGGATCCCGCGCCGCTAAGTAGTATGCGGGCGCGGGACCATTCATAGAGAGAAGAGAGAAAATGGTATTATCTATATGCTCTAAGTGCCTCCGCTTTTACGGAAGTACGTAGTTTTTTCATCGCAACCGTTTCAATCTGGCGAACGCGTTCCCGTGTGATTCCGAGATCGGCGCCGATTTCCTCAAGCGTCTTAGAAGGCATTCCATCGAGTCCGTAACGGGCTTTGACGATATACGCTTCCCGCGTATCGAGCTTTGCCAGAACGTCATTAATCGTTTCGCAAAGCATTTTCTGATTTGTTTCTTCATATACGGGATCGGCCGTTTCGCCTCCCGGCACGAAATCGATCAATTCCGTATCCGTATCCTCGCTGACGATCGAATTCAGAGAAATCACGTTTCTATCGAGCGATTTAAAGATATCGTACTCTTTTTTCGTCACTTTGATCAGCTTCGTAAGCTCTTCAAAGGTGGGATCCACGCCCTTTTCTTCCCGAAACGTCCGGATCGTGCGGGAAAGCGTTACAAATCGTTCGCTCATATGGACCGGCACCCGGATCGAACTTTCATTATCGAAGATATGACGGATAATGCTCTGTTTGATCCACCAGCTCGCGTACGTGCTAAATGCGTAGCCCTTATCTACTTCGAATTTATCGACAGCGCGCATCAGCCCGATATTCCCGGCCTGCACCAAATCCATAATCGGTTCGTCGGCGCGGTAAGCTTTTTTGATGCTTTTTGCATATTTTACAACAAGGCGGAGGTTATGCTCGACAACGACATCATGTGCAGCCTTATCTCCCGCTTCGATTCTTTTAAAAAGGGTTTTTGTTTCGTCCTCTGAGAGAAGGTCATATCTTCCGATCTCTCTGAGATATTGTTTCAAGGAATCTGTATCGCCTGTCTCGGCAGGTATCTTTTCCTCCAGGGTTTCGTTGTTTGTGTAAGAATATTCGGCTAACATATAAATTCCTCCTTTGTTCGAAGTACAGGACTATTATATTATAGACCCGATTAAAAAATCATATTCATGTCCTAAAGTGTTTCGCAAATAATGATAAAGAATTTATAAAGTATTTTTTTGCCTAAGCAGCAGTATTTTTCCATATTTCCTAATATATTGCATCCCGAAAAGCGCTGCAACGTAAAAACGGCGCAGCCCCTGCTGCGCCGTTTTTCAAAAGCTTCTTCTGTCGTGCCGGTTCTTTGTTATTCTTCCGTTTTACAGTCCTCCTGTTTGATCACTTCGATCTGCGAAACGGAAACTTCATAAGCAGTCTTATCGATAACGGAGCCGTCAGGCTGTTTTTTCTGATACGTACGGCTCTGCATCCGTCCGGTTACCTTTACATTTTCGCCAACCGTGCGTTTCCCGCAAAATCTGGCATTTCTGCCCCAGGCGATGCAGGGAATGTAGTCCGACTTGTTGTACGATCTGTTGACCGCCAGCAGAAAATCCGTGATTTCCCGGTTAAACGGCGTCGTTCTGTAAATCGGAGGCTTGCAGATATAGCCGTTCAGCTCTACGCTGTTGAGATCCGTATCCCGAAGCGTATCCTCATAGAATATGACGTCTCTTGCAAAAACAGTCAGCATGAGCTTTGTGGAGCCATTCTCCTGTACGGCGTTGTAGGAACGGAATTGTCCGTCCACTTCTATGTATCTTCCTATTTTATATTCGGAGCAATCCGCCAGACGCTCGGATACAGTGATCGGTATAATATCGTAGCTTTCGCTCAATCGTCTGACCTGGACGTCAAAATAATAAAAGCCTTCCCCATAAATCTCATGCCCGAATACGGGTTCCGTAATGATTTTACCAGATACGGTGGCTACATTGCTCTCGCATTTGCCGTTTACCACAATATTACACCTCTCAAATTTCTTAAGTATCTAACGCGGGCGCTGCGCCGCCCCATCTGTTATCAGTATATTAACGGTACGAATCTTTTATAACCGCCATTTGCTGATTATATTATATAGCGAAAATAAATACAATATTTTATTTTGCTCGCCATTGTTTTCCGGTATTGTCGATATAATAATCCGTTTTATAAATTAAAGACGAAACCTTTACGAATTTATAATCTTCTTTTTGGAGACGATCGAGGATTTCCGGCAAAACATCTTTCGTATACTGCGTATCATTATGGAATAAAAGAATGCTGCCGGGCGCCGTCCTTCCGAGCACTCTGTTTATGATGTTTTCTTTTGTCATGTCTTTCCGCCAGTCGATAGAGTCGACGGACCATTTGATATTGTACATTGCCCGGTCTTCGGCCAGTTCCAGTATGGTATCCGTAATATCTCCGGAAGGCGCGCGGTAAAGTTCCGGACGGATGCCGAGAATTTTTTCGACCGCGTCGTTGCATTTATCGATTTCTTCCGCCAGCTGCGCTTTCGTCGATTTCGACGGTAATTTATGAGAATAGGAATGGTTGCCGATTTCATGACCTCTTTCATAAATCATTTTCAGCTGATCCGGATATTGTTCGGCCCAGGTTCCTAAAACAAAGAACGTCGCTTTTACCCCATACCGGTCGAGCGTGTTTAAAATGTCTTCGATATCGTCTGCTCCCCACGCGCAGTTTATAGTAAGCGCTATTTCCCGGTTTTCGTTGTCCGTGCAATAAATCGGCAGTTTTGCAGACGCTGCTTTCGATACGTTTTGTGCAGCGGAGCGCCCCGCGCTGTGCAGTGCAAATATTGCCAGGAGCGCGATAAGTACGGCAAAAACGATTAATTTGATCTTTCCGTGTCTGATGTATGCGATTTTCATTTTCCGATCATTCCCTGCTCTGTCGTTTCTTTTTCATATTATAGATATGTCCGCCGGCCGTCATTTATGTATGATCATAAAACTACACATTTGCTACAGGCCCGCCCCAGATTTGCCACAGACCGATTTTATACTATAGACATAAAAAGTCAGAAAGGTGTGTGCCCTATGGAAAATTTCAACGAATTCAATTACAACGAACATACAGCAGACGATTCGAAAGAAAGTGTATGCTTTACGCAATCTTCTACGGTGATATTGCCCCCTTCGGAACAAGAAGCGCCGGCCGCTGCGCCGAAAAAAAGCAGACCGCCGCTGCGCGTGCGGGCAATCGTCATGCTGTGCATCGTGTGCAGTCTGGTAGGCGGCCTTGTTTCTACCGGCTCCTATGCGCTTTATCAACAGTACAAATCCGACGGCAGCGGTCTCGATACGACTCCCGTAAACCCTTCCGGCAGTAATCCGAACGCTGTCAATACATCAACTTCTTCCAACGACGGCAAAAGCGGGGATGTAAACATCAATGTGGAAAATGTTACCTCCCCCGCAACTGCTGTCGCAAAGAAAGTCAGCCCTTCCATCGTGGGGATCAAGGTCACGACGATTACCAATTACGGTCCTTATGGCGATCACGAATCCAGCGGCGAAGGGTCCGGCATTATTTACACGAGCGACGGTTATATCATTACGAATTACCATGTAATCGAAAATATGCTGACCTCTTCCGGTGAAAAGAACCCGAATTCCACACTGACCGTATATCTGAACCAGAATACTGCCGAAGAATATACGGGAACCGTAATCGGATATGACCAGAGCGCGGATCTTGCCGTGATAAAAATCGATGCAACCGGTCTGACGCCAATCGAAATCGGCGACTCGGATTCGATCAGCGTAGGAGACATCGCAATTGCAATCGGAAACCCGGGCGGCCTGGATTTCATGGGCTCCACGAGCCAGGGAATCATCAGCGGGCTCAACCGCACGATCCAGACGGAAGGCTCCTATGAAAATCTGAAACTGATCCAGACGGATGCCGCGATCAATCCCGGCAACTCCGGCGGCGCGTTGTGCGACATCAACGGGAAACTGATCGGCGTCAACAGCGTCAAGCTCGTACAGACGGGATATGAAGGAATGGGCTTTGCAATTCCGGTAAACGATGCGATCAAAATCTGCGACGATATCATCCAGAACGGTTCTTCCTCCGGTATTTATCTCGGCCTGGAATTCAACGAAAACTTCACGGCCGCAGTGCTGCAAAATCAGGGATATCCCGCCGGAATCGTCGTCAGCAGCGTAGCAGCCGGCAGTCCTGCCGAAGCCGCCGGATTTGAGACGGACGATATCCTGACGAGTTTCAACGGCAGCGACATCACCTCTACAAAAGACCTGATCAATGCAAAAAAAAGCTGCCAATCCGGTGACACCGTGTACGCTAAGGTATACAGGCTGACGCTGGAACGGAACGGGTTTGCAAATAGGTGGGTCGGCAATTACGTAGACCTGACGATTACTTTCGAATAATCCGAAAACAGGACAAAACGGTATCAAAGGACGCGGAGCGTTTTGCAGCTCCGCGTTTTTGGTATTTTATAACAATGGGGAAAATGCCGTTGCGGGAATCCGGCGCGGGTGGTATACTCCATATACGAGGAAACTTTTCCGTTACGATCAATTTAAGGAGCGATCATATTGAATAAAACAGTTCTCGTTTGGATTACGAATCCCTCCGCCTGCGACAATATCGTGAAAGCCGGCAAACGGATTGCGGATGAGCTTTGCGCAGAGCTTATGATAGTTAGTATACAAAAGACGATTCGAGACGACTGGGATACGACTGTGAGCGATCTGGAAGCTTTGAACAACGCTTCCCGCAGCGTCAACGCCGAGCTCACGGTAATTTATTCCGATAATACGCTGGAATCAGCCGTGAAAACAGTAAGCGACGTCCAGCCGGCCGTAATGGTGGCCGGCGTTCCCGGAGACAGAAACAAAAACCTCTTTTTGGAACAGCTCCGGAATTTTGATAAAGACATCCCGATCTATACGGTCGATACGCGTGGAAACGCTTTAAAGGTATCATAAATACATATGGAGAAAGATATGGAAAAGAAAACGTTCTTCGCCGCTTTCGAAGGAATCGACGGCAGCGGCAAAAGTGTCCAGTTTCAAATGCTGAAAGAAGCAATGGAGCTGGCGGGGAAAAAAACCGGCGTTCTGGACTTTCCCGATTACGATTCCTTTTTCGGGAAAGAAATCGGGCGTCTGTTATCAGGGAAAGATACCGTGACAGCGTCTGATCTCGATCCGCGTTCCATGTCGCTGTGGTATGCGGCGGACCGGTGGAATGCATTCCGAAATTTTGACAGCGCAACGTACGATCTCGTCCTGATGAACCGCTCCACAATGGCAAACGCGGCTTATCAGGGGACGCGTAGCGGGAATCCCGCAGAGCTCGCAAAATGGATTTACGAATTGGAATTCGAGGTCCTGGGGATTCCGCGGCCGGATCTTTTCTTCATTTTTGATATACCGGTATCGCTTTCCCGCAGAAATGTTGCGCAAAAGGGATTCCGCGGCTATGTCGGAGACGAAGCGGACGTATATGAAAAAGATATCGCTTTTTTAGAAAGCGTAAGAAACGGTTATTTGACCTGCGCAAAGATTTTCCCAAACAGTATCGTTTTGAACTGCGCCGCTTCGGAAGATGCAATGCGCCCGCCGAAAAAAATCGCGGCGGACGTTTTGCGGATTCTCCGGGAGCGTCTTCCCGGCATATTTTAATACGATTGCAGCGCGGCGTTCGTTATTTCCCGCATTGTTTCTAACTGTCCTTCCATCTCGGAAGCGAGCTTGATCTGCGTCCTGGCCCTGTCCAGGTTATGGTCGGGACGGTGGATTGCAAAATAAACGTCGCCGTTCAAATGATCTCCCAGGAAACGCATCCCGCATTCGAGCGTCATCAGAATTGCGGATTCCGGCAGCAGCGCAATTTCCGCCGCCGTAAGACGATCTTTCATTTCACTTAAATACCCGTTCGCGTACTCCCGATATAAAGCAAGGTCGAAATGCACCCGATCGAGATCGCGCTCGTCCTCCGCAGCCGTATTCGTACCAAAGCGAATGCTGTCTCCGAAATCATAGAGCGCAGAACCGGGCATAACCGTGTCCATATCGATCAAACAAACCACTTCGTCTGTGTTACGGTCGATCAGGACATTGTTCAGTTTTGTATCGTTGTGCGTTACGCGCAGCGGAATGCTGCCGTCTGCGATCCGTTCCGTGATAATATGGTAAAAATCTTTTCTGTCTTCGAAAAATGCAATCTCCGCCGCGACGCTTTCCCGCTTCCCGGCACGGTTCTCCCGGACCGCTTTCTGGAAATCACGATATCGGCTGGGGGTATTGTGAAAATTCTCGATCGTTTCCTCCAGCTGGTCCGACGGATAACGGTCGAGCGTTTTTTGAAAAATGCCCAGCGCGACGCCCGCATTATAAAAATCCGCCGGTTTTTCCACTTTGTCATACGCGACGCACCCGTCGATAAAATTATAGGCCCGCCAGTATTCCCCGTCGTCATCGATATAGAACAATTTTCCCGCGCGCGTTTTGATGATGTGCAGCGTGCTGCGCTCCGGGTCCTTGCCCTCTTCCGCGGCAATTTTACGGATATATTTCGTAACTTTGTCGATATTTTCCATCAGTTCCGCGGGCTTTGTAAAAATCGACGTATTGATTTTCTGTAAAATATATTTATTGTATGTCCCGTCCGGCATTTGATAAGTAAGCTGAAAGGTTCCGTTGATGTGGCCGGAAGTATTGACTTCGAAATCCCGGAATTCCCCTTCGAATTTAAAATTTCCGAGTAATGCTGCATCTGGTTTCTGCATGTCTCCTGGTTCTCCTTTATATCTTGTTTTTTAATATGCATATTTAGCCGCAAGCAGTACGGCCTCCGTCATGCTGACAGAAGAGGCCTTGCCTGTCCACGCAATATCAAAAGCCGTACCATGATCCACAGAAGTCCTCAAGTACGGCATAGAATGCGTAATTGCGATCGTACGTTCAAAGTCGAGCGTCTTTGTAGCGATATGTCCCTGGTCATGGTATAGAGAAAGAACCGCACGGTATTTTCCCGTATATGCCTGATGAAATACGGAATCCGCGCTTACGGGGCCCTCCGCTTCGTATCTCCGTTCCCGGAGCTGCCGCACCGCAGGCGCAATGATCTCAACTTCTTCCCTGCCAAAGAGGCCGTGTTCCCCGCTGTGAGGATTCAGCCCTGCTACCGCGATCTTACCGGCAGGCACACCGATCCTGTCCAGCGCTTCCGTGCATCGGATCACATAATCTATGATTTTTTCTCCTGTGATCGCTTCGATGGCGCTGCGCAGTGACAGATGACGCGTCAGAAAAAAAACCCTGAGCCCCCGCGTTTCAAACATGGTAAGCGGATCCGGCGTGCCCGTAAGAGCCGCATAGATTTCCGTATGCCCGATATAGGGAACGTCTGCTGCCCGCAGCGCTTCTTTATTGATCGGCGCTGTGGCGACTGCGTCGGCCTCGCCGCTTGTGCAAAGCGCATGGGAGGCTTTGATGCAATCATAAGCCGCCTTTCCCGCAAAATCGCATATCGTCCCGGCCGTTTTCGCATCGATTTTTCCCGCACAGGGGATATGGCGAATCTGGTCCGCAAACCGTCCCATAAAATGCCGGATCCCCGCCTTTTGTGCCGCCTGTTCCAGAATATCCGCGTCGCCGATCAAAATCGGCCTGCATTTTGCATTGATTCCGGCATCCGCGAGTGTCCGAACAGTAATTTCCGGCCCGATTCCACAGGGATCGCCCATCGTTACCGCTATTCTTTTCTGATTTGAACCTTCCTCCAAAATAAATCGCCCCACTTCAGATTCCTGAACATTGTAGCAACCAAAAGCAGAACCGTCAAGCAGCTTACGCAGCCGCATACGAAAAAACTAAGAAGTTTATTGGAAATAGGCAGCATCAGCATCATTTTACCAGCAAAAATGCAGCCTGCCGCGATGATGACGGGTTTCAAAATCCAATTCCGCAGATTGACGGCCAGGCCTGTTGCCTTGATGATGATGCAAAGATTCAGAACCACCGTGACTGCCATGCTCAGAATGCTTCCTATGATATATGCGCGAATTCCCATCTGGGGTACGCCGAACCAGATGAAACCGATCGTGATGAGATACCCTACCGTCGACGTTGCCAGAGAAAGCCCCTGTTTTCCCAGACCATTGATGATACCGGCCATGATTTGCTCTACGTACATAAAAATACAGCAATAAGAAAGCTGTACCAGAATTTCTCCGACGCCCTGTCCGGGATATAACAGTTCGCCTGCAAAATCACCCATTGTAAAATACAATCCGAAAAATACAAATCCGAGCAGGAATCCCATATTCAGACATTTTGAAATGCGAAGATTGGCCAATTTATAGTTTTTGACGGAAATCGCTTCCGAGATCGCCGGGACCAGCGTCGTCGCGACAGAGGAAGTGATGAGCGTCGGAAAAGCGATCAGCGGCATCGCCATGCCGGAAATCCTCCCAAGCGTTTCGATTCCGCTTTTATAATCGAGCCCGCCCGCTATAAAACGCATGGGCAAAAGCACGGTTTCCACCATTCCCATAAAAGAAATCGCAAGTCTGTTCAGCGATATCGGCATGGAATATTTGAGGATCGTGCGTGCCGCCGCTTTTTTCGTCAGCGTTGGTTTTTCTTTGCTTTTTTCTTTCCGGAACGCGATGGCTACGACGATCAGGTTCGCCATTTCGCCAAATGCAGCGGAAGTCGTTGCAATCGCGCAAGCATATGCCAGATTGCTGCCGGCGATCCGATTCGCTACAAAAAAGATCACTGCAATGCGTACGATCTGCTCCGCAATCTGCGAAATTGCTGTGGGCGTTACATGGGAAGAGCCGTAGAAATATCCTTTGATCGCAGATGCGGAAGCTACGATTGGAATACAGGGCGCAAGCATGATCAGGGAATAATACGCGCGCTGGTCATGGAGCAGCTCCGCAGCGATCACTTTTCCAAATACGGCAAGTAAAATTCCGCAAACGGTACCTGCAAGCATCAAAATTGCAAATGCGGTTTTGGCCACCCGCAGCGCGTTTGCGTTCTTCCCCCGGGCCTTTTCCTGGGCAGTCATTCCGGAGACGCTGATCGACACGCCTGACGTGAGCGTCAATATAATCAAGCTGTAAACCGGCGTGGCCAGCTGGAACAGCCCCATCCCTTCCGCGCCGAGGATATTCGACATATAGATCCTGTTGGCAAATCCCAATATCCTTACGATCAAAGCGGCTGCCATCAGCTTCATGGCGCCTGCTTTATATGTTTCCCTTTTTTGATTCAATAAAAATACCGGCTTCCTGTATTTCGTTATATACAAGTTTATGCCGGTTTATGTTCAATATTCTTTCCGCGGTTTACTTTTTCTCTCCGGTTATGTAAACAATTCCTTTACATCAGACCAAAAGAACAGGAGATGTTTCCGGAAGGGATGGAAAACTCGTCCCGTATCTCTTTATAGGAATATTTTGCCAGCCTTGCAAGCAACTGTTCCCCTCCATATATAAGTCTTTCTGTTATCATAAAAACATATTAACAGCTCTTAATGTTTTGATTTTTTCAACAGCAAAGTTATAGTATATAGTATATAAGACATATCATCCCTGCAGCGTATTTGTCCTGTCCTGTCTGCGCGCTCTGATTTTTTCAAAGAGCATCGCCAGCAAAAATCCCGTGATAAAGCCGCTGAAGTGGGCGTAGTTGTTGATCGTCTCCACAAACAGGCCATAAATCAAATTATAGACGACCATAAACGCAATGATAAAATAACTTCCGGCATAACGGAACGCCTTTGCAGACTTTCCGAAAAACATCCGGTAAATCAGTACGCCTCCAAGCCCCATAATCGCCCCCGAAGCGCCCAGGGAGTGCGTCGCTTCGTCCATAAAGAGTAAAGTCAGCAGGCTTCCGGCAAGTCCAGAAGTCAGATAAACGATCCAATATTGCAAATCCGAATAAAAGTTTTTGAGAATACTGCTCAGATAAACGAGCATCAGCATATTCCCCATCAAATGGCTGAAATCGGCATGCAGAAAAATCGATGTGATCAGGCGCCACCATTCGCCGTCCCAGACTGCGCCGTTATCCTGAATGCCAAAAAATTCGATCGGCTTATAATCGAGACGCGCCTGAAACACCATATCCATGACATAAAGCGATATATTGACGATCAGGAGAACCAAAAGCGGATGGAGCCGCCTTTGTTGGCTGCGCTGGGGACGGATATCCCGCAGCGTTTCCCGGTAGGCGGTTTTCTTCTCCTCTGTAAGACCGCGGCGTTCTTCCGGCGTCATATGCACGGCTTCCGCGGCATGGTCCAGCACTTTGCGCAAAGCCCGGTCCTGCACGCGCCCGCCGCCGATCCGGAGATAGCCGGCGTTCTTGAAATCATATACGATCAATTCCGTAAGGAGCTTCGACCGGATATTCGCATCCAGTTCCTTCTTTAAAAAGTCCGTAAATTCGCCTGCCGGCCCGTCTGAAAAATCGGTAATAAACAGAAACGTCCGAAAAATTCTTCCGGAGGCATAAACATCGAGCGGAGCTTCTCTGAGCTCCTGCATTTTGGAGGAAATAAAATCCCGGTCCGTACTTGTAATCAGATATAAAAGCTGCATGGCTCCCATATCCTGCTTCACTAAAAAACCACCGCTCGGATGGATTTTATAAAAAGCATCATGCGCGGCGGATGCCGCAAGCCATGCCGAAAAATCATTGATATTTTCTTTCGCGTAAAAATCAGCCACGTCTGATGTATCCGCCGCCCCGTTTGTTTTCGCTTTGCCGCTTAACATCGCTCAAGCGTTCTTCGCTCAGTTTCATATATTTTGAAAGCTGGTCTTCAAAATTATCAGACGCGCCGTTTTTCCAATCGTCAAACACCGGCGGCGGCTGTGATAACAGATCTTGTTTCGACAGTTTAGGTTCTTCCGGCCTCGGCGGACGCTTTCTGCGTTCCGGCGGTTTTCTCTCCGGACGGGCTTCGCCGGAGGTGGGAGGATTTTTCAATTCATTTACATTCGGATCACCGTTCAATGTCAGGATCTCGTCGGCTTTTTTGATCGACAGCCGCTTCTTGCCGTCATGGTCAGTCGCCAATGAGATCACGCGGACTTGCTGGCCCACCGTTAAAAAATCATTGATATCTCTTACAAAGTTCTTGGATATCTCGGAGATATGTACCAGTCCCGACGTGCCGTCCTCAAGGAGTACAAACGCTCCGAAATTCATAATGGCGGTCACTTTCCCGCTTACAACATCACTTACACCCGACATAAAAAAACGGATTCATCCTTTCTCTTACTCTTCTATTCTTCTTTTATAAATACGGTCTCGTCGCTTTTCACATAGCCGAGGTTCTCGCGCGCCTTACGTTCCACGTATTCGTCGCTTCCCAGGATCGATTTTTCTGCTTCCAGATCTTCGATCTTCTGCTGCGCCGCTTGAATATTGTCTTTCAGGGCCTTATTCCGTTCAATGTTTCTGTCCAGAACGCTTTGCTGAGAAAGGATTAGCGCAACCAAGCCTGCGGCTAAAGCAAGAAATAACAAGTTCCGTAATTTAAATATTCTGCGCATATCAACACCAGCTTTGTCTTAAGTAAACAACGGCTTCATTATATACGATCAATTTCGTTTCGTAAATAGTTTTTTGAATATTTTTATAAAAAATTTGCCGGTATAATAGAATAAGGAATAGATGGCTTTAAAGATCAGTTTGAGCACGCGGTTCACCACAGGCGCAAGCAGCAAAAAATACGCCGTGATGCCCGCTGCGGCTCCTAAAATACAATAACTCCTGATTTCGCCGCTGTTGAAGAGATAAAGTCCCAGCGTAAAAATGCAGAAAGAGGAAATCGCAAAAATGATGTCCGTAATCTGCACCGATACGAAATCGAATTTTTCGCCTGCGCCTTTAAAAGAAATGTGGAACGCACGGAAGACGTCGAACAGGCAGCCGATTACGAGCCCCGCCGCGCCCATCAGTAAAAAGACCCGTATTGTTTCCAGCGTTTTATTGACACCCTCAGTCATGATTATTTGAATATTCTCCCTACGATTCTCTTCTTATTTTTATTCGTATCCTCATATTCGCAGCTGTATACGTAGCCGTTGATCACCAATTCATGCTGTTCCAGGCTCAGGCGTGCGATTTTGAGCCCCTCTCCCCGGATCAGCATTTTACCGAGTTCTGTTTCTATATCTACAAACGTTTCATCGAAACCGATGATATCGTTCACTCCCGTTACCTTGATCTTCTCCCTGTTCTGGATATTTACGTCCTGCCCGTTTAATTTTACCGGTACCTTATTGGAATCATTCATCGTTTCTGCTCCTTATAAATGCTTCTATGCAATATTTATATAGCTGCGTTTTCCAAAATATGCTATACTTCGTTTGTCTTTTTTATTTTTGGGAGGTCATGTCGATCCATGGAAAATTTCGTAGTATTTGATCGTGTCAGTAAATCGTATCGAGTCGGCGATGTGGAAATCGCGGCGGTAAACGATGTCTCCTTTTCGATTGCAGAAGGTGAATTCACGGTGATCGTCGGCGCGAGCGGGGCCGGTAAAACCACCGTACTCAATATGCTCGGCGGCATGGACAGGTGCAGCAACGGTAAAATCTTTCTCGACGGCGCCGAGATCAGCGCCATGTCCCGGAAAGAGCTCGTCTATTACAGGCGGTACGACGTCGGTTTCGTTTTCCAGTTTTATAATTTAATGCAGAATCTGACGGCGCTGGAAAATGTGGAGATCGCCGCACAGATCTGCAAGGACCCCTTAGATGCCGCGGAAACGCTGGAAGCAGTGGGCCTCTCCGGCCGCGCCAGCAATTTTCCGGCGCAGCTTTCCGGCGGAGAACAGCAGCGCGTGGCGATTGCAAGAGCAATTGCCAAAAATCCCAAAATATTGTTATGCGACGAACCGACAGGCGCGCTCGATTTCAATACCGGCGTTGCGATTTTGAAGCTATTGCAGGATACGTGCAGGAATTTTCAGAAGAATGTGATCGTTATTACCCATAATCAGGCGATTACTCCTATGGCGGACAAAATCATAACGATGCGCAGCGGGCGCGTCCAGGACATCACGATCAATAAAACCCCCGCTCCGGTGGAACAGATCGCGTGGTGACAGCAGATGAAAGCGTATTTTACGGAAATCAAAAGAACGGTGCTGCGGACAGCCAGCAGATTTTTTTCGATTCTGCTCATCGTCGCGCTGGGGGCGGGCGTATTTGCCGGCGTCAAATCCACGTCGGACGATATGCTCCTGACCGCGGATCACTATTATAAAAACAACAACTTCATGGACGTGTGCGCCGTTTCCTATTCCGGCCTGACGCAGGCAGATGCCGATAAAATCAAAAATCTGCCCTCTGTAAGCGATGCGGAAGCGTTTTATACCGCCGAAACCATTTTATCTCTGGAGGAACGTACCGCCGCCGCAAAATTTATCAGCATGCCGGAGCGAATCAATACGCTCAAACTGACAGAAGGGCGTTTTCCGGAACAGAAGGACGAATGTGTCCTTGTGCGTACAAAGAATTTCAACAAACTGATGGACATTGGAAATACGATCACAGTCGGCGGCGAATATCCCGGCATGCAAAGTGCGTATAAAATCGTCGGAACGGTCGATTCTCCGGAATTTATTTCGTTTGATCTCGGCAGCAGCAGCGTGGGCACCGGACGTCTCGATTATATTATTTATACTACGAAAGACAGCTTTTCTCTTCTGGACGCCGCCGGTTTATTTACGCAAATCGCAATTACGGTAGAAGGCGCCGCCCGTCTGGATACTTACAGCGATACATATCAGCATACTGTCGACCGGGCGAAAGCGGAAATCGAAGCGCTGCTCGGGAAAGATACGTTTCTTTTGGACAGGGACAGCAACGTCGGTTTCGTGAGCTATGAGGCCGATGCCGAAAAAATCGATGCGATTTCCAAAATTTTTCCTGTGTTTTTCTTCCTGGTCGCCGCGCTCGTCTGTCTGACGACGATGACGCGTATGGTGGAAGAAGAACGCGGCCAGATCGGGATTCTGAAGGCGCTCGGATACGGGACAGGTAAAATTCTTTTAAAATATATCCTTTATTCTTTTGCCGCAACGGTTTTGGGCTGCATTCTGGGGCTTATCGTCGGCTATCATTTGTTTCCGCGGGCGATTTTCGCGGCGTATTCCATTCTGTATACGCTGCCGGCCATCGAGACGCCGTTTCACTGGGCCTTTGGCGCTGCTACTGCCGCTGCCGCTCTTTTGTGTACGGAGATTTTTACCGTTGCCGCCTGCATCCATACGACAAGAGAAACGCCTGCGGCGCTGATGCTGCCGAAAGCGCCGAAAATGGGAAAACGGATTTTTCTGGAGCGGATCCGCCCCTTGTGGAAACGCCTTCCTTTTATCCGGAAAGTTACGGCACGGAATATTTTCCGCTATAAAAAGCGTTTATGTATGACGGTGATCGGAATCGCAGGGTGTACGGCGTTAATGCTGACGGGCTTCGGTTTGAAAAATTCCATTTCCGACATTGTCGGCAAACAGTTCAGCGATGTAATCTTATATGATTTCAGCGCCGCCGTGAATTCCCATACGGACTTTGAGCATTCCGGCGCGTCTGCGGTTTTAAGCAAATACGGCGCCGCCTTTCTTCCCTATTATGAAAAATACGTTGACGCCTATGCCGGGGACGGGAGCGATTTTATCCATGCATACGTACTCAGCCCCGATTGTACGCAGGAGGCGGATGAACGGCGGGCAACGTTTTTTTCACTGCATTCGAGAGAAAAATCAGAAAAGGACCGGCATTATTATTCGCTTACGGAGGACGGCGTCATTATTACGGAAAAACTTGCTAAAAAGCTCGGAATCAGAGAGGGAGATAAAATCGGTTTTGCCGCGTCCGGCGGCGGCCGGGAATATTTTACCGTAACGGCAATTGCGGAAAACTATGTGTATAATTATATTTACATTCTCCCCTCTTTGTATGAAAAGGCTTTTGGAGAAGCGCCCGTGTTCGGCTTTTTTGCCGGTCTGCTTCCCGAGGGAATCGCTCCGAGCGGCGCAGAAGCGGAACAGATGGCCGCGGAATTGCTGTCTTTAGAAGCCGTTACGTCCGTTTCTTTTACGCAGCATACGAAAGATGCGTTTGCGGACGCGATCAGCAGTCTGAACCTCGTTGTCGTCGTGCTGATCGTCTGCGCGGCTTTGCTCGCTGTAATCGTCATATATAATCTTGCGAATGTCAATATCACGGAACGGATCCGGGAAGTTGCGACGATTAAAGTCCTCGGCTTTACGGATCGGGAGGTAACCGCTTATATTTTCCGGGAATCCGTAATTCTGACATTGTTCGGCATCGCCGTGGGACTGGTACTTGGAATCTGGCTGCACGCTTTTGTGGTGACGACTGCCGAGGTGGAAATCGTGATGTTTGGACGCGATATTGCTCTGCTCAGCTACGCGCTCGCAGCGCTCCTGACATTTGGATTTTCCATGTTAGTCAATTTCTTGATGCACTGGCGGCTGCAGGCCGTTTCCATGGTAGAATCTTTAAAAAGCGCAGAATAACAGTTACGGGAGGGCATATGAAGAAAAATGACGTCTGTGAATTGGATATCGTAACTATTGCGGAGGACGGCAGCGGAATCGGCCGGATAGACGGCATGGTCGTATTTTGCCATGGAATGCTTCCCGGAGAGCATGGAACCGTGCGCATTCTGAAAGTAACAAAATCGTACGCTGTAGGGAAAATGCTTTCCCGCTCCGCTTCTTCTCCGCAGCGGATCGAGCCGCCCTCCTGTCCGAATTTTGTCCGGGGCTGCGGCGGCTGCGTTTTCTGTCATCTGGATTATGCGGCGCAGCTTACGTATAAGCAGCGCCGCGTCGCGGATTGCCTCTGCCGCATCGGCGGGCTTTCAGACGCCGCGCCTAAAGTGCAGCCCGTACTGGCGGCGGAGACCGGATGGCATTACCGGAACAAATCGATTTACCCCTTCGCGCCCGGAACAGACGGGACGGTGCTGTGCGGCTTCTACGCGCCGAATTCGCATCGGCTCGTGCCCATTGTCCAAACGGACGGCTGCGGCATAGAAAACGAAATGAGCCGGCAAATCCGGGAGTTTACCGCAAGCTTTGCAAACGCGCATAAAATCTCCGCGTACGACGAACGTTCCGGCAGGGGGATTCTGCGCGCGCTGATGGTTCGTACCAATCACCGCGGCAAGCTGGAAGCGATGGCGGTTCTCGTCGTCAATGCCGACTCCATGCCGGAACTGCAAAAATACGTTTCCGCGCTGACGGCCGCGCTGCCATTTGTCGTTTCCGTCTATATCTGCTCCAACAAAAAGAAAACGAATGTCGTTTTGGACGGGGAGCTCCATCATATTTACGGTAAAAAGTCGATTTGCGATACGATCGGGGATTTTCCGGGAGCGCCTTCTTTTGAAATCTCTCCCCTTTCCTTTTATCAGATCAATCCCGCGCAGACAGAACGCCTGTATGACGTCATATACGATTTCCTGCCGGAGTCGCCGCGCCTGATCTACGATATTTATTGCGGAATCGGTACGATCGGAATATATCTTCTGTCCCGGCTGCGTGCTTCCCTGCCGCAAGCAAAGCCGCTGCTTGCCGGCGTGGAACTCGTGCCCTCCGCCGTAGCAGACGCGCATCGGAATGCCGCCGGGAACGGTTTTCCGGAAGCGGAATTTTACTGCGGAGATGCATCTCTCGTGACGCCCGAGGTGCTTTCCCGGCACGGGACGCCGTCTGTCGTCATTTTAGATCCTCCGCGAAAAGGCTGCGACGACGCTTTGATCGAGACGGTACTGTCCGCGAAAGCGGAACACGTGATTTACGTTTCCTGCAATCCTGCCACCTTGGCGCGGGATTTGAAACGCTTCTGCGCCATAGATTATGAATGCGTCCGCGTGCAGCCGGTAGATATGTTTCCGCAGAGCGGGCATGTGGAAACCATTGTACTTTTGTCCCACAAATCACCAGATAGCATTATAAATGTTAAAGTTGAATTTGGAGAAGGCAAAGAGAAAGTGCCTTTGGATGCAATTGCAGAGAGGGCAAAGAAATATCAGTCAAAATCGAAAATCACATATAAAATGATACAAGAGTATGTGGAAAGAAACTATGGGTTTAAAGTACATACTGCATACATTGCAGAAGTGAAACGGTTTTTGGGATTAACAAAGTATAATGCTCCTAATGCGGTGGATGAATTGAAGCAGCCAAGAAAGCACCCGCCAAAAGAAAAAGTGGAAGCGATAAAAGATGCACTTAAATACTTTGAGGTGATTTGATGGAAGAAAGTATATTTCAAATTGCAGAACAGATAAATCAATTGCATAAGAAGGCTTATGATACTTATCTGCCATTGGTTGATGATATATGTAGGCGGGAAGTATCAGAAAAGGAATTATCTTATTTGCTTGACTATTTGTTGGATTTTGCCTGCGATGATAAAATATTGGCGCTATATAAAAGAGTTTGCAGGAGGTATTTGTATACTTATCCGAGTTGCATTAAGTCTTATATTGATGCATATCGGGAGATGTGGGAAGATGAAGAAGAATGTGAAAACAATCTTTTAAATTAATAGGGCTTAAGGTTATGGTGTGATAAAAGGAGGGCATATATGGCGAAAATTGTTAAAGAAACCATTCATGCTAAGGGCATTGACATTGGCATATACACAACAAATTTTGAAAATGAATTTATTTCATTGACTGATATTGCAAAATATCGCAATGAGGATGATCCGAGATTTGTAATTCAAAACTGGATGCGTAATAGAAATACAATAGAATTTTTAGGCGTTTGGGAAGAATTGCATAACCCAGATTTTAACCGTGTGCAATTCGAGGCGGTTAAAAATGAGGCAGGATTAAATCGCTTTGTTATGACACCAACGAAGTGGATTACACAGATGAATGCTATTGGCATTGTTTCTAAAGCAGGACGCTATGGCGGAACATATGCCCATAGTGATATTGCGATGTCTTTTGCAACTTGGATTTCGCCAGAATTTCAGTTGTATATTATGAAAGATTACAGGAGATTGAAAACAGACGAGAATAGTCGTTTGTCTCTGAACTGGAATTTGAATAGAGAAATTTCTAAGTTAAATTATAGAATACATACGGACGCAATTAAAGAAAATTTGATTCCACCAGAATTAACACCTGCACAGGTAGCTTATACCTATGCAAACGAAACAGATATGTTGAATGTTGTATTGTTTGGAAAGACAGCGAAGCAGTGGAAAGATGAAAATCCTGCAGTAAAAGGAAATATGAGAGATGTGGCAACATTAAACCAGTTGTTAGTACTTGCGAATTTGGAAAGTTATAATGCTGTTTTAATAAATCAGGGTAAGAATCAAAAAGAGCGTATGGAACTGCTTCGACAGTTAGCGGTACAGCAGTTGCAGACCTTGGAAACAGTAAGCTTGAATAATTTGCCCAAATTAGATGTTGATATGAAAAAGAACTAAATAGGTATAATAAAATGGATTTTTTTAAAGATATGAAAGAATTAGAAGCGTTATTTGAAGACGATGAAACAATTAAAGAGATGGAAAATATCGTTGCGGAAATAAAAAAATATGATGTTTATGATATATTGGCAAGAATTTCAGGATTAAATCTCATGTCACAAAATCAGAATAAGTCAATATTATTAGATGGACTTATTGCTTCTATTTTGTGCGAAAAGGAAGAAAATTATAGTTCGAATTATAAAATGAGCGCAGGGAAATTTAGAAGATTAATAGAGCAACTTAATAATACTAATTTAGCAATGTCTATAGACCCCAATGAAAATGTTTTTATCCAGAATGTTATGTTAATGGATAATTATACAGTTTTTAATGGAATTGATAATACGCCTGCATATAATTTGCAGATGTTAATTGATATATTATTTAATTATCAAAATGATTTTCCTGAAAAATATCTTCAAAAAGTTGGAAAGCTAATAATGATGATATTGGGAATATCAGATGAAGTGGCTTATAGAATAAATGTGAAAGATGTTGATATTGTTTCAGATGAAGGGAAAAAAGTTATATTGCCTGATGGCAGCAGAATTAAAGAATATGCTAGTTATGTAGTGTTTGATGAAAAAAGGGTACAGGAGTTGTTGAAAGATTATAATGACTTGTTGGATGACATTATAATGCCTTTTGGAACAGGGGATATTGGTTCTATGAACAATAGACCTTTTTATAATAGACCATTTATTAGAAATATTAAGGAAAAAACAATAGTTTTATTGAATGTATCACTATTACCTGTATTTGCCTTCTTTCAATCCCTGAGAATTGCTGATGATTTCGGGATAAAGGATAATGTGGCTCGACGTTACAATGATTATATTTGGCGTGATTGCAATAAGTCTTTAAAAGTATTGGGCCATCATAAAATTAGAGAGGATTTATTAGGGATTGAATTGTTGAATAATGATTATTATAAAGAACGAATTGTAACAGTATATAATAATCAATTAATGCTAGTAGTGTTTGTATGTGATGACGCTTATAATTATGTAAGAGAAACAATGCATGATGAATATCCTGATGAAAGGCATAGCTTGATTTATAAAGAACGTATGAAGTATTATAGCAAAAAGATGCAGGAAGCAATTATCGGGATAGATGATTTTTATTGTATGATTATATTAAGTGGTATAGGAAGAGGAATTAGTCTAAGAGCAGCAAATAAACCTTCAACATTTGAAATAATAAAGTTAAATCCATTTGAATTGCATTGTATTGGTGTGAATGAAAGAAAAGAAGAAAATTTTTTACCTAGATATATTCGGGCTAAAAGTAAGTTGAAAACGAATATGCCCAATTTATTCAGTGAATTAAATGCGGTTAGTATTTATACAAGCAATGAGCATTCTTTTTATTTAAATGATGATTTTAATCCTAATGAAACTATGCTGTATATTGCACCGGGGGATTCTGTAGATTATATTAAGCATGCAATAGAAAAAGAAAATGCTATTTTGGTAGAATCTTATGAAGAAGGTTGGAAAACCAGAGTGGAGTCATGTGATAAAATCCGCAATATGTATATAGAATCAGAAAGGGAAGGAAGCAAAAAAAGTTCTATCTGTATTCGGTTCGACAATTGTGTTATCTGGATTACGTCAGATGAAATTGTAGAAGAATTAGATATTAATTTATACATGTCTATTATGGATACGTTATCTTATTGGTTAGCTGAATGTAAAATAATTGTAGAAAGTATGGATTTATATGATACATTATATCATTTTAATGTAATTCTTGATGGTGATAAGAAGGCATATTATTATGCACCAACTGATGATATTGCATTATGTGATTTAGTATGCCTAGAAGGATGTGGTAGACATTATAATTTGATATGGAGCCCAAAGGCATTTGGACAGATGGGGTGTAAGAGTAATGCAAAGGAAAAACAGTTATGCCAAATGGTGTTGGACGCTTTAAATAAAAATGCGTTTACATCATATGATTATACAGAATATATAAGGGAAATATTTGGGAATCCAATGAAGAAAAAGTTCTTTTCAGCGGATATTGGATCCACACCATATTTAAAACCGATAGTATTCGGTAATAACAGAATAGTTCATGGGGAAGACGAAGATTACTTGTTAGATATAATTGGTAAAATGGTCTTAAAGACTAGTAAATGGGGATATGGTGTAATACCAGATTCTGATAGAACAAAGATTGCTAATGATGTTGTGGGTATGTTATATGGAATGCTTCAAAGTGAAATCGAGCAATTGAGCCCAAACAAGCTTGTTGAAGTAATCTATCTCGATTTAGAAGAGACTTTATATCGAGTAATGATAGCCGGAAAACGATATGCTTACGATTTGGCATGTTATCCAGAAAAAGAAGAACAGTATATGAAAGATTACAATGATTTGAATCGAACATCATTAGCATTAAAATTTATGATGGAATATGTGGCTGCTAAACCGCCGAAAGGAAAAGAAGTTTTAGGCATCGGAAAATATGAATATATATTAGCAATTTGTTCTTTGATTATTAACTGGGCATATAAAAATGACTTGTTCTATTATAATATTTTTAATACACCTATTGAAATATTGAAGTCAGATAGAATTGGAATGAAACGGGATGAATTTCAAAATATGTATCAATATGGTGACAAGTATAGAAGAGAGCAATTGTATTATAATTCATCGGGAAATTTTAGAAAAAAATATACCGTTAAGCAGGAAGATTACTCCACGGCATTAGATGAGGCATTTTTCTCGGATTACGGATATACATTTGAACAATTTTGTAAAGTTATCATGGGTATCATCAATTGTGGTAATGAAAGAGACCATGATGAAGTTTTTGTGGAAAACAAGGATAGTCTTATAGAGTATTTACTACATTTGAATACAGGTTTAACATCGGAAGTTGTGGCTCAAGTGATAGTAGATATTAGCTTGACTGAACGTAAAGATTTCCTGAAATTGCCATCTGAATTTAGAAAAGAAGATGTATATCCATGGAGATTTAATAGAGCCTATTCTTTTAATAGACGCCCTGTAATAATACGAGGAAATGATGTGATTTGGGGAAATCGTCAATTATATCATATGCTCCTGTATGTAACAGACCTGGTATATGATGGAAAACTTTCAACAAAAGATAATAACATGGCTACATTAATAGGACATATTAGCGATGAACGGGGAAAAATTTTTAATCAATTAATTGTGGATATGTTATCAGATATGGAGGTATTCAGAATCGACCCCAATGTTAAGAAAATAAATAAGAACCTGATCGCTGACGAAAATGGAAATGCACTTGGTGATATAGATGTGCTAATAATTGATGAAGAAATACATCAAATATATGTTGCAGAAGTCAAAGATTTTAATTTTTCGAGGAATCCATATGAGATCCAATTAGAATATCAGAAGATGTTTGTGGATGGTGAAAAGAAATGTTATGCAACAAAGCATAATAGAAGAGTTAATTGGGTAAGAGAGCATATGGAAGATTTGAAGATACAATATGGATTGGATAATGCAACATGGGGGATTAGTGGTTTATTTATAGTAAGTGAACCACTAATTAGTACACAGGTATATCGACAAGATATAGAAGTTGTTTCTAAAGCTGAATTAAGTGTTGAGCGGCTTAGAAGTATGTGTTAAGTTTTGATATAGTTTATTTTAAAAATATTTGAAACATTTTTTTGATACTTAGACAATATGTTTTGTGGGAGGCTGGTAATACCGTTGAGACGGTTTGTTTGTTGTCCAAGAAAGCTTGATTTTATGCGGTTTGCGAGATTATAGAGAGGAATATTATAATGGAAGAATTTAAGATACAACTTATAGAAACTTTGGTGCCGGCCATCATTTCAGAATTGTTGTTAAATGGTAAAATTAAAGAAGATTGCAGTGCCGATGAAATAAAGCAAAGTGTAATATCGTATTTAAAGAGCGAACAATTCGAATCCATGAAAATTGCGATTACCATAGGGGATGAATTTGAAGATGCTATCAAAAACGCTATTAAAGCAAAACACGATAATGTAGCCATCGCGTTGGCTGGAGTATGTATAGAACAAATTATTAATGAATTTTATCAGAAAGTTTTATTCGATAAGTATAACTTTTCCAACAGAGAAATTACATCTTGTATGAAATGCGTCTCTGTGAAAGATAAACTTACTTGGTTGTATAAATTAATAACATCTCAAAGTATTGATAATCAAATCGTTGCCAGCGTACAAAACGTGTGTAATTTAAGGAATAAGATTGTTCATTATAAACCCAGAATAGAAAACCTCTGCGAATGGGAATCCATTGAGAAAGATAGTAACAAGATTCATACAAACGAGTTGATCCCCCTGATTGAAAATTTAAAAAATATTTTGAAACAGCGTTGCCTTGCTATTTTCCCGGAAGATAAAATCTCTCATGAAATATTCGAAAAATTTTATAAAAAAGAAAAATAAAGGACTATTTTAGCAAAATCGCATACGTCCTTACAAATTACGTAATGGAAAAAAATATGTAACGATTTTACACCGCAAGGCATATATTTTGCAAAGCAGCGCAATATACTGTACAGAGGTGAACCACAAATGTTTTCGGATAAGAAAAGTCGTATTAAAGTTTATGTTATTTCCATTCTGATCCCCCTTGCGGTCGGCGCCCTGTCGGCGTTATTGACGAGAAGCGGCATGAAAGAATACGCCGCGCTCTCCCGTCCCCCGCTCGCACCCCCTGGAATCGTATTTCCCATCGCCTGGGCGGTACTCTATATTCTAATGGGGATCAGCGCAGCAATGATCTATAATAGTACGAAAAACACAGAACGGAAGAAAGCGCTTTGGCTTTACGCCATACAACTCGTGGTGAATTTCTTCTGGAGTCTCATATTTTTCGGCGCAGGATGGCGCCTGTTCGGATTGTTCTGGATCCTGCTGCTTCTGATTCTCGTATTCCTCATGTATTTTGCATTCGATAAAATTTCACACCCGGCCGCATATCTGCAAATTCCTTACGTACTCTGGCTCTGTTTCGCTACGTATCTCAACTTTGGGATCTGGTTCCTGAACAGGTAAAATATTACGCGTATCCGTACGTTTTTCTGAATTTGTGCAGGAAAAAAAACGTCAGCAGGAAGCCCAGAAGCTCCGCAAGCGGAATCGACAGCCACACGCCGTCCGTCTGTAACGCCATCGGTAAAAGCAGCGCAGAAGCCACTACGAAAACGAGCGTCCGCAGAAAAGACAGCACCGCAGAAATTTTACCATTGGAAAGCGCCGTAAAAACAGCGCTTCCATAAATATTGTACCCCATGAACAGGAATCCGGCGGAAAACAGCCGGAAGCCGCGTACCGCCATAGAGTAAACCTTCGTTCCCTTCGGCGAAAAAATCGCGACGAGCGGCCCGGCGAACAATTCGCTTGCAAGCAAAATCACAACGGAGGAAATCAGAATCATGCCAAGACTGATGCGGTGTATCTTTTTTAAGCGCGCCGTATCCCCTTTTCCATAATTAAAACTGACGAGCGGCGCAATCCCCAGAGCGTATCCGATATATGCGGCCGTCATGATCCCCTGCGCATATAAAATAATCGTAATCGACGCCACGCCGTCGGAGCCGCACATGCGCATCAAGATATTATTCAGTAAAATGGTTACGACGCCCATGGAAAGGTTCGTCACCATCTCCGAGGATCCGTTGCCGAAGGTATGCAAAATCGTGTTGCCTCGAAAGGCGGGTTTTACAAAATATAGCGTGCCTGTTCTGCAAAGGGAAAAATAGCAGAATCCGACTGCGGAAGGCAGCAGATATCCTATACCCGTAGCAAGCGCCGCGCCGCGGATGCCCATTTCAAAAATCGAGATAAAAACGTAATCCAAAATCATATTGCATACGCCGCCGCAAGCAGACAGCAGGAGACTCAAAGAAGCCTTCCCCGCGGTAACGAAGAATACCTGGAACATAATCGCAAAAACGGAAAACGGTAAAAACAGCAGCGTCGTTTCGGCGTAATCAACACAAAACGGGTATAGCTTCGCGTCAGCGCCCAGAAATTTCAGAACAGGGTCCAGAAAGAGGAACCCGGCAAGCGAGAATACAAGCGCCGTCACACAGCCCACACAAAAAAGCAGTGAAAAATCCTGACGCGCTTCGGAGGCTTTCCCCTCTCCCATTTTTCTTGCTACGATGGCGCTGCCGCCCGTGCCGATCATCGTTCCCAGCGCAATGGCCACGGTGATGAGCGGCAAAACGATATTTACCGCAGACAGCGCATCCGTTCCGACAAGACGCGATACGAACACGCCGTCTACAGTGGTATAAATACTCATAAAAATCATGGAGATAATCGTAGGCAATGAAAATCTCAGAAGCATCCCTTTTGTAATTTTCCGGTCGAGAGAATTTTCCATACCGCACCTCCGTTTCTATTTCCGCATCCTTTTTTGACAAAATAATACGAAACGGGTACTATCATAAAGTATTCCACAATGGCAGAGTCAAGAGGCAAATCAGATGGTGAAAAAACAAAATTTATTATCGATCGGAAATCTTTCAAAGCTCTCAGGAGTCAGTATCAAATCCCTCCGTTACTATGACCGGCTCGGCATTTTGAAACCGGCGTATACGGATCCGGAATCAGGCTACAGATATTACACCTTCCCCCAATTATATGTGGTAGAAGCGATCAAGGTATGCGTAGAACTGAATATCCCCTTAAAAGACTTCACGGCGTTCTCGGAAGAAAACGGCGGTAAAATCTATTATACGAAACTTCTGGAGCATGGCAGGCGCGTCGCGGAGAAGAAAATCGAATCGATTCGAAACGGCCTGGATCTGATCGATGAATTTCAAGCGGAGATCGAGCGAACGGAAACGTACCGGTCTATGGGAGTGCGGAAGAAATTCCGTATGCCGGAAAAATGCTGCTGCGTCGTCCCCGAGCGGAAAGGGTCGGAGCCGGACGCTTTTTATACGCAGCTGAATCATTTAATGCTCGATATTGTGAAAAACGGTCTGCCGATCGGCTACGAAACCGGGCTTTTATACATATATGAAAACGGAAACGCAGAAAAGCTGATCTTCGCCGATATTTTGGCAGAACCAACGGACCCGGATAAAAAACGGCTCCGTCTTGTCAGGATTCCGGCAGGCGATTACATCTGTATAAAAACAGAACCGGAATCGATTCAAAAAGCGCCGGAACTTTTTCCCGATGTTTTCGCGCTTCCCGGCCCGAAAATCGTAATCGAAACGGAATTGTTTACCGGCGATTACAACTATGCGGCTCCCGCCTATGAGCTCAGATGTTCGCTTCCCCGATAACCTTCTCAACCGAGGCACGTGACGGTACGGACGGAATGCCGCCCCTTCCTTGGATGCAAAGCGACGCCGCCGCGTTTCCCCACCTTGAGAATTCCGCGGCCTCTTCTATGGTAATTTCCCGCGGAAGTTTTCCGGATTTGAGAAAGCGATATAAAAACGCGCCCCAGAAAGAATCGCCCGCGCCCGTAGTATCTGCGACGTTCGCTGCCGGGAACGCCGGAACGTGTTTGCAGCTGCCTGCGGCACGTACCAGCGCGCCATCCGCGCCAAGCGTTACCACTACGCAGGACGCGCCTGCATCGCATAAAATACGCGCCGCCGTTTCCGGATCGGAGCTGCCGGTCACCAAGCGCAGTTCCTCCGCCGAAATTTTGATCAGATCGGCATATTGCGCGAGTAATTGCATATATCGAATCGCATCCGCTTCCTTTTCCCACAAAGAAGATCTGTAATTGGGATCATACGATATGATTTTTCCGCTTTTTTTCGCATAGTCAAGCGCATACAGAACAGCGCTCCGACACGGTTCATGCGTCAGGGAGAGAGAGCCCGTATGTAAAATTTTCGTTTGATCCAGAATAGCCGTATCGATTTCTTCCGGGCGCAGCAGCGTATCCGCTCCCGGTTTTCTCGCAAAGGAGAACATCCGTTCCCCGTCCGGGCGCAGCGCCACAAATGCAAGCGTCGTAAAAGCCTCGCGCGTGCAAATCAGCCCTTTCGTATCGATACCTGCTGATTTTAGAACGTTTTGCAGAAAATTCCCATGGATGTCCTCCCCGATTTTACCAAGGAACGCCGCAGATGCGCCTAATTTGGAAACCGCCGCCGCAACGTTCGCAACCGCGCCGCCCGGATTCTGCTCAAACAGCCGCATGCCGTATTCCGAAACGCCATATTCCGTAAAATCGATCAGGAGTTCTCCGATGACAGTCACATCAAACATAATCAAACCTCGTTTTCTCTGAAGTTGTGATGCGGATTGTACCGGATCCGCCGCATTCTGTCAACGGGAACGAATCCGTTTACAGCGGCGCTTTTTCCTGCTATACTTAAAAAAATACGATGCTATGGAGGCACTTGGAATGAAAAAATACGACTCGGTCACACAGCTCATCGGCGCTACTCCCCTTTTGAAGCTATATGCTCCGGAAGAAAGCGGCGGAGCCGTCATATACGGTAAAATGGAATGTTTCAACCCTGCGGGAAGCGTGAAAGACAGGATTGCGCTTGCCATGATCGAAGAGGCGGAGAAACGCGGTCAGCTGCGGGAAGGCTCCGTCATTATCGAACCTACAAGCGGCAATACGGGAATTGGCCTGTGTGCCGTCGCTGCTGCCAGAGGGTACAGAATCATCATCGTAATGCCGGAAACCATGAGCATCGAACGGCGGAAGCTCATGGCCGCCTACGGCGCAGAAATCGTGCTGACAAAAGGAGCGGACGGGATGAAAGGCGCCATCGCCAAAGCGGAAGAATTGCGCCGTTCCGTTCCGGAGAGCTTTATTCCCGGACAATTTACAAATCCCGTCAATCCCGCGGCGCATTATGCAGCCACCGGTCCTGAAATATGGGAAGATACCGACGGAACGATCGATATTTTTATCGCCGGCGTCGGTACGGGCGGCACGATCACCGGTACCGGGCAATATTTGAAATCGAAAAATCCCAATATAAAAATAATCGCCGTAGAACCGGAAGAATCTCCTGTTCTGTCGAAGGGCGATGCCGGACCTCACGGGATCCAGGGAATCGGGGCCGGCTTTGTCCCGGAAATTCTGGACACGTCAATTTATGAGGAAATCGTAACCATCCCGACTGCCGCGGCCTACGCAGAGTGCCGCACGCTCTGCCGCAGCAAAGGAATTTTCGTGGGGATCTCATCAGGCGCAGCAGCATATGCCGCGCGTTCTGTCGCCGCCCGCCCGGAGAATGCAGGGAAAGTCATCGTCGCGCTCCTGCCGGATTCCGGAGAGCGGTACCTTTCCCTTTCTGTTTTTGATTGAGGGCTTCGCACGTGATGGATTCTTTTTTTATTGGCGCGCAATATTATAGGGCTCCCACGCCGGAGCCCTCCTGCTGGGAAGAGGATCTGCGGAAAATGGCGCTATTAGGTTTCGATTCCGTAAAGTTTTGGGTACAATGGCGTTATGTACACAGAGAAGAAGATAGATTTATATTCGATGATATCGACAGGCTGATGGAGCTCGCAGAACAAAACGGCTTGAGAGTAACGCTCAATGTGATATTCGACGTCATTCCCGTATGGATTTTCCGCAGATATCCGGAAGCGATGCTTACCTTTCCGGACGGCGCCAGAGAATTTCCGAAAGTGTACAGCGCGCGTCAGCTGGGAGGAACCCCGGGCTGCTGCCTGAACCATCCGGCGGTCAAAGCGGAACGCATGAAATTTTTAGCTGCCGTTGTCCGCAGGTACGCCGCGCATCCTGCGCTCGATTTATGGGATATCTGGAATGAACCGGAACAAAATATGCTCCGCAGGCAACCCAGCCTTTCAACGCTCACTTGCTACTGCAACGTCTGTACCGATCGATTCCGGAAAGAATGGCTCCCGGCGAAATACGGAACAATAGAAACGCTCAACCGCGTATGGGGCCGGGTATACGCGGATTTCGATGAAGTGGAAATCCCGTATGCGACGGATACGTTTATCGATTTCATGGATTACAGAAAATATATGCTCGACACGATGCAGGAGGAAGCGGCGCTCAGGATCCGCACCGTAAAACAATATGATTCCGTGCATCCCGCATCGCTTCATGTAGTTCCGGATGCGCTGCAGATTTTCAATCCCGTCACGTGTGCGAATGATTTTGCATTAGCCGAAATATGCGATATATTTGCGGGAACGGCGGGAAACGGCATATATGCAAATTTACTTACCTCCGCTGCCCGGGGCAAAATGACATATAATGCGGAATCCCACCTGAATTACGGTTCTCTGCGGAATCATCAGCGGATTTTGACAGAGAAAGATTTGTTCCGGGATTTCATTTTGCAAATCGGTTCGGATCTGAAGGGCGTAATGTTCTGGCAATACAGAAGCGAGGCGCTCGGCATGGAAGCGCCCGCATGGGGGTTCGTCAATCCCGATGGTTCCGAACGGCCATTTTCATCTTCTTTGCAAAAATTCGTCGGCAAGATCCGTCCTTATGGAAAGCGCATTATGAATTCTCACAGAGAAGCGGCGAAAATTGCCATTTGGAAGAGTACGGAAAATGAGCTTTTTCACTTTTGCACCGGTGATCCGCGCTGGGCGGAGAATTTCTTTGCCGGGATTGAAAATTATGCCGAAGTGTGCAGCAGGAACGGTTATCGCTACCGGTTTATCGATTCCGGTATGCTGTCCTCTCTCCGAACAGATGAAGTACGCCTTTTATTTATGCCTTCCTGTTATGCTTTAACGCAGGAAGAAGCCTCGGGAATCGCCGCATGGGTCAATGCCGGCGGAATGTTGTGCTGCGAAGCGCATCTTGGCGGATATGACTTGACGAACGGGCGCCACAGCGCCGTCATGCCTGGATTTGGCCTTGCCGCTTCTTGGAAAATCCGGGAAATTTTGACGACATCCAGTATCCACATTTCCGCAGGCAGCCAGAATGCGGACGAAATGGGCAACGATGATTTAAAAAAAGCAGTAAAGCTGTACGGCGCTTCCGGCGGATTGTATTATCCGATCCTTCTGAATGACGGTAAAATTCTGACCGGCTGCGACCGCGTAGCATTTTTGCAGGCAGAGGATGGCGAAGTGCTCGGCGCCTGCGGAGGAAATCCGATCGTCGTCAAACAGGATTGCGGATCCGGAAGCATTGTTTATTGTGGTACGAGCTTGGGCCGCGGAGCTGCAGCCGGTTCCGAGGCATTTTTAAATTTTGAACAATTTATTCTGAAACGTATTCAGGAAAGCGGAATCCAGCCTGTTATGAAATTCTCCGCAGAAATTCCGGGTTCCGTTGAAATCAGTCTTCTGTGTTCTCCCACAGGCTCCAAAGACGTCATCGTAATTGACAATCATTCTCCGGAACCGTGTAAAATACAGCTTTCCCATACGGGAATCTACAAAGGATTGTTTCACGGCTTCATTCTTGATTTCAATCGTAATACGTGTTTCGACCTTCCCGGAGATTTTACGGATCTTTTTGTCTGAGTGCAAAAAACCGGTGCGGAAAGTCTTATAACGCAGAACGCCGGCCTCGCTGAAACGAAACCGGCATTCCACATGAAAATTTTATCACGCGCTTTGCCTCACGGCAGCGCAGCGTTCGATTTATTCCTCGTCGCCGGAACAATCGTGATCACAGCAACAGCAATCCTCATCGCACTCATCGATCCATTCGATTTGAATTTCCTCTTTGCAGTTCGGACAGATCAGGATGTTTTTATCTTCATCGATAACCGCCTTGTCGAGTTCGATTTCAGCGCCGCAGTTCGGGCATTCAAGCTCTGCGAATTCCGTGTCTTCCCCGCAGCAGCAGTCGTCACACTCGTCATATAAACATTCCTCCGCTTCATCGAGCCGTTCCTCTATTTCATCGACGGCATCCAGAAGCTCATTCTGTGTATCCTCCGCATCTTCTACGGAAACGGCAATATCGTCGATCACATCGATAATGAGCTTGAACAGCTTGCCTTCGTTCGTCTCTTCATCGATTTTGAGGCCGTCCGCAAGACCTCTCAAATAACTGACTCTTTCTGATAAATATCCCATTTATAATTCCTCCTTTATTAAGCGCCGCACTGTTTTCTCAGGCACGCTCCATGTACTCCTGGGTTCTCGTATCGATCCTGATCCTGTCCCCCTTGTTGACAAAAAGCGGAACCTTGACGGTAGCGCCTGTTTCCACAACAGCAGGCTTCGCAGCGCCTGTCGCCGTGTCGCCCTTAAAACCGGGCTCGGTATCAATCACTTCCAGCTCGACAAAAATCGGCGGTTCCAGGCCAAAAACGTTTCCTTTATAAGAAAGGACTTTACAGATATCATTCTCTTTCACAAATTTCAGGGAATCGCCTACCGTTTCCGCGCTGATCGGGATCAGCTCAAATGTTTCCATATCCATAAAGTAATACAGATTATCGTCATTATAACTGTATTGCATATCTTTTCTTTCGATATGTGCTTTCGGCAGTTTGTCCGACGGATTGAAAGAGCGTTCGATGGTGGAACCTGTTATGACATTCTTAATTTTTGTCCGTACGAACGCGGCGCCCTTTCCTGGCTTTACGTGCTGGAATTCTATGACCTGATAAACGTTTCCGTCCATCTCAAATGTAATTCCGTTTCTGAATTCACCTGCAGAAATCATGTGTTAACCTCCAAAAATAAACAACAAATTTTTATCGCTTTATTTTACACCAAAATATCTAAAAAGACAACCACATTTTCTCAGCGCCCTACGTTCCTGTTTAAACCCGCTGTTTCCCAAAACCACGTTACGGATTTCATCCGGCTCTGGAACGCAAAAAATCCTTTTGGGAATATTGCTATATTTGTTTTTATATGTTACTATTATGTATAATTAATTATCGGTTTATGAGGTGAAAATCATGTCCAACACAAAAAAAGTCGCGTTGAAATACGCAAAGTTTGCCGCTGTTTTCTTGTTGCTATTGGCGGTTTTATTCAGTATGACAGCATGCAGGCGTCTGCCGCCCGTCCAGTCCGGCACGATCGGTGACGAGGAGGAATTGAACATTGAAGGCGAAATCATGTTCACAATCAGTAACGAAAGCGGCACGCGGGCAGAAGCCGCCGCTCCGAATGCTTTTGCGAAGGCCTTTATGCAAAAATATAAAAATGTGAAGGTCGAAATTGACGAAGCGAACCGTACTACATATGCGACGCGGATTTCTTCTGGAGAAATCGGCGACGTATTTTGGTGTGATGCAAACGATGCAAATAATTATAAAAAGAATCACAATGCGCTGATGATGCTCGATTATTATAAGGACCGCCTGGGAATCGAGATCCAGAACATTTTCTCCGGCGCTCTTGCCAGCGGAATGATCGACGGGCGTCTTTATATGGTGCCGCGGAATATCGGCCAGCAGATTTTGATTTACAATAAAGATGCGCTCAAGCAGGCGAATATAGAAATCCCCTCGGGAGAAGAGGCGCTGTCATGGGATGAATTCAAGGATATCTGCAAGAAACTCACGTTAGAAGACAACGGCGTATATACGCAGGTTGGCGCTTCCTTTAAAATCTGGTGGGCTCCTGTCTGGCAGGCATTCGCGGAAGGATACGGCGGCACCTGGATCGATACTGTAAATAAGAAAGTTTCTTTCGTATCGGACGAAAACGTTATGAAAGGAATCAACGAAATCGTAAACGCGTGCAACGAAGGCTGGATGAAGGGCGATGTCATTAATTATACCGGGACAAAAGCGCAGGCATACGCAAAGCTCACGGATCTGGATTATGTTTTCCGGACGTTCGGCGATCTGCAATGGATCACGGCATACGGCAACTCATATGACAATAAGAATATCGACTGGGATTTCTGCTCGTTCCCCGCTTTCCCGACACATAAAGTAGGCGCGGGCGCAACCGGCTATGTCGTGTATAACAGAACCCGGAACGTAGATACCGCAGCCGCTTTTGCGCTCTTCTTCCTGACGGAAGAAGGACAGACCGCATATCACAGCGCTACGGGAGGGAATGTGCCTTTATTGAAATCCCTTGCCGATCAAACCTTCTGGCGTTTCCAGGGAACCCAATGGGAAAATAAAAATTTCGACGCGTTCGTCTCATATCCGGAAGCCAATATTCCCGCTTCCGTAATTGTAAGAGCGCCGGCGGAAATCGCAGAGTTATTGTCGAATGACGTCTTCATTGCGTCGTTTGGCAGTATTATAAACGGAAGCAAAGACGTTCAGACCGTATTCGGAGAATTGGAAACAAAGTGCAACGAGACATGGAAAAAATTATTGTAACCATATAACCGCTTTGCAATTCTGTTCAAAAGGCTGCTCAGTTGGGCGGCCTTTTTTGTTTGCTTATTGCAATAATGAACATTTCATAAATAATAGTGTGTGTATTTTTTCGAGAGATATGAACATACTGTTTATTTTTTAATTTTATATGAAATATGGGCAAAATTTGCGCGCAGGCAGTATTGCGCCGAAGTACAAGATATGATATGATCGACTTCGTTCAATCCACAAAAATATGAGGTGAAGGTTTTATGTTGAAAAGTAACATGCAGGCCAGAAAACTTGCAAAACGTGTTCTGATTATTATATTCGTTGCCGTTTTGCTGGTTGGTATGGTTGCTTGCAGCGGGAAAGCTCCGATGCAATCTGGTATTCTCGAAGAAGATCATCAGCTGACGATTGAAGGGGAAGTTACGTTCACAATCAGCAATGAAAGCGGCACGGCTTCTGAAGCGGCGGCGCCGAAAGCTTTCGCACAGGCTTTTATGCAGAAATATAAGAATGTCAAAGTCACTGTTGACGAAGCGAATCGTACTACATACGCAACGAGAATATCGTCAGGTGAAATCGGCGACGTGTTCTGGTGCGATGAAAACGACGCGAATAACTACAAGAAGAATCACAATGCGCTGCTAATGCTCGATTATTATATGGATAAGCTGGGGATCGACCGGCAGAATATTTATAACGGGGCAATCGCAGGCGGATTGATTGACGGACGTCTTTATATGGTGCCGCGGAACCTCGGGCAACAGGTACTTGTTTATAACAAAGACGCGCTCAGACAGGCAAATATCGAAATCCCTACCGGCGAAGAGGCCATGTCGTGGGATCAGTTCAAAGATATCTGCCGCCGCTTGACTTTAGAAGAAAACGGTGCTTACACCCAGGTAGGAGCAGGTTTCAAACTTTGGTGGTCCCCCGTATGGCAGGCATTTGCAGAAGGCTGGGGCGGCACATGGGTCGATACCGTTGAGAAAAAAGTCAGCTTCGTTTCCGATAAAAACGTTATGGCCGGTTTCAACGAAATGTTCGAAGCCTGCAACGAAGGGTGGCTGAAAGACGACGTCATTGCTTATACGGGAGCGAATGCAGAGCGCTATTCTAAAATTACGGACTTAAAATATGTATTCCGTACCTTCGGCGATCTGCAATGGATCACAAGATATGGCAATGCTTACGACAATGCAAATATCGATTGGGATTTTTGTTCCTTCCCCGCTTTTCCAACGCATAAAGTCGGTACGGGTGCAACAGGATATGTCGTATACAACAGAACAAGAAATGTAGACACTGCTGCTGCTTTAGCGCTTTTCTTCCTGACGGAAGACGGTCAGAGAGCATACCATAGCGCCAGCGGCGGAAATGTTCCTCTCTTAAAGTCATTAGCGCAGGACGATTTCTGGAGAATGCCGAATACCAACTGGAGCGATAAGAATTTTGACGCATTCGTTTCTTATCCGGATGCCAATACTCCTGCTACCGTTATTACCAGAGCGCCATCTGAGATCGCAGATATTCTCTCCGATCAGAATATGATCACAAGATTCGGACAGATCATCAACGGGCAGAAGAGCGTCGAAGACGTATTTGCGGAGCTTGAAACCACCTGTAATGAAACATGGTCGAAACTCAACGATTTTTAATATAAAAATTCAATCTAAATAAAAGTAAAAAACATCTAAAGAAAAACCACGGTTTCTTTTTTGAGAAACTGTGGTTTTTGTCTGTGGGTGTTTTTACTACTTTTTTATAAATGATTCTGTACTTTTATTTTACATTGCTAAACACATATGTGAAGCGTCCGATCGGAGCCGCATCCCCTTTTTCATAAAACGACCAGATATCATCTTCTATATAATTATCCGCCCATTTAAACTGCAGGTTCAGCAGGTCTTCATCGTCATTTCTGGCAAGGCCGATCGTCTCGCGCGGAACGCAGAGCATCAGTTCCTTCCCTTCCCTGTACATTTCAGCGCTGCCGACAGCCTGCCAATTCCATCCGCCCTCGCATTTTTCTATCACTGCGCGGTTTCCGTCCGGCGGCACACGGTTGACGATATAATCGAATCCATGCCAATTTGCATTTCCGCAGTTCCCGCTGTTGATAAACAATGTCATCCAATTCGGCGTTCCGGGAGGTGTGATCGTATCTACGGTACGCACATAGAAATAAATATTGTTACGATCCTTCGCCGCTTTGAGCAGATCAAAATCGTTGCGCCCCGAAGTATCCGTATATAAGAAATCACCGAAACCTTTATAATTTCTGTCCGCCGTATCCTGCCGGTAATCCCGGTAAACCGCCGTAACAGAATCCCATTGCGCAAAACCGCCGGAAAGAGAAATCGTCGTATCCGCCCCGATATTTACCCTTGGCGGTACGCCTTTATATTTCCGGATATATTCGCACAGCTGCATATAATAGTTATCGCCAAATCCGCCGCGCATTGGTTCCAGATCGCGGCTGTTGTTCGGGTCTGCCAAATCGACAAAACATATCGGATGTCCACCGATCGGCTCAAACCGCATAGCGAGCCATTCGTTCCACTGCGTGACAAATACCGTTTCCGGATCCTGTTCTATCGCCCATTTCCATTGATCAGAAAAATTATACCCCCATAGAACCGCATCTTTCGAAGTGTCGTTTTTCCCCGTTGAACGCCGGTAGCTTCTCGTCCGGTTCGATTCGCCGTAAAATGCGCTGCCGCTGAAAATGGTATCGCAATGCTGCGCGGCGGAAACGTTCACGACTTCCTTTCTGCCATTCGACCCGTAAACCGCATCCGACGTATAAATACCATCGAATTCGATCCACGGCCATTGATCGTCGCTGCTTCTCCGCTCCGTAGGCCAATAGCTCGTTTTGATCCGGAAAAAGGCTTTCGCTTTATCCTCCAGTTCCGGATCCGAAGGGATTCCGATGATCAGGGGCTTCCCATCCCATCGGAACCACAAATGCGCATATTCGGGATACTTCTGATAAATCTCATGATAGATGTGATTGATCGTTTTACCAGAGGATGCATTCGTGTAATAAGCAATCCGTGGCACGTTCGTAATCCCCTGCCGGTAAAATTCGTTCAATACTTTGAGCACCTTTAATGCGGTTTGATCATAGGATAACGCATTCGTCGTATCGAAAATCAGATAATCGACGCCGGCGTCCGTAAGCATCTGAATATGCTTGCGGATGACCCATTCGTCATTCATTGAATAATAGCCAAATAAAGGCTCCGCCCAGTGATGATCCGCATGGCGTGCCCCGCCGCCGGCTGCCATCCAGGCTTCCTCAGACAAAAGCGCATTCGGATCCGATGCAATGATTTTCCGAATGTCGTAGGGACCTTTCAGTCCATGATTGCCCGGCGCCAAATAATAAAACATTCCCACCGTCCTGTTTTGCCGCGGCAAGGGCAGCGTGCTGTCTGTCGTCAGCACGCGCCCCAAATCATCGACGCCGCCGTACGCGCCGTTGATATCCGCATATGGTCCTCGATATTTTTCCATATTAACCGCCTCAACTTTCCTGAAATCGCAGAATCATAATGTGATAGATCCAATACGTATTGCTTATTCTGCTCTTTTCAATTACTGAGTACGTATTATAGCTGAACCAAACGGATTTGAAAAGTATCTATTTCTATATTTTTCGATTTTATTTTTGCCTGCGGGCATCAAAATGCGCGACAGCTCATTCCAGTTCAAAAGCACCGGTGTAGAGCTGATAATACTCGCCTTTCTCCGCAAGCAGCTTTTCATGGCTGCCGCGCTCGATGATCCGTCCATGGTCCAATACCATGATCACATCAGCATTCTTGATCGTAGACAGGCGGTGGGCGATGACAAATACGGTTCTTCCCTTCATCAAAGCATCCATACCGCGCTGTACGATCGCTTCCGTACGCGTATCGATCGAAGAGGTCGCCTCGTCCAGAATCATAACGGGCGGATCCGCCACGGCGGCACGGCTGATGGCGAGCAGCTGCCGCTGTCCCTGCGACAGATTGCTGCCGTTCCCGGTAAGCATGGTCTGGTAGCCCTCCGGCAGACGCGTAATAAAGTCGTGCGCTCCGGCAAGCTTTGCCGCATAGATACAGTCTTCATCGCTGGCGTCCAATTTTCCGTAACGGATATTGTCCATGACGGTGCCCGTAAACAAATTCGTATCCTGCAGCACGATCCCTAAAGAACGGCGCAGATCACCCTTTTTGATTTTATTGATGTTAATTCCGTCGTAGCGGATTTTACCGTCCGCAATATCATAAAAACGGTTGAGCAGATTCGTAATCGTAGTTTTGCCCGCGCCGGTCGCTCCTACGAAGGCAATTTTCTGCCCCGGTTCCGCATAAAGCGTGATATTGTGCAGCACGATCTTATTTGACTCATATCCGAAATCGACGTCGAACATCCGCACATCGCCCGTTTGCTTCGTATAGGTGATCGTCCCGTCAGCCTGATGCGGATGCTTCCAGGCCCACATGCCGGTGCGTTCTTCACATTCCACGATTTGCCCGTCCACTTCTTTTGCATTTACGAGCGTAACATAACCGTCGTCAACCTCAGGCTGCTGGTCCAAAAGAGCGAAAATACGCTCGGCTCCCGCGATTCCCATGACGACGGAGTTGACCTGATGCGAAACCTGGTTCACATTTCCTGCAAATTGCTTCGTCATATTCAAAAAGGGAACCACGACGCTGATGCTGATTGCAAGTCCGGAAATGCTTAGGTTCGGCGCGCCGGAAACAAGGAGCAGGCCGCCTGTCAAAGCGACGAGTACATAAAGCACATTCCCGACGTTATTGAGGATCGGTCCCAGGGTATTCGCATATTTGTTTGCTTTTTCAGACTCTGCAAACAGCGTATCGTTGATTTTATCAAAATCGCCCTTGCATTCATCTTCATGGCAGAAAACCTTGACGATTTTCTGTCCGTGCATGATTTCCTCGATATAGCCTTCTTCTTTGCCAAGCGCCTCCTGCTGCCGGATAAAATGCCGGGCGGATCCGCCGCCGATTTTTTTCGTGATCAGCAGCATCACGGCTACGCCTGCCAGCACGACGAAAGCAAGCCAGATACAATAGTAAAGCATAATGATAAAGATGGTGATTACAACGATCCCGGAAATCAGCAGCTGCGGAAAGCTCTGCGACACCATCTGCCGGAGCGTATCGATATCATTCGTATAATGACTCATAATATCCCCGTGATTGTTCGTATCGAAATACTTGATCGGCAGATCCTGCATTCCATTGAACATTTTTTCGCGCAGCTTCTTCAGGAAGCCCTGCGTGATCACCGCCATCGTCTGATTGAAGATAAACCCGAATATCAGGGAAAGCACATATAGGATTACCAGGATTCCAACCACGGAAAAAACCTGGCTCCTGACCGCGCCCCAGTCGCCGCTTTTCCAGCTGCTTTCTATGATCGCAATCACATTTTGCATGAAGATCGCAGGAAGGGAGCTGACAATCGCGCTGAAAACAATGCAGAAAAGCGTGACGGGCATCATCACCGGATAAAATCGAAACAGCATTTTAATCAGCCGCCATGTGACGCCTTTTTTCTTTTTGGGAAGTCCTTTATTCTGCATCATGATCACCTGCCTTATTTTGAGAAGTATAAATTTCTCTGTAAATATCATTGTTTGCCATTAATTCTTTATGGGTTCCGATCGCGTTGATTGCGCCGCCCTCCATCACGATGATACGGTCGGCATCCGCAACGGAAGACGTACGCTGGGCAATGATGATCTTTGTCGTCTCCGGAATATATTCCTGCAATGCTTTGCGTATTTTTGCATCGGTTTTCGTATCCACCGCGCTCGTAGAATCGTCCATAATCAGGATTTTCGGTTTTTTCAAAAGCGCGCGCGCGATACAAAGCCGTTGCTTCTGACCGCCGGAAACATTGGCGCCGCCCTGCTCGATGTAAGTGTCATACCCATCCGGGAACTGGGAAATAAATTCGTCTGCCTGCGCCATTTTACATGCCTCCACCAGCTCCTCGTCCGTGGCCTCCTTGTTTCCCCATCGGAGATTTTCCTTGATCGTACCGGAAAATAAAATGTTTTTTTGCAGGACGACTGCTACCTGGTTGCGCAGTGTCTCGATGTCGTACGCCCGCACATCGGCGCCGCCGACTTTTACAACGCCTTCCGTGGCATCGTACAGGCGGGAAATCAGCTGTATCAGGGAGGATTTCGAAGAGCCCGTCCCGCCGATGATTCCGATCGTCTCTCCGGCAGCAATCTGTAAGTTTATGCCGGAAAGCGCCATACGTTCCGCTTTTTTCGAATATTTAAAACTAACGCCTTCGAAATCTATGGAACCGTCCTTGACTGCATAAAGCGGATTCTCCGGATTTGCCAACGTACTTTTTTCCTGTAAAACCTCGAAGATTCTCTTTGTCGATTCGCTTGCCATCGTAATCATCACGAATACCATCGAGATCATCATCAGACTGTTTAAAATCATAAAACTATATGTCAGCAGCGCTGAGAATTGTCCGACATCCAGATCGAGGCCCCGCGAAGTAATAATCGTATAAGACCCAAACGACAGCACAAATACCATGACGGCATAGAGGCTGAACTGCATAAGCGGGTTGTTCAATGCGAGAATGCGTTCCGCTTTTGTAAAATCGTTGCAGACATCCTCCGCCGCTCTTCCGAATTTTACTTTTTCGTAATCTTCCCGTACATACGATTTCACGACGCGCATCGCTTTCACATTTTCCTGAATCGAGCTGTTGAGGGCGTCATATTTTTTGAAAACGCGTTTGAACAAAGGCATTACTTTTCGTATGATCCAAAACAGCCCGAACGCGAGGATGGGCGCCACGATCAAAAAGATAAACGCCATTTTTCCGCCCATAACGAACGCCATCACAAACGCAAAGATCAGCATGAGCGGACAGCGGATCGCCATGCGGATGATCATCATATATGCCATCTGCACATTTGTAACGTCGGTGGTAAGCCGCGTCACAAGCGAAGACGTAGAAAATTTATCGATATTTTCAAATGAATACGCCTGGATCTGATAAAACATGTCTTTTCTGAGATTCCGGGCCAGGCCGCAGGATGCTGTTGAACAAGTACATCCGGCCAGCGCGCCGAACAGCAATGAGAGTCCTGCCATTCCTATTAATATGAGTCCGTAAATTACGATGACGCGCATCTCGCAGCCCGCTTTGATCTGGTTGACGAGCTGCGCAATAATAAATGGAATGATGCATTCCATGACGACTTCCAATATTACCAGAAAAGGCGTCAATATGGACGCTTTCTTGTATTCTCTGATACTTTTTGCAATTTCTTTTATCATTGTTTTTTCGATCCTTCTTCTTATTTAAAATGTACTGAAAGCTGCGAAGCACTTTTCTGTGCGCCGCAGAATTGCTTTGAATATGTTATGGATTCATTGGGTTACTGTTCGGGAACGACTGCAAAGAAAACCAGATTTTCATCTCCATCATTGATCATGCTATGCGCGTGACCTTTCGGGCAATAATGGCACAATCCGCTATGGATCTTCTCAGAAACGCCGTCGTACAACATTTTACCCGTTCCCTGTACGAAATAAATGATTTCGCTGCTCGTCTCATGCGTATGCATACCGATAGAAGCGCCCGGTTTGAGTTCGCCAAACATAATTTTATTCAAAGAATCAACGAACATTCTGGCGCTGACTTCTTTGCTGCCGCCACGAAAATTAGGAATGATTTGATTGTCTATTTTTTCGAAATCGATCATCATAACGGATATAACCTCTTTCTTCTTCAACGGGCGGCGCAGGCTCCTGTTTGGGTGAAATGCAAAAATGCTTGTTTATTTTACAGCAAAAAAAATTATAAGTCGAGTAGTTTTTTGTAGAAAAATCAAATTTTTTTATTTCATTTTTTAGAGCGAATCGCCTGATCTTATTATGATATTGAGATTTTCCCCCATAAAATTGACAGATTTTAGAAAAAGTGTTATCCTTATATCATATTTTACAAAATTATGATCGTGCGGGAAAGACACGGTTGATGGATACGAACAGAAAAATTATTTTAAGAAATAAGGGAGACGAGCTATGGAATATTGTACTTTGAAGAATGCAAAAAGATCCGTAATCTTTAAATACGTTATTGGAATTTTATCCGGAATCTGCACTTTGATTTCCCTGGGAATGATCATTTCCATGTTGCATTCCGGGACAAATTATTTATATTCGCAATATCATTCCGTCTTTATAAGCCGAACAAGTTTTTACTGCGATCTGGCCGGCAACATCTGTTCCCTGATCGCAAATATTCTGATATGTATCTACATCTGGGCTTTATACGGGAAAAAGCGCTCGAAACTTCTTGCATTGGCCGCGCTTTTTCTCGGCGCATGTAAAGTCGCCCTTGTGATTTACCCATTCCGCAGGCTTACAGACATCTGCTATCTGGAAAGTTCTATTCTGGAATATACGGTCCATATCACGATCGCGGTAATTGCCGTCCTTTTACTCTTCCTGTTTATTTTATTATTGCTCCCGCCGAAAAAAACGTTTAGAGCCGCAAAAATTACGGTCGTAATAATTCTTTGCTGCGTATTCTTCCATTCCATGCTTTCAATCGAGTATACCGGCGAGCTGTATGAAAACGATTTAAAAAATTATTTTTACAGCAGCACCATCACGGATCATCGCGGAAATGTGCCCATCGTAGGCAGCCGCACATTATATTCTGAAAATTATTATAGAAATTTAACGCTGCTCAGCTTTCTGAATGGCGTTCTCCTGTATCTGCCGCTCTGCTTCTATATTTTATTCTGCGATCCGAATTATATGAAAAAGTACTGTAGAATAAAACAAAACGAAACTGCAGAGGAGCTTTCCTACCATCTGCAGTTCTTAAAAATGCAATTAGACGACGGCACGCTTTCCGAAGAGGAATATGAACAACAACGAAAAGAGATTCCAAATGAGCTTTAGAAAGTCAGTCCCGCCTCGTTAAGCAAACGTTTCAGCGCATTACATGCGGCGTCGAAAGATTCGTCATTATTTTGATAGCGGAATCTTTCCGTTCCGAGCGCGGTATGATCGCCGAGATTGTTATACCCATCAAAAACAGATAGATGCGGTTCTATCGTCAGACAGATCGGTCTTGTAAAACATTCGCTGTTTACCGCATCTTTCAGAATGCCGTCGATCTGTCCGTCTCCAAAGCCCGCCGGTACGACGTTGCCGCTCTGCTTTTCCGCATCCTTGATATGGAAATAGCGAATCCGGTTTTTCGTCATTCGATACGCAAGCATTGGATCCGCACCTGCCTGGATGTAATTTGCGGGATCGAATACTGTCGTGAAAGCTTCGCTTTCCAGTTTCTCCAATATGATTTTCACGCATTCGGGCTGTTCTCCGAAAATTTCTTTTTCGTTTTCATGACATAAAAGCAAGCTTCGTTTCGCCGCGCGATCCGCCATATAAGAAAGCCTTTCTAAGACGGCTTCCGTATAATCTTCCGCGGGTCTTCCCTGCGGAATGTAAAAACTGAATATGCGGATCCATTTCGTCCCTAACAGCTCCGCCGCATCCATTGCTTTTTCGAAGCGCCTTTTGTGCGGTTCGAAGTCCTCCTCGATAGAAATTTTACCGATAGGAGATGCAACGGCGGAAACGCCGATGTGATGCGAAGACAAAAGCGCGCTGATCTTCCGGAGCTTTTGACGCTCCAGATCGATCACACAAGCGCCGTCTATGTTGCGGATTTCAAGCATACCGATGGCGTTCCGTTCGAGCGCGGAGATTTGCGTTTCGATACCGCTCCCCGCTTCATCCGCAAAAGCGGATAAAATAAAATCTTTCATATCAGCATTGTTCTTTCAGAAAATGGAAACTTCTTGCCAGCTCTGAAACGGGATCATCGATGAAATCGGCGTCCTGTTCGACCATAGCATAAGGAATGTGATTCTGCCGGCTTACGGACAGAATCTCTTTCCAATTGAGATTGCCGCTGCCGACAGAGGCAAATTTCTGTTTCCACTCGCGAATCGCCATGTCCTTATAATGCAGGACCTTGATCCGGTTTCCAAGCTTGTTGATATATTCCACAGGAGACAATCCCCCATGCTGGATCCAATACACATCTAATATAAAAAAGAACACTTCCGGATCCGATTCTTCGATCATCCTGTCGAACCATATTTTACCGTTTGTTTTTTCCATTTCAAAAGAATGGTTGTGGTAATGGAAAGACATGCCGTTTTCCTTCAAAATCCTCCCGGCTTTGTTGAAATCTTCCGTAAAACGCTTGATTCCTTCTTCGTTTCTTTCGTACTGGGCCGGCAGCGCTCCGATTCCGACATAATTGCAGCCCAGCCGGCGATGTTCTTCGATCACTGCTGCCGTTTCGTTTAAAATCCGGCCGGGGTCGGAATGTGTAATGACTACCTTCATGCCGGCGTCATCACAAATTTTCCGAATTTCGTCCGGCGGCAGATTGATTGCCGAAATCTGCACGTCCCGATAGCCGATGTCATATAATTTATGCAGCGTTTTACTGAATTCTCCGGCGGTTTTACAAAGATCCCGCACCGTATACAATTGCGCTCCGATTTTCATACTGCGCTCCTCCTGACAGATATCATTTAAATTATCTAAAATGGTTCCAAAGCCAATTGCAACTCATTTTCATCCATGGTTCCGCATCTTTATCGATTATATCTGCACCTGCCACGTCTGTCGTATGATTGCACATGGCGAGACCGTGATTGCCTTTTTCAAAAATATGCATTTCAAAATCGATCCCGTTTTCCGCCAGCGCCTGCGCAAACAATATGGAATTGCATACGGAGACAGTCTGATCGAGCCGCGTATGGAAGAGAAAAACCGGCGGCGTATGTGCGCCGACATGCTTCTCACAGGAAACGAAATCATACATCCGCGCGATTTCCTCCCGATTTCCCTGCGCTTCGATTTTATAAAGCAGATTATGAATCGAATCATTATGGGCGTACTTGCCGGAAGTAATAACGGGATACCCCAGTATCAGCGCATCCGGACGGTTTTCCCCGTTTTCGCAGGCAGAGCGGCGCATGATTTCCCGGTCGTTCCAATGCACACCCTGCATCGCTGCCAGATGGCCGCCGGCGGAAAAGCCGCAAACCGCCACCCGGTCAGGGTCCGCATGCCACCGCGCCGCATTCTCCCGTACGATTCGCAGTGCGACGGAAAGATCGACGTTCGGATTCGGGAAAAATGCATCCGCTCCAACCGAGTAACGCAATACTCCCACGTGAAAACCATCGGCCAAATATGCGAAAGCGATCGGATCGGCTTCCCGGTCGGACGTCATGGCATACCCGCCTCCCGGACAGATCAGTACGAAAGGGCGCAGATGGGAAAGCGTAATTTCCGGCGATTCTTCCTGTATGTAAACATCAAATTTATATTTTTCATTTTCGTTGATACGAAACGTTTCTTTTATCATACCTCAACAGCTCCTTTTGAGGAAGCGTTCCAATGATAGATCTATCGGATAACAAAAATCCGCAGCAGATTATAAAATCCGTCTGCGGATAAAATCCGGTGTCAGCGCGGTTATTCCGCTTTCACAGCATGATTCATCGCCTTTGTCATTCTCGACTTTTTGCGTGCGGCTGTATTTTTATGAATAAGCCCTTTCGCTGCTGCTTTATCTAATTTGATGCAGGCTGCTTTGACAGTCTCAGCGGAGCTTTCGTCATAATTTGCAATCGCGAGTTTCGCTTTCTTTACGGATGTTCTGAGAGATGACTTGGCAGAAGCATTCCTGGCCGCTTTCTTCTCGGATATAAGAACTCTTTTCTTGGCTGATTTAATATTCGGCATTCAATTCACCTCCAAAAACCCATTTCAGCGCCTTGTCCTTTTGCGCTTTTGTTATTTTATCATATCAAAAATAGAATTGCAACACTAAAAATCACTTTCCCAAGATCACCGCCAGAAATTTTGCCGGCCTCCCATCCAGCGCCCGCATGCCGTGCGGCATTTCCGAATTGAAATACAGGGAATCGCCTGGTTCCATGACGACTTCCTGCCCGTTCAGCAGAATCATCAGCCTTCCTTCCACACAATAATTGAATTCCTGGCCCTCATGTACATTCAGATGAATTTCATCCTCATCGCTGCTGTTTACCGTTACCATAAAAGGCTCCGCTCTTTTGTTTGCAAAATTGTAAGCAAGATGCTGATAAACATAATGCTCCACACGCTCCACACGGATGCCCCGGTCTTTTTTGACAAATGTAAAATTCTGAAGCATCGGTTGTCCGCCGGAAAGCAGATCCGTCATGTCTACGTGAAACAATTTTGAAAATTCAAAAATAAAACTCATCGGAATATCCGCTTCGCCGCTTTCATATACCTGATATTCAGACAATGAGATCCCCAGCTCTTTCGCGGTATCCTCCGGCGTTTTCTCGGCAATTTCCCGCAGGCCCCTGATTCTTGCCGCAATATCGGCAATCTGCTTATTAATACTGTCCATAAAGCCACTTCCTTCCGATTATTTGATATCTCTCCGGCAAAAATGATCCAGCCCGACCGATATCATACATACGAGAATAATTATAATATAAAAGAGAGAAAATACAAGCGAAGCGGATCCGGTATCCGCAATATTTCCCCACAGCAGCCCGGCGGAATTACCGGAAGAAGCCGCCGTATAGAATACTTTATCGAATAAGTTCAGATTGCTGAACGGCAGGAATTTTACAAGATATTCGTATCCCGAAAGGCTCGATACCAGTAGCAGATGAATAAAACTGCCGCCCAGATACAGTCCGATCGACACGGATACGGAAGCCGCCGTATTTTTCGTCACAATCGAAAGCATATAGGCAAACGTTGTAATAACCAGAAGCGGAACGACATTGAACAAAGTGGAAAGAAGCTGGAATACAAAATAATTCATGGTCACCGGGTTTCCTGCCACAAGAAATGTCCTCCGTCCAAATGAATCGAACCCGAACAGCAGGCCGTCGGTCAGAGAAGTAACCGCATAGGTATAAAGAAGCAGAAGCAGAAGCGTCACAATCAGGGAGAAATATTTTGCAAGATATATTTTCCATCTTTTAACAGGCGCGATGATCAGCGATTTGATCGTCCCCGTCGACATTTCATGCGACATCATGGCCCCTGCCAGGATAATCAGGATCACAATTGAAAATACGGATCCGAGGTTCAGGGAGAGGTTATAAGCATTATCGCCCGCCGTTCCGTCCGGATCATCTTTCAGAAAGCCGTTTTTAATTTTTGCATTGATCAGCTTCAGATCTTTCTCCAGCACAGCTCTTCGTTCCGGGGTGAGATTTCCGCCGCTGTTTAGATCCACATTATTTTCCAGGGAAGCATCGATCTGCGACTTCTCGTTCAGAAGAGTTTCCGCATTCACTTTTTCCTGATAGGTAGCATATTCGCCGGTAGGACAAACAAGCAAAAGAGACTCGTTGAAGGAAATGGCCGCCTGTTTCTGCGCTTCCGTCATGGTAACGTCTTCCTCGATCTGTCTGTTTCTGGTCTGGATATATTGCGCATAGTCGTCGATTTTCAGTACGCTTTCCAGTTCGTCATATCGTTTCTGATATGCCTGGTATTGTTCGGAAGAAGTATCCCCATCATAGTATGCCATAGAAAGGAGCTGCTCCCGAAGCTGCGCCAGTTCCCCGAGCATGGAATAACGGTAATTTAATACGCCGATTTTGTTTTCCCTCACAAAATTCCCATAGATATCCGCATAAAGGTATTCCATCTGTATACTATACAACTGTTCCCGAATGCGTTCGGTTTCCCCGGCTGTGAGTTTGCCGGACTGCAGCAGCTCATCATAATTGCGGATCTGCTCTTCCAGGCTTTTGATATAGTCCGCATCGTACCGGTTCGTCTCATAAGACGTCTGCACGGAATCAGAGCCATCGGTTTCTTTTATAAATACGGAACATCCGATCATGCCCAAAGTCATTACGATTACGATGATATAAACCGATATTTTTTTTGCGCTTTTGATCATTTCATTCTGAAACAGCGCCCCTAATTTACGCAATGGAAATCCCTCCTCCCGTAATTGCAATGAATGCCTCTTCGAGAGAATTCTCCATTGCGCCGATGGTATAAACATCGATTCCGTTTTCCACTAAAGAACGGTTGAATGCCGGAATTTTTTCCTTAGGAATCACAAGTTGTACGGAGCAGCCGTCCGTAAAATGTCCGCCGCCGTACAGCGCTTCCGCGCCGTACAGCTTCACCGCAAGTTCCGTAGCCGCAACGATTTTATCCGGGGGCAGTTCGAAACGGTACGCTTCCTGTTGGGAAGCCATGTGCAAAATTTCTTCGATCGGTTTGATATCGATTATAGTGCCGCGGTCGATGATCGCCACACGGTCGCACATCAGCTCCATTTCCGCAAGCATATGGCTCGAAACAAAAACGGCAATCTTCTCCTCGTGAGCCAATTTCTTCAAAATATCCCGGAGTTCTTTGATGCCCGCCGGATCGAGGCCGTTCGTCGGCTCGTCAAGGATCAGTAGCTTCGGTCTGTGAACGATCGCCTGCGCAAGGCCGATCCGCTGCTTCATCCCAAGAGAATATTTCTTGAGCTTCTCGCCCGCCCGATTCTGCATACCAACCAGCGCGATCACCTCCCGGATCCGTTCCTCCGTGACACCGCTATGCAGGCGGGCATACATGCGAAGATTCTCATAACCCGTCATATCTTTGTACATCTCAGGATTTTCCACGATTCCGCCGACCAGATTCATAGCTTTTTCATAGTTCTTCTTTAAATCCATATCACAGATAGAGATTTCTCCGCTGTCGGGAAACAGGAATCCCATGATCATTTTGATCGTCGTCGTCTTGCCCGCGCCGTTCGGCCCTAAAAATCCGAAAATTTCTCCGGCATAGACGTCGAACGTTACATTTCGGATCACAGTCCGCGATCCAAAGCTTTTATTTAAATTTTTAACACGTAAAATCGTTTCCATGCGGCTGCCCCCTTTAATATCCGGAACCTTCGATCCCATAATTTAAATAATAAATTTGCAGGCCCCCTTCTCCTTCTTTCAGGGAGAAAGCGTACTGGTTCCAGCCCATATCCGTCTGAAAACCGTTCTTATCCGTTTTTCCGCTGGAAGAGATCATATAACGGACCGATAAAATCCCATTGTCATAGCCCGAGCCGGAATTCTGCATGAGGGAAGCGTCGTAAGCCTGATAAAAGGTCTGCATACGGTATTGTGCATGGATATTATTTTCAATGTAATAATCATATGCGCCCTCATCGGCAAAATATTTCCGTACCGCAGGCCCTATTTCACTGATATACCCCTCATAATCCTCTTTGTATTCCTCCGGGATTACTTTCCAGCCGGCATCCGCCGCCAGGAATCCATTCAGGAAGCGCTCCGCATCGTCTTTCATATTTTCCACTTTAATACTAAGAACGATGATATAGATCAAAACCACAACTGCCACAGCAAGCGTCAATAGCAGCCCTCTGTTGATTTTTTTCAATCCTTTCATAGATTCTCTCCTTTCCAAAATAAAATCTGTCTCTCTCCGCTTTACAATTTCAGCTTTTTTCTGATCTTTGCAGGTAAAATCAACGCAAAATCATCGCCGTTCATTCCGCCCGTTTTCTTCATCGCGTAAAAATATACGAGGATTCCTACAGCAGCGGCAGCTATCAGCGAACACGATTCCGTAAGGTAGACACCCGTAAATTTCCCCAGCAGGAAATGGAACAGAAGATATACCGGCAGGCTGCCAACCAGCATCAGCCCCCCGCAAAGCATCGGAAGTATGGCAAGATCCAGGATTCTGATTCGCATCCCCCGTTTTCTGACGAGGCAGATATGATTCAGAAGCAACGGAATAATATAAGAAACGTACGTTGAAATCACCGCGCCGTATATATTGAGCGACGGCATGGCAATCAGGATATAATTCAGCACGGCTTTTACGGCGACGCCGATTCCCATAAAAAGCGTTGCGCTGAACAGTTCGTTGACGCTTTGCATCACGGAGCTCTGCAAATGCACGGCTCCCAGAAGCAAAATACTGAACGACATATAACTCAGGAGTTTCGCCCCGGTGCCGAGCCCCATCATGACGTAAAGAGGCTCCGCATATACGCACATCGCAATCGCCAGAGGCATGGCAACGATATAACAGAGCTTGAACGCATAGTTTGCTTTGCGCTGTGTTTCCGTATATTTTCTCTGTGCATACAAGCCTGCGATGACCGGCAGCAAGCTGATGCAAAGAGAAGTGATCAGCGCCGTCGGAACATTCAGGAGCTGGCGCGTAACGCCCATCATACCGTGCAGTTTCCGGCTCTCATATTCGCTAAGCCCCGCCGTCATCAGCCGTCCTTTCATAATCGATACGTCGATCATATTGCCCCCGTATTGTATCCCGGAATTTATCGTAATCGGAAGGCTATAATATACTATAAGCTTCAGCAGGTTTTTATTCGTCAATTTTCGGACGCCGCGCAGATCCTCTCCCGCGTGCATGACCCGCAGGTCCTGCTGGTACTGACCGTAATATTTTACCACAATGAGCAGCGCCGCAGCTGCGCCCGCCGCAGTGCCGATCGAAGCGCCGGCCACCGCCCATACGATGCCGCGGCTGCGCAGCGCAAGCACCAGTACGACGGAAATGGCAACGTGAACGATCTGTTCCACCACTTGCGAAACAGCCGTAGGCGTCATGTTTTTCATTCCCTGCAAATACCCTCTGTATGCCGAAAGCAGGGAACAGATCAGGACCGTAGGCGCCAGCGTAAGAATCCCCATCCAGCTGTCTTCATTATTCATATACCGCGCAATCGGTTTTGCAAAAACCGCCATAATAACCGAAAGCGCTATCCCGAGCAGGATCATCAGGCTGCGGGCCATCTGGAATGCCTGTTTCGCTTGTTTTCTGTTTCCGGTAGAGGTAAGCTCCGTTACGAGTTTGGAAATTGCGACCGGGAGTCCGGCTGTCGTCAGCACATATACGAAAGCAAACACCTGATTTGCAGAATAATATACGCTGTATCCGGCTTCGCCTCCGAGGATCTTATTCAAAAACGGGATAAACAGCAAAGAGATGACTTTGACTGCGATATTTGCGACGGACAATACTATGAAGCCTTTTCCCATAGATTGTTCTCTTGTATTTAATGAAGACAATATTTTCCACCCCCGGCGATTCTTGTACATTTTATACTAATCCTTAAAATTACGCAAGACGCGCACCGGAAGTGAAATTCGTCCCCGAAAATGAATTTGCCAGATCCGGCGCGGAGTTGTATAATATCCGAATCAAATAAAAAGAATGGAAGGATTACCGTTATGGGCAAAAAAGTTGAGATTTTATCCGTTGGAACGGAGCTTTTAATGGGACAGATCGCCAATACGAACGCGCAATACATCTCGCAAAGGCTGCCGGAAGTCGGACTGGGCGTATTTTATCACAGCGTAGTGGGAGATAACCCGGAACGGCTTACGGAATGTCTGCTGCACGCGTTATCCAGAAGCGATATCGTTATCACCACGGGAGGGCTGGGCCCCACGCAGGACGATCTGACGAAAGAAGTGATCGCAAAGGCGCTCGGCCTGAAACTGGAGCTCGATGAAAAAAGCGCCGCGTACATCAAAAATTATTTTGCGCAGACCGGGAAAACAATGGTCGAAAGCAATCTGCGTCAGGCATATTTCCCCGAGGGCAGCATGATTCTGGAGAATGATGAGGGGACGGCGCCGGGCTGCATCATACAAACAGGCGGGAAGACCGTGATCCTGCTCCCCGGTCCTCCGAAAGAGCTGATCCCGATGTTCAACAAGCATTTGCTGAAATTTTTCAAAGACAGCAGCGAAACGCCCTTGACGTCTAAATTTCTAAGAGTCGTCGGCATCGGGGAATCGCTCGTGGAGAAGAAGCTTCTTTCCCTGGTCGACGGCCAGGTGAATCCTACGATCGCAACCTATGCCAAAGATGGGATCGTGACGATTCGGGTTACGGCGCATGACGAGGGAGAAATTCCCGCTTCCCTGCTCGTTTCCGACACGTGCGGTAAAATATCTTCTATTCTGGGCGACGCCGTTTATACCGACGAAAACGAAGATCTCGAATATACCGTTTTAAAATTGCTGCAGCAAAACGGCCTCACGTTTTCCTGCGCGGAATCCTGCACCGGCGGAATGCTCTCCGAATTGCTGACGGCAATTCCAGGAGCCTCCCAGGTATTCCAGTGCGCGGCAGTGACGTACCGCACCGATTCTAAAACGGATTTGATCGGCGTCGACCCGGCCGTAATCGAAAAATACGGCGTCGTCAGCAAAGAAACGGCGCTGGCAATGGTAAAATGTATGGCGAATCGTTCCGGCACAGACGTCACGGTATCGATTACGGGATACGCAGGCCCGCAAACGGAAAACGAACCGGTCGGCAAAGTCTGCATCGGCGTCTGCGCTCCCGGCTGCCAGACCGTGAAAGAATTTCATTTTACCGGAAACAGAGACAGAATCCGCGTACTCAGCGTCGTGAACGCGCTGGATATGGTACGGCGTGCGATTCTCCATCTTGAAATAAACGAATAAAACACCCGCGGACGACTGGCAGATTTTTCATGGTATAAAAGCTTTCGTTTTTTAGAACAATATTCCTTATATCGAAAGGAAGTGTTCTTTGGAATGAAAGCTATTATTATGGCCGGCGGAGAAGGAACGAGACTCAGGCCCATCACATGCAGAATGCCCAAGCCTGCCGTACCGGTGAAAGACAAGCCCATAATCCTCCATATTATCGAGCTGCTGGAAAAGCACGGAATTTATGATATTGCAATCACTTTGAAATACCTGCCCGGCGAAATAAAAAAAATCGTTGAAAGCGCCGTTTCCTGCGGAAATGTAAAAGCAGATATCAAATTCTGCACGGAAACGTCGCCCTTAGGAACTGCGGGAAGCGTCAAAAACTGCATTTCCGAGTGTTACGGCAATTCTGAAGAAGATTTTCTGATTATCAGCGGCGACGCCATGACGGACATCGATCTGCGGGATATGATCGCGTTCCATAAAAAATTTGGTAAAATGGCGACTATCGCCGTGAAACCGGTCGACGTGCCTACGGAGTTCGGCGTCGTTCTTACCAATAAAGAAAATATGGTGACGGGATTTATCGAGAAACCGGTTTGGAGCGAAGCGGTAAGCAATATCGTAAATACCGGTATTTATATTGTTACAAGCGAGCTGATGGAGCTGTGCCCCCAAGGGACCGCCTGTGATTTTGCAAAAGATATTTTTACGAAAGTCCCGGATCTGAGTCAAAACATAGCGGCATATCAAACGACTGCTTTCTGGTGCGATATCGGCGATATCCGTTCTTACCGGAGCGTCAATCTGAAAGACGGCGGTTTTATCGGGGAAAATTGTAATATATCCGATGAAGCCGATATTCAGAACAGTGTAATCTGCCACGGCTGCAGCGTCGGAGCCGGCTCCGTGATTACCGGCAGCGTTCTGATGCCGAACACGGTCATCGGCAAGCACTGTAAAATTTCCGAAAGCGTCTTATGTCCTTCGGTTTCCGTAGAAGATGCGGTAAGCGCGGAAGATGCGGTGATCGGTGAAAAAGCCGTGATCGGCCATTCCGTTCTGATAAAAAAGGGTACCAAAATATGGGATAACGCCAATATTTTACCAGAAAGCATGATTCACGGCGTCATCCGGGAATACGGCGGTTCCGCGTCCAGCTATTCCCCGGAGATGGTACTGCGTCTGGGACGCGCGTTCGGCACATTTCTCGGGCAGCACGCTTCCGCCGTCATTTGCGCCGACGGCAGCGGAAGCAGCTGCATGATTTCAGCCGGCTTGCAGGCGGCGCTTGCATCCGTAGGTATTCTCGTCAAAATTATGGAAACCGTGCCGATGCCTGTCGTACGGTGGATCTGCCGTTCGGGTATCTGCGACGGCGCCGTTTACGTATCCGACAATGGAGAAAGCCACATCCATTTCCTGAATAAATTCGGCGACGACCTTTCCAAAAACGAGCGGAGAAAGCTGAAATCGATCTATGACCGGGAAGATTTTACACGCGTGGACCGGAACAGTATCCCGGTATTCGAAGAGCTCAGCAACCCGGAGGATTATTATATCTCGGCGCTCCTCGATATTTTTAAATGCCCGCATAAAAACCTGAACTATATCGGCAGGCGTTTTACAAAAAGCCAGCGATACGCGGCGGCGGCTTATCTCACAATAAAAATGTTCCCGGACGCTCCGATTTTCCTGGCCGCTTCAGAATCGATGGCTGCTGAAAAAATCGCGGAAAAATTCGACCGGTATGTCATCCGCTGCGGCAGCAAAATTGGCGATATTATGTCCGAAATGGAAAAATTTATGCATATCGACGGCGTATATGCCGAATATCTGATGTTTTTCGATGATCTTGCTTTCGATCTCGGGCTCTGCTGCATAGACGGATTGATCTCCGGAGAATTCGATACGGAGATTGAAGAGCTGATCAAAATACCCGTATACAGATCCGAAGCTGAAATCAATTGTAAAAATGCAAATAAAGCTGATATTATAAGAAAATTCGTAAACAGCGACCTCGCCCGCAGAGGATTCGAAATCAATGACGGGATCTGTATCCGCGACAATGATTATTCCGCCAGAATCTGTGCGGATGAAGAGCGTCAGGCCTTCCATGTTTATGTGGAAAGCATGAGCGAAGAATACGGGAAAGATATTGCCGGAGAGATCCTCAGGACATTGGAAAATTTATTGACTTAATCCTCGAAGCGCCTTATAATTGAAGAGCTAATGTATATTTATTACTGATCGTTTGCTCAGATATTTGGAGGATGACATTTTATGAAAAAAAGCTTATTACCGGCAATCAAGGTTTTTGCAATGCTTTTTGTAGCAATGGTATTGACTTTGGTGCTTTCTTCCTGTAAGAAAGCCGAGGAAGCTGCTCCGACGGAAGTTCCGGTCACGCCGGCGCCTCCGGAGAGTACATTTAAACCGATTGTCGAGATCGTGTATGATGAAAACGAATTTTATATCGTGGATACGACGATCGTAGAATATATCGGCAAAGGCGGAGACGTCAAAATACCCGAGAAAGTTACTGCGATCGGCGATATGGCCTTCAGTGGGCGCTCCGATGTAACTTCCGTCGAATTCACAAAAGACGTCGTGTCTGTCGGCGAAAAGGCATTCGAAAATTGTACGGGGCTCAAGGGCGTTTTCACGCCGCCTTCCAATTTAGCTCATATTGGCGATTATGCGTTCGCCGGCTGTACCGGGATTACGGAAGTAGAGCTTCAGAACAAACCGATGACTGCCGGCACCCATATTTTCGACGGCTGTACCTCCCTGCAAAAAGTGGTGATTCCAAAAACAATGGGCACGATTCCGGATTATACGTTTTACGGGTGCCGTTCTCTTACCGACGTTACCATCGATAATGAAATCACGGCGATCGGCAAGCACGCTTTTGACGGCTGTACAAGCCTCGCCGCATTTAAATTCCCCGGAAAAACCGTTTCTGCCGGAGATTACGCATTCAAGGGCTGTACTTCGCTTTCCGATATCACATTTGAAAGAGCGCTTGAAAATGTCGGCAGGCTGGCTTTTAATGACACGGCATGGTTCAAGGCGCAGGTTGAAAAACAAAAAACTACGACGCCGAACGATACTCAGGCTGCCGATGCCGATGAAAATAAATATGTGATGGTAGGACACGATATCATTATTTATTACATCGAAAGCAGCGCGGACGGCAGCAGCATTACATTAAATATTCCGGAGAAAGCATACGGAATCGCTTCCGGCGCATTCGATCACTGTATCGGAAAAATTTCCGCCGTGAATTTCACTGCGGGAAGCAAGCTCGTTAATCTGGGCGAAGGAGTATTTCAGAATGCCGTGAAGTTAAGCCGTTTCGATTTACCTTCCAAAGTTACGATCATCAACGACTCCACCTTCAGCGGATGTACGAATTTGACGGAATTTGCAATTTCCAGCAAGCTTACGTCCATCGGGAAAGAAGCGTTTTATAATTGCGGTAAATTAAAATCCATCTATCTCCCCGACGACATTACGACGATCGGAGACGCCGCGTTCCAGGGCTGCAAAACGCTTACGGAAATCACGCTTCCGGACAATATCACGGATCTTGGGGATTATGCATTCAAAGATTGTGAAAACGTTGCAAAATTCGTAATCCCGCTGAAGCTGGCAAACGTGGGCGTGCAGGCATTCGATAATACGAAATGGTATACGAATCTCAGCGTTTACGAAGAAACGCCTGTCGAAAATAAATTCCATATTTACGGCGACGGCGTCCTGATCAAAGCGGATATTGTCGATAACAACAATATCGTGATTCCGGAAGAGGTAAAATCGATCGCTGCGTTTACATTTACCGGATGGGGACAGATCAAAGACAGAGAATTTTACAATTCGAAGCTGCCGAAAAGTATTACCATTCCGAACGGCGTCACGTCAATCGGAGACTATGCATTCTATTTTTGTGAAAATCTGGAAACCGTCTTTATCGCCGATTCCGTCACCAATATCGGAGAGAAAGCATTTTACGGCTGCAAGAATTTAAAAGTGATCAACATACCCGACAACATCACCGAGATAAAAGATTATACGTTCTACGGCTGCAGCGCGCTTTCGGAAATCCTCCTGCCGTCGAATTTAAAGACGATTGGCAGCTATGCGTTTTACGATTGCTACGGTTTGTCCGCGCTGGACATTCCCGCAACGGTTTCCTCTGTCGGCGAATTTGCATTTACCAACACAGATTGGTTTTATTATAATACCGAGAAGGAAATGATCGTGGGCGACGGCGTTTTAGTGAAAATAACTTCGACGTCGCAAAAGGTTACGGTTTCCTCCGGAGTCAAAGCCATTGCCGGCGGCGCATTCGAAACGAGCAATGTGGAAGAAATCACGCTGCCTGCTTCCATTACCAATCTTCCGAATTATGCATTTTCCGGCTGCACGGATCTTGCGAAGGTCAACTTCGGCGGTACGATTTCTTCTGTCGGCAGCCGCGCATTCAACGGCTGCAAGGATCTGAAAAACATAAGCATTCCCGCAGGAGCCTCGATTGCAGAAGACGCTTATGTAAATTCCGGACTCGACAGATAAAGGAATTATCTTATTTAAAATAAAAAAGAAGCGGCTCAGGCCGCTTCTTTTCTGTTTCCATATTCATGCACATTGCTCGTCATACTATTATACATCGTATCAATCATCGACATTGCAAATATTCCGTAGCCTATCTGAGGATCATTAATCATAACATGCGTTACCGCTCCGGCAAATTTCCCGTCCTGTATGATGGGGCTTCCGGACATTCCCTGCACAATTCCTCCGGTAATGTTTAAAAGCCTTTTATCTGTAATTTTGATATTGAAGCTTTTTGTACCGTCGCTGCTGCCTTTATTGATTTGGGTGATCTCAATATCATATTGCGTCAGCTTGCCGTCAATGGCAGAAGTCATAATATATGCGCTTCCCTTATGGATTTCTGAGTTGTTTGCAACAGCAAGTCTGCAGAATTCTGTAGAAGCGGCGATCGTCGCGCCTTCCTCGAGGGATCCGTAAATACCCGTTTCACAATTTACGGACACATTTCCGATCCTGTCACTGGATTCGTTAAAATAGCCTCTGAGCTCTCCCGGCGTTCCGGCAACGCCTTTCTTAATGCCTGTAATTTCCGCTTTTTGCAGTGAACCGCCGGATATCTCGTATTTCGTACCATTATCCGTGATCGCATGTCCTAAAGCGCCATACATATGGCACTCTTCGCTGTAAAATGTCAAAGTGCCGATCCCGGCGGCAGTATCCTTTGCCCAAATACCCATTCTGAAT
>JBKUJR010000004.1:0-98908 GCA_046952735.1 Clostridia bacterium | reverse complement strand
TATTCGATTCCCGACGCATCATTATCAAGAGCATAAACTAATTCGGCAAATACATCGCACGTAATTTGCACATAATAATTGATACTGATTTCAAAGAAAGAAGCGACGATGTCCGTCGCCGCGGAGGCGGAGCCGGTTTTTGCCAGCAGGCTTCCCATATTGCTTACGGTCTTGCTGCTGGCGACGGCATATTTTAAATCCTTTGGAATATAGAGAAAATGAATGGAGGAATTTTCAGAATCCACATTGGCAAGCACCATGATTTCCGTTTCCGTACCGTCTTTATCGCCGATAAAAAACAAAATGTTTTCTTTCATTTTGCCGGAAGCATTATCGCCGGACGGGTCGTTCGGATCATAGGTGGGACCGGCCACGGCAAGCTCGCGCTCTTCCGTTTTTGCCATTTTCTGATAGGAATTTGCAAGAACGATTCCGCATACGGAAAGCGTCATAAATATAATCGCTGTAAATACAAGTATAAAACGCCTTAAATTATCCATTCCATCCTGTCCTCCAAGCCGGAATTTTTATTTTTGTAAGAATAGTTCATATGCCCTGTAGGTCCAATAAACGTCGCTTTTTGAAGTAACCTCGTAAGGAGAATGCATTCCAAGCACAGGGGTGCCGCAGTCGATGACGTCCATACCGATGTCCGCCATGAATTGGGCGATCGTTCCCCCGCCGCCCTTGTCTACTTTTCCCATTTCCGTCAACTGCCATGGGATCGATTCTCCATCCAAAAGCGCGGCGATATCCGCCAAAAATTCGCAGCTCGCTTCACTCGCGCCGGATTTGCCCCGATGTCCCGTATATTTTTCAAAAGCAATTCCCATGCCGCAATATGCGGAGTTCATCGGCTCCGAGACTTCCGGGAAGGTGGGATCGAACGCCGCTGTAACGTCTGCGGACAAAAATCTGGTTCTCATCATGCTCCGCCTCGCAGCGACACTGGCATCCAATTTTATTCCGTTTGCCGCCGCATAGGCATTACAAAGCTCCAGGAAAAAGTTTTCCAGCCAATTGGCCCGCGCGCCCGTATTTCCGACGCTTCCGATTTCTTCTTTATCTGAAAAATAACATGCCGCCGTTCGCTGGGGAACATCCTGCAAATCGAGCAATGCCCGGAATGCGGTATATGCGCAAACTCTGTCATCCTGCGCATATCCGCCGATCAGACCTTTGTCGAGCCCCACGTATTTCGCTTCCAGCGCAGGCACGACCTCTAACTCGGCAAAATGAAATCCCGTTCCGTAATACCGTATCGTTCAAACAATATTTTTAAAATATTCGCTTTGACGCCTTTCGTGTCTTCCTCTTTTTCCGGGGAAAAAGGAACCGATCCGAGGATCAGATTGAGATTTTCGCCGGTTATAACTTCATTCGCTTTCTTTTCGATCTGGTCGTATGCCAGATGCGGCAGCAAATCGTTGATCACATATACCGTATCGTCATCCTGCTCTCCCAGGCGGACCTGGATCTGCGTACCGTCTTTTTTTGAAATGACGCCGTGTATGGCAAGCGGAACCGATACCCATTGGTATTTTTTGATACCGCCGTAGTAGTGTGTCTTCGCAAGCGCCAGATCGTGATCTTCATATAGCGGATTCGGGCGGAAATCGAGTCTCGGCGCATCCAGATGCGCGCCGACCATATTGCAGCCTCTCACCGGATCTTCCTTTCCGATCACAGCCAGGATCAGCGCCTTTCCGCGATTGATCCAGTATACTTTCATCCCCGGCTTCAGCTCGGCCGCGCCGTCCAAAACGTTCTGAAAATCGATATATCCGTTCCGCTGCGCTTCCGCCATCATCACCGAGACAGCTTCGCGTTCCGTTTTCGCCGTATTTAAAAAATCGAGATACCCTTTCGAAAATTCATGAGAGGCGTCTTTCTGCGCCTGGCTCATGGAATACCATGCGGACTCGCGTTTATATTCCAGGTTTTTCCCATTTATACTCAAAAACATTCCTCCTGTTTGCTGAAATATAGGAATAGTATACTCTTTTTGCGATTATTTTTCCAATAATTTTTGTGCGCTGCAGATTTTCACGCAAATACAGAAAACACGGATCGCTTCCTGCAGCTCTTCCACTGGCGGCAGAGAGGGGGCAATCCTGATGTTCCGATTTTCCGGATCTTTTCCGTACGGAAACGTTGCGCCGGCTGCCGTAAACTGTACGCCGCACTCCTTCGCCATCGCTACGACGCGGTCCGCACAGTGATACGCAGTATCTACGCTGATAAAATAGCCGCCTTTGGGGGTGCTCCACGTGAGAATTCCCGCATCTCCAAGTTCTTCCTGGAGGATCCGGATCACGCACTCGAATTTCGGCTTCAGGAGCTCCGCATGTTTCTGCATGTGCCGGATCAGATGGTCGTAATCTTTTAAAAATTTTACATGGCGCAGTTGATTGATTTTATTCGGTCCGATCGTCTGGATCGTATAGATGCTTTTCAGCCATTTGATATTCGCAGGGCTTGATGCGACTGCGGCCACGCCGGCTCCCGGATAGGTCATTTTGGACGTTGAGACAAAAACGAACGCACGGTCGGGATTTCCCGCTTCTGCGCAGGCCTGAATCAGATTCCGTTGTTTCGCAGGTTCTCCTTCCAGCATATGCACGGTATAAGCATCATCCCAGAAAATTCTGAAATCTGCCGCGGCGCATTCCATTTTGGCGAGGCGTTCCACTACCTCATCCGAATATACTATGCCTGTAGGATTGCTGTATTTCGGAACGGACCACATGCCCTTGATGGAGGGATCCTGTTTCACCAAAGCTTCGATGGCATCCATATCGGGTCCGTCCGGTAAAATATCGATATTGATCATTTCGATTCCGAGCTTTTCCGTGATCGCAAAATGCCTGTCGTAGCCGGGAACCGGGCAGAGGAATTTGATAGCGCCCTGTTTCGACCACGGCACGGCGCCGTTTCCTGTGCCAAGCAGAAGGAACGCGCAGACCATATCGTACATCAGGTTCAGGCTGGAATTTCCGCCGGCCAGAATCTGCTCCGCCGGTACGCCGAGGAGTTGTGAGAAAAGCGTGCGGATTTCCGGTATGCCCTCCAAGATTCCGTAGTTCCTGCAATCGAATCCCGCCGCTGTTTTATAATCGCCGAGGTACGCTTCTTCCATCATCCGATCGGAAAGCGCAAGCTGTTTTACGGAAGGCTTGCCGCGCGTCATGTCATATTTTAAATTTTTACTTTTATATTCCTCATACCGTTTTTTCTCCGTTTCCAAAACGTGTTCCAGTTCTTTGCCGCTCATATCGCCGTACTTCATAATACCCTCCTGAATAAATGATTCGTGCTATTATATATCAATTCCATATACGTGTCAAAACGCATTTTCAATCAAATGGAGCAACGCCTTTCCCTCTTTCTCCAGGATCACTTCCAGAACGTCGAAACGGACGGCGGCACTTTCTGGGACAGGGTTCTGAAGCAGATAAACTTCGGCTAAAATACGAAGCTTTTTTTGTTTCGCGGCGTCGACGGACAGGCAGGGTCTGGCCAGGGGCTGCGGGCTTCTCGTTTTGACCTCGCAGATGACGATGATATCGTCCTTTCTATGATATGCAATGATATCGATTTCGCCTTTTCTCCCCCACCGCCAGTTCCGCGCTAAAATTTCATAACCGTTCCGGATGTAAAAAGCCGCGGCGGCTTCCTCTCCGGCGCGGCCCGTTCTGAAGCGATCGGGGTCAGAGGCCATATTGCGAAAGTTCCGCAAGCCATACGGCCGGATCCGCGTCTGAAGGCATCCGGAGATCGCCTCTGGGTGATAAGGAAATCGTTCCGACCTTGGGGCCGTCCGGCATACAGGAACGCTTAAACTGCTGGCTGAAGAAGCGCCGCAGGAACGTACGGAGCCATTTTAAAATAATATCGTCCGCATAACGCCCGTGAAACGCTTTTTTCGCGATAAAATAGATTTTATCCGGCGTAAAACCATAACGTTTGAAATAATACAGAAAGAAATCGTGCAAATCATACGGACCCACGAGATCTTCCGTTTTCTGCGATATTTTCCCGTTCTCCGGCGGCAGCAGCTCCGGACTCACCGGCGTGTCGAGGATATCATGCAGCACGGATTTCAGCACTTCTGCGGAATGGTCCGCATAATATTTTACCAGATAGCGCACCAGCGTTTTGGGAATGGAAGCGTTGACTGCGTACATCGACATGTGATCGCCGTTATAAGTCGCCCAGCCGAGCGCCAGTTCGGAAAGATCGCCCGTTCCGATTACGATACCGCCCGTTTTGTTCGCATAATCCATCAGCACCTGCGTTCGTTCCCGCGCCTGCGCATTTTCATAGGTCACGTCGTGTACGGCAGGGTCCTGGCCGATATCCGTAAAATGGCGGAGGACGGCGTCTTTGATGTCGATTTCTTCCAGGGATGCGCCGATTTCTTTGCACAAGCGGCAGGCATTGCGGTACGTTCGATCCGTAGTGCCGAAGCAGGGCATGGTAATGCAGCGGATCTGCTTCCGATCGATGTGTTCGATATCAAAGGCACGTGCGGTCACAAGCAGCGCAAGGGTAGAATCGAGCCCGCCGGACAGGCCGAGCACTGCCGTTTGGGCATTCGTATGGACGAGCCGTTTCCGGAGCGCATACGCCTGCATATTTAAAATTTCCGCGCATCGTTTTTCCAGTTTGCCCTCGTCTTGCGGGACAAAGGGGGTTCTGTGGTATTGCCGAAGCAGCTGTTTATGTGTCTTTTGAGGGAACGGGAGCGTTACTGTTGGGAGAACACCCTGATTTTCCGTAAAAGTACTTACTGCGCGCCGCTCTTTCAGAAGAAGCTCCGTATCCGCGTCCGCCAGCAGGAGGTCTCCGTCTGCAAACAGTTCGGACTCAGCCAGAAGCGAGGCGTTTTCATATATAAATTTATGGCCTGCAAAAACCATGTCGGAGGTGGACTCGTACGTTCCTGCATCGCTGTATACGTAGGCGCACATGTTTTTGCCGGAGTGCGCAGCTGCGAGCATTTTTCTGTACGCCGATTTGCCTACGATTTCATTGCTTGCAGAAAGGTTGCAGAGGATCAGCGCGCCTGCTTCCGCCAGCCGATTAGACGGAGGCGTCTGCACCCACAAATCTTCGCAGATTTCCACGCCGAAGCGAAAGCCCTCCATTGCCGCGGTACAGTCGAACAGTAGGCTGCCAAACGGGACCTGCGCCCCGCCGAACGATACGAATTCCGTCTGTACGGAAGCGCGGTATGGCGTAAAATAACGCATTTCATAAAATTCCCCATAATTGGGGATGTTTTGCTTCGGGACGATCCCGCGGATTTCGCCGTCATAGATTACTGCCGCAGCATTATACAAATTTGCGCCGGCGGCAACCGGAAGGCCGACGATGAATACGCAGGGAATCCCCTTCGTATCTGCCGCCACCCGAAGCGTCTCCTGCTGCGCACTCTGAATCAGACGATCCTGCAGGAACAGATCCCCGCACGTATAGCCTGTTATGGAAAGTTCCGGGAATACGAGTAAATCGCATTCGTTTTCTCTTGTTTTCCGGATCGCTTCAAGGATCCGGTCCGCATTATAAGCGCAATTAGCGACTTTTATCGCAGGCGATGCGGCGCCCAGTCTGACATAACCGTATTTCACTTAAGAGCAGCCTCCTTTTCTTTCCCTAATGGAAAGATTTCTGAAATTATATAACAAAACGGCCTGCCATTCAACCGCGAATTGAATCTGCAGACCGTCTTCTGTTATAATTTGAAAATCAATCGAGCTTTTCCGTAATTTTGGCGGCTTTGCCGACTCTTCCGCGCAGGTAATACAGCTTCGCTCTTCTTACTTTACCGTGCCTTACCGTTTCGATCTTAGCAATTTTCGGGGAATGTACGGGGAAAATTCTTTCTACTCCGACACCGTACGAAATTCTCCGTACCGTAAAGGACTCGCAAAGGCCTGTCCCACGTTTCCCGATCACCGTACCTTCGAAAATCTGAATTCTCTCTCTGGTGCCTTCCTTGACCTTAAAGTGGACTTTAACATAGTCACCGATCATCAGAGGGGCAGTTTGTTCTTTTAAATAATCTGCTTCTACAGCTTTAATAATATCCATGTCTTCTTCACTCCTTCCGACAAGACGTTCTTGCGAAGATTGCAGCGGACCGTCCTACTAACGGCGCCTGCAGTAGAAAATAATCTGCCGCGCGGCGCACAACATTTAAATTGTACCATATCCTTTTGCTTGCTGTCAAGCTTTTTGTTTGATATTGTCCGTATCATATCGTCGTTTATGCAATATCTATTCTTTACGCGCTTATCCAGATTCCGTCGTCGGAAATTTTTTTCCAGTCCGGACGGATGACCCGAATTTTTTCACGCTGTTTCGTAGTTTCCGTGGTTTGTATGATATATCCCTGATCGATCAGCTCGATCACGCAGGTTTTCACCTTAGCAGCGGATACAGAATACTTTCCAGCCACATATTCCACCGTTTTCATAAAAGTGGGCTGTTTGTTACCTCTTTCCATCGTAGTCTTCAGCGATGTGAATATCATGTCGTAAAGCGGCATGTTTTCTTCTTTTTCAAGCGGTACTTCTATCGTCCAGTCGGCGCTGTTTTTTAAATTCTTACTGATACAATTCCGAACCCCGTAGACACCAACCTTTTTATTACAAAAGTTCCTGAGAAACGCGGCAGCCGAGCTGAAATGGCCGTCGCCTGAAAATATAATGAACAATTCCGCGTCCTGATTCGACAATGCTTTCTGATAAATGTTATCTAATATGATAAAATCCGTATAATCTTTTTTATAATGCAAATCAGGGTTGTAAGTATCGATTATTTTATTTGTAAACGTACGGATCCGTCTGGTTTCCGTTTCTTTTTCCCGGAACTTTGAAAAATCGCCGAAGAAGATGACTTCCACTATATTGCATTTCTTTTTCAAATCATTGAACCAAGCTTGTATGTTTGGCTTCATCTGATGCAGCTTTTCCATTGAAATAAACCAGTGCTCATAATCCACAAAAGCAATGGCCTTCGGCAAGCCGTTATTCTGCCCGATCCGCCGGTTCTTTTTTCTGCCGAACAGACCGAAAAATCTTTTTCCCATTAACATTCCTCCAAATTCATTAATGAGCATAAAGACGATATCATAAAGAATTGCCCTCAATCCGATCCTTGAGAGCAATTAATACAACAATAAAATGCAAATTTTATTTCACAGCTTCCTTGAGCGCTTTTCCTGCTTTGAATGCAGGAACTCTCGTAGCGGGGATCACAACTTTTTCACCTTTTTTCGCAGGATTGATCCCGACTCTTCCAGCCCTGTCTTTCACGGAAAACGTACCGAAACCCACTAAAGAAACTTTGTCGCCTTCAGATAAAGCTTTTGTAATTTCAGAGAACACGAGGTCGATCATTGCAGCGCTGTCTTTTTTCGTAATACCCGTTTTATCGGATATTATTGTTACTAAATCGGCTTTCTTCATTTTAAAACCTCCCTGTAAAATTATTGTAGAATTTATTATAGTATCGATAATCCTTTTAGTCAAGCCTTTTTTACGAATCCCCGCAGTTTGCGCAGATCGGCCGCATATTGCAGTACCTGCATGGCGCGGGGTCTGCGAAGGCGGAAGGCGCGATCGGGTAATTCCCTTCCGAGATCCGCGCCGCAGCGTTTTTTATGTTTTCATAAGCATACTGTTTCATGGCCTGAAATTCTTCTTCCGACTTTAAGCTCTTATTGTTTGCAAAAGAGATTCCGCCGCCTGTCAGCAGCCTGCCGCCGATCACGCCCGTTTCGCGCCCCCCGGTCATGCCGTCGAGCACGCGCTGATCATTCAGCACGAAGCCGTTCATGATAAATTGTTTCTCCTGCTCTGTCTTCTGCGCGCAGGAAATATGCTTGCCTATCGCTGTAATATCGTCTCCAAATTTAAAATACAGCGCGCCGCCGGGAGCCGCGGTCCCTTCCGGATATGAATCGACGACTGCGTTCAGATATACGATCAGCTGCAATTTGATTCCCGCTTTGATCTCCTGTTCCGACAGCATTACGGGCGAAGATTTATAATCGATGATCCGCACGTACTTTTTTCCTTCCGCCTCCATGACGTCATACCGGTCGATCCGGCCCGTCACATCGATCTTCTCCAGAAAAGGCGTCTGTCGTTCCGGCCTGAGGACAATCGGCTTCAGCAAAGAAGCTTCCGAAAAATCAAACGGCACTTCAAAGCCGCACGCCGTAAATTTTCCCGCGTCGATTTGCTTCTTTACATGGTAAAATGCAGCTGCCGCATATTTTTTGATTCTGTTTAGAGCATATGCTTCGCGCTTTGTAAGCTCTGTTCCCGCGAAACGCATTTTGGAGGCAACCGATTCATATACGGCTTCCACGATTTCCCCGCATTGCTCCATGCCGGCATTTTCCGGCAGCTGGAACAAATATTCCGAGGCCTCGTCTATAATTCCATGCATGACGGTCCCCAGATCGTACATCTGCAGCGCGGCTTCCTCCCGCGGTTTCAGATGGAGGCCGTAAGTCATCAGAAAACTGAACGGGCATTTGTAATACGATTCGATCCGGGATACCGTCGTATGAAAAATCCCCCTGAGATCAAATAATCCCCTGTTTGCTTCCTGTGTCAGCAGAATATCCGCATTCACAGGAGAAGCCTGCGTTCAGGTTCTTTCCTCCGGTGCAGGCCGTAGGATCGGAAGCTGCGGAAAAACCGACCTGACTTTATGCAGGATCACAGGCGAAGGCTTTTTTTCGTTCCCGGCAATATCTTCCAGCTCCCAGGAAATTTCCAGGCAATCGGAAGGAAGCGACAAGGTCGCATAGATATAATAATTTTCTTTGGCCGCTTTTGCTTCGCTGTCGTCGGCAAGCGCAATATTGAATTTTTTTAAAACCTCCCGTTCTCTGTCGCGCAGAATTCCATCGTCGTCAAAATGCGCGGGGAGTACGCCTTCATTGGCGCCAAGCAGGAAAAGCGCTTTGATTTGCGCGCTCCGGGAACGCTCGATATTCATGATCTGCACGCTGTCGAGAGCGGACGGTAAAAATCCGATTTTGTACCGGGAAAATCCGGCCGTCAGCAGTTTCAGCAGGTTTTCCGCGGCGGTTGCGCTGCTGCGGATCGGCAGATCGCCTAAAAACGATACGATCTGTTCGATTACTTCCATCGAAATGTTCCAAATTCTGGAATATTCATCCGACAATTCGGCGTAATACGAACTTTGAAAATCGGAAGCGATACGTTCCATCGCCTGCCGGATTTCCCATTTATTCAAAAAAAAGCAGAATGCGACGCAAACTTCTTTTATATTGCCGCAATTGGAGAAGCTTGCCGCCAGCGCGTCGATTTCGGAGAACAGTACCGCGCAGTCTGGGTCCGCCGCTTTTTGCCAGCGCCTTCTGCCGCGTAAGCCCTTCTCAAGGATCGTATTTTCGATCCGGTCGGGATTTCCTCCAAAATTCAAAAGACCGGATTTTACGCATTCCAGTACGTCTTTGACCTGCCAGTCGTCTGCAATAATGCTCAGAATCGCGAGGATCGTTTTGATCAGCGGATTATTGTCAATCGTCTTTTTGTCGTCGATATAAAACGGGATTCCATATTTCTTGAAAATCGCTTTGATAATGACGTCGTATTCTTCGACATTCCGAAGCGCTACGGCAATATGGCGGAATTCCAGCTTTCGGGTCGCGTGCAGCTCCCGGATGCGTTCCGCACAGCGCACCACCTCTTCATATGGCCCCGCGCATTCCGCCAGAGCAAGTCCCTCCGCGTTATGCCGGGCCGCAGCACGCACTCTTGGCAAAGCTTGTTCCAATAAAAAAATAGAACGGTTCCGATATTTATAGCGATTGCTTTCCGGGTCTGCGCTCAGATTGGTTACAACGCATGCGGCGCCGTCTTTCTCCGCCAGATCCTTCAGCAGCCGGTATGTGGAATCCGTACACGCAAATGCCGGCATTCCCGTCAAATCCGTACACAACGTTACCGTTACCCGGGCGGATTGCTGCAGCATAAGGGAAAGCAGCGCGAGTTCCCGACTGGTAAAACCGGTAAAGGAATCGATCCACACATGCCTGTTCCGAAAAAAGTCCGTTCGCTTGATATTGGTAAGCATAGCCTCAAATACATCGTTTTCATCTATAAACCTGTCCGCTTTAAACGCTTCATATTCCTGAAAAATGAGGCCGAGATCTCCGATTTTGCGATCGAGATAGCTGTCTCCGGTCTCCAGCGTGCCAAGGAGCCTCCATGAAACGCCGTATTTGCCGAATTCATCCAGCAAAGAGAGCAGCCGCGCGATTTCTCCCGGACGTTCTGTCAGCGCCGTAAAATATCGGAGACGTCCGGAAAGCTTCTCCAAAACAGAAGTCAGCAGCATGATTTTTCCGCATTCATTGAGAGACTCTGCCGCCGCGCCTCCGAACATACTGAGGATCCGATAAGAAAATCTCTTAAAATTCAATACTTCATGGCCGATGAGGCCCTGTACCGGAAAATTTTCTTTGATCTGATACTCCAGCAGGCGCCGCTCCGTCAGCATCGTATACTGCTCGGGCACGAAAAAATACGCCCAGGTATCCGCAGCGCTGTGTTTTTGGAGATAGGCATTGAATTCCGTAATGCATTTTCCGCTTTTACCGCTTCCCGTACGGCCGGTTACAATATGCAGCATCAGATCACCAATGGAAGATTATTGTTTTTCTTTATAAATCGCAGGACTTTTATAGACCGACCTGTTCTCCAGAGACCAGATCCGCTCGCTGAAGCAGCCGGTCTCCGTATTTTCCTCCGCCTGTTCCATATCGTACATTCTCGCATCGAGGATGTCCAGATAGTGCAGGAGTTCCGCTTCCGGAAATGCCGGCGGTTTCGGACTGCCGTGTTCCGGGATATAATGGTGGGAAAGGATCATATGTTTCAGAAGCAGCGTTTTTTCCGGATCGATTTCCAGTGCTTTTCCAACTTCATCGATATAATTGATCCCCTGTATGATATGCCCAAGCAGGGTGCCTTCTACCGTATATTCGGAGACGAGCCCGGTTTCCGTTTGCTTCATCTCATATAATTTTCCGATATCGTGCAGGATCACGCCGGCGTACAGCAAGTCTTTATTTAAAAACGTATAAATAGAGGAAAGCGTCAGCGCGCAGCGCAGCATTGTAGAGGTGTGAAAGAGAAGGCCGGAACGCACCGCATGATGGTTTTTTTTCGCGGCGGGCGCGATCAAAAGCATCTCTTTATTCTGTTCGACGACGTATCCGGTGATTTTTTTGAACGCCTCATCCTGCATTTTTTCCTGGATCACTGTTAAAATAAATTTATACATCGCTTCTCCGGAATACGGCGCAGACGGAATATAGTCTTCGATTTTGACATTGTCGGAGTCCAGGACCTTTCCCATGAAATCGATTTTAAATTGGGGCTGGCCCTGCCAGTCCAATACGGAGCCGCGGGCTTTCACTAGAATTCCCGCCCGGAACCGCCGGGCGTTTTCCTCGTCCCAATCCCAGAGCTTCGCATTGACCTCTCCTGTTTTATCGGCAAATGTAAAATTCATATATTTGTTATTCGTCGTTGTCGTTTTCAATTCCGATTCTTTGATATAAAAAACGCCCTGTGCAAAGTCCCCGGACTTAAAATCGCTGATTTTCTTCTCTACATATGTAGGCATCGTTTTCAACCTCCGTTATCAATTCAGTTTATCATTTCATGGGAAAGCATGGATGCAATCCCTTCCAATTCCGTCAAAACGTCTTCCGAAACACCGAACGCAAAAAGCGCTTCTCCCTCGGATGAAAAGAGATGGTCCAGCGCCGCTTTTGCGCCTTCTGAAAGCTTTTTGTTCCACAGCAGTTCGATTTCCTGCGGTTCCGGCGCAATCCCCTGGTATTGCTCTATCTTTAATAAAAAAACACAACGCATAAAAGCAGGTTTTCTTTTCCCGTTGCTGATCAGATACAGGCAATTGAGAAACAGGCGAAGCGTTTCTTCATCGGGCAGGTCCTCCTGGATGACTTTCAGCAAGACGGAAGCCATTTTGCCGGCTTCACACACTCTTTCATACGCATCGCAGAGGCCGCGAAACGGTTCGATCAGCGTTCCGCCGGTCAAGGTATAAAGAGAGGAGGAACCTCTGTAAAGTTCCAGCTTGCTATATGCAAAAAGCTGCGCCAGTTGCATCATAGCGCTTCCCGTTTTTTTGACGCCCTTTGCAGCTACCGCTATTCTACCATATTCTTTTGAGAAAATCACCAAAAGCTTTCCGTTTTCGCCAAGCGGCGTTTCTTTCAGAACGATCCCTTCCGTTCTGATGTGGCGGTCTGCGCTCATTGGAATCCAAGCTCTTTCAGCATGCCGGGACTATTTCTCCAGTCGTCTTTCACCTTGACCCAAAGCTTCAGATTGACTTGTCCCCCTATGATCCGTTCGATATCGCGCCGTGCCGCGGAACCGATCCGTTTGAGCTTTTCCCCGTTTTTCCCGATGATAATTCCTTTGTGCGTCGCTTTTTCACAATAGATATTCGCCTCTATCGAGGTAATGGCGCTTCGTTTCACCGGTTCCTTGTACTGGATGATTTCAACGCCAGTTCCGTGCGGCACCTCGTCGTTCGTATGTAATAATATTTTCTCCCGGATGATTTCCGATACGATCGTGCGCATCGTCGTGTCCGCAGTAATATTTCCCGGGAAATATTGGGGTCCGGGGCGGAGGCATCCCAGAATCGCATCCCGCAGGATTTCCACGCCGTCTCCTTTTAAAGCGGACAGCGGAATAATTTCCCGGAACGGGTATCGTTCTGCATATACAGCAATTTTTTCCAGCAGCAGCTCCTTCCGTACGGCGTCCGTTTTATTGATTCCTAAAAAAACCGGCTTGTTTTTGATCTCTTTTAATTTTTCGATGATCCGCACATCATTTTCGGAGAGCGAACGATCCGTGGCGTCGCATATCATAACGATTACATCCACTTCCCCAAAAGTAGAAGCGGCGGACGACACCATATATTCGCCAAGCTTATTTTTCGGCGTATGGATTCCCGGCGTATCGATAAAAATCATCTGGTAGCCGGCTTCCGTAATGACGGCTCTCAAATTGCTTCTGGTGGTCTGCGGTTTGGGAGAGGTAATCGCAACCTTTTCGCCGACGAGGCGATTGATGATCGTCGATTTTCCGACATTCGGCTTTCCGATTACAGTAATAAAGCCGGATTTAAATTCGTTTTCTTTTTTTTCAGTCATCTGGCATTTCCTTTCTGCTGCGAATCCGTATCTCTGGTATACCGGAGCGTCGTCAATATTTCTTCTGTGAATCCAAACATCTGCCGTTCGTCGGTTTCGTTCTCATGGTCATAGCCAAGCAAATGCAGCATACCGTGACAAACTAAGAACGCACATTCCCGTGCAACGGAATGCCCGTATTCCTCTGCCTGCCGCTTCATGGCCGGCACGGAAACGACGATATCCCCAAGCAGCAGATAGAGAGAATTCTCCTCGATGTTATAAGGAAGGAGTTCGCCTGTCCCATTGAAAAAATCATTGAGCGGGAAAGAGAGCACGTCGGTGCTTCTGTCGATTTTCCGGTAGTCCCTGTTGATGGCGCGGATAGAATCGTCGTCCGTAAATAAGATATTGACTTCGAAGCCTTTCACGCCGGCGTCTTCGCAAGCGGAAGCGATTCCGGCGGCGCAGGGGCTGCCGCAAACGCCTTCCATCGTACGCCGCGCGATCTCCCGGTACTTCTTTTGTTCCGCGCGGTTTGTTAGCCCGTTTTTTTCAAAGCGAATCGCGCACTTTTGCTTTAGCATACTGATTGGTCTCTCCTTGTTTCATATTTCTCATATGCTTTTATGATCTTCTGCACCAATTCGCATCGTACCACGTCTTTCTCGGTCAGATCAATAAAAGAAATTTCCGCCACGCCATTTAATATTTTCTTTGCCTTTTTGAGCCCGGAGGATTTGTCCGGCGGTAAATCGATCTGCGTGATATCCCCTGTTACGATGGCTTTCGAGCCTTCCCCGATTCTTGTTAAAAACATTTTCAGCTGTTCCTGTGTGGTGTTCTGCGCTTCGTCTAAAATAATGAAGGAGTGGTCGAGCGTCCTGCCCCGCATATAAGCCAGCGGTGCGATCTCGATGATCCCACGTTCAAAATTCCGGGTGAAGCTGTCGAATCCCATGATATCGTAAAGCGCGTCGTACAGCGGCCTTACGTACGGATCGACCTTGCTTTGCAGGTCGCCCGGCAGGAAGCCCAGCTTTTCGCCTGCTTCTACCGCAGGGCGCGTCAGGATGATTCTGGATATTTCGTTCTTTTTCAAGGCGCTCACGGCCATCGCAACTGCTAAATACGTCTTCCCCGTACCGGCCGGGCCGATTCCGAACACCAGCTGATTTTTCTGGATGGCTTCGATATACTGTGCTTGTCCGTTCGTTTTGGGCCGCACCGGCCTGCCTTTTGCATTGATACACACCACATCCGCCGTATAATCGTTTTGCAGTGAGCGGAGTCCGCCCTCTGCTGCCATATCGCAAAAATATGCGGTCATCTGCCTCGTAATCAGCTCGTTTTTCGCGGAAAGCTCCGCCATTTTTTCTAAAACCGCGGCCGCTAAGGAGCAGTTTTTTTCCGTCTCTGCCCTGATTAAAATCGTATTGTCCAGAATTTCTGTTTTGACGTTGAACGCTTCCTCGACAATGGAAATATTGGAATCTTTGTTTCCGAAAATGTTCGCCATATCGTTTGTACGCTCTATAGGAATGCTTCGTTCCAAGCAAAAAACGCCTCCGTTTATTTCTTTTTCCGCATCGAAGTGTAACATTCCGTTCGGCGTCATGTCAACTTCAAACCATCGAGCGCCGTTAAAATTTCTTCCATCCTTTGGTTCAAACAGACCTTCTCTTCAAAAAGACGGTTTAGCGCTTCGAAATTGCTTGCATTTTGCGGATCTGCAAGCTCTTTCTCTATATTGTCCAATTTCCCGCAAATTTCTTCAGCTTCTTTTTCCAATTTTATTTTTTGCGTTTCCTGCTTTCGGAGGCGCGCCCGTTCTTCTTTTTCCTGACGGTAAGTATTGCCGGCGTTTTTGCTGTCCGGAAACGTTTCTTCTTCGGCGGAGCTTCCGCAGTAATCGGGGATATTGATAACGCGCGTAGCCAGCTTTTGCGTAAAATAACGATCGTGGGATATGGCAAGCATCGTGCCCTCGAATTCGGAAAGTGCATTTTCCAGCACTTCTCTCGTCTTGATATCCAAATGGTTCGTCGGCTCGTCGAATAGCAGCAAAGAAGAACGGTCATAAGACATTTTTAAAATGGCTACCCTGGATTTTTCCCCGCCGCTGAGTTTTCCAATCGGCTTGAAGACGTCCTCGCCTTTAAAACCAAATGCGGCAAGCGCATTTCTGATTTTTCCCGGAGAAATCAAATTCACGGCGGTCCGCCCCCTGTTTGCATGCTCATACACCTCGTCAAAAATCGAAAGTTCCTCCTGCAAGGTGGAAAGATCCTGTGCATAATAAGAATACCGGATATTCGCTCCGATTTTAAAGATACCGGCTGTAGCTGCCAGATTTCCCGTCAATACTTTCAGCAGCGTCGACTTTCCGCAGCCGTTCGGTCCCTGTATAAAAACTTTTTCCCCGCGGCGGACCTGAAAAGAAAGATCCCGGAACAATTCGCGCCCCGGATATGCAAATGTCAAATTGCGTACGTCCAGAACTTCTTTTCCGCCCATCGTTTCGATTTCAAAGCGGATCGCCGGCGTGTTGTCGCTTTCCGACGGTTTTTCGAGGATCGTCATCTTCTCAAGCTGTTTCAGCCTGCTTTCCGCCGCGATGATATTCCTTTCCCTGTTCCACTGCCTTTGTTTTTCAATAAACGCTTCGATCTTTGCGATCTGCCGCTGCTGCTGTTTATAACAGCGCTCCAAATATAGTTTATCTCGATTCCGCAGCTCCGTATATTTGCTGTACGGTGCGGGATATAAATACGCGCCGCCGTTTTCAATCAAAAGCGTTTTTGTCGTCACGGTATCTAAAAAGCAGCGGTCATGGGAAATCACGAGCAGCGTTCCTTTGTACTCTTTCAGTTCTTCTTCGAGCCAACGAATCGATTCCGCATCCAGATGATTCGTCGGTTCGTCCAGAATCAGTACCTTCGGCTGTTTTAATATGATTTTCCCTAATGCGAGCCTCGTCTTCTGACCGCCGCTGAGCGAATCGACCTGCAGCGTCCACATCGTTTCTGAAAATCCAAGCCCTTTTAAAATGCTTTCAATTCTGTTGCGGTAGGTCAGGCCGTCTTGTTTGACGAACTGATCGTACAGGGTATGGAGCTTGTCCGCCAATTTGATTGCTTCCTCCTCCGTACAATGCTTCAAAGCTTCTTCGAGTCCGGAGATTTCTTCCTCCTGGCGGATCAACGCGGAATAAGCGGAAATAAATTCGTCGTATACCGTCAGATCCGAGTGCAATCCGGCATTCTGCGGAAGATATCCTGCATCCGACGTAATTTTTCCGTACCGGAATACGGAACCTTCCGTCGGCGCATATTCGCCGCGTAAAATTTTGATCAGCGTCGTTTTCCCCGCGCCGTTGTCGCCAATGATTCCGATGCGGTCTTTTTCATAAATCGTGAGATCGATCTGTTCCAGGATCGCTTCTCCGGCAAAATGCAGCCCCATATTTTCACATGAATAAAGAATCAATTAAATGTCCCTTCTTCCCGATGCCAATACGCCTGCGAAAACACAGCCGGCTCCGTGTGCAAGCAGGAGCCGCGTGCATTCGCGTATCGTCGAACCCGTCGTCAGGATATCGTCCAGCAGCAAAACCGATTTACGGCGGATATCCGTTTCATTCCCTGCGTACGTATATCTGTTTCCCTGATTCCGTTCGATGCGGTTTTTCCGGCCCAACGCGTTATCCCCGGCCGTATCTTTTTTAATAAAACTTTCCGTATAAGCAATTTTATTTTTATCCTGCAATTTTTTAATGATTTCCAGTGTCTGGTCATAGCCGCGTGCCGCACGGCTTCTGCCGCTTACCGGCACGTATGTCATGACTTCGAACAATGTATATCCGCCGGCAAGGAACTGTCTGTGAAGTAATTCTGCAAACGGTTCCGCCATCCAGATTTCTCCGTTATATTTGTATTTGACGACTGCCTCCCGTATCGCGCCGGCATACCGGAACGCGCAGTAAAAGCCTGCATTTTCCGGAAGGACGCTCGTTTGATATTCCTGCTGTTTCCCAAAACGCAGCGTCTCGGCGATTGCTTCGCACGCTCCGCAGAGCGGAAATGATTTCCGCGACCTTTCGACCGTTTTCCCGCACAAAGGACAGGCAGGCGGATAAATCAGGTCAAGTACCCGCATAACATCCCCCGTAATCCCGTAAAACGCAGCTGCTGCCTGTCGTTTTCCGTCATGCGCCGTACGTGTTCCTTCGTACCGACGATAATCACCATCTTTTTGGCTCTCGTAATCGCTGTATAAAGGATATTTCGCGTCATCAGCATGGAGGGGCTCCCCACGAGGGGGATCACGCAATACGGGAATTCGCTGCCCTGGCTTTTATGCACCGTGATCGCATAACAATGCTCCAGCTGTCCCAATTCGTTAAAATTATAAGCAGCGTAACGGTCATCGTCAAATGCCACCGTAAGCTCCTCACTTTCTCGTCAATCTGCGTAATTTCCCCCATTTCGCCGTTGAAAATCCCTTCTCCTTCTTCCGGCCGGCCGCTCCGCCGCCATTTTATTTTATAATTGTTTTTGATCTGCATGATCCGGTCGCCTTCCCGGTATATGACGCCGTTTACAAGAATTTCATGCTTGTACCGCTCCGCAGGATTCAGTTTTTCCTGAAGTAAAATATTCATATTGACCGCTCCGCTCGTTCCTTTTTTTGCGGGAATCAGCACTTGTATGTCATGGAGCGGATCGATTCCGTATGCTTCCGGCAGGCGCTTCGTGCATAATTCCACAACCCCCTCCGCGCAGCTTTGCGGGCTGGTGCGTCCGATAATGAAAAAATCCCCGTTTTTACGGTTGAATTCCGGCATTTCCCCATGATTGATTTTATGTGCGTTCAGCGTGATAAGGCTTTCGTTGTCCTGACGGTAAATCATCGAAAGCGTCACGGTCGGAAACAGTTCTGATGCGATCATGTCGCGCAGCACGTTGCCTGAGCCTACCGATGGCAGCTGGTCTTTATCTCCTACTAAAATCAGCTGGATTTTCTCCGGCAATGCTTTGAGCAAATGATACATCAAAAGAAGGTCCACCATGGAAAGTTCGTCGATAATCAGCACGTCCGCTTCAATCGGGTTGTTTTCATCTCTTTTGAATGTAAGATTCGCATCATCATTCGTATCGTCGCCGGAAAATTCCAGCAAACGATGGATCGTTTTTGCCTGCATGCCGCAGGATTCCGTCATTCTTTTGGCCGCTCTGCCCGTAGGCGCGGCTAAAAGGCACTTCTTATTGCACGAAGACATAAAATGCACCAGAGCGCGAATAATCGTCGTTTTTCCCGTTCCCGGCCCGCCCGTGATTATCGTAACTCCGTTTTCTCCCGCCGTTCTGACTGCGCTGATCTGATCTTCATCCAGGGCGTAACCGGTAAAATCGGCAAACTGACGGATCGATAATTCAAAATTGTCTTCCTCGAACGTATCGATTGCGCAGCGCAGACGATTCAGCTTCTCCGCCACATATTGTTCGCTGTGATACATGTACGAAAGATACACGATTCTGTCTCCCGCTCCATCCGTATGAAGCTTCACTTTCGACATGGCATCGAGTTCTTCGATTCGTTGTCCGATTTTTTCTTTCTCGATCTGTAAAAGCTCTGCGCATTCATTTTCCAGCATTTCAAACGGGACATACACATGTCCGTATTGCATGCCCTGCTTCAGGCAATGGAGAATCCCCGCATAAATTCTGCTGTCGGAATCGAACGGAAGCCCGATCGTCCGTCCGATCTTGTCCGCAGTTTTAAATCCGACCTCCGGAATATCCCCGATCATGATATACGGATTTGCCTCGATGATGCGAACCGCATTGCCGCCGTATTTCTGATATGCTTTGACGGCCAGCTTTGTTCCGGCGCCGTATTTATTGAAAAACATCACGATATCGCTCATCTGAAAATGTTCCTGAAATGCCGACGCAATCTTCATCGCTTTATTATGGGTGATTCCCTTCAGGTCCGCTAATTTTTCGGGATGCTTTAAAATCGTTTCGTATGTATCCGCTCCGAAAGCCTCCACGATCAGATGGGCCGTGGCATTTCCTACGCCTTCAATCAGTCCGGAGGCAAGAAATACTTCCATATCCGCAGAATCCCGCGGAATTTCTTTCACAAAAGAGGTTACGGAAAATTGTTCCCCGTAAACGTCATGGGTAACCCAGCTTCCTTCCAGCGATACCGTTTCCCCGATTTGTACGAACGGCAGCGTGCCTTTTACAATGACGACCTCTTCCGTTGTGTCCATTTCGCAGATCTTGAAACCGCTTTCCGCATTTTCAAAGATGATGTCCGTTATGATTCCTTTTAATTTGTTTTCAAAGCCGGCGGCACTCATTCTCATTGTCTCCATTCTCATCGTATTGCGTCACAACGCCTTTTTCCGGAGCATAGAATATAATATGCCCCGGAAAAAGAAAGGATTGTTCACTGATGGATATCGCTTACGTAATCATGATTCTGATACTGGAAACAATTATGCATATATTATTGTTTATTCATTCATAAGGGCCTCGAATTCGTCGCCCTCGATTCGCTCCTTTTCCAGAAGAACCCGCGCAATCGTATTCAGTTTATCGATGTTATCCGTAAGAACCTTTTTCACCTTTATATAAGCATTGTCGATAATCGTCTTCACTTCCCTGTCGATCACGGCAGCCGTTTCTTCACTGTAAGTCCGCGTATGGCCATAATCTTTTCCAATAAAAACTTCATTGCTGTCGTTTTCGAAGACGAGATTCCCGATATTTTCGCTCATGCCGTATTTTGCAACCATATTATGCGCTACCGTATTCGCACGTTTCAGATCCGAGGAAGCGCCGGTGCTGACTTCATTCAAAACAAGATCCTCCGCCGCTTTTCCGCCAAGGCAGATCATGATTTCTTCGTTCAGCTGTGAACGCGTCATATAGGAGGTATCTTCTTCCGGGCGGTGCGCCGTGTATCCGCCTGCGCCGCCTGCGGGAATAATTGAAATCCGATCGACTTTGTCCGTAGTCGAGAGAAGTTTCACCGCAATCGCATGGCCTACCTCATGCAGCGCCGTCAGCCATTTATCCTTCTCCGTCATTACTCTGCTCTTTTTCTCCGGACCCACGATCACCCGGAACGTCGCTTCCTTGATCTGCTGCATTCCGATCGTCTCTCTGTGATCGCGTGCCGCAAGGAGCGCCGCTTCGTTCAGAAGGTTTTCAAGATCCGCAGCCGTAAAGCCCGACGTGATTTTTGCCACATCCGAGAGATTCACGCTTTCGTCCAGCGGTTTATTTTTTGCATGGACTCTCAGGATTTCCTCTCTTGCCTTGATGTCCGGATATCCGACTACGATCTTCCGGTCGAACCGTCCGGGTCTCGTAAGCGCCGGATCTAAAATATCGGGGCGGTTTGTCGCGGCGATTACGATGACGCCCTCATTCATACCGAATCCGTCCATTTCGACCAACAGCTGGTTCAAAGTCTGTTCCCTTTCGTCATGGCCCCCTCCCAGGCCGGCGCCTCTGTGGCGGCCGACGGCATCGATTTCATCTATGAATACGATACAGGGGGAATTCTTTTTGGCCTGTTCAAATAAGTCGCGGACTCTGGAGGCGCCCACACCGACGTACATTTCTACAAAATCCGATCCGCTGATGGAAAAAAACGGCACGCCGGCTTCTCCTGCCACGGCTTTTGCAAGATAGGTCTTTCCTGTTCCCGGAGGGCCTACCATGAGCACTCCTTTCGGAATTCTGGCTCCGAGGAGAGAATACTTTTTCGGATTTTTCAGAAAAGAAACGAGCTCCATCATTTCTTCTTTTTCTTCTTCCGCCCCGGCTACGTCGGCAAATGTGATTTTGCTCGTCGTGTAGAGCCGCGCCCTGCTTTTACCGAAATTCATAACCTTTCCGCCGCCGCCCTGGCCCTGGCCCAGCATGACGTACATAAATATGAAAAACAGTACCACTAGCAGAATATACGGCAGAATCGATACGATAAAAGGAATTTTCTTGACCACTGCTTTATATTCGATCGATCTTCCGTTCTGGAGCTCCTTTATCATCATTTCGTCAAAGTTATCATAGGATTTGATGTTCAGCATATACTTGCCGGATTTCATCTCTTTATCCGCGCTGCTGTTTTCTTTGACGACGACCGTCGCCGTATTGTCTTCCAGCTCTACTTTTTCTATATTATTGGCATTCAGCTCTCTGATAAATTCCGTATAGGTCATTTCCGGCGGATTAATCAGGCTCGTAATCACGACGCCGAACAGCACGATGATCCCGACAATGACCAGATACGGTGAAATACTTTTCAATAGCTTCAAGCGAACGACCTCCTTTATTTTCTATAATATTTTTCATTCAGGACGTACAGGTCAGGCACGTTCCGTAAAATTCCGTTGAAATCCAATCCATACCCGACGACATATTCGTCAGGAACAGTTATTCCCGTATATTCGGCTTTTAAATCAACTTTCCTTCTGGAAGGCTTATCAAAAGCGGTGCAAATCTTTACGCTCAAAGGGTTCCGCGCCGACAGCAGGTCTTTCAGGTACGTGAGCGTCAGGCCCGTGTCGATAATATCTTCCACGATGATGACATGTTTTTCATTGAGCGGCACGTCCACATCCTTGATTAGTTGCACGATGCCGGAAGATTTCGTAGAGGAGCCGTAGCTCGACACTGCGATGAAGTCCATTTCCACAGGAATTTTGATTTCCCGTACCAGATCCGCCAGAAAAAGGAAGCCGCCCTTCAGCACTCCGATTAAAAATAATTCTTTGCCTTTATAATCATTCGTAATACGAGCGCCCAGCTCTTCCACCATGCTGCGAATCTCTTCTCTGGGAACCAGCACCCTGCCTAAATATTCTTCCATTTCTTTCATTCGTAAACCTCCGTCTGCGCAATATGTCTTAACATTATAACACGAGTTGTATTTTTATCAATAGGCGCAACGCCGCTTCTTCGGATTCCCGGGATCCAGAGGATTTCGCTCCCGATCGCGGCGACGACTATGAAACCGCGTTCATATCGTCCGATTTTCCTGTCGATGAGAAATTTCCGCAGGCTCTTTCCCCCAGGCGATCCAAAGGGGATAAAATGATCTCCTTGCCGTGCCTGCCGGAATTCTATCCGAAAATCGGTTCCGAATCGGTTTTGCAGTTCGTTTGCATCGAAGAATTCTTCTTCATTCGTTTTTGTTTCCAGGATCCGGAGCGCTTCCTCTGCCGAAAACGATTTTTCCTCTGTGATAAAATCGCCGGAATCGAGCCGACTCTGGGAATCCATTTTCAGACACGTTTCATGCGTAAACGAGAAACCGGCAGGTTCCGTAATACAGCGCACGCCGGACGGCAGTTCCAATATTTTACCGGAAAGCGGTTCTTCCGCCATGGCGCATACCCGTTCGATCATACCGGAATAAATTCCGGAAAATTCCGGGAAAACAACTGTTCCGTCTTTATCTTCTATTTTACTTAAAATGTAGCGTATCAGGCGCTTTTGCATCGCTTTGTGCATCGTTTTGTATTTTACCCGATCCATCACGATTTTATGAAACGGCTGCGTTTCCTCTGTGCAGCAAGCCTGAAAAGCCTCCTGCGCCGCCAGATTCAAATAGTCGCTGTCCAGCGCGGCCGATACGGATAATCTGAACAGGCGCTCCTTGAAGCCGTCTCCGAAAACACGTTCTAAATACGGCAGCACTTCATTTCGTATTTTATTCCGCGTATATCGGGAATCTGCATTTGTGCTGTCGTATACCGGACGGATGTGATGATATGCGCATACGGCTTCGGTTTCTGTTCTGGATAAGTCTAAAATAGGTCTTATGACATTCTTTTTCCGGTATTCGATCCCTTTCAGGCCGTCTACAGACGTTCCGCGCGCAATATTGTGCAATACCGTTTCGATCCTGTCGTCCCGGTTATGTGCGACCGCAATAAAAGCGGCGCCGTCTGCCTGCCCTGCGATATTTTGCAGGAAAGCATACCGGAGCGTTCTTGCTGCTTCTTCGAATCCCATTCCGTGCTCCCCTGCATACTGCGGGACGTCTGCTTCTCCATAGTAAAATTCTACGTTCAGCTGCTTTGCGAGTTCTTTTGTAAAATGGGCATCCCGTTCGGCTTCCCGGCCGCGGATTTTATGATTAAAATGGGCGCACAGGAGCCGTCCGCGCCCGTAGTATTCACGCAGCAGCAATAAAAGGCAAACGGAATCGGCTCCGCCTGACACGGCTGTCACAACCGTGCCGGTTCCATCTTTTATCAGGCCGCATTTTTGCGCGGCGCATTCGGCAAATTTTTGATAAATTTCTGAATACATCCTTTATTTGTTTCCCATAAAAGCGACGTTGCGGAATGCCATCCTCGTTGGTTCATACGCCAGCTGTACCGTTCCCGTCGCCCCGTTTCGATGCTTTCCGATGATGACTTCCGCAATGTTTTTAAAAGGCGATTCTTTATTATAATAATCATCCCTGTAAAGAAACAGCACGATATCCGCGTCCTGCTCGATGGCGCCCGATTCTCTGAGGTCGCTCAGCATCGGCCGTTTATCGGCCCTTTTTTCGACTTCCCGGCTGAGCTGGGAGCCGACGAGCACCGGTACTTCAAGTTCTCTTGCCATCACTTTCAGAGAACGCGAGATATCCGACACCTCATTGACCCTGCTGTCCGAATAACCGCCGCTCTTCATCAGCTGCAGGTAGTCCACGATGACCAATTTGATGTCTTTCTCCAGCTTCAGTTTCCGGCATTTGGCGCGTATGGAAGTCACCGTCATGTCTGTGTTGTCGTCAAAATAGATCGGCGCACTGCCAAGCGTATCAAAAATTCCGGCAAAGTTATTCCAATCTTCCGTACTGAGCTGTCCGCTGCGCAGCTTTTCAGAATCGATATTCGCTTCGCTGCTGATGATTCGTTTCACAAGCTGTTCGTTGGACATTTCCAGGTTGAATACCGCGACCGGGATGTTTTTTTTGACCGCCGCATATTGGGCGACATTGAGCATGAAGGCAGTTTTTCCCATCCCGGGGCGCGCCGCGACAAGAACGAGATCGGGGCTGTGCAGGCCGTATAGAATTTTATCGAGATCGAGGAAGCCCGTAGGAATTCCGGAAATATCTTTTCCCTGGGAAAGTTCGGAAATTTCTTCGTAGATCTGAGGAAGCACATCTGAAATTTTAACATAGGATTTGGAATTTCGTCCCTGGGAAATGTCAAATACTGTCTTTTCCGCCATTTCGAGGAGCCCGTTTACGTCGCCCTCCGGTGCGTAAGAGGCTTTCGCAATATCTCCGCCCGCTTTGATCAGGCGGCGCTGAACCGCTTTGTCAGATACGATTGCCGCATATTGCAGTGCATTCGAAACGATCGGCACGTCTTCCGTAAGCGAAATGACATATTGCGGCCCGCCGGCCTTTGCGATATCTCCCGCAGAAGTCAGTTCTTCCGTTATGGTAATGAGATCGATGGGCTTCGACTGCAAGAACAGACGGACCATGGCTGAAAAAATCAGACCATGATCTGCCCTGTAAAAATCTTGGGGCTGCAGGATTTCCATGATATCGAGCATTACGCTCTGATCCGTGAGGATTGCGCCCAATACGGATCTCTCCGCATCGATATTCTGAGGAGGAAGCATTTTCATCGGCGGCCCACAACCCCTTTATATAACGATATTTACGTTGAGATTTACCGTCACGCCCGCACAGATCCGGATTTCCACCCGGTGTTCTCCTGCCGTCTTGATCGGTTCGTGGAGTACGATTTTCTTCTTATCCACATCGGCCTGATATTGCGATTTAACAGCATCCGCAATATCTTTTGCAGAAATCGCGCCGAACAGCTTGCCGCTTTCCCCTGCTTTTGCTTGAATCGTCACCGTTTTATTTTCTATTCTGGCGGCAAATTCTTTCGCTTGTTCCAGTTCCCGCTGTTTTTTCTCTGCGGCGGCTTTGCTTTTATTTTTCGCCTCATTGATGTTTCCCGCCGTTGCTTCAATCGCAATTCCTCTGGGAATTAAGTAATTTTTTGCATAACCATCGCTTGCGTTCACAATATCTTCTTTTTTACCCAGGCCGTTTACATCCTGCTTTAATATAATTTTCATGGAAACCTCCTCTATCGCTTTTATGCATATAAATAATCTTTGATATTTTTGATCAATGCGCGTTCCGTCTCATCCATGCTGGCGCCGCGAACGACTGCCGCTGCCGCCGTCAGATGTCCGCCGCCGCCCATTTCTCCCATGATAACCTGTACGTTGATTTCTCCCAGTGACCGCGCCGTAATTTTCACCGTGCCGTCCTCCTGTTCAAACAGGACGAAAGAGGCTTCGATTCCCAATACGTTCAACATCTGGTCCGCTGCAATTGAAATGACGAGATCTCGGTTCCGCGCCTGATTTTTAGCTTTGCTGATCGATATTTTTCCAAAATGGATCTTTGCGTTTGAAGTCACCTTCGTAATCTCCAGGAACGTATCGAGGTCCGGCTGCGTATATCTTCGCACCGATACGGTATCCACGTTCTGTCCCCGCAAGAATGCCGCGGCGGAGAAAGTCCTCCTGCCGGTTTTGAAAACGAGATTCTTAGTGTCCACAAGGATACCGGCATACATGGCTTCCGCCTCTATTTTTGGTATCGTCAGTCCCGGATGCATATATTTCAAAATTTCGATCATCAGCTCGCTCGTAGAAGAAGCGGTAACTTCGTTATAGTCGAGCAACGTATTTTTAATATACTCCGGCCCTCTTCTGTGATGGTCGATGACGGCGATTTTCTCCGCGCCTTCCAAAAGGCGCGGTGCTTCCGTACGGGATGCATCGGAAACATCCACGACGACGAGCAACGTATTGTCGTCCCGGATCGCCAGCGCGTAGCTCGTATTGATAAACACATCGTCATATTCCGGATGTTTCTGGATTTCTTCCATCATGACCCGGATCAGCTCTTTCGATTCTTTCAGGACGATTCTCGCACGCTTATTTAAAAGCGTCGCAGCGCGGTAGACCGCAAGACAAGCGCCTAACGAGTCCATGTCCGTGTCCGGTACGGAATGCCCCATTACCAATACCTTTGAGCTGGACAGGATCAGATCCTTCAGCTGATTGGCCACCACACGCGCCTTCACTTCATTCAGGCTTTCCAGCTCGACGTTGCCCGCGCCATAATAAGAATCCGGTTTTCCCTTATATTTGACGACGGCCTGATCGCCTCCTCTGCTGGACGCCGTCTCGATTGCCTGCGAGACTTTTACATCGTTTTCCACAATAGAATCTTCATGCGCAGAAACGCCGATACTGAGCGTGACGGGAATGCTGTTTCCGACATTGATCTTTTTCGCTTCAGACAGAATGCTGAACTTGTCTTTGATCAGCTCATTCAGAGATGCGTCTTCCATGACGATAAAATATCTGTCGCGCACCATTTTTTTTGCGATCGCCTTTTTCCCTTTCAGCCATTTGTCGATTAATTTCGACAATTCCACCGCAATACTGTTGATCACGATCTCGCCGTTTGTCTGATAAATCTCTTCGTAACTGTCCAGTACGATTTCGCCGACTGCGATCCGCCGTCTGTTATACGTTTCTAAAAGTTCTTTTTCCGACGTATTATCGATAAAATACATCATAACGGCATAACCGTCCCTGCTGCCGACAGACGTATTTACGATGGACACCATTGTAATGAAACTGCGTTCTCCGATCCATATTTCAAAAGAAAGGTTGCTGTCGAGCAGTTCTATTTTCGGGCGGACATGGAGAAGATAGATATTTTTTAATTCCTGCTTCATTTCATTTTTATCAGGAAAAAGGTCCGCGAACAATTCATTGCTCCAGATATAGTTTCCGGCATCCGACAAAAACGCCAGCGGCAGATTGAAATTCCGGATCGCACCGGCGCCGGCATAGGCATCCTTCCCATTCAGATAAAAGGACAGCGCTTTTACTTTATCCGCCGCCGCTTTTTTCTTGAAAAACAGAATCAGCGTATTGATCGTAATGATAAAAATAAAACAAACTACGGCAAAAATCAAAAATCCATAGTGCTTCCGTATCAGAAAATGATATGAAAAAATTACGAGTAAAATCGACGCCAAAACAATATTGACGATTACCATATTCAATTTTTCAATCAGTCTTTTTTTCATAAAATCTCCTGAAAAGAAAATGGTGCTCCCCTTTTCAAGGGCGGCACCATTTCAAACCTGTTGAATCAATCGGCCGAGAAAGGCATTAATGCAACGTGTCTCGCTCTCTTGATTGCGATTGTAAGTTGTCTCTGGTGCTTTGCGCAGCAGCCGGAAATCCGTCTCGGAAGAATCTTTCCTCGTTCGGAAACGAACTTCCTGAGCTTTGCGATTTCTTTATAATCAATACTCTCTGCTTTATCCACACAAAAAGGACAAACTTTCTTTCTGCTTCTTCTCTGCTTCATACCGGTCTTCATATCGCCTTTGTCATAAGCGTCTTTGCCGGATTTTTCTTTCTTTGCATACGGCATGCGTGGGAACCTCCTTTACGTACAATTTTTTCGAACAGGATTAAAACGGAACGTCTCCGTCATCATCCAACGGAAAATATCCGTCTGTAAACCCGTTCTCGGTTTTCGGCTGCTGTGCCGCCTGCTGCGTCGGCGCCGGCATCGGAGGCGGAGGCGTCATGCCCTGCTGGTAATTCCCTTCCTGTCTTTTGCTTTCGCAAAATTCCACTTCATCCGCAATGACTTCCGTCACATAATGCTTCTTGCCTTCCGTATCATCCCAGGATCGCGTCTGTATCTGTCCGACAAGCGCAATTCTGCTGCCTTTCGTAAAATACTTCGAAACAAATTCCGCCGTCTGTCTCCAGGCTACAACCGGGATAAAATCCGCCGTAGGCTGGTTCTCCGATTTAAAGCGTCTGTCTACAGCCACTGTAAACTGGCAGACCGCCGTATTGTTTCCCGCCGTATATCTGATTTCCGGATCCTTCGTAAGTCTTCCGATAAGAATCGCTTTATTCATAATACGATACCATCCTTTTCTCCGCACAAGCGGTAATGCGCCTTTTCCTCGATAATCAAGCGATTATTCGCATCTTGTCACAAGATATCTGATCACGCCGTCCGTGATCTTGAATATTCTCTCAAGTTCGGCCGGAAACTCCGGAGCGGCTTCAAAAGTAGCAAGAATATAATAGCCTTCCGTCAGATCCTGTATCGGATAAGCCAAACGTCTCTTGCCCCATTCCGCAAACGTCTCAACCGTTCCTGCAGACTCCAGCATGGACTTGAATTTATCAGATACCGCCTTGATGCCTTCTTCCCCCAATTCCGGGTTCACGATAAACATAACTTCATATTTATTCATTCCAATTCACCTCCTTTTGGACTAAACGGTCCTGCCTTTTTGGCAGAACAAGGAATTACATCGAAAGATTATACCATTTTATTTCTCATAAGACAAGCATTTTTTTGTCAAAATCTGCCGTTAAAATTCTGATTTTTCCTTCTTCCAATACGACGAGATCTTCGATCCGGACGCCTCCCAAATTTTCCACATAAATTCCCGGTTCTATGCTGAACACCGTCTGTTCGCGGATCCTTTCATGATTCCGCGGGCCGATGGCGGCGCCCTCATGTATTTCGATGCCAACGCCATGACCGAGGCTATGTCCGAAATTGGGTCCGTATCCTTTTGAGACAATTATTTCCCGGGAAATATGATCCAGCTCCGCTCCCGTCATCCCCATTCGATAGCCGTCAATCGCAGCAATTTGCGCTTCATATACGATCTGATAGAGTTCAACTAATTTTGGATCCGGCCGGCCTACGAAAAACGTTCTTGTCATATCGGAGCAATACTGCTTATAAACGCACCCAAAATCGATCGTCACCACGTCTCCGTTCTCGATCTTTTTCTCGGAGGCAACGCCGTGCGGCATTGCGCTCCGCACGCCCGACGCCACAATCGTGTCAAAAGATCTGTCGGACGCGCCGTTTTTTTTCATTCTATATTCCAGCTCCGCCGCAATTTCCGATTCCGCCGTACCGGGACGGATCATATCCAGAATCTGTTTTAAAGAATCGCATGCGATGCGACAAGCTTTTTCAATCATATGAATTTCCGTTTCTTCTTTCACATCTCTGATCGATGTAAAATATCCGTTCAGCTCTACAAACTCTACAAAATCGAAATGATCTTTCAACCCCTTATAATCTTTGTACGAAATCCGCTCGTTTTCAAATGCGACTACCGTGATTTTTTCATTCTTGAGTATTTCTTCCAGAACCGCCGTATTTTCCGCATTCGCAGTAATCAGGCGGTAATCCGGGCACTGGACTCCGGCTTGCAGCGTATAGCGGGAATCCGTAATCAGCCATGCCGCCTCCCTGCCGATAAAAAGCCGTGCATCGCCGAATCCCGTAAAACCGGATAAATAAAAAACATTTTCCGGCGATGTCACATAGACGCCGAAAATGTATTTTTCTTTCATCATTTCCCGCAGCCGCAGGATTCTTTTTTCGTAAAACATTGACGTCTCCTTATATAAACGGCTTCTCGATCAGTCTTTTCAATCTGACGAACACAGGCTCTATACTTTGATTGATCGGTTTGACAAATATCGTAGCGCAGCCGGACCGATTTCCGCCCCAAATATCCGTATAAAGCTGATCGCCCACCATAACGGCTTCGTGCGGCTCGATTTCCATTTCCCTGATCAATTTTAAAAAACCGAATTTAAGTGGTTTTCCAGCTTTGGACACCATAAGGATTTCCGGAAAATCCACTTTTGGAAAACCATTTAAAAACCGCTCCGCCCGTTTGTGGCTTGCATTCGATAATATGCCGATCCGAAAACCGCATTCGCTGAGGTACCGGATCCAAGCAATCGATTTTTCACCCGGCTCCTTCGTATCATATTCTTCCAGCGTATTATCGATATCGAAAAGAATCCCCTTGATTCCCTTTTCCTTCAATACAGCGGGATCGATATCGTATATACTGTCCAATTTCAGATCTGCTTTCATAAAATTGCCCATCGTAAAACATCCCTCACCGATGAATTTGGAGTTTCTCCGCCAATGCTTTGATCGCATCAATATAGCCTTCATAGCCCCGTCCCGAGATACAGATGCAGCATGCGGGCCGGATCACGGAAATTTTGCGAAAGTCTTCCCTGTTGTCGACGTCGCTGATATGGACTTCCGCGGCAGGAATCCCTACGGCTTTCAGCGCATCCAGAATCGCATAACTGTAATGGGTAAAAGCTCCTGCGTTTATTATGATACCATCCATTTTATGATATGCGGCGTGAATTTCGTCTATGATGGCTCCCTCATGATTCGACTGGAAAAACGTGGTATCGATCTCCATGCTTTGCGCCTGTTCCCTGATATAATCGCAAAGCGCCGAATACGTCATCGCGCCGTAAATATGCGGTTCACGGATTCCCAGCAAATTGAGATTCGGTCCATTGATAATTAGAAAGCGCAATTTATTCATTCGTTTCATGATCTCCCGGAACCGGATAATTGTCGATCGCCCTTGTGATCTCCCGGACGGCATCATCCTTGTTGGAATCATTATGGATTTCGATATCGCAATACTTTCTGTAAAGCGGAAGCCTCGTCTTATACAGCTTCAGCAGCTTGTCAAAGCTTGTTTTCTGAAGCATCGGCCTTTTATCCATAATTCGTTTCGGCGTCGTAGCTAATTTGCAGAAATCCCGATGTATAAATACAATCAGACTACCTTTTTTCTGAAAATAGCGCATATTGTTTTCTCTCGTCACAATGCCGCCGCCCGTTGCAATCAAAGCGTTTTGTTTTTCCGAAAGGCTGATCGTCACCTGCGTCTCAAGCTCGCGGAATGCAGCCTCCCCTTTTTTTTCAAAAATTTCCTGGATAGACAGATTGGCGGCTTTTACAATTTCTTCGTCCATGTCGTAAAATTCCAGCCTGTAGTGCTGCGCCAGATATTTACCAATGGAGGATTTGCCGGAGCACGGCATCCCGATCAATATCAATCTTTCAAAATTGTTATTTCTTTCGAAAATCATAAAAGCCCCCCTCTTTCAATGACATGATTATTCGCACTGATAGTCGGCGCCCTGCTGCAAGGCTTTCATTTCATCCGGGATCATAAAATGCTTAGACGGCTTCAGAATCGCGCGGAGCGCCACTTCAAAATTTTCTTTCGTTACGACGTCCGTCAATGCGATCAATTTCCCGAGGATGATGACTCCCGCATACGTAGCGTTCCCCAGCTCATACGCCATTTCCGTAGCAGGAATTTCATAAAGCCTTACGTCTTTGCGCGACGGTTTTACGGGAACGAGACTTTTATCCGTAATAATGATCCCGTTCGGCTCCACCAGAGATTCGAATTTTTCCAGTGACGGCCGATTCATTGCAATGAGAACGGTAGCGCTGCTGATAATCGGGGAACCGACTTCTTCATCGCCTACGATCACATGGCAATTTGCCGTACCGCCCCGTTTTTCAGGACCATAGGAGGGCAGCCAGGAGACGTTTTTCCCGTCCAGCAGCCCGGCATGCACAATAAAATGCCCCATCGAAAGGATTCCCTGGCCTCCAAAGCCCGCCAATATAATTTGATTCATCATAATAATATTACCGTCCTTTCGTCAGTTTTCTGATACGTCTTTATAAACGCCCAGCGGATAATGCGGCATCATATTCTCCTCGAGCCACTTCAGTGATTTGAGCGGATTCATCCCCCAGTTCGTCGGACAGGTAGAAAGAATTTCCACCAACGTGAAACCCTTCCCGGCAATCTGCATTTCGAATGCCTTTTTAATGGCCTGTTTGGCTTTTTTGATGTTTTTCACATTGTTGACCGCTACTCTTTCGATGTAAGCGGCGCCTTCGAGCGTGGAGAGCAGCTCGCAAACTTTGACCGGATATCCGTGTATCTCGGGCTTTCTGCCAAACGGCGTCGTCGTCGTCACCTGTCCCAGAAGCGTCGTAGGCGCCATCTGCCCGGAGGTCATTCCGTAAATCGCGTTATTTACAAAGATGGTCGTGATCTTTTCCCCTCTGGTAGCGGCATGGACGATTTCCGCCGTACCGATCGCCGCCAGATCGCCGTCGCCCTGATAGGTGAAAACGACATTTTCCGGCAGCGAGCGCCGCAACCCTGTCGCGACGGCCGGCGCCCGGCCGTGCGCCGCCTGCACCATATCGCAATTAAAATATTCATAGTTATTGTAGGTACATCCTACCGGAGAAACGCCTACCGTTTTTCCTTCTATTCCAAGCTCATCTATTACCTCGGCAATCAGCCTGTGTACGATTCCGTGCGTACAGCCGGGGCAATAATGCATCGGTTTGTCAATCAATGCGTGGGGTCTGTCGAAAACTATACTCATATTACGTCTGCCTCCTTATCGACGTCCCGCGATTTCGCGTACTTTTTGTAAAATATCACTCTGCGCCGGCACGTTTCCGCCCGTTCTGCCGTAAAAATCAACCGTATTTTTCCCGTTTACGGCGAGCCTTACATCTTCTACCATCTGACCGGCGCTCATTTCTACCGTTAAAAAGCCTTTCGGCGTTTCCGCATATTTTTCAAACGATTTCACCGGGAAAGGCCACAGCGTGATCGGACGGATCAGTCCGACTTTAATGCCTTCTTTTGCCGCGTCTTTGATTACGTTTTTAACGACGCGCGCTACGGTGCCGTATGCCGCGACGATGACGTCGGCTCCCTCACAGTTATATTCTTCCACCATCGTTTCATTTTGCTCGATGCGGCGGTATTTTTCCTGCATTTTATTATTATGGGCTTCCAGTACGTCGGCTTCGATATAAATCGACGTGATCACATTGTGTTCCCGTTCCATATTCGACCCTACCGTAGCCCATGGTTTTTCTACCTGCTCGATCGGCTCTTCATCCCGGAATTCTACGGCTTCCATCATCTGTCCCAAGTAGCCGTCCCCGAGAATAACGGCGGGATTCCGATATTTATCGGAAACATTGAACGCATGTACGACGAGTTCATATAATTCCTGTACGCTTGACGGCGCGAATACGATCAGATTATAGTCGCCGTGACCCCCGCCTTTTACCATCTGAAAATAATCGCATTGCGCCGGTAAAATACCTCCGAGGCCCGGGCCGCATCTGACTACATCTATAATGACCATCGGCAGTTCCGCACATGCCGAATAGGATATGCCTTCTTGTTTTAAACTGATTCCGGGGCTGGAGGAGGACGTCATGACGCGTTTGCCTGCACTGGCCGCGCCGTACACCATATTAATTGCTGCTACTTCGCTTTCTGCCTGTACGAAAACGCCGCCCAGTTCTTCCATTTTTTTTGCCATATAATGCGCAACTTCCGTCTGCGGTGTGATCGGATAGCCAAAATAATGACGGCATCCCGCGCGCAGCGCTGCTTCTGCGATTACTTCATTTCCTTTCATCAACAGCTTTTCACCCATATGTCCGTTCCACCTTTCTTCACAATTGTAAGTACTTATTTCTCTACCTTGATCACGCAATCGGGACAGATCGTGGCGCAGAACGCGCATCCGATACATTGTTCCTGATCCGTCACGCCCGCAGGATGATAGCCTTTTGAATTCAGCTGATGCTGGTTCAATTCGACGATCTTCTTTGGACATACCTCGACGCAGAGACCGCAGCCCTTACATCTTTCCTCTCTGAATGTCACTTTAGCCATACTACTCCAAACCTTTCAAATGAAAAATTTACTAAAAGCCTTTTTCAAAAAACGCTTTCAAACATTATATAATATTTATATGGCAAAGTAAACCTACAAAATTTTTGCAGATTTGTATCTTTTTGGAATTTCAGCTCTGTTTCATCGCGGAAGATCACATTTCAGATTCGGCTTTTCCTCCGGTCATATTATGATAGATGGTAAAACTGCCGCGTCCGCCTTTTTTCGTTTCATACAATGCGGCGTCGGCGCACTGATAAAGCATATTGAAACGATTTCCGTCCCGGGGCGCGAAAGCGGCTCCGATGCTTGCGGAAATATACCATTTTTTGTCAGACCAGATGTGCTCGCGGTTCAGCGTTTCACACAGGATTTGCAGCTTCTGCTCCGCCTGTGCATCCTGCGCAGCGGGAAAGAATGCCGCAAACTCGTCTCCGCCGAGCCTTCCCAAAACTGCATTGCGATCGAAATTTTCCTGAATGGTCTGTGCGAAGGTGCGGATGACCGAATCGCCGAAAGCATGCCCGTACAAGTCGTTGGCCTGCTTAAAATGATCGATATCAAAAATAAAGAACGCAAAACATTCCTCCGGAGAATCGCGCAGGATTTGTTCGATGCGGCGCTGCGTTGCCGTTTTCGTCAAAAATCCTGTCATTTCATCCGTTTCCGCCAGTTGCTGCATCCATTGCTCCTGGCGTTTTTCGTCGTCGATATTCAAAAGGTAAACGAGCATATGGAGGGTTTGATCCGATTCCCATTTCACAATCCGCGCCGTGATCCGCATCCATTCGTAAATTGCGCCGTCTTTTGTAAATAAAAATTCATATAAAAGGGTTTCCTGCCCGTTTTCAAAAGCCTCTGTCACGTTTTTCGATAAAAACATATCGAGATATCCCTGCCGGTACTCTTCCTTGATCCGTTTTTCCGCAATGATATGGACCGCATTGTCATACGACGTACCGCGCGGTACTCCCATACTTTCAAAATAGTTTTCTGTTGCGGCGTTCGCCGGACGGTTGTGGGTAATATCGAGCTCATAGATGTTATCGAAAAGCTGTTCCGTGGCTTTTGTGAAAATGCCCTGTCTTTCCCGTTCGACGGATTCCGTCAGCTGCACGATCCGTATGTTGTAGCGCCGGATTACGCGGGTGATAATCATGAGGATGATTACGAGAATGAAGATGATTACCAAAACCGTCAGCATGAGCTGCCTGTTCAAATTTTGCAGGAGTATACTGGTATCTCGTTCGACTACCAAGTGCCACTGCACTTCCGGTAAGTACCGCGCAACGACATAATTATGTTTCTGACCGTTATCGTCCAAATCCCAAAAATCAAGTGCGGCGCCTTCTTTCGTCCATTCTAAAATCTGCTGTTTGCTGTTTGCTCCATGCCGGTCCACCTCGAATAGGTTGACTTTTTCGTAACCGGTATATTCTGTCGAGATTTCGATCATTCCCGTTTCGTCTATCAGATAAGCGGTCATATCATATTCATCCTGATAGCTTTGTAATGTTTGCTGCAAGGAATCGATCCGGACGCCAACCCCCACGACGCCCAGAAGCGCTCCGCTGCTATCTTTGATTTTGCAGTTCACAAAAACGGTAATAGCGTTTTCTGCCCCTTCGACCTCATCATTGTCGACATTCATACTATACTCTTCTTCAGATTGTAAAAGGTCGTCATAATACCAGAAATTTTCAGGATCGCCCGGCTCCAATACGCGATCCAATCCGTTGAAGTTATAATAGCGCGCAGTTGCCGCAGACACTAAAAAAACGGAATCGTATGCGTATTTTTCCTGATAGGTCTTCAGATACGCCCGTAAAGTATCGATATAATCGTGATCCTCAAAATGCGCTCCTTCCTGAGACAGGAATTCCTTCAGCAAACTATCATTTGCCATCGTCAGGGAAATATTGACCGGTTTTGTAAAGGTCGAGCTGATCTGATAATAAATACCCTCCGACGTCAAAGAAGAAACCTGCTCTATTTTTTCAATCGAGGCATTGTAGTTCGCCCGATAGCCGAGTAGCGCCGTCAGCAGAAAACCTAAAATGATCACGAGACAAACCAATAAGTTCGTTTTTAGTAAAATTCTATTTTTCATCACATATCCCCAATATTTTTCTGTAAGATCCGTCGATTTCCTGCAAAGGTTCAAACATAAGAACCGCCCCGTCAAATAGATAAGCAAGGGGATATACCAGCTGCATATTAGAATTTTTTGCAAAACCTTTGCCGCATAATTTTCTGATACGGAAAGAAAAAGCATTTTATATCAAAAAATTATCGGTAAAGTATACCATATCTTTTGCGTGTTTTTATACTATAATTATGAACGATAATTATAAAATAAGCGGTCTATATTTTCCGCCCGCTCAAACGATTTCGATTACCGCGGCGCTCATATCGTCGCCGCCGTCGTCCTCCACGAATCCGGACGCCTTCTTTAAAATTTCCTCCGCAGCTTTATGAGAACGTTTTTCATCGCCGTTATATTTCCGGATGACGGAAGCGATATATTCGTAAAATACTTTCTGGCTGACGCCGCCGTTCTGAAAGGCGTCGTATACGCCGTCCGTATACAGCACGATGCAATCGCCGGGAGTTATTTCACATTCTGTCATTTTACAATACAAATCAGCCAAATCCGATGTAACGCCGGCAGGCGGCTGATTGATTTCGATGACGCGGGATGTATCCGGGCCCACAATCACAGACGGCATCGCTCCCATTTTTACGAAAGCGGCCCGCTTTTCATGGCGGTTGACGCAGCAGATGTCCATAGAGGCTGTTGTGACGTCTGCGGAGCCAGAGGTCAGCATCATGTTTACCATAGAAACGGCGGAAGAAAGGTCGATGCCGCTTTTAATATAAAGATCCATCAGACGGACGACCGCGCTGCTCTGTTCCGAGGCGTGTTTCCCTGTCCCCATTCCGTCGCTGAGGACAAGAAAGCTTCTGCCGTCCGGGAGCTCTGTAAAACAATACGAATCCCCGGAAAGCTGGTTGCCGGGCGCCGGAATGCACAGCGCTTCGGAACGGACTTTAATCTGCGGACGCACGATAAAATGCATCTCGCGCATAGAATTTTTTCGTTCTCCGGGACGGATAGCGTAAAGCTGCATCCGCTTGCCCGTTTCTTTTGACAGGATCCGCAGGATCTCATTGATCTTATCCCTGTCGTAATTCTTGTGCGAGTAAAGGGTCACATCCGGCATATCGTACCGATTTTTCACAACGACGGCATCATAGATATATATTTCATTTCGTTTCAGCGTTGCGATAATGCGCTTTTCGCAGTCAAAATCATAATTCGTTGCAAATTTGATCTCATCTGCAATGCGGGACGACATCTTTCCCATTTCTCCAAGTTGTTTTACAATGAGGCTGCGGCATTCCGCGATTTTTGCATTGCAGATTTTCTCCGTACGCTGAATTTCGAGCGAAATGCGGATCTCATCGACCACTTCCTGCGGCCTGATACAGAATTTTCCGAGGATAGCCATGACGCCGGGATTTTTATCGCCCTCTTTTTCAATGATCCGCTTGCACTCCCGCAGCGCTTTTTCCCGCAGCTTGTACTCTCGTTTCCAGCAGCTTCCATTCATCTGGCAATTCGCACAGACTTTCTGAAATACGCGGATCACACACGGATCTTCCTGATTCCGGTCGGCGCCTGCTGTGCTGATATCGATAAACTCCGACGACATCTCTGTGAGCGTATCGGAGTAAAAGGCTGCTTTTTTGATTGCTGCATTCCGCACTTTTCCGGCATAATCGAGCCTGGCGGGCAGAGATTCTCCTGCCTTTGCCGCTCTGCGCTTTACAGCATGCTCTTCGAGGAACGGCACTTTAAAGATATCCAGCAGTTTTTTCGGCAAAATAATAAATAAAATGGCGGAAAATCCCGTTTCATACATCCCGTAAATAATTTCTTTCGTACCGCCGAGCATTGCCGCTAATATGATATTCCCTACCACAAAGGCCGAAACGACGCCGGCTTTACCGAGCTTGTTCAAGAGGCCTGCTAAAAATCCGCAAAACGCATACAAGCAGATCGTCATTGCAGAAGAATAATTCGTGATGACGCCGATCATGATTCCCGCTGCGGCGCCCGTTCCGATCCCGCCGCGCCAGCTGAAAATCATAATGATACAAATACTGATCACATTGCGCACCGAGAGTCCGAACACATTTAAAGCGGGTAATCCCATCAGTGCGACGATCGCCATGATCGCGGCGCACGCCAGTTCTTCCTGGCTCATTTTATAACGAGTCGAATTATTTTCCGTAAAATCCGCCGCCGATTGCTCCCCGATCCGATATACGAAAAACATGATAAAAGAAGCGGCTGCCTGTAAAATAAGATTGACGACATCCATCAGCGTACATTCCGTTGCTGCGAGTACGATTACCGAAGGAACAACGCCTGAAAATACGAGCGCCACAGCACATTTCAAAACAAACGGGGTATCGCCTCTGTCGTATGTTTTTAAGAAATAGAAAGAAATTGTAAACAGCAAGATTGTCAGCGACGCAATCACAGCCTGCTGCCAAACGCCGGTCAGCAGCGTGCCGATCAGACAGGCCGCCGCATATAAAATGACATTAATTACGCCGGCGCTCATGTCATACGCCATAAGCGCAACTGCAAACGCCGCGGCGCCGAACGGCGCGATTCCCGCTACCGAAGCGCGCGCTGCAAGCAAAATATATACGGAGTATAAAACACTCTTTTTATTGATGACACCCATACCGATTCCACCCGTCCGTCAGCTTTATCTTATGTATAAATTATTTACCTGATTATCATAAAATATTAGCTCTGACGAATCATGGCGAATTGTGTAGCGTGTTCTTTTTTATTTTAGAATATCGTAAACGGCTGGCAGGAAGCTTCCGCAAGCTCCGCCGGAAGGGACGCTTCCGCAAGGCGCCGCGCAAGCTTTTTCACGCCGCAGATTTCCGTAAAGAAATGGCCGGCCCCGACTGTAATGAATCTTTCTTCCGATAAGGCCACCGCATCCGAATGCTTGATTTCCCCCGTTAAAAGGAGGTCGATTTTGTGGGCGTAAATCCAGTCTGTTTCTTCATCGAAGGCGCCGCAGCAAATCCCGACAGTTTCTATCAGAAGGTCCTGCTCGCACGCCTTTGGTATAATAACGTTCAGGAAGGGCGTACCCAGCTTTTTTCAGTGCCGCAACCCACCAACGGCACCAACGGAAAGCTTTCCGTAGCAATGCTGCCCGGAGGCATCCTTTTTCACGGCAGAAAGGCCGATTGCTTCCGCAAGCGCGTCGTTGACGCCGCCGTCTGCGAAATCAAAATTCGTATGCGCCGCATACACTGCAATCTCATGCCGAACCGCATGGCAGACTACGGATTGCCTGTCTTCCGTTACCGCAGAAATCGGGTGAAAAATCAACGGATGATGCGATACGATCAGATTGCAGCCTTTTTTCACTGCTTCCGCAACCACCGCGTTCGTAACGTCGAGACAGACTAATATTTTTGAAATTTCCGTATCTCCGGATCCTGTTTTCAGGCCCGGCGAATCCCACTTCTCCGCAAGCGCGAGAGGCGCGATGTCCTTTTCGATCAGCGCTATGACGTCTTTTACCTTCATATCAGCAGCTCCTGTCTAAAATCCCATTGACTCTTTCTATGATTTTTCTGCAAAGATCGATTTTGCGCATACAAGTCTCGTCCTGCATCCGCTTTTCCAAAAGCCCTTTGCGCATATTCGCGTATTTCTGCAACAGAGATTCATAATAAATGCGATCGTTTTCCGTAAGCCTGCGGCACATGATTTTTCCCGTATAGCACTCCGTTTCCAGATAGCTTTCCCGGTTGCCGCCAAAGCGCCCTTTTATCCCGAGATATACGTGCGCCCCGTCGCGTGCCGCGCTTTCCGCTTCGATCTGAAACGCATGGTCCCATAAAAACTTCCGCAGTTCCGGTTCCGCGGTGTTCGGCTGCAGCAGGAATAAAATATTTCCCGGGAAATAATCGTCGCGCCGGCATGCCTCCAACCATTCCGAAAGGATATTGCAAATCGTATAGCCCCCCATGCCTGCAATCGCGATCACGTCGCATTCCCGTTCCCGGTATCCTTCCAGGCCGGGGCACAGCAGCGTTTCGATTTGCGCTTCGCACCGCTTCAAGCGGATATTTTTCTTTGCAATTTCCAGCGGCTGCGGCCGCAGGTCGGAAGCCACAGCCGTTTTGCATTTACCGGTTTGTACGCAATAAATCGGCAGAAACCCGTGATCCGTGCCTACGTCGCCCAGACGGTTGCATTGGGGCATCAGATCATATAGCATCTGCAGACGCGGATTGATGAAACCGAACGTATTCTTTGACATATTCTACAAATTCTCCGGCGATATCTTCCGCCATCATTTTTCTGATTACCTTCCCGCGTTCAAATAACAATGCTTCCCCATCCCCGCCTGCGATCCCGATATCGGCATTCGAGGCTTCTCCGGGGCCGTTTACCGCGCAGCCCATAACCGCGACGCGAATCGGTTTCCGGAAAAAATGTTCTTCTTCCAGTATCCGCAAACGCCGTTCTACTTCCGTTGCGATTTTTACGAGATCGATCCGGCAGCGCCCGCAGGAAGGACAGGAGACGAAGCGGAGCATTTTACCGCCGCCAAGCCCGAGGGCATGGAGCAATTCTCTCCCCACGCGGACTTCTTCGCACGGATCTCCTGTAAGAGAGACGCGGATCGTATCGCCGAGTCCTGCAAGCAGCACCGCGCCGATCCCCGCGCACGATTTGACGGTCCCTGCAAACGGCGTGCCGGCTTCCGTAATCCCGACGTGAAGCGGATAATTTCGAAGCTCCGCAATTTTACGATATGCTTCCACCGTTACGGCGACGTCGGAAGCTTTTAAGGATACGACGATATCGGTAAAATCCAATTCTTCTAAAATACGGATATGGTTCATGGCGCTTTCCACGATGGCATCGGCATTCGGAGCAGTCCCGTATTTCTGAATCAGGGCCTTTTCTAGAGAACCGCCGTTGACGCCGATCCGAATCGGCACATGTCTTTCCCCTGCCGCTTTCACAACAGCCGCAGTCTTGTCCCGGTCTCCGATGTTCCCGGGATTGATGCGGATTTTATCCGCGCCGTTTTGCAGGCAGGCAAGTGCCAGACGGTAATCGAAATGAATATCTGCCACAAGCGGAATATGGATCGATTTTTTAATGTGTTTCACAGCCTCTGCGGCTTCGCGGTCAGGAACGGCGACACGCACGATGTCGCAGCCTGCCTCTTCCAGCGCGCGGATCTGCCGGATCGTTGCAGCCGCGTCCCGGGTATCCGTGTTCGTCATGGACTGTACGGTAATCGGGCTGCCGCCGCCAGCTGACACGCTTCCGATATTGAGTTTTCTTGTCTCTTTCCTGTCGTACATGGCGCCTGCTTCCCTAACTCTTGATAATCCGCAGGATATCGTTTCCGGCGACAAACAGGGAAAATAAGATCAGCAGCGCGAGGAAGATCAGGGAAACCACCGCTTCCTTCTCGGGAGGTACTTTTTTTCCTCTTCTGATCAGTTCGATGATGATAAAGATAAGCTTTCCGCCATCGAGTCCCGGAATCGGCAGGATATTGAACGCCGCTAAATTGGCGCTGATCAGCGCCGCCATTTGCAACAGCGTTACGATGCGCGAACTGATCCCCACATTCTCCGTTACGATATCTTCCACGACTGTCGTGAGACCGATCGGTCCCGACATGGCTTCCATGCCCAGTCTGCCGGTAAACAGCCATTTCAAAGAATTAAATACGGATTTTACGAGAGATACGTTATATGTTACCGCATTTCCCATCGTTTCAAACAGATTTCCCTTTTTAAAAGAAAAACTGAGTCCGTATTTATACGGATCAAAACCGGCGAGCTGATTTTGCACGGTTTCTTCATTGTATAGATCGTCTCTGACGCTTAAAACCGTGCTGTTTTGATCATATTCCGTTTTGACGCAGACATAGCGATCCTTTTCGTTTTCAACGGACTTTTTGAACGCATACTTTTCACCGGAACGGTCTTCCCGCGTCATATCGATAACAAGCGACCCGTCCGCCCAGGATGCCCGGTACGTCCCGATATGCGTTTTACTTTTTCCCTTGATTGCATAAATCTGGATCTCCGCCGTTTTAGCGGTCTCATCGATATCGCGTACGAGTTTATATTTTTCTTTCGTCCCATTCGCCTTTTTGATCGTAAATTCGCTGTCTCCGGCGCCGTCCGCGTATTTTACAAGATTGAAATCGAGCGGATTATAGATGCTGTAACCATTATAATTTGTAATACTGTCTCCGACTTCCAGGCCAACCATCGCCATTGGCATATAATCGGATACTACGCTGACTTTCCGCGTTTCATATCCGTAAATCATAAAAATCACCGTCATCACTACGATGGCAAGAACGATATTCATGAAAACGCCTGCCAGTAAAATTATAGTCCGCTGCCACCAGGGCTTGTTGCAGAACGCGCCCGCTGTTTCTTCCGTCGTTTCTTCGCCTTCCATCGCGCAGTAGCCGCCAAGCGGCAGGCAGCGGATCGAAAAAACTGTCCCCCGCTTTTTGCCGACGCGGGAAAAGATCTTCGGTCCCATGAAAATGGAAAATTCATTTACCGTGACGCCGAATATTCTTGCGGCGATATAATGGCCCCATTCGTGGACAATGACGAGAATCGTCAGGATCAAAAGCATTATCAGAATACTCACTACAATATTCATGCCATACCTCCTATTGCGGTCCTGGCCCATCGATCAGCCGCAATGATTTCTTCCAGTGACGGATCGCTCCGGAATGGACATGCGCCCGAGCGCAGATGCAACTCCATCACTTTCGATATATTATACTGGATATCATTGAATTTTATATGTTTTTTCAGAAAGGATTTTACCGAAACCTCGTTTGCCGCATTCATGACCGCCGGCATTGTCCCGCCCGTTTTCGCCGCGCGGATTGCATGCCCCAGGCAGGGGAACGCTTTCGCGTCCGGCCGTTCAAAGGTCAGACTTCCTATCGCAGCCAGATCCAGCGGTTTCGTACACGATTCCGCACGATGCGGATAAGTCAGCGCTAACCGGATCGGCACCTTCATGTCCGGATTCCCCATCTGCGCAATCACACTGCCGTCCCGGTATAAAACCATAGAATGGATAATACTCTGCGGATGCACGACGACTTCGATCTCATCTGCCGATGCCTGAAATAAATGCATCGCTTCGATGATTTCCAGGCCTTTATTCATCAGCGTCGCAGAATCCACCGTAATCTTGCTGCCCATTTTCCAGGTCGGATGGAGCAGGGTTTGTTCCGGCGTCACGTCCTCCAGGCTTTCAAAGGTTCGTCCGCGGAACGGTCCTCCTGAGGCGGTCAGGAAAATTTTACGCATTGCTTTTCTGTCATGGGGATCGCCGCCATGAAGACACTGAAAAATCGCGGAATGCTCACTGTCTACAGGTAAAATGCGCACGCCATGTTTCTCTGCTTCGTTCATAACGATTTTGCCTGCCGCCACAAGCGTTTCTTTATTTGCCAGCGCAATATTCATGCCCTTTCGGATCGCTGCGAGCGTCGGCTTCAGGCCGATCATGCCGACGATTGCGGTGACAAGCAGCTGCGCATCGCAAGACGCCGCCTGTAAAAGCCCCTCTTCTCCATAAAAGATTTCCGGTTTCAGGCCGGGATCCAGCGACGTTACCGCTTCTTGCAGCCGCAAAGCATTTTCCGCGGTTCCAACGCTCAATAGCTTTACCCGGAATGCGACGGCCTGCCGTGCCAGAAGCTCCACATTTCCACCCGCCGCCAGCGCGGCAATTTCAATATGCGGGTTATATTCCGTCTCCGGCCGGGTATTCAGTTCCCGGATCACTTCCACGGTTTGCGTCCCAATCGAACCGGTTGACCCTAATATGGCTATTTTCATCGATTACACGGCACCACCAATTCCACAGAATAACAAGTAATAGTATACCACAGGAATTGCGAACAGATAGCTGTCGATCCGGTCAAGAATCCCGCCATGCCCGGGAATGATCTTTCCAAAATCTTTGATCCCCGCATACCGTTTGATCGCCGACGCCGCCAGATCTCCGATCTGTGATACGATTCCCGTAATTGCGCCGATGATTGGGTAATGATAGAGCGGAAGTCCCTGATAAGCGCCTGTGTACCATAGCACAATGCCGTAAATGGTCAGCACGGCGATATTCCCGGCGAAGCCCGCAATGCTGCCCGCTACCGTTTTATGCGGACTGATCGCTTCAATCAGCTTTCTTTTGCCGATCGCTTTTCCGATAAAATATGCGAACGTATCTGTTGCGACGGCGCCGATCAACGCTAAAAAGAATAAATATGCGCCTCCGTCCAGTCCGCGGAGTTTTACGAAATAACTGAGGAAAAAGATCACGTAAAAACCGCCGCATACGGTAATCGCAGCATCCGCCGCATTGTATTTTTCATGACAGAATACAAGCAGCGAAAGCAGGACCATCATTGCGAGCAAGAAAATCGGCGGGAACAGGTTGAATGCCCCATGCGCTTTCGTATGCACTATAATCGTCAAATAGGAATCGCCGTCAAAATACATCATCAGCACCAGCAGCGCGATATAAACGGCGCCGAACAATTTCACAGGAGTATAGCCTCTCTTGGAAAAAGCATTATAAAATTCAAAAATTCCAATTCCGCCGAACAAAATAATCAATATGTCCAGCACGTATCCTCCGATGAGGATCGCTGTGACAGCGACCGCCGCCACGACGATTCCGGATATCAGCCTTTGTTTCATCTATTTATGATCCTCCGTATCTTCTCTGCCGCTTAGAATATGCGCGTACCGCCGCCAGCAGGCGATCCATAGAAAAATCGGGCCACCAGCCGTCGTCAAAATAGAATTCCGTATATGCCAGCTGCCACAACAGGAAATTACTGATCCGTTCTTCCCCGCTCGTTCTGATCAATAAATCGGGATCCGGCGCGCCTGCCGTATATAAATACCTCTGGAAAAGCGCCTCGTTCAGTTCCTCTTCGCGCATGTTGCCTGCGGATATTTCCTGTGCAGCCTTCTTAACGCCATACAGAATTTCGTCCCTTCCGCCGTAATTGATCGCAATGAAAGCCGTAAGGTCCGTATTTGCTTTCGTTTCCTCTTCAATTTTCGAGATCGATTTCTGAAGCGATGCGGATAGTTTCGAACGCTCTCCAATGATGATAAAACGGATTTTATCCTTATTTTTGCCCATGATTTTGTTAAAATTCTTTAGCTGCATTGCCAGCAGCGACATCAGGCTTTCCACTTCCGTCTTGCTTCTTTTCCAATTTTCCGTAGAAAATGCGTAAAATGTCACGTACCGTATTCCCAGGTCCGCCGCATTGGAAAGAAGCTGGCGATATGCTTCCACGCCTTTTTTATGTCCGGCAGCCACCGGAAGGCCGTGCTCCCGCGCCCATCTTCTGTTTCCATCCGGTATGACAGCTATATGGTGAGGTATATGCAACACCTCACCATGATATTCAACAAGCTCTTTACTAATGCGCCTAACGTCTTCCGTCATATTTCCATGAGCTCTTTTTCTTTCTCTGCGATGACTTTATCGATCAGCGCGATATGTTTATCCGTAATATTCTGGACTTCTTTCTGGACTTCTTTCTGCTCGTCTTCCGTAATTTCACTTTTCTTTTTGAGATTTTTAAAATACTCCATTGCGTCGCGCCGGATATTACGCGTAGCGATTTTTGCCTCTTCGCCGTATTTTTTCACTTGTTTCGTCAGAGAGATACGGCGTTCTTCCGTAAGCGGCGGGAAAACGAGTTTCAGCGTTTTTCCGTCGTTATTGGGATTAATTCCAATATCGGATTTCTGGATTGCTTTTTCCACGGCTTTGAGCACCGTTTGATCCCAGGGCTGGAATACCAGCATCCGCGCTTCGGGGATCGTGATATTGCCCACCTGGTTGATCGGCGTTTCCGTTCCGTAATATTCTACCGTTATTTTATCTAAAATCGCAGGATTGGCGCGTCCGGCACGTACTGTCGCAAGCTCCTCTTCCAATACGGAAATCGTCCTGTCCATTTTATCCCCGAACTGCTTATAATCTTCTTTGTTAATCATATGATCACTCCTGTTCCGAATTTCGTATTTTCAATATATCATAATTCTTAGGAAAGAGCAATTGAATTGTTTTCAAATCGCTCCATAAAAGCGATCAAATCGAGCACGCCCTGCTCCGGCATTGCGTTATAAATGGAAGCGCGCATTCCGCCGACGCTGCGGTGGCCTTTCAGGTTTACGAATCCGGCTTCCGTCGCCGCCGCAATGAACTTCTGATCGGTTTTCTCATCTCCCGTAACAAAAGGAATATTCATAATGGAACGGTCGCGGCCTGCTACGGTCGCCCGGAAAAGCTTCGACTGATCGAGATATTCATAAAATGCTTTAGCTTTTCGTTCGTTGATTTTTTCCATTTCTTTCACGCCGCCGCATTCTTTCAGCCATTCCAGAACCAGCTTACAGATGTAAATGGAATAGGTCGGAGGCGTATTATACAAAGAATCATTTTTCGCCTGGATATCATAACGCAGCATTGTCGGTGTCGTTTCCCGCTGCAGTCCGATCAAATCGTCGCGTACCATTACAACGGTCAGTCCGGCAGGCCCCATATTTTTCTGCGCGCCGGCAAAGATAATGCCGAATTTCGAGACATCGATCTCCTGGGAAAGAATCGCAGATGAGAAGTCGGCAACGATCGGCACGTTTCCGGTATCCGGAATTTCCGTATATCTGGTGCCATATATCGTATTATTCCAGCAAATATGGACGTAATCCGCCTCCGGGGTAAAATCTTCGCGTTTTGTTTCCGGAATATAAGTAAACGTTTTATCGGCAGAAGAAGCGACGACATTGACACGGCAGTATTTTTTTGCTTCCGCTTCCGCTTTGTTCGTCCACATCCCTGTGCCGATGATGTCCATGATCCCCGACCGGTTCCCGATATTAAGCGGTACGGCGGCGAATTGTGTGGAAGCTCCGCCCTGCAGAAAAAGCACTTTATAATTTTCCGGTATCGCCATCAGCTCCCGCAGGAGTGCTTCCGTACCGTAAATGATCTCCTCATACGCTTTTGAGCGATGGCTCATTTCCATTACGGACATTCCGGTCCCCCGATAGTCCAGCATCTCGCTTTGTGCTTTTTGTAAAACCGGTTCCGGCAGAACCGCCGGACCGGAGGAAAAATTATAAACTCTTTTCATAGATGATCTCCTCCGAATATACGATATATAAATAGATACAAGTGGTATATAGTTTTGCGGGAACGGATTATTCGATAACCGTCCCGATTTTCTCTCCGCATACGGCGCGCACCATATTGTATGGATCTTTCACGCCAAACACATGGATTCTGACTCCATTATCCTTGCACATGGAAGCGGCAGTAGAATCCATGACTTTCAAATCCTGCCGGAGCACCTCGTGGTGCGTGAGATGTGTAAATTTACGGGCATCGGCATATTTCGCCGGATCCTTATCATAAACGGCGTCTACGTTCTTTGCCAGCAGGATTACGTCGGCATTGATTTCCACCGCGCGCAGCGCCGCTGCCGTATCCGTCGTAAAGAACGGATTTCCCGTGCCGCAGCCAAAGATCGTCACCCTGCCTTTTTCCAAATGGCGTACCGCTTTATTGCGAATGTACGGCTCTGCGATCTGCCGCATTTCAATGGCGGTCTGAACTCTTACGATCATACCGTGCTGTTCGAGCGCATCTGCAAGCGCCAGAGAATTCATGACCGTTGCGAGCATGCCGATATGATCTGCACGCGTCCTGTCCATCTTATTGTTCTGCGCGCCGCGCCAGAAATTTCCGCCTCCTACGACAACAGCAATTTCTACGCCCATATCATAGATGATTTTCAAATTTGCCGCTACTTGGTCGAGCATCTCCGGATTGAGTCCGAAGCTTCTGCCGTTCTGCGTTTTGCAGGCAAGCGCTTCCCCACTGATTTTAATCAGTACTCTTTTGTATACAGGTTCACTCATTGCGATTCCCTCCGTGCAAAATAAATATTGAAAAAAAGGGGCTTTTTGCAAAGCCCCGAATCGAACGCGGTAATTATTTCAGCTGCTTCATGACCTCGTCCGCAAAGTTTTCTTCTTTCTTTGCGAGGCCCTCGCCCTTTTCATATCTGACAAAACGTCTTACCGTTATTTTTTCTCCGATCGTCGCAATGAGGCCGTTTAAGATATCGCCGACTGTTTTCTCAGGATCTTTGACAAACGGCTGCTCGAGCAGACAGTAATTTTCGTAAAATTTCGAAATTCTGCCTTCTACCATCTTATCGACGATTTTTTCCGGTTTTCCTTCATTGAGTGCCTGTGCCTTTAAAACGGCTTTTTCTTTTTCGATGTCTTCTGCCGGAACATCCTCCTTGGAAATATAAAGCGGGTTCGTAGCGGCGATATGCATCGCAACATCCTTTACAAACGTATGGAACACTTCATTTCTTGCGACGAAATCGGTTTCACAGTTGACTTCAACCAAGACGCCGATTCTGCCGCCTCCATGGATATACGCCTCTACGATTCCCTCGCTGGCGACTCTGCCGGCTTTTTTAGCGGCGGCGGCAAGGCCTTTCTCTCTCAGATAATCAGCGGCTTTGTCCATATCTCCGTTCGTTTCCACAAGCGCCTTCTTGCAATCGTTCAGACCTGCGGACGTTCTCTCTCTCAATTCTTTAATCATGCTGGCAGTGATATCCATTTTTATTCCTCCTCCGTAATCGCGATATCTTCCGTGACTTCTTCGATCACATCGGCGCCTTCCGGCTCCGCATATACGCCGGCATCGCCTTCTCTGCCTTCAATGATCGCATCGACCATTTTACCGGCAATGAGCTTGACCGCCCGGATCGCATCGTCATTTCCGGGAATGACATAATCGATTTCATCCGGATCACAGTTCGTATCCACGATGGCGACTACAGGAATTCCAAGCTTCTTCGCTTCCTGCACCGCATTTCTCTCGACTCTCGGATCCACGATAAAAAGCGCCGCAGGCAGCTTCTTCATGTTCTTGATTCCGCCGAGGTTCTTTTCCAGTTTGTCGCGTTCCGCTTTGAGCTTGATGACTTCCTTTTTGGGAAGACGGTCGAAAATGCCCTTTTCTTCCATATCATTTAATTTGTTGAGCTTTTCGATTCTTTTTTCGATCGTCTTGAAATTCGTGAGCATTCCGCCGAGCCATCTGTTATTGACATAATATTGTCCGGCCCGTTCCGCTTCTTCCACGATAGAATCCTTGGCCTGTTTTTTCGTTCCTACGAACAAAACTTCTCCGCCGTTTTTCGCAACATCCGCAAGAAAATAATACGCTTCATCGATTTTCTTGACCGTTTTCTGCAGATCTATAATATAGATCCCGTTTCTTTCCGTGAAAATGTACTCCGCCATTTTGGGGTTCCATCTTCTTGTTTGGTGGCCGAAGTGGACTCCTGCCTCCAGCAATTGCTTCATTGAAATGACTGCCATTAAAATGTCCTCCTTTTGTTTTTGATCCTCCGGCTTTTTCCCTTTCCTGCGGAAACACTTCAGTGAAACGTCAACGCCGCAGAAATCGAAAGCCGTGTGTATTTCAACAGCGGTTGGTATTATAGCAAAGATTCGTTTTAAATGCAAGTAATAAACGTCGTTATTCTGTTATTCTTTTTGTAATGTCATTTATAAATTTAAATTCCGCCTCTCTTTAAGTATCTATTGATTCCCCTCTACCAAAAAATATTCGCTGTACACTTGCTCCGCACTCCCAATATCAATCAGCAGGCGGTATTTTCCTTCTGAAAGAGATCCGTACCATGCAGCAACGGGTAAAATATAAGAATGAGGTTTCCAATCATTTGGAAGAAGAATCGCAATTTCATTGATAGAAACATCCTCTAAAAAAGGGAGTATCTCCCAAGATTCACCTACCTGTTTTTGTATTTTAAATGCAGGGGAAACTGTAATATCTGCTTTTCTATAATTTGTAATGGTAAATATAATTTCATCAGTCTTTGCAGTCACTTTTGTATCTACCTTGACAGCAACGCCCGGTATTTCATTATTAGAACCATTAGAATCGGTTTGTTTTCCGGCACTGCAAGCAGAAAAAACGTTATACATAATAAGATGATAAAACAATTACAGAAACATTTATTCATAATTATCAGCATTATATATAAATCATATTTCACCATCAAGTATTATCATCTATACTCTGCTTTTATTGGGAAAAATTTTTCTACAGTTATCCCTAAAACGCGGGGCCGTTATCCACATCCTATCTTTTTTCTATTCTAAATTTACAGTGATTTCTGCAACCTGATAATACGTTTCCGCTGCAGTATATGCGCGGATTAGCAGCGTATGGGGACCCTGGGCAAGACCCGCTATATCGATATTGTGCTGAAAGGCATTGTAATCCGCGGAATATCCGGGTGTCGCAGTCTCCACATCGCTCCTGTAATGCCCGGGCAGCGAAATCCACGCCCCCTGGTCAATGTTATATTCGAAAGATACCGTCCTGCTTTTACTGACCGACCAGCCCTGTACATATAATGTCTGCGTGCCGTAAACTTCCGATACTTCCGCGTATACGACAGCATTTCCGACCGTCTGCCCAACAAAGGAGTCGAGCGTATTCACATAGTTCCCGCGGTTGACGATCGTTAAACTGATCGTAGCAACAAGATAGACGCCGCCCTTCGTATTTTCCGCATATATTTTTACGGAGTGCGTTCCAACGGAGAGTCGGGAAAGATCGATTTCTCCCTGATAGGCATTGAGCTGGCTGTTTGCTTCGCGATATTCCGGGAAAGCGGCTAGCACATCGGACCGCGACGACAAATTGGAAAACGTTTCGGCTGCTCCATCGTCGAGCGTATAATAAATATCCGCAACGCCGTACTGGTTCAGCGTCCAGCCTTTTAACTGCATAGAATCCGTTCCGAACTCCGCCGTCGCCGGTACGGAAATCGCGCCGTTTTCTTTTCCGCTGTCAAAAGTATCGATATGGCTGCGATAGCTTCCGACCGCATCCGCCGCGACAGCAATCTGCAAATGGACCGTTCCAATCTCGTAAGCAATATTTTTGCCGTTGATTCCGCGGATATTGATCGTATGCTTTCCTGCCGGAAGAGAACGGATCGGAATGGTTCCTTTAAAAGAATTGATCGTGCAATCGTAGCCGTTCGTCGCAGCCGCCACGTCCGCCCTGTAAGCTGCCTCCAGATCGTTCCATTGCCCGCCGTCGATGCGGTATTGATACCCCTTGATGCCGCGGCCATGTACGGACCAACCCTGTAAATACAGGCCGGAGGAATCCCCAAGGAAACGCTCGGCAGTTACGGAAACTGCGGCGTTTGCAGCGCCTGCCTGCGCAGGAAAATCGAGCGTGTTGATATAGCTGTCATCCGCTTTTTTGGCAATCAGCAGCATCGTGTTCGTAACGCTGCGCGCTCCGGAGGCATCCGCCGCATTGTTTCTAAATACGAGGCCGCTTCCCAGATCGGCAACCATACTGGTGGATCCCCCGCCGTCAAGAAGCAGCATGTCTTTTACATTGAGATTTGTGACCCAGAAGTCGTCCATATGGCGGAATTGCAAGCCTGCGCTGCCTCCGGCATTATATGCATCATTCGCGCTGAGGATGATCTTTCCGTCAAAAGTGATTGCGATCGCCGAGCTTCCATAAGAATAGGCATAATCTGCATACGCCGGAGTAATCTTTCCATTCAGGATCGGCATATGGATCGATCCGATGGCTTCCTGAACGTCGTTCCATACCGAAACTTTTGCCGGATCGGTAAGATCCGTCGCAAAATTCGCCGATACGGAAACCCGGTCGCCTATGGAATATCCGGAAAGGCGGTCCAGGCCGCTGCCTCTTGCCGTGATCACGATTCTTCCGGGGCTGAGCCCCGCCGCACGTTCGACAGATACGATGCTTCCCGTTACCGTGCCGCCATTGTAAAATTTATTCGTCCCATCGACAGCTACAACATAATCTACTGCATCCTGCATCGCATAATTCGAGCCGGATAATCTTTCATTGTAAACGATAACCGCATCATTTACGGGCAGCCTGTTTAATCCGTCCGCCGCCGCCGAAGTATTTCGGGTGAGATTTTGTACCGTTATTTGAATCTGCGGGCAGCCGATCACAGCCCTTCCGTCTGCGGTAATTCCAAACGCATTCGAAGCGGCGCCGGACGGCGCCTCCGCAAGAAGCTGCTGAGAACAAAGGATTTCTCCTCCCGTCATCAGGATTCCCCGCGGCACGCTGAGAAGCTGCGTCGTGACTTGCGGCCCTGCATATTGTTCGGAAGCGTTCAGTAAATTTTTACTCTGATAAAAGAACCCCCCGTTGACTGCCGCGACGACATGGTCGCGCATCGCTGCATCATACGCTTTGGCCGTATTCAACACGGTAGCCCGGGAAGTGATCGTTCCTGAGGTTCCGCCGCCCAGTCCAAGCTTAAAATACAGCTCGTCATTCTGCGGATCGGCTTGTACGAAATACAGATTCTGATTTCCCAAGCTTCCGCTCAATTTCAGTTCCGTATAGTCCGCGCCTTCCGCAAGACGGTACGTATCGTTTTTTAAAACGGTTACGCCGCTGTTTATGATATCAACGGCGCCGGTTTGTACCGCGGACAAACAAAAAATCATTCCTGTCAGCATCGCCGCCAACAATGTTCCGGTAAAATATTTTTTCATGACATACCTCCTGTTCATTTATTCAGAACAAATTCGATTTATTTGATTTATATGGTTTGTTGGATCAAATAATATCGCAGAAAAGGGCACATGTCAAGAACATTTTTAATATTTTATATTTTTTATTACGAATCGTCTGTAATTATTCTTCTTTTTTGAACACCCAGAACTTATTCATCAGGAAATTTACGACCAGCATTACCGGCGTCACGATCAGTTTACAATAATCCTCCGGAACATGGAACGCCTTATTGACCAGCATTACAAGTATGGCGCTCATAACAGCGTATAGAATAAATGCCACGATGAATTTTGGGCCGGTTTTGCTGTTTCTGCCATCAAACACGAACTTGCTGTTCAAAAGATAGCTGTTGACCGCGCCTGCGATGTCGCCGAGGATCGAACTTCCCCCCGCGACGATATTGAAACCGAATAATACGAGTTCAAATTTCAGGAGCCCGCAGAGTTTTAAAATCAGCCAGCTCACGAGCAGCGCCACTACGGTATTCGAGACGCCGACGCAGCAGAAAAGTATAAATTGTTTATATTTTATCCAGAGCGCTCTTATTTTCTCCATCATCACGTACTCCTCTTATGTATTCAAATCGATGTGGTTTTTTCTTTTGCAGGCAATGCCAGTAGCCGTCATCAAGATCAGGGCGATTCCCGTAGAAAGAACGGCCGTCGTTTTCACGCCATATAGATTTACCATCAGATTCATTGCAAAAGCGGAAAAATTGAATGCCGCATGGAAGAGCATATTAGAGAGCAGAGAGCCGGTCAGCTCATACAGCCAGATCATGATAAAAGAGAGCAGGCCCGCGTACAGCGCTTGTAAAATGTTTCCGTGATATATGCCGAATAACGCAGACGTGATCAATGCGGAGGTTAGCACCGCCAGCCTGTGAGAAGCCGCGCTTATGCGGGAAGGCAGCGTATTCATGATCTTTTTCAGTGCGTTGTAAAGAAAACCCCGGAATAGCAGTTCCTCAATGACCGGAGCGGCAATCACAGTCGCCAGCAGAGAGATAAAAAGATTTCCGCCGTCAAAGGCATTGACGCTTTCCTGATTCTCCTCCACCCATTGCTGCGGCAGTTTTTCGGAAATCATATTGAGAATCGTATTTGCGGATACGCCTACAAAGGTGCCGATCGCAAAAGCCGCGACGGAAAGCGCTCCTCCGAGCTTGCGCGTATGGATATCGATCATGCGCGTAAAACGGAGTTTCCGGTTGACGAGATACAATACGAGCGCCAGCAGCAGCGCCGCTGTGATATATAACAATGAAATATTCCTGTAAAAAGTTTCAAATACGATCTGGTTCAGCTCCGCTTCCCCTGCGCCCGGATTTTTCCGGACCGCATAGAAAGAAAAGATAAAAATCGCAGTATACTGCACGATATAATTGATCGCCTGCCATGCGGCGTACGCAAGGCAGGGAATCAACACAGCTTTCAGGATTACGACCCATTTTTTAGGTTTGTTCTGCGGGAACTCGCTCATAGTACCTGATATCCTGCTTCAGCGATCGCATTTACATAAATCGCATCTTCTTTTGGCTCTTTTACGGAAATCGTGACGAGCTTTTTCTTGAGATTGACTTTGACGGATGCGCCGGCATCGGCGTCTTTGATTGCGTTTTCTACTCTGGCAGCGCACTTTTCACAGTGCATCCCTTCGACGTAAAATTCTTTTTTCATAATTGCGCCTCCTCGATATACTTTCTATCTTCCGTTTTGTTTGTTATAATGTAGTTCCTGTGTAATTATAACCCAAATTCGGATAATTACAACATTTTTCATGAGGAGCGAGAACGAAATGCAAATCACCCGGCCGGAGGCGGCGGCTTATATTTTAGAAAAAAGCAGGGATTCCATACGAAAGAAAGGCGGATGCGTCATTGCAATCGACGGAAATTCCGGCGCCGGGAAAAGTACGTTCGCAATGCGGCTGGCGGCGGCATCGGGCGCGGCTTTATTCCATATGGATGATTTTTTTCTGCCGCCGGAGCTGCGAACGCCGGAACGTCTGGAAAAACCGGGCGGAAATATACATTCCGAACGTTTTTTGGAGGAAATCATCCAGGGAATTTCCAGCGGGAAGGATTTTATATATCATGTTTTTTCCTGTAACGATTTTTCTTATACCGAGAAAAAAGCTTTTTATGCTCCTGTGAATATAATCGAGGGCGTTTACAGCATGCACCCTGCTTGGCAGGACCGTCTCGACTTGAAAGTCTTTATGCAGATTGCGCCGGAGGTGCAGCAGGAGCGCATTTTACACAGAAACGGCGAAGAAATGTTAAAGAAGTTTACCGATCGATGGATCCCTATGGAAAACCGCTATTTCGATTTCTGCAAAATCCGTGAGATCTGCGATTGTATCGTTGTCTGATTTGACATTCGCCGCTTCCTGTCTTATAATTTTTCAGAATTATTTTGGAGGGCAAACGCTTGGCTGGTTTGGTACAGGTTCAGAAAAAATCTTTCTGGGATAGATATGGCATTTTGATTTTTTTTGCGGTATTTTCCGCACTGCTGCTCTCTGTCTGTTCGATGTGTTCTTTTCTGTTTCCCATTCATAACCGCGTGGATCAAAACGTTTTTTTTACAATCGGAAGAGAAATGTTAGACGGGAAAATCATTTATCGCGATTTATTTGAGCATAAAGGTCCGCTGACGTATTTTATCCATGCTGCCGCCGCGGCTGTCTCGTCCAGCTCCTTTATCGGCGTATATCTGATTGAAGTGGTTTCTCTTACCGTTTTTATGGTATTTGCGTATAAAACGGCTCTTTTATTTACAAACCGTTCGTTTTCTTTTTATGCGGTACTGACGCTTGTTTCCGTGCTGCTTTGTTCGGAATGCTTTCTGCGCGGTGACAATGTGGAGGAGCTCTGTCTTCCCCTCCTGATGATTTCGACTTATTATATGCTGCGCGCCGTTCCTTTCGAAAGGAATAAAACGCCAAAACCACAGACGCCTTTTGTCATTTTTATCAACGGTGTTCTGTTCGGTACTGTTTTATGGATCAAATTCAATTTGGTCGGCTTTTGGATCGGTTGGGTGCTGGTGACGTTCCTGCCGCTGCTGCTCCGCAAAAATTTTAAAAAGTTTTTTTATGACGGCATGTTATTTTTACTCGGCCTTACGGCCACGGCTCTGCCCTGGCTGTTTTACTTTGCCTGGAAGGGCGCGCTGCATGATTTTCTGTATACTTATTTTTATTGTAATATTTTTTTATATAAAGATAACGCAGGGATTTTTGTCCGCATCGTTTCTGTCTTGCTGGGGATCGGGCGGAATCTGATCGGTAATCTCATTTTGATTGCCGCTTCCGTATACGGTTTGATCCGCCTTTGCAGCGTTCGCGTCTATTCCCCGCTGATTACGTATGCGGGCTTGTATGCGGGCGTATTTTTCGGCGGCCGCTGGTATGCGTATTATTATTTGATTTTGGCCTTTTACGCGTTATTCGGAATCGTCTATGTTCTTGAGGATTTGAAAGCATTCCGCGCATTCGCTTGGCTGCGCTCCCATATGGTAAAGGGCATCACGCTATGGCTTGCGCTCTGTCTCGCCGGTTCGCTGTTATGCAGCAACTGCTTACCATTTTACAGCCTGGAAAAATCGTCGTATCCCCAATTCCGGTTTGCTTCTTATATCAAAAACTCCGGTATTCCGAATCCAACCTTGCTGAATTACGGCTTTATAGACCAGGGCTTTTATTTCGCCGCCGGAATTTCTCCCATAAATAAGTATTTTTGCAGGGTAAATATCCCTTACGGCGCGCTGCCGGAGATGTATGACGAACAAAAAGAACTGATCGACCGGCAAGCCGTCGATTTTGTCGTCGTCCGGATTGCCGGTACCGGAAAATCTATCGAGAAAGATTATATCGATTCCATTACGATTTCCAGCGGACAGCATTTTCAAAATCCGCCATACGTGATAGATCCGGACAATCTTCCCCTTTTATTCGAAAATTACGAATTGGTAATGGAAATGCGCGATCCTTATGAGGAATATCTTTTCGGCCTTTTTTGCAAAAAATCGTGAACGTTTTATTATTGCAGCCGTACCTGGTTTTTGACCTGAAAATTGTGGTCATTGGAGCAAAGATATATGATTCCTTCTATAAATCCAATGAAAGATGGAATTCCCGTCCAGCTGAAAATCAGGTACAAAAGTCCGGATTTTCCCAGGTAAAATTTATGGATTCCCAGCCCGCCCACTAAAATCGCGAGCACCCCGGCCGTCACCTTACTTTTGATCGGCCATGCGGGATTGATCCCGGGATCCGTGCTGACAACCGGTTGCGGCTGTTGGTACTGGGCCTGATAATAGTAATTATTCTGCGCTGTCTTCTGCTCCGCCTGCGGAAAAGCCTCGCCGCAGTATTTGCATTCCGCTGCGTTTTCCGGCAGCGGCGCGCCGCATTGCGGACATGTTCTGCTTGCCATCTATAAATCCCCCTTAGTTTTGTTCTTCTTTATGGGCCAGCGAATATCCCATTTTACCGATCGGCAGTACGATCGCCAGATACACGAACAGCAGAATGAGCTGGAATAAAAGGAAACCCTTCGGGGTATCTTTCGTAAAATTGATTCCGAGCGCAGTAAACTGAAGGATCGTATAAATCGCAGAAACAACGGAAATCCCCGCGAACATCGGCGTCGTAATCGCATTGCAAAGCGCTCCGGAAAATCCCGAAAACAAAATGATGATCAATAGATTTATGGCTGCGAATACCATCTTCAGCTCGTAATACGGCTGCCCGAAGATTCCAGGTACAAACAGCGCATGCAATTCGAAAAACAGCGATAAATCAATCCTATTAGGACTTTCGATTTTGACATTTTCAGCCCTCCGTTTTCTTTCCGCAGTCCGGGCAGAATTTCATTCCCGGTTCCAGCACGTTGCCGCATTCGCATTTGATTTTCGTCTGCGGCGCGCCGCATTCATTGCAGAATTTCGATCCGGCCGGGATTTCCGTGCCGCATTTATAACATTTTATTTTTGCTTCTTCCAGCGCCGTTCCGCAGGAGCTGCAGAATCTGGCGCCTTTTTGATTCGCCATATTACAGCTTGGGCAATAAGCTGTCTCCGGCACAACGGACTGCCCCGGATTGTTGCGCATGAGCGCCGCGCCCATACCGGCCCCAATACCGGCGGCGGCAAAAGCGCCCGCAATACCGGACGAGTTGCCTGCGGCTTCCTCATAAACATCAAAGGAGCGTTTTGTGGCATACCGGTTGTCCCCCATGATTTCAAACGCCGCTTTCTCTTCCAGGATGTCCTGAATGCGCTGAATATCTTCATCCGGGAAATTAACGGATTGAATATAGAAATTTACCGCTTCAAAACCGTAAATCTGAAATTCTTCTTTCAATTCCGCAAGCGCAATATCCGATATTTCTTCCAGCTTCGGCGTAATTTCAAACGCCGATATTTTCTGATTGATAATGACGCCCGATAAAATCGTCTTGATTTTTGTCACGAGCAATCTATAAAATTCCGTTACTTTTTTATAACTGACCGCAGAATCTCCCAAAGCGCCGATCACTTCTTTTAAAAATAACGAAGGATCTTTGATTTTCAATCCAAACTGGCCGAACGAGCGGATATGGAGCGGTACGAAATATTTCGGATCGATCACCTGGATCGGATCCGTCGTTCCCCAATACAGATCCAGCTTCGTCGTGGTGTTGACGAAATAAACTTCCGCCGTGAAGGGCGTTTTATTTCCGAACGGAAGATCGACGATATTATGTAAAATCGGTAAATTTGCTGTAGAAAGTTTATACGTCCCCGCCGTAAACACATCGCAGATCCGGCCGCCTTTGATAAATACCGCGGCCTGTCCCTCCCCTACGATCAGGACGGTTCCCGTTACAAATTCTTCCCCGGGATACCTGTATACAAGCCATTCTCTTGATGTGAGCCCGTCAAATTTGATCCTGTCGATGATCGCCATTCTGCAACATCCCTCCACATGATTATTTGAGATAATCTTATACGAAGATACGTAAAAAATCAATAGCAACAATTTTCCTGTTTTCTATTGACATTTCGTTTTATATCGGTTAAAATATCCCCTGTTGTTCAGAGGATGTCTTCTCTGAAAAGCATATTTGCACCCATAGCTCAATTGGATAGAGCGTCTGGCTACGGACCAGAAGGTTGTGGATTCGAGCTCTGCTGGGTGCGCCACTGAAAAAGCCTTTCGTTAAAATAAAAACGAAAGGCTTTTTCTTCATCTATTTCCTGACATTTTTTATGATAGAAATCACAGTCAAATTTAGGTAATACATTTGATACCCGCTGGCCTGTGCTCGGCCGCCAAATTTCATTTGCTTACAGATAAAACGCGTCTGGTCTTTTCATCCGTCTTCAAACAAATCCTCCATGAGTTTTTCTATTTTATGAGCACGCTGCTCCGTGGCAGCCCGATTGATCGTAAGGTCAAGAATGTCCCCCTCTTTTGCCCCGGGCAGAAGGACTCTGGCTATTTGGGCAAAGCTTTCCTTCCCCTGCTGATCCGTATATTCTACGATCGCATAGTCTGCTTCAAAACGGTCAATGGTAATTTGCATATTCTGTCACTCTTTCTTATTTTTCGGCAGTCATCTCAAGGGCAGTACCGTCCGAACGGAATGTAATCGTGCCCATCTCGTCCGTCCGGCAGATCTGCGCTCCAGCTTTCTTCCATTTTTCCACGACAAAAATATGCGGATGATTATAGCTGTTGTCGTCTCCTACGGAAAACACCGCATATTTTGCTTGCACCGCGCTTACGAAGTCGTTTCCAGAAGAGGTGCCGCTGCCATGATGCCCGACCTTAACGACATCCGCACGCACATCGAAGCCGGCATTTAAAATTTCATTTTCACTTAAAATTTCCGCGTCTCCCATAAAAAGGAAACGGTGGCTTCCGTTGACGATCCGCAGCACAACGGAATAATTATTCAGATCTTCATAGCTTGCGCCGTTCGGAGCAAGCAGCTCGATGCCCTCGCAGATCTTCATTCCGGCTTTTGCGGTTTTGATTTTTATCCCTCTTTCGGCAATCGCCTCCAGCAATTTTTCATAAGTTTTCGTATTGTTTGAGGCTTTCGGCATATAAATTTCCCCGATATCAAAATTTTTGATTACCTTTTTCATTCCGCCGATATGGTCCGCATGCGGATGGGTGGCGATCAGATAATCGATTTTTTTGTACCCTTTTTCTTGAATCAAGCGGAGGATCGTATCCGCCGCCTCGGAAACCCCTGCATCGATCAGCATCGTTTTACCGTCGGGGAGTTCTATAAATGCGGAATCTCCCTGTCCTACGTCTATAAAACTAACCGTGAGTTCTCCGGAGAGACCGGGCGAAACAGAATCGCCATTCTGCGGAGACGGCTTTTTTAAAGGAGCTCCCGTATTGGTTGAAAACGGAGCGGCAGGAGGGCTTTCCGTTTCAGGCAATTCGTCCAGAATACATCCCGACAGCAGCGAAAAGCATAGTACTACGATTAAAATTACTGCAGATATCGTCTTTTTCAATGCAACAGATCCTTTGGCTTTAAAATCATATTCTACCAGATTATACCATCGGGCCGTTCAATCGTAAATAAAAAAATAAAACGCATAAGCTTTTATAGAGGAAAATCCCTGTAACGAAAAACCGGGAGAAGCATATCGCGGCTTCTCCCGGTTGCAAACGTTTCGTTCGTTTCGTTTTATCAATACATTCCGCCCATGCCGGCTCCTGCAGGAGCTGCCGGCTCAGGCTCAGGGATATCGGCGACTACCGCCTCCGTCGTCAGCAGAATGGAAGCAACCGAAGCTGCATTCTGCAGTGCGGAACGCGTCACCTTTGCAGGATCTACGATACCAGCCGCAATCATATCCACACATTTTTCGGTAAGGACATCATAACCAATGCCGGGTTTCGCCGCTTTCACCTTATCAACGATAACCGCACCTTCAAGACCGGCGTTTACGGCAATTTGCTTCACAGGCTCTTCCAGCGCTTTCATAACGATCTGGACACCCGTCTTTTCATCGCCGCTCGTAGTCTTCAGAAGCTTAGCAACAGAAGAAATCGCATTGATATATGCCGTTCCGCCGCCTGCGACGATACCTTCCTCTACAGCCGCCTTCGTAGCCGCCAGCGCGTCCTCGATGCGCAGTTTTCTCTCTTTCATTTCCGTCTCGGAAGCAGCGCCTACCTGGATGACCGCTACGCCGCCCGAAAGCTTTGCGAGGCGTTCCTGCAGCTTTTCTTTGTCAAATTCAGAAGTCGTTTCTTCGATCTGGGATTTGATCGACTGAATTCTCTTTTTGATTTCGTCTTTATCGCCGGCGCCGTCAACGATAATGGTGTTTTCTTTCGCAACCTTTACCTGTCTTGCGCGGCCGAGCATTTCTACCGTCGTCTCTTTCAAATCATAGCCGAGTTCTTCCGTAATTACTTCGCCGCCTGTCAGGATTGCGATATCACGCAGCATTTCTTTTCTTCTGTCGCCAAAGCCCGGAGCTTTTACCGCAACGCAGGCAAACGTTCCTCTCAGCTTGTTGACGATCAGCGTGGTCAACGCTTCGCCTTCCACATCTTCCGCAATGATTAAAAGCTTTTTGCCCTGCTGTACGATCTGCTCGAGGATCGGCAGAATTTCCTGAATGTTGGAGAGCTTCTTATCCGTGATCAGGATATACGGATCTTCCAGAACGGCTTCCATTTTATCCGTATCGGTTGCCATGTATGCGGAAACATATCCTCTGTCGAACTGCATACCTTCTACGACCTCGAGGTTCGTTCCCATCGTTTTAGATTCTTCTACGGTAATAACACCGTCGTTTGTGACTTTCTCCATTGCATCTGCGATCAGGACGCCGATACCGTCGTCATTTGCGGATACGGAAGCAACGCGGGCGATATCGTCTTTGCCGCGAATTTTCTGACTGTCCTCATGAATGCTTTCCACCGTTGCGTCGACTGCTTTTTGAATTCCTTTTTTGAGGATCATCGGATTTGCTCCGGCAGCGATATTTTTGAGTCCTTCTCGAATGATCGCCTGCGCCAGAAGCGTAGCCGTCGTCGTACCGTCGCCTGCCACATCATTCGTTTTCGTAGCGACTTCTTTGACGAGCTGTGCGCCCATATTTTCGAACCGGTCTTCGAATTCGATTTCTTTTGCGATCGTTACGCCGTCGTTTGTGATGAGCGGCGCGCCGAATTTTTTATCCAGAACGACGTTTCTGCCCTTAGGTCCCAACGTGATTTTCACTGTATCGGCCAGCTGGTCTACGCCTTTTACAAGAGCTTTTCTTGAATCTTCATTGAATTTGATTTCTTTCGCCATAATATCTTCCTCCTAAATCTTATTCCACGATTGCCAGGATATCGCCCTGCTTCAGAATCGTGTATTCAGCCCCATTGTATTTGACTTCCGTGCCTGCATATTTGCTCATCAGCACTTTATCGCCGACTTTGACTTCCATTGGAACGGTCTTTCCGTCGACTACAGCACCCGGTCCGATCGCTACGACCTCAGCCTCCTGGGGTTTTTCCTTTGCGGAACCCGGAAGAACGATTCCGCTTTTTGTCGTTTCCTCGCTTTCCAGCATTTTCACGACGACTCTGTCACTTAACGGTTTAATGCCCATAAAAAATCCTCCTTTATCATGTTTCCTATCATTCTTTGCCGTTTGTTAGCACTCAATTTATCTGAGTGCTAACAACTGTTGTATAATATACCCTCATTTTTGAAATTATACAAATCGAATTTTAAGAGAATTTCCGGTAAAATTCTCTGTTATCTCCAAATATCTCTTTAATACTTCATTTTACTTCTTTTTTCTTTATTTTATGCGCTCTGAAGCTTTGCATAGGCGATGATCAGACGTTTCATACCACATTCGTCAAATATAATCTCCACGGTCTTATTCATTCCCTCGCCGAGGATTTTTGATACTGTGCCTGTACCGAATTTTTTATGCATGACGCGCTGTCCTATGGAAAAATCCGTTAAATATGCGCCTGCTGCTTGCGCGGATTTCTTTTGATAAGCTTCCTCTGCTTTGAATTGCCTTTCCAAAAAGCGGTTCGCTTTCTCATACTGCCGGCTTTCAAAATCGCTTCCAAATCCGGGACGCCCTCTGCCGCCCGGTTTTTCTGCCGCTTTCTGGTTCTGGTCGCACACGCATTCCGCCGGCAGTTCGCTCAGAAACCGGGAAGGCAGATTGCGCGCCGTCTTTCCGTATAGCATCCGTTCTTCCGTATTGAGGATATAAAGCTTCTGCATTGCACGCGTGATCGCGACATAACAAAGGCGGCGTTCCTCGTCGATGGCATCGGGAGATTCTTCGATCGACCGGTAAGACGGGAAAATGCCGTCTTCTATGCCGACCATGAATACAACCGGAAATTCCAGGCCCTTCGCGCTGTGAATCGTCATCAGCGTTACTTTATTATCGTCTTCCCCGCCTGCTGCTTTCGTATCGGCATCGGAACTCAGAGAGACATATTCTAAAAATCCGGCATATGTAATTTCATCGTTTCCCAGCCGTTTTTGTTCTTCCTCATATTCCTTTGCCACCGATAGAAATTCGCGCAGGTTATCCGCTCTGGCCTGCTCTTCGATTCCTGCGTCCTCGCGCTCATAAAATTGGAGCATACCGGACTCGTTTAAAACCATCTCCACAAAATCCGGGATGCTCATTTCGTCCGCCTGCAGCATGATTTCTGAAAAACGAAGAGCGGTTTCCGCCATTTTCTGCGCGGCCCTGGAAAGCTCGGGATACTCTCCCGCTGCAAGTAAAATGTTGAATAAGGACGTATTTTCCCGCTGCGCAAGCTCTTCCGCTTTCCCGATGCTGGTCTGGCCGATGCCGCGTTTTGGAACATTGATAATGCGTCTGAGCGCCACATCGTCCGCCGGATTATTGAAAACACGCAGATAAGCGATCAAATCTTTGATTTCCATTCTGTCGTAAAATCGCAGGCCGCCGTAAATCCGGTATGGAATTCCGTATTTTACAAGCGCGTTTTCTATATTTTTAGAGAGTGCATTGGCCCGGTACAGCACCGCGTAGTCGCTGTAGTTCTTGCCTCCTACGGATACGCCTTTGCGGATCTCCCGCACTACATAATCCGCCTCGTCATTTTGATTGTATGCCGTATAATGCACGATTTTTTCGCCGCTGCCCTTTGCCGTCCAGAGCGATTTCGTTTTCCGCGCCGCGTTATTTGCGATGACATGATTCGCCGCATCAAGGATGTTCTGCGTTGAACGGTAATTCTGTTCCAATTTGATCACTCTGCAATGCCTGTTTTCGTGCTCGAATTCCAGGATATTCCTGATATCCGCGCCGCGGAAGCTGTAAATGCTCTGGTCATCGTCCCCGACGACGCAGAGGTTATGATGGCACGCCGCTAACTTTGAGATTAACATGTACTGCGCTTTATTCGTATCCTGATATTCATCTACCATGATGTACCGAAAGCGGTTTTGATAGTATTCCAGCACATCCGGGCAGGAATCGAACAGGGTGAGCGTATGGATCAGCATGTCGTCGAAATCCATCGCATTATTTCTGCGGAGCGTGTCCCGGTACATGGTATAGCACTCTGAGAGCATCCGGCTGTCATAATTTTTATGATCGGTTAAATCCGCAAAATTTTCCGGCGAAATCAGCTCGTCCTTCGCTTTTGAAATGACGGCTTTGATTTTACCGTGCGCGATCCGCTTATCGTCGATATTCAGACGCCGCTGGCAATCTTTGATCAGCGCCGTCGTCTCTGCGTCGTCATAGATTACAAAATTTTTCGTAAATCCGATCCGGTCCGCATTTGCACGTAAAATTTTGCCGCAGGCCGCATGGAATGTGTTGAGCCACATGCCGCTGATATTTCCGTTCAGCAGCCGTTCCGTGCGCTCATACATCTCCCGCGCCGCTTTGTTGGTAAAAGTAATCGCCATGATATTGTATGGCGGAATGCCGCATTCTCCTACCAAATATGCGATCCGGTAAGTCAGGACGCGCGTTTTGCCGCTGCCGGCGCCGGCAAGGACGAGCACGGGCCCTTCGGTTGCGGTAACCGCTTCGTATTGCTTGTCATTCAGCTCATTTTTATAATCCATGATTTCCTTTCACCCTTTCTTTGAATATCTCGTACAGCACTACGCCGGCCGCCACCGATGCATTCAGGGAAGAAATTGCCCCGCGCATGGGAATCGTAACGATAAAATCACATTTTTTCGCAACGAGCGGGCTCATGCCGGTTCCTTCGCCTCCGATCACGATTCCGATCGGTCCTTTCAAATCAGCTTGATAAAACGGCACGCTGCCGCTCAAATCCGTACCTGCGATCCAGAGTCCTGCTTCCTTCAATGCATCGATCGCCGCCGATATATTGGAAACTCTTGCGACCGGGACGTGTACGGAGGCTCCGGCAGATATTTTTGCCACCGTCCCCGTAAGCTGGACGGACCGCCGCTTCGGTATGACGATCCCGTGCGCTCCTACGGCGTCCGCCGTGCGGAGGATGGCGCCGAAATTGTGCGGATCCTGTATTTCATCCAAAAGGATGACGAACGGATCTTCGCCCGCCGTTTCCGCTTTTTTCAAAATATCATCGATTTCGCAGTATTCGCCTGCCGCAGTATAGAGTACGACTCCCTGATGGTTCTTCGTGCCCGCAATCTCATTCAACTTGTTTTTATCCGTAAACTGATAGACGATATGACGCTCTTTTGCAAGCCCGACGATGGCTTTTAAAGAGCCGGAAATTTCTCCAGAAGAAATCAAAATCTTATTGACCGGAATCCCGGAGCGGATTGCTTCTGTTACCGCATTTCTTCCATATATGATTTCTTCCGTATTACTCATTTCTCATTCTCCCGACCGTCACTGATTTTTCTAAAATATATGCTAGCCGCTCGCTGTCTCCGGATAAATAGAGATACCCGATCAGCGTTTCATACGCCGTAGCATGTCTGTAATCCGCGACATCCGCGTTTTTGGGAACCGTATGGGGATGGGCGTTTCTGCCGCGGCGTACTACATTCCGCTCTTCTTCTTCCAGTTCCGCTTCCAATTCGTGTAAAATATACGCCTGTGCCTTTGCTTTGACAAAAAATACGGATTTTCGGTGGAGCTCGTTCACATCCCTGTATTTTTCCGCAATAAGATAATTGCGTATATAAAGTTCATATACGCAATCACCTACGAACGCCAAAGCAAGCGGCTTCATTTGCATGAGCTCCGTCTTTGTATACTTTTGTTCGTTCCACTCATTAAACAATATCTTTTTTCCTTTTCTTTTTTAATTTTTCCCGGGTCAGGGCAAATACGCAAATACCGCCAGCCAACACGATGACGCCGCACAGGATCCCCAGACGGATCATTTTGCTGCGGAAACTCGTCTGTACAACGAAATCCTTGCCATCGATCACATTTGCTGCCTCAAACACCTGAAACATCGGATCGTCCCAGACGTCGTTCGTATTGTCATTCGCCGCTTTATTTACCACATACTTGTCTTTTATTTTCTGATTGGCGGCGACGATCAGGTCGAGCAATTCGCCGCTGTCGATTCTCCACAAATAACCGTCGTTGAAACCCTGACGATCAGAGCGGAACGTCCACCAATGGGAAAGCTGGACGCCTGCATCGATGATCGAATTCAAATATGCTTCCGTATCTCGATAGAACGTTTCGCTTTCAAAGGCAAAAGACCCGTTTGTTTCCCCGTTATAAAGGATTTTGCCAAGACGCGCCGCCTCCTGCATATAGAGATGGAAATCGCAATTAACGGGATTTCCATCTGCATCGGCGTATTGCGACACGTCTGAGACGCCCAGTCCATATGCATGTACGCTGATCAGATCCAGCTTTTCATTCAGAAGCGCCAGCGCCTTCAAGCGTTCTTCTTTCGTATCCATTTTCCATGTGATATTGGTCCCGTTCATAACATCTACCAATAAATTCCACTGCGCATTCCGCAACACGCTGTCCCCGCTGGTGATGAGATGCTTGTGATCATCCAATTCCCGAATTTTATCGGCGCAGTCGCCATAAAATTCCGCAAGCTGCAGCAGGGAATATTTCACGCTGCCTACGGCGCTGCCGATGTCCGCTTCCAGACTTCCCTCGTTCCGGATTTCCCACATCAATACGGATTTCCGGTCTTTATAGCGCGATATGAACATTTCAAGATATTTATATACGTTCTGTCTCGATTCGCAATCCGGGTTCGTGACAAGCTCCGTTACCGTCTCGTCTCCGGTGATCCAACCTTGTCCCTCGATATATTCGTTTTTCAACAGGAAGGACTCGATCAGGCCGAGGCACACAACGATCTTGATATCATACTTGTCGCAAAGATCGAAGAGCTGGTCCATCGCCTTAAAATACGTTTCCTGATATTTTACGTTATACATCAGGTTGGGATATGCGCCCGAATACATGAAGACACGGACCGAACCGAAGCCCAGCTCGCTCAGCTGCTTCAGCGCGGCCTCTGCGGCTTCTACCGTATAGGCTGCGGAAGGATATTGATTGTTCGGCTCGTATTCCGATAGAATCTGATAGTATAAGTCGAATTTATTAAAACTGATTTCATAATACGGTTCTCCGTTCATATAGAGCTTGCCGCCCACGTTGCGAAGAATTTCATCCTTTTTATATTCGCCTGTCGTGATCACCAGCATTTTACCGGCTTCATCCCACCATACCTTGGCGTTCAGCACCTCGTTCAGGAAATTCGGCGTGACCATCGTCGTGCCGTTCATTTTACGCGGCGGCGCCGTCAGCGTAAATACCTTATCGTTGATGGTAACGGAAGTGTTGTCGAGGGTTGCTTTTACCTTGACGTTCTCATTGGAAAGTTCAAATGTTTTTTTCGATTTGTCTTCTTTGAACTCGATCTGGATACACCGCGCTATCTGTTCCAAATCGACGTAAATCGTATCGTCCTTTACCACAGGCGCATAGGACATTTCGATTTTTGTCGTATTTACATAGACCTGTATGTCTTGGCTCTCGGTTTCTTTCGGTACGTTGATTTCAGGAAGCGCGCCGGGCTCCTGCGCGGAAAATTTCTGCGGATAGTACCTGCCCTTTGTATAAATGCTCGGATTGTCGATCAGAATGTATGGATCTGCCGCCGGTTCCTGCGGCGCAGAGCTTTCCGGAGACAATGCGGAGACGGTTATGGACATGGAATCAACGGTATAGACCGGCGCAGAAAACGCACAGTTATCAGCTACCATCTTGCTGTTGATTAAGACCTGGTAATGATCGCTGCCTCTTTTAAAAACGGTGCGGATATTATATCGGACATCTTCTTCCATTTCCAGAAGCAACTTCCCGGAATGGTCGAGAATTACAGATTTTCCATCCTGCTTCGTAACCGTTATGATATTTCCATTCGTACTTTTCCCCGACGTTTCGGAGGGGAGCTGCGTCGTAATATTCAAGACTAATTTATTATTGAAATTTTCGTCTGCTTTCACCGCCAGATCGACATACATCTCCTGGTCGCCGGCGTTGAGCGACCACCAGCGCATATCGCAGCGATTGACTGCAAGAGAACGGACGCCCATTACGGAAGACTCCGGACCGACAACTTTGACCCTGCTGTCGGAAGACAAATAAGAAGCGCCCAGGCCGGTAGCATCCGAACCGAATTCTTCCGTTATTTCAAGATCTTCATATGTTACAAATACTCTTTCAATCATTTGTGCCTCTGCCTCGCCATAAATTCGGAATCCTGCGGGGATTGCCGCGGCTGTCATTACAATTGCCAATATCAAAGAAAATACTCTTCTTTTGATCATACCTTTTCCTCAATTTCCTTCTTTAAATTTTCTATCAGCTCGCATGTTGCTGAAACGATTTCTTCTTTTGGTACCTTTTGATTGATCTTTTTATCGCGGGTGGAGAGTTCCACCAGATTTTCGCCCAGAGAACGCGGGCTCACTACGATCCGGACCGGGACGCCAAGGAGGTCCGCGTCTGAGAACATAACGCCCGCCCGGACGTCACGGTCGTCATAAATCGCTTCCACGCCTTTTTCCTGTAAGTGCCGGTAGATGTCGTCCGCTGCGGATTTTACCGTCTGGTCGTCGGAACGAAGGCAGCAGATGTGTACCTGCCAGGGAGCGATGGAGATCGGCCAGATCGGACCGTATTCGTCACGATGGGCTTCACAGACGGAAGCGGCAAGCCTCCCGACGCCGATCCCGTAGCAGCCCATGATCGGATACCGCAGGTTTCCCTCCTGGTCCAGATACTGCATTCCCATTGTTTTCGTATATTTGGTTCCCAACTGGAAAATATTTCCTACTTCTATTCCCCGGGAAATTTTGATCGTATGTTTCCCGCAGCACGGACAGATTCCGCCTTCTCTGATTTTCGCAACGTCCGCAAATTCAACCGCGCCGCAGTCCCGTTCGATATTAAAACCCCTGTAATGGTAATCTTTACGATTTGCTCCGCAGCATAAATTTTTCGTTCCCGCAAGAGACTTGTCGTAAACAATCGTAAACGATCCATCGAGACCATATGGACCGATAAAGCCTGCCGTAATGCCGGATTCTTCCGTGATCTCCCCCGGATGGATTTCTTCCCCTACAAAATTGCGCAGTTTCGTTTCATTGACTTCCAGATCGCCCCGCAGGAAAACGATGATATATTCACCCGTCATATTTTTCTGATAGACGACAGCCTTGCACGACTTTTCGAGCGGCATTTTTAAGAAACTGCAGACTGCTTCTATGGAAGACGCCTGCGGCGTTTCTACCATTTCGAGCGCCTTTTCCGCTTCCGATGAATCATTCTCAACGATATTTTCCGCCGCTTCCATATTGGCTCTGTAATCGCATTCCGTACACAGCGCGATCGTATCTTCCCCAACCGGCGTCAGAAGCATATATTCATGGGAAACGTTTCCTCCCATCATTCCCGAATCCGATTGTACCGTGACGACCTCCGGAATCCCGGCCCGGGCAAAAATCCTGTTATATGCATCATAACATTTTTGATAATATCTTTCCAGATCCTCCTGAGACGTATGGAAAGAATATGCGTCCTTCATGGTGAATTCCCGTACCCGGATCAAACCTGCCCTCGGGCGCGCCTCATCGCGGAATTTTGTCTGGATCTGATAGATCATAAAAGGATATCTCGTATAACTGATGCCATATTCTCTCACAAGCTGGACGGCCGCTTCTTCATGCGTCATTCCCAATACCATCGGCGCAGCGTTTCTGTCCGTAAAACGAAGCAGTTCGCTTCCCACGCTTTCATATCTTCCGGATTCTTCCCATAAGCTTGCCGGCAGCGCTACCGGGAACTGTACCTCCTGCCCGTCGATGGCGTCCATTTCTTCCCGAATAATTTGTTCGATTTTTCTGCAGATCCGCCGCAGGGGCATATACTGCGAAAAAATACCGCTGGCGACAAATTTCATATATCCGCCCCGGAGCATCAAAGCATGGCTGTCTATCACGCAATCAGCCGGTTTTTCCTTAAATCTGTCTCCCACGAGCTTGTCTAATTTCATATATATCCGCTACTCCTTATTACTATGATATTTTCATAGAAAATACAACGAATGCAATTATACAAATTTTACAAGCGAAAAACAAGGGGAAGTTATTTGTGTTTAAACTTCTTTATTTCTTCCTTCAATAATTGATAATATTCGTCGCCGTAAACCGTATTCGGCTCGAGATCCTTGCTGGTTTCCGCATCGATCTGTTCCCCGAGAACAAATTCGTTCCAGGAAACGACGAGCGCCGTTTTAACGCCGATCAACCTGGCTCTGGCCCACTCCTCCCGAAAGGTTTTTCCTCCCTGCCTGCCGGAAGACGGGATATAATCGGCGTCGCCGGGTTCGCCCTGCGACCGGTACGAGGCCACTATGGTCATCGCCTCCGGCAGTCTGGTTTCCGGATGAACGGAGAACGTCTGCGCGCCCCTATCTTCCCAGCTCCAATATCCATAAATGCTTTCCAAGGTTTCCGGGTCCCGGAGCGAGGCTTGTTCCGTGACGAACCCTGTTACGTACCGCACTGTAAAACGTTCGTCGTTCCAAACCTCCAGGGGATTTTTATCCGGAATGAACGTAGGCGTTCCAAGATATACCATCAAAAGCGGTTTTCCATCAAACCGCATATATTTTTCCGCCCTGCCCGGATATTCTGCCTCGTTCAAAAACCATTCGTATACCTGGTCAGCTTTTATCTGCAAACTGCCGTCCTCGAGCGCGGTGATTTTATCGGGGCAGCCGATCATGATGGCGATCTGCGGCGTTTTTTCTTTCATCCCGCTCCACACGTCGAACAGCTTGACCGTGGCGCGTTCGATCATAGCGAAGTCTTCTCTGCCCGTAATCGCCGTGTTTTTTTCATTCATAATATTTTTATAGGTTGCTCTGGGATATTCTTTCTGGTTGAACATGACGTTGTTAGACCAATCAACGAATACGAAATCGACATCCGCCTCGCCAAACAGTCTGCCGTGCTCCGCAATTGCCTTCTCGTCGTCCGACCGGTACTCTCCGATCGATGGCTTTGCCCAGAAGTCGTCGGTATTCCATAAGGCATTTCGATGCCAGGTGGTATACGCCATGCCGACGATGCGCTCCGCATACGGCGTTCTCTCATAGACTCCGGCGCCGCTGCCAGATACGTTCAGTCCCTCCGCTGTAAAATCATTCATATTGTCACCCGCCCATTCTTTCGGATTTTCTTTCTTTGCGCCGTCTGTTCCGGCGCCGCACGCTGCAAAGATCAAAATTCCCGCAGTGAATAAAATGCTGAGAAGTATGTGAAGCTGTTTCATTTTTCCGTCTCCTTATGATCCGCAGTTTTTCTTATTCTACCACGTATTTTGGTAAAAAAGAAGCCTGCTGCAAAAATATTTGTAATCGCAAAACCGGTGGTTTCGCTTTCGTTTGATACGATTCCGTCATTTGAAAATACAGAAAGAATTATATACCTTTATAATTTGTCACTCGATTTTATCAGTGTAGAATTGAGCCTGCATATTATATAACTCGAAATAAAGCCCTTTTTTCTCTATGAGTGAAGTATGATTTCCGTACTCGACGATCTCACCATGATGAAACACTGCAATACAATCTGAGAAACGGCAACTGGATAATCGATGAGAAATATATATTGCCGTTTTATTATTGATGATTTTATGAAAGTTTGATAGAATTTCAAATTCCGCCCGGGGATCCAAAGCAGCGGTAGGCTCATCTAAAATTATAATATCACTATTTTTATACAGGGCTCTTGCTGTAGCTAACTTTTGCCCTTCGCCGCCCGATAATTCTATCCCGTTTTCATCATATACATAATACAAAAAAGTATCGATTCTTTTTTTTCTTTTTCAATAAGAGGTTTTAAGCCTACCTTATCTATCGTATCCATTATGATACTGTCTTGATTCGCAATCGGAGGCGCTAACATGGTAATATTTTCTCTAATAGAAAATGCATACAAATTAAAATCCTGAAAAATTACTGAAAATATTTTTTGATATTCAGCATACTCTATGTCTTTGATATTAATATCGTTCAAATAAATATTTCCTTCCGTCGGATCACAAAGTCTAGTCAATAATTTTACAAAAGTAGTTTTTCCAGAACCGTTTTCTCCCACTAAAGATAAGCATGTTTTGTTTGTTATGGTTATATTTATATCCTTTAATGCATATTTATCTTGATTTGGGTAAATAAAGCTTACATGCTCAAAACGAATAGATATATCATCCAATTTCGGTAAGCATTCGTGGCTTTTATTGAATTCAGACTGAATTTCTATAAATGCAAAATAATCTTTAATGTATCTTCCATTATTATCGATATCCGCGAAAGAGGAAAGCAAATTGCTCATTGAATCTTTAAATTGCCGGATTGCATTTCCATACAAAGTAAATTCCCCTATTCCAATTGTCCCGCCGACAAGTAATTTGTAGCCCAAATAAAGATATATCGATATTTCCAGAATAAAGTTCATGCAGAGGTTCCGGCACAATTCACATTTCTATTAATGTTGAACACTCTTTTTAAAATGGATAAAGTTTCATTGTATAATGCTTTATATCTAGATATCAAGTTGTCTTTCATACCAAATAGGCGCACTTCTTTCGCCGTCGAATAATCTGTACTTAACCCGATATAATATTGAAGCTTCAGATTAATCGGTATCATTTCTTCTTCGCCGTTATATTGATGTTTTTTGTTGATAAAGGAAAGCTTATTTCGTTTTCCGGATATAACCTGGTTTTTCATAAAAAAAACAGACGCCGCAATGGACGTCTGTTTTGCGAAAACGATAGGATAACTTCTTTATGATGCAGTTGCTTTCGTCGTATGATCGATGATCCACTGATCTATCGAGCCGTCGTTGATCAGTTTTTCAATCACTTTATTGACAACCTCTAAAAGCTCCTTATTTCCTTTTGCGACACAAACCGCATACGATTCCTCCGTGTTGCTGCCATCCGCATATAAAAGCTCGATCGCTTTAAAGTTTTCATATTGCTTCGCTACGATTTCTGCGGGGAGCTTATCGATTACAACCACATCCACTTTTCCGGAATTCATGGCGACCGCGGCGTCGGCAGCGGAGTTGTACTGGGTTACGGAAGCGTTCGTCCCTTCCAGAGCGCCTTTGATATGTTCTTTTGTCTCTTCATCCTCGCTGCCGCTGATTTCTCCGGATATAATGATATCTCCCGTGGTGCCAAGCTGCACGCCGATCTTCTTGCCTGCAAGATCCTCGATCTTCGCAATTTCAGAATCTTTCGGTACAATGACGTATTGCTTGCTTGTAGCATAATCGACGGAAAAATCCACCTCCTGTTTTCTTTCATCCGTAACGGAAATTCCTGCGATTCCCATAGAGCCTTTCCCGGAATTGACGGAGCTCAGGATCGTATCGAATTTTACGTTTTTGATTTCGAGTCTTACGCCGATCTCATCTGCGATCGCCTGTGCGATCTGCATGTCTACGCCAACCGGCGTATTATCAGACATATACTCAAAGGGAGGGAATTCAGCATTTGTGTACACCGTTATAACGCCTGCTTCCTTAATCTGTTCGATGCTTTGTTTCTCTGCCGCCTTTTTGCAGGATGTCATCATAAACGCAGCCGTCATGACGAAAACGGCAATTGCAGCAGCAATCATTTTCTTACTCTTCTTCATAAATTACACTCCTTATAACGCTTTAATTGATCGTGCGTGGCGGATTATACCACATGATGTATATTTATGCAATATGCTGCATAAATATTTTTTTAATTTTTCTGGGAAGTTGACGATCGGCAGGCAGGAATCTCGTCCTGTTTGAAAAAACAATACGTGCCAGAAAAATAAAATTTTAGAAAATCCGTATTGACATGGCGGCTGTGATTGTGTATACTTACAACGCTCTAAGGGGAGTAGTTCAATGGTAGAGCAACGGTCTCCAAAACCGTCTGTTGCGTGTTCGAGTCGCGTCTCCCCTGCCAGAAACGATAAATCCGGACTTCATTGCCTAAGCAGGCGATGCGTTCGGATTTATTGTTTATCTGTCTTTTTCGTTTTGTTTATGACTATTATAAAATGCTCTTTTAAACGGCAGGAACCCGGAGCGTTTTGTCCTTCTCCGCTGACATCAGATATAAATCCGCTCTACCCTGCTCCCGATTCTGCAGAGCAATTCATTCGTAATGCTGCCTGCGTTTTCCGCGACTTCTTCCGCGCTGATCGTCTGATTTCCTTCCGTACCGATCAGCACGACGGCATCTCCGATTGCGGCTTCCGGAATATCCGTAATATCTACCGTCATTTGATCCATACAAATTCGTCCGATGATCGGAGCGCGTTTCCCCCGTATGAGGACCGTGCCTGTTCCGGACAGGCAGCGCGGTATGCCGTCTGCGTATCCTGCGGGAACTACGGCAACCACCGTATCGCGCGCCGCAACGAAACTTCTCCCGTATCCTACCGTTTCTCCCTGCCGGATCTTGCGGGTCAAAATGACGCTCGATTTCAGTGCAAGCACCGGCTTCAGGTTTGCCGGCGCCATCGCTTCTGTTTTACAGGAGCTCATAACCCCATACAATGCAATGCCAGGCCGGATATAATCATAGTGGAGATACGGGTAATTGAAGAGGCCGCTGCTGTTCTGTATGTGTAAGCAAGGTATATTGCAGCCGCTTTCCGCTAAAACGGCTGACAAATGTTCGATTTTTACTACCTGTTCCAGCGTATATTCCACATCTGCTTCCGCAAGGCTGTCGCTCACGCATAAATGCGTGTACATCCCTGTGATATTCAAATATTGCAGGCCGAACAATTTTTGGACCGCTTCCGGATTGTCGGCGTCGAGCCCCAGGCGGTGCATCCCGGTATCGATTTTGATTTGTACGTTCACGCGTACTTTTTTCTGATTGAGGCGCTGCGCGTATTCCCGGCTGAAAACGGTTTGCGTGAGCCGGTATTTCCGCAGCTGGCGGATCTTTTGCGGATCCGTGTAACCAAAAATCAAAATATTCCCTCCGATTCCGCTCTCCCGCAGCGCGATTCCCTCTTCCATCGTCGCAACGGCAAAATCCGATATCCCTTCTTCCCATAATATGGAAGAGATAGGCGCGGCGCCATGGCCGTAAGCATCCGCTTTTACGACTGCCATCATTTTACAGGAGTCCTGCATCAGAGTGCGCAGCACACGGATATTATGCCGGAGATGATCCGTGCTGATTTCAGCCGTCACACGCCGGAACGCTTCTTTTCGCGGCGGGCGAACGAAATCGAGCACGCGGACGATAAAGCAGCCGGCGGCCAGCGACACGAGGACTGTCGCGGTAAAATGTACGAGACTGTTATAGATCAGCAGTTCTTCCGTATTGGTGAATTTTCCGATCATCCGCACCAGTAAAATGGACAGCGGGTGAATGATATATACGATCATGGAAAGCTCTGCGCAAGACTTCAGCCGTTTTCCCCGAATCATTTTTAAGATACAGAACAAAAAATATACGCTGGGGATCAGCATGACATACATACTGTCGTGTCTTTGCAGGTGAAAATGTTTCAGAAGCCAGCCTTCTCCCATTAACAGCAGCAGCGATCCGCACAGCGCAGGGATTGCTTTCCGGGGGCGGAGGGTATAATTTTTCCGCCGCAGCGCGCAGCCGAGCACAAAAAACAGCGGCGCGAAGAAAATCCCGTTCCGGGTATACGCAAAAATACTAAAGAAATTGGTGTATATGCTTTTCAGAGCCGGAAGCCGTTCCGCCAGCCCGTAATAACTGTCACCGAACAGCCCAATCAAATAAAGCGCTGCGGTAGTTATAAGCGCGCCGGTCATGGAGAACCGCTTCAGGCACAGCCAGGCGATGCAGGCGCCTGCCATAGCGGCGGGTAAATACCAGAGATGATAGAACGTTCCGTCGAACAGTACGTCCCGGAGGAATACGGAAAGGAAATTTTCCGTTTTAAAATACCCGGTATAAATATTTACCGGCAGATACAGTACGATTGCTATCATATATAAAACCGCCGTCTTTTTGAGAAAATGCATCAGCAGTTTGCTGTTGTACGTTCCCATCCGGAAGAGAAAAAAACCGGAAGCCAGAAAGAAAAAAGGAACGGCGATACGGCAAAAAACGTGGGTAAAGAAATAGTCGGCAGTTTTTCCGCAGGATGCCAGCGGATACGTATGGATCGCGATAATCATCACGGCTGCAGCGATCCGAAACGCATCGATCCCTGTGTAGCCTTTTTCCTTCATATCAGTTCTCCAATCCGCAGCGGACGATGGCTTCCACGATTTCGTCGAAGGACATCCCGATTCCTTTAAGCATATTCGGGAAGCGGCTGTGATCCGTAAAGCCCGGAATCGTATTGATTTCGTTGAATAGGATCCTGCCGTCTTTTGCCAAAAACAAATCCACTCTGGCAAAAACGCTGCAGCCGAGAATCCGGTAGATCTTTTTGGCAATTTCTCTGATCCGTTCTTCTGTTTCCGCATTGATCCGTGCCGGCATATGGATTTCCGATGTTTTAAGCGTATATTTTTCCGTAAAATCAAAAAATCCGTCTTTCAACTCGATTTCATCGACCCGTCCTGCCGTCAGATTGTCGCTTCCGATAATCGCGCAGCCGATCTCAAAACCATCGATCGTCTCTTCTGCGATTGCTTCATAATCGTAAAAGAATGCGTTTTCCAGTGCTTCCGGCAATTCGGCGGCCGAAGATATCTTACTGATTCCAAAAGACGAGCCGGCGCGTACCGGTTTGATAAACATAGGAAATTGTAATTGCGCAATGATATTTTCTACCGCTTCCGCCGTCATGCCGCGCGTAATTAAAATCGATTCCGGAACCGCAACGCCTTCTGCCTGTACGAGCTTATGCGCCCGGTATTTATCCATACATAATGCGGAAGAGAGCGAATTGCAGCCGATCACCGGAATGCCCGCCAATTCGCAAAGGCCCTGAACGGTCCCGTCTTCCCCATTTTTACCATGCAATACGGGGAAAACGGCGTCTACCGCAATGTGATGGCATCGTTCCCCGTAAAATTCTATAATCCCGCGTACTCTTCTGTCAGGAGAAAGCATGGCGGGGATCAGACGTTCCTTGTCTTTCCTCCAGGAATCCTCCGGTATCTTTTCATATGCTCCATAATAAACAAACCATTCGCCTGTTTTAGAAATTCCGACGGGAATGATATAATATTTTGACGGATCGATATGCGTAAGTACCGCGTATGCCGATTGCAGCGAGATCTCATATTCGCTGGAACAGCCTCCAAATAATACGGCAATCGTTTTTTTGTCCATCTGCAAGTTCTCCTTTGTCTCTTTTGTATTTCAAAGCAAAACGAAAACAGCCCGGCTTTGATGGTAAAAGAATAACAAAAGCCGCGCTGTTGTTTACGCGTTTTCCTATGAAATATCCATATTTTTTCCTATTGAATTTCTTACAAATTTCTTACGATAGCGGAAGCTCGATTTCAAAAACGATTCTTTCATTTTCGCTTTCCGCATGTATTTTTCCCTTATGCAATTCGACGATTTCCTTAGAAATGGCAAGTCCCAGTCCAGCGCCGCCGCTTTTGGACGTTCTGGCCGTATCCAGTCTGTAAAACTGTTCAAAGATGCGTTCTAATTTTTCTTTCGGAATCGTATTGCCGTGATTTTGAAAAACCACCCGGACGGAGGTTTCGCAGGGAATTACGCCGATTTCGATTACCTCGTTCTCAAAGCTGTAATTTACCGCATTTTTCATTAAATTATCGAACACCCGCTGCATTTTGTCTGCATCGAGGCGGATCTGGAATTCCGGCGGCGCGTGCAGCACGCAGCGTAAATTTTTCTCCGCAAGCATTGGTTCAAATTCAAATGCAATCTGTTCCAGCATCCGCGTTAAATCGATGCGGCTGTATTCCAGTTGTATATTCGTGATATTGAATCTGGTAATTTCAAAAAATTCGTTGACCAGATCTTCCAGCCGTTCCGCCTTTTCCAGAGATATATTCAGATATTTCTGCCGCAGCTTTTCTGAGATCTGCTCTTCATCCCGCAGCAGCGTGAGATATCCGATCACGGAGGTAAGCGGCGTTTTGAGATCGTGCGCAAGATAAACCACGAGATCGTTTTTTCTTTGTTCTGCTTCCTTCGCGGCTTTCTGTGAATTTCGTACGTTGATTTTGATTTGATTGGCTTGCAGTTCTAATTCCTCCAGCTCCGGCGGAAAGCTGATATAATCTTCTTTTTCATTATAAATATTTTCTGTGGCGCCGATCATAAGCTCCAGATATCCCAGCGTTTTATGCCAATAATATATAAAAAATATGACGAATCCCGCAAAAAACATGAAAATTACAAACAGCTGGATATTGTTGCGGATCGGCTTCAGCAGCCTGTAGAGGAACTCGTCCCCATACCATACGAAAGAAGAGCAAATCAGATATCCGATCAGCAGCAGAAGCAGCAGTAAAATCATATACACCGTCAAAGATACGATGAATTTGACGAGTATCCCTGCGGTCAGCTTTCGTCTGAAACTTCTGAGTTTTTTATCTTTCACGCTCTTACGAATCAATCTTATATCCGACTCCCCATACGGTTTTGATGAATTTTGGATTTTTGGCCGGTTCTTTTATCTTTTCCCTCAGCCTTCCGATATGCGCCATTACCGTGTTGTTATTATCGATATACTTCTCCCCCCATACTGCTTCAAACAGTTCTTCCGAGGATACTACTTTTCCTCTGTTCTCACATAGATATAGAAGAATTGAGAATTCGATCGGCGTCAGCTCTACGGTCTTCCCGTATAAGGTGCATATATGCGTGTCTTTATTGATATAAAGACCATTGATATCATATTCGTAAGCAGTCTCCCCCGGCTCCGGACGCGTGTTGTTATATTTTTTATATCTGCGAAGCTGCGTTTTGACCCGGGCGATTAGCTCGAGCGGATTAAAAGGCTTTGTAATATAGTCGTCCGCCCCGATCGTCAGTCCCATGATCTTGTCCAAATCTTCGACTTTCGCGGTAAGCATAATGATCGGGTAAAAAAACTTTTCCCGAATTTTTCTGCAGATACTGAATCCGTCGAGATCCGGAAGCATGACATCGAGGATGGCCAGATCATAATCCTCTGTCTCCGCCGATTGCAATGCTTCCGCGCCCCGGTTGAATATCGAAACGGTATATCCCTCGTTTTTGAGATATAATCCGACAAGATCCGCTATTTCTTTTTCATCGTCTACGATTAAAATTTTTTCACTCATATTCCGTTCTTCTTTTGTAAAGCAAAGATTTTACTTATCTTTTCCGTATTTTTTATTGCCGGCTCTTACGGCAAGCAAAACGGCGACGATAAAGCAAACGACGCTGCCGCCGATCAGTACGATTTTCCAGACCGTGCCGCCCGAACCTGCCTCGTGATCTCCGGACGCAGGTTCCTCTGTCGCGGCATTCGGATCTGCGGTGGGCTCCTGCGGCGCATTCCGATCCGTACCGTAAGATAAAATGACGGAATTTACAACCGTTCTTGTCTGGCCGTAATTGCCGTTGTCATCTTTATCGGACGGCCGGTTGACCAGTTCATATCCGTTTTCCGCCAGCGCAATCAGTGTCGAGGAACCGCCCCCGTCTAAAAGGAAGGCATTTTTAAGGTCAAATTCTTTTGCAAGCTTCGTGTAATCGGAGAACCGGAACCCGAGACTATACCCTTTCTGCCTGCCATCATTCTGGATAAATAAGACGTTTCCGGAATTCGTTTCGGCCAGAATCGTAGTCGGATACGTAGTGGAATCGCCGATGGAAATATACTTTCCGTTCTTGGCAAAAACCATATGTCCGCCTACGGCGTTCACGATATCGTTCTGCCATACTTCACTATTCCCATATAAATCTTTCACGGCTACCGATATTTCGATTTCATCCCCCACTTTATATGCGTTGATCCGTTCCGTAGGCTTTTTGCCTCTTGCCGTTAGAATGATTCTATTTTCCTGCATCGGGAGATCTTCGTCCCCTTCTTTACAGATTGCGGTCACTTTTCCCTTGATAGACGCGCCGTGCTTCACCGTATAATCTGTTTCGCAGTCGATGACGACCTCATAAGCATCCTTCAATGCGTAATGAGAAAGCGCTCCTTTATCCGTATACATGACGAGCGCATTATTTGCCGGAAGCCTGTTGATCCCGTCGGCTTTCACTTCTTTTGTGTCCTGCGTAATATTTTTGACCTGTATTGTGACGGTCGGCTGGCCGAGATACGGTTTGTTGTCCGCCGTAAAACCAAACGACTGGAAAGCGCCTTCAAATGGCGTCTCCTGCGACATATGCGAGGAAGTGATGATTTCACCCTGATACATATTGAAGCCACGCGGAACCGTCAGAGACTTGGTAACGACTGCGTCGCTGCAGCCGCCGTACGACGTGCCGGAGCCTTCCACGCGGGCATGCGCATAGGAAACCATCCACAAATCACCATTGATCGCAGCAATCGCCGTCTTTCCCCCGCCGTTTCCCTCGTTGAAATCGGTAACGGTCTTTTGAACGGTTTTCAACGTATTCGAATATTCCGCCATATTGGTAACGTCTATGTATAAATCGCTTTGCGATGGATCGAATTCCACGACGCTGACTTTATTCAAACCATATTTGGAATCTTCCGGAAGCTCAAAATTCGTAAGCGTTACGCCCTTATAAAGCTCTTTCGTCGTAATGTTCTCCGCCCCCTGCGGAAGCTTTTGTTCTTCTGCCCGCAGCATTCCTCCAGACAACACCGTGATTGCGGAAAATAAAATCGCAAACACGCATACGGCGATGCGGATTTTTTTTGTTTGTTTCTTCATGCAGCCATCTTTCCTTTCTTTTTTGCCTTTTGTGCCATCTCACTGTCGTCGTCGAGGAACAGGGTGCAGATCACGCCCACAAGGATCAGTACAAGGTCCAGCGCCAGCATACCCAGAATTCCCATTGTAAAATTCCCCCCGAATGCCGAAGTAAATTTTCCGTCCGTCATCACGCCTTGCAGGAATAAGATGACGATTGCTCCGATTACCATTCCCGCCACGCCGTAATAGGTCTGCGCTTCATATTTGGCCAGCAGTCTTGCGATCAGCTTCGAAATCAGGATAAATCCGGAGATTCCCCCGACTGCGAAGACCAGTACGAGCCAAACGGCCCGCGATGCTTCCCCTGCTTCTGCAAAATTTCCGCGCACCAGATGTTTCAGCATATCGGTACACTCGCTGACCGCGCCATAGACCTTATTGTATTGCCCAAGCACCATCAGCGTTACAGAACCGCTCACCCCGGGAATCGACATCAGGGCACACGATAAAAACCCCGCAAACAGGATCACGATTGCATCTTTGATCCCTGTCAGGTAGTATGCCGTATTCGCCGCAGTTCCCGCGTCGCCGGAATGGGAAAGATATCCCATCAGAAGCACCAGTCCTATGCTGAATCCGGTAATCAGCAGATAGGCGGGGTGAAAGCTTTTCCCTTTTAATTTTCGCAGCACCAGCGGTATGCTGCCGAGAACGAGGCCGATGAAGAAAAAATACGCCTGCTGCGTGTACGTTTCACAAATCATCAGAATCAGTTTTGTCGATAATAAAACTCCGATAACCGCGCCTAAGACGATCGGCAGCAAAAACAGGATATTTTTCTTAATATCCTTTCTGAAGCCGCTGACGGCGTGAATCATTTTTTCATACAAGCCTACAACAACTGCAAAAATACTTCCGGAAAGTCCCGGTATCACGACGGCGATGCCGATAATGATCCCTTTCACAAAATTTATAATTTGAGTCATTGTTTCCCTCCTCTTTTTATAGTATAATGGATAGGTATTATATTTGCAATAAGGAAGTTAACCCGCATGAAAAAAATAAAACGCTTCTTTTCGGGCGACAACAGGATCTCTTTATGCATTGCACTTTTCCTGATTCTTTCGAATGTCATAATTGTTTTTTGTTTTGATTTGCAGCATTTTTCTTTTGAAGAACGAAAACTTACCGCGCTTCAGATCATATTGTCAGCTTCGCTCTATCTATTATATATCGCTTTCTGCATTTTTATGTGGGTAAAACGTTATACAAAACTTGCGAAGGGCTTGTTCTATTATCAATTGGTAGGCGCCGTCGCCTATATTCTGTACTTTTTCAATTTTATATTCCGGACGAGCTTCCAGGCGCTTCCCTATACCATATTCCACGCCTGGACCCTGGCCTTTGACCCGATCATGGTTGCGCTTGGACGCATATCCGGTATCAAAGCAAAATATCTGGCGGCATTATGCTATCTTATTCTCACCCTGATCACCGGAAAAACGGTGATTGCGATTCGAAAAGACATCGCATATGAGAAAAAATACAAGGAAGACCATACGCATCCGCAATCAGAAGCATAAAAACATCATTTTATCTCGTCGCAGGCGATTGCGTCCCGGATATCTTTCCAATCGGCATGGAACCGCTTTTTATCGTCTGTTTTTTTCTCGAATCCGGTGGCCTGAATATAATCGCGCATCAATTCGATGAGCCCCGTATCCAGTTCCGCAGAAGCATACGTATCCACATAAGACAACGAGGCGTAAAATACCGGGATTGGGACGCCTGCTTCGGCGCAGATCCCGGCCACGCGCCGCAGAGATTCCGAATAACGTTTTACCGTGCCTGTAAAATAAGGATCCTCAAACAGACATTTGATCCCTTCCCTGCTTCGAAACGCGTCGATTACCCGGGAAAGGATCCGGCCGCGGATAAAGGATCCGCCCTGGAACGTAACGGCAGCATCCAGCGGATCCGTTCCCCAGATATAAAGATCGGACGCACGCTGTAATAAGGTAAACGCCTGCGTATAAATACATAGCACACACAGATAAAGGGAATTTTTCACATCTTCCAGAAAAGATTTTTTCTGATCATTGACAATGTGGACCTCGCTTCTCAAACCGCCCGTCATTCCGGAGAAAGCGGCGCGTTCTTTTTGCAGGCCCGATAAAAATCGTTGATTCAGCGCCGCATAGATGGAAGGGATCGGTACGGAAAGTTCTGCGGCGCTGCTGCAAAGCCAGACCACGGATTTACTGTACTTTACTTTATCAGAAACGAGCGCAAGCATCGGCGTATCCGTTTCCGTCTCCTTTTTATTTAAAATATCATAAACCGCCTGAATGAGATAGCTCTCGTTATCGCCTGTCCCCCATTCATGGATCGTTTCGCAAAGCTGCGTTCGCTCGCATCCGGCAATACGTTTTAAAATCGATACGGCTTCCGATAAAGATTGCATTACACCGTATTCGATTCCGTTATGGATCATTTTGACGTATTGGCCTGCGCCGTCCGGCCCCATATATGCGCAGCAGGGAAACCCGTCATATTTCGAAGAAATACAACTGAGCATTTCATAAATCCTGTTGTAGGCATCCAACGAACCGCCTGCCATAATCGACATGCCGTCCAGCGCTTCCGCTTCTCCCCCGGAGAAGCCGGCGCCCATGTATTCTATGTGTTTTTTCTCAAACTGGCGGCACCTCGAGGCAGTGATTTTATAATTTGCATCGCATGTATCGACGATAATATCCTCTGCCTCCGCCAATTCGTAAAGTTCCTTCAGAATTTCATCCGCAAAAATCCCGCTTCTGCTCACAATAAATAATATTCGCGGCTTTTTCAGGAGATTTACAGTCATTTCAGCCGATGTCGATGCGAGAATCCCCATCTCCTGGATCCCGGAAATATAATCGTTGATTTGTTCCCGCATCATATTTTCCAGAGCCGTATTGAACAATACGGCAGAATATCCGTTCGCACAGAGATTAAACGCCAGATTGCATCCCAGCTCTGCGTCCGTAATGACGCCGACATCATATTTATTCAAGGCTTTTCATCTCCGATAAATCATTCCTGTTTTTCATGGTCTGCTTTATTGTCTTCCACATATCTTTTGATCTTCTGCGTAGAAGTTTTGACGAATTCCGTATCGCGCAGAGAAAAGTCTTTTACCGCCTTATAGGAGACGAGCTGTTTATTGACCGATTTGATTTCACCTTTTATAACAGCTTCGGGCGTATCCGTCTGTAAAATACCTGCGGCTGCGTCTTCTTTTATTTTTTCGTAATCCGGGAAAATATTTGCCTTTACAATCGTTTCCCCGTCTTCCCCGTTCTCTCCGTATACGACGACTTCAGCGATATAAGGACTCTTCAGCAGCAAATACTCAACTTCCTCCGGGAAAATATTTTTACCGTTTTTCGTGACGATAACATTCTTTTTTCTTCCGGTGATATGCACGAACTTCTCTTTATCCAGATAGCCCAGATCGCCCGTATGGAAGTAGCCCCTGCTGTCGATCGCCTGTTTCGTCGCCGCTTCGTCTTCGTAATATCCTAACATTACATTCGGACCTTTGATGATGATTTCCCCGATCCCGTTATTGTCCGGGTTCTCGATTTCCAGTTCCGTACCCGGCATCGCCATACCGGCGGCATCGTCTTTAAAATCACAGTTTCTGTTCAATGCGGCAATCGGCGCGCATTCCGTCAGTCCGTATCCCTGGATCGTAAGGATTCCAAAATTCCTGAAATTTTTACTGACATGCGGATCTACCGCAGCCGCGCCAGAAATAAAGAGGCGCATATGGCCGCCGAAGCTTTCATGGACTTTCGCAAAAAACTTTTTGGATTTGTCCATCCCCATCGCCCGCAGGACAGAATTCAATTTCAACGCAAATTTTACTTTCTTCTCGAGTCCCTGTTTCTTAATCGTATCCCAGACTTTTTTGTGCATCGATTCCAATATGAGAGGAACGACCAGCATCATCGTGATCTTTCCTTCTTCCATATTTTTCGTGATATGGCGCAGTCCCTCGCAATAAGCGACGGTACTGCCTCTGTACAGAGGACACAGAAAGCCGCATGTGCATTCATAGGTATGGTGGATCGGCAGAACGGATAAAAACACGTCTTTATCGTCTATGTATGTCATGGCGCACATCGCCATGAGATTTTCGCAGATATTTTTATGGGAAAGCATCACTGCTTTCGAAAGATCCGTCGTCCCGGATGTAAAGAGCAGAATTTGCATGGCCTCCCGGTCGATCGACGCGCCGGTAAAGGAATCGTCGCCCTCTGCGAGAAGATTCCGGCCTTCGCGGATTAGATCATAGACCGAACTGCAGCCGTTTTCCGCGGCTTCCGGCCGATCCATTGTAATCAAATGTTTCAGCGTCGGCACCCGGTCTTTACAGGCAAGTACTTTCTCCGTCAATTTGGGTGAAAAAATAATTGTCGAGACTTCCGCCCGGTTCAGGGAAGTGACGATTTCATTTTCGGGCAGCTCCTTATCCAGCGGAACGACGATTCCCGTCCCGTTGACAATCGCAAGATAAGAGACGGACCACTCATATCTGTTTTCTCCAATGATGGCGATCCGCTCATCTTTGCAGCCTCTGCGGATCAGGGCCGTGCCAAGCGCATCGACATCCTTTTTATACTGCGTATAAGATACGGGAATATACGGCCCTCCCGGAACGTCCTTTTTTAAAAATGCGGCTTTCTCCCCAAAAGTATCGGCAGATTTTTCTATCATTTCTTTCAGGTCGCGGATCGGTTCCACATGATATAACGGTATATTTTTCATGAACACAACACCTTTCCCCTATGACAATCACATGATTTTTCTCATGTAATTGATATACTGTAAGAACACGACGCCCGGAGCTTCCAGATCGGAATACCATCTTTTGACCCATTCCAGAGAAAGGTATCCGTCGTATCCGTTTGCATTCAAAATCCTGACGCTTTCCTTGATCGGCAGGTCGCCGGATCCCATCATTTTATATCGCAGGCGTCCGTCTTCGCTGAGCAAAGAATCCTTGACATGGACATATCTGATCCATTTTCCGATATTTTCATACGTCTGTTCCGGCAATTCCCCAAAATACCGATAAGGATGATGCATATCCCAAAGAACGCCGATACCGCCGCCCTCAAGATTCTCCAATAACCGGGCAAGGCGTTTCGTATCCGCATATACGCCGTTTGTTTCAATCAAAACAGTAACGCCTTTGTCAGCAGCATATTTTCCCAACGTTTTCAGCGCGTCTGCGACAACAGCGTCGTCGATTTTGGCGGACGGCTGCGGGTCTTTATCCCCTAACACCCGGACATACGGGGCGCCCAGCGCGCAGGCCGTATCGATATAGGCTTTTCCTTCCGCAAGATACCGTTCCGCATTTTCACGGTCATAGAGATAACAGGCGGACGTAAGGCAGACGACCGCAAGCCCCGTTTCGTTTAACTTCTCCTTTGTCGCTTTGAGATTCGAACTGGTAAATTCTTTGATTCCCGGCGCGTACAGATCATTGCCTACGCCCCGGATTTCGATTCCGTCGAATCCCATATCCTTTGCCGTAGCAATGATTTCATTCCAGGTCCACTCCGGACAGCCAAGTGTCGAAAAAGATAATTTCATACGATTCATCCCTTCGTTATTTTATCAATATAATTTTGAAATGCGCTCATAATGCGGAGCACTGTATTGTTTTCCGGAGAATTATACCGTATTTCATCGACTTTTGCAATTGGTAGCACGTTGATCGAGGTGCCTGTAATAAATAATGCTTCTATCCGATTGAGCGCGGAGTATTTTACAGGTTCGAATCTGACCTCGATTTGCTCCTGCGCACACAAGGCAAGGACGTATTTACGCATGATTCCTTCCAGGATCATTTCCGACGGCGCCGTATAAATCACATCCGGTTCGTCTTTCTTAACGAAAAACAAATTCGACTTGCTTCCTTCCGTCAGATATCCTTCCGCATTCATAAGCAGCGCTTCGAAAATTTCATTTGCCTGTTTGAAGCTTTCGATTCTCTCAACGTATTCGGATCTGCGTACCTTCGCGTTCGGACTCGGCCGTTCGATCTGAATGCAGGCAGTAGGGATTCCGTTTTTATAATACTCCGCCCCGGGATAAAATTTCTTGCTGAGATATACCACGAAATCTTTACCTGTGCTCATGATTTTTACGTTGCAGTCCTTTTCTTCATTGACGCTAAGTAAAATAGAGGCATATTCGCTAAACGCCTGCAAATCTACGGCGTTTTCGATCCCTTGCAGACGGAAGCTGCTTTCCAGCCTCTGAAAATGGTCTTCTAAAAAAAGGCCTCTTCCATTGATATAGCGGATCACTTCATAAATTACGGGGCCGTCGAACGGGAGTTCTATGGTTTCTCTCTCCTTGTCCGCAAGCGCATCGCTTCTGATAAGCTCGCTGTTTACGATCAGGTATGGAGCGTTATTATCATTAAAACTTAACATGATTCACCTCATAAATAATTCTTTCTTCATCCAGCTTTTTTAATTCCCGCTTCTCCATGAGGAGTTCTCCCTGCACGATCACCGTATCGACGTCGGAGGCCTGCATGGAATATACGATCGCGCTGCCGATCTCATTTACAGGATTCAAATGGGGCGCCGTCATATCGATTAAAATCAAATCGGCGTCGGCTCCCTCCCGGATTTCACCGCCGAAGGTTGCAGCTTCGATCGCCTGTTCCGCCCGAATGAGCGAGGGATCCTTGCGCAGTCCTTTATACAGTATACCCGCCAAATGCATCTCTTCAAACATGTTCAAATTATTATTGCTGGCGCAGCCGTCGGTTCCCAGTCCTACGCGGATTCCCGCCGCAAGCAGCTCGGGAAGCGGCGGTACTCCGCTCGCAAGCTTCAAATTGCTCGTAATATTTACGGACACTGAAACAGGATGCCTGCGCAGAATTTCCAGATCTTCTGCCGTAACGTGCGTGCAATGGGCCGCCAGCACCGGGATATCGAAGGCGCCGATCGATTCGAAAAAAGCCGCGGGCCGCAAGCCTGTCGCTGCAATGCATTCTTCGATTTCCTGCTGCGTTTCATGGAGATGCATATGGATGCCAAGATGATTTTCTTTTGCAAAAAAAACCACATCCTGCAAGAGAGAATGGTCATATAAATATACGGAATGAATTTCGCAGAGAACGCCGATTCGCCCGCGCTCCGCGCCGTTCCATGTTTTTATCAGGCGCTTCGCAGCTTCAAAAGATTTTTCCGTGACGCGCACGCCGCTGCTCCAGTTATTATGCAGGGTAGCGACACTCAGAACTGCTTTCAGCCCCGACTGTACGACAGCCTCCGCAACGGATTCAAACGGCTCGTACATATCGGTAAAGGCCACCGTTCCCGAACGGATCATTTCAATCTGTCCCAGCAAAGAACCATAGTAGACGTCTTTGGGAGTAAGTTTTCCCTCCCGCGGCACAATTTCGTCAAACAGCCATTTTTGCAGCGGCAGATCGCTCCCGATATTCCGAAGCAGCGTCATCGGGCTGTGCGTATGCGTATTGACCATGCCGGGCATCACCAGCTTATCCTTTCCGTCTATCACATCAATCTGCCCGGGATGTCTCAGAAGAAAAGAATCAATCTCTTTCGGCGCATTCGTCAAAGTCAGAATCCGGCCGTCTTCGATACAAATTCCAAGATAATATGCGATACCATTTTTCGTATAAATTGCAGCATTTTTGATTAAAATGGGCATGAAATACCACCGGAGTTCCTTTCTACAGCATAATATCATACTTTTTGGTATCTCTGCAAGTCCAGCACAATAAATTTCATCATGGAGTATTGCATCATGTGTCGGATCACGGCTTCCTGCGAATAATAGTAATCGTTTTCCGGCAATATTAAAATTAATTTTTTTCGCAGGATATCATGTTTTTCAATGACGATCCCCCCGTATTCCGCACCTTCAAACGAAGCGAGCGTATCGATCATATCCCGGATCGTTTTTTCCAGCGCGCCGGAATCTTTATAGCTGTTCATCGTGTGATTCAGGCTTTTGATCATGATTGCCGTGCCATTCTCAAACGCCGCGATCACGGGAAAGGATTCCGGCAGATTTCCTCCGTACATCTGACGAAATATTTTTCCTCTCGTAAAATTATTTTCCGCCCAGATCCCGGAAGTTTCTTCTGCGGAATCCGGCAGCTGAATCCGGGGCGTCCGCCCGCCGCCCCAGGCGCTGCAGCAGACCGTAAAGCCGAGCCGGATCGGGAAAGGCAGATACGTATCGACAACACAGGTGGCCGTAAGCCGGATGCGATCCGTATCGTTATGAAAAAAAACGCTTTTATAAAGGTTGAGATCTCTATGCCGGATGATGCCGCTTTGTACAAGCGGATCGGCCTCAAAATAAGAATTGCAAAGCGATTGTGCGGCAAATCCGTATATGAAATCGTGCGAATATTCGGAAGCATTTCTCAAATTGAGGATTTTTCCGATAAAACCGCCTGCTTTTTCCTTAATTTGAAGCGAATCCGCAAATTCTCCGCCTATGTCCTCCAGCAGTTGCGACGAAACCTCCTTTAAGAATTCATTGCGGTAAACAGGCGCCCACCGGCACATTTCATCCGCCGTTCTGATCGCGGAAAGTTCTAACAAATTCCGCGCGGCAGCGATCTGGAACAGCGAAAGAAAGAACAGCAGAATACCTGTGAATACCGGAATCAGCAGCGCGGCTTCTAAAGAGATGCTGCCCTGGTTATTTCTCATACTTCGTTCAATACGATGTTTCACAAAAATCCTCCCTGAGAAAAGAGTCTCTTTTTTTCCCCAATAGGAATGGGGAAATGAGTTCCACACGTACTTTCGCCGCAGCGGAAATTTTATGATATACGCCGGAAAGACGGTATGCCGTACCGGTGATTTCTTTCATATTGTATTCTATCATATCGCAGATTCGCAGCAGCTTTGTTTCCATCGGCGTAAGCAGCAGCAGAATCCTGAGATAAAAGTCATACGTTTGCATATCGTTAATTTTCGCGTTTTCCGTTTTTCCGAAGGCGATAATGGGTACGGCTTTGCCGGAGAGCAGCGTTTTCAAATCCTGATAAGCATCTAATAATGCCCATGCAGATACGATAATGAATTTATAAAGGAGCGCCCCTGCGCCCATGCTAAGCGAAGCCGCAACGGCGCGGGCAAGCGCTTCCGCCGCGGCGCTCCGCTGTTCATCCTTCATAATTTCGATAAAATTAAGAAGAAAACGCAGCGCAATAATTTTATATTCCGAAGTTTTATTATTTTGTTCCGCCGAAGCGTCTCCGTTCAAAATATATTCGATTTCATTCTTTAAGTGATCCTCCGAAGGGCCGCTCAGCCTGGAGGTCATATAATTTATGATGTAGTCGTCTATCAGCAGCCCTTCTCCCGTCTCCCGCAAAAGGTTCTCAAAAGAAAAAGAATCCCAAAAAGTAAAGAAAGCGGTAAACGTACCGAACAGATCGAAGGAACTCGAAGCGTCCGGTCCGGCGTAGGGCAGCACTCCCGGCTGTACCCCGGAGCGCCGGGAAGGAAGCGCGGCGTATTCTTCCGGGGAGATGACATACCGATCCTGCCCTGTTGTAAACTGTTCCGCCGTCTCCAGAATTTCTTCTTTCAGCTTCTGCCGGATATCAGGCGCAGCACCGCCGCTGCCGTCCGAAAAAATGGAATTGATCCTGATCTGCGCATTGACCCGGCGTTTCAAAAACAATTCTTCCAAGGCAGCCGGATCGATCTGATTCCTGTTCTTCCACTGTTGCAAGGCGGAAATTCTTTCAGAAAACAGAGACAGATTCTGTGCGATTCCGGCGGCGGCCGCGCCGCTTTCCATTTGAGCCGCCTGTTTCCGGATCGAGGCCGCTTCCTCCGGGAAAGAACTGCTTTCCGCTTGACGCAATTTTGCTTCGATCCGTTCCCTGTCGATTTCCAGCTCCCGGCAAAGCAAAGCAGCCTGCCTATTATATTCCTGATATTGTTCGGAGAGTCCGATCATCTGCGTCAGAAAAGGCGCGGCATCCGTTTCATGAGATTCTAATATTTTTGAAACGAGATCTGCTGCCACCCCGGCCGAATAACCGTTTACGCATGCGGGGTCGCCTTGAAAATAGCCTTCTACTTTCGTTTTTAAATTCTTATGCTTCTTCTGCATCTCCGTTAGAACTTCTGCTGCTTCTCCGCAAAGCCGGTATCCCGTTCCCTGCCGTTTTGCTTCTGAAATCACGCCGAGGCTTTCTAATATCGTTTCCATAATGTTGACAGGCGTTTTCATTTTCATGAGGCTGCAAATCTGCCGTTTTAATATTTCCGGTTCTGTAAAATTTCCGCTTAGCTCCACATGGGATTCTTCCGCATGGTAATACTGCGCGAACAGGTCCTGCGCCGAACCGCCGGAGCCTGTATTATATCCGTATAGCCCGTATTGTTCCGCAAGTAAGGAATCATAAGAGGCCAATACGGATTTACAGGCAAGCAGCATGCCGGCGGAGATACGGCTTTCCTGTACTTTAAACAGGACATAGTCGTATAAAACCGTGTTAAATAAAATGACGCCGCTCAGTAGCAGCGCTGCAGCTGCGGTGATGCTGCCCCGTTCAGTCCGCATGTCTCTGGTATAACGCATACAGCTCCGCACCTCCCCGCGCGATGTCGGTATTGCTGATTGTATAGACAGCAGCGGATTCCCGCAGCGCATCTGCGTTCCGGACGATTCTCTGCATATATCGCAGACACACACTCATGGAAACAAAGATAAAAAAGAAAAGAACAGGCATAACAATTGCCGTTTCGATCGTATGCATCAATCTCACCCCGCATATCGTTATACCTGAATTTTTCCCCGTTGTAAAGCAAAATCGTTCGTCGCGCCTCGTCGGCAGCCGACGTTTTCCGACGTCGTCAGAAGATATTCAGCGGCGTCAGCGCATCCTGCTCCGCAGTCATTTCAAATATTTTATCCAGTCGTTTTGCTTCTATATTCGCATTTTGAAAATCTCTGTATCTGACCATTTCGAGAAAATTACATATTCCAAGATCGACTTTTTCAATCGAGGCATGGTTGATGAAAAAGCTCCAATGCTTCATATGGGTTTCCCAGTCCGCCTGGAGCAGATCGCATTTTTCCTCCAGTTCCGGATCATTCTCGCCAGCTGCCAGAATATCGTTGATTTTTTCGCGAAAGCTTCCTACATCGCTTTCTAACATTTTATCGAACCATGACGTTGGAATAATGACCAGCGCCAGGATCACGACTACCATAATGATATATAAAATAGAATTCCTGTACATGTTTATTTCCCCTTTTTCTGGACGACAAACTGACCCGCTCCGTTTACATAACAATAAAATACTTCCTTCGCAGAACGCACGCCGTTTTTGCCAAGCGCTTCTTTCAGCATTTTTTTGTCGATATTCAGCAATTCCATATTGTCCTCCATGACACATCCGCCGATAATGATGTCTGTTACCACATCCGGAGTGCCTTTGATATTGAGATCGCCTCTTGTTACATTCAGGGAATCGCTTACCGGCAGCACGCTCAGATCCCCGTTGTTTTCCAGAATCGCCAGCTGCACCGTCTGCACGTCGGGATATCCTTTCAGGCGCAATGCCTCCAGGAGATCGTCCAGCGTATACATCTGATTGCGTAAATTTTTTTCGATGACAACGCCGTTTTTAACCATAATGCACGGTTTCCCGCAAAAAAAGCTCCGAACTCCTTTTAACTTCAACACGCCGTAGGAGATCGAAATCTGCATGAGCAGAAGCGATAAAATCGGGACGATTCCCGACCACAGCGGGATGGCGCTGTCCTGCATCGGGAGCGCGGCCAGATCGGAAATCATCAGCGCAATAACGAATTCATATGGCTGTAATTGTCCGATCTGACGCTTTCCCATCAGACGCATTACGAATATAACAATCAAATACATGATAATTGTTCTGATAAAACTAACCAAGGCAAATCCCCTCAATCCGAATAATTTCCAACGCGTATATTTTCTTCATTTTTACGTAAAATATTCCCCGTATTATCAAATCATGAAAGGATGATCAAGGAATGGCAAATTCAACGATGCCTGAGAAATCCCTCGCTATGCTGGAAGACATGCTGGGCGCAGAATCCATAGCGATCAAAAAATACCATTTTTACGCAGCGAATTGTACGGACCCCAATCTAAAAACCATCTGTGAAAAGGCAGAACAAATGCACAGGAAACATTTTGACACCATGTTTCAATATTTGAATTCCTATGCGTGCCAGTCAAATTAAGGAGGGTGAGTGAAATGGAGCAGATTTTAACAGAACAGGACATGATCAGCGACGCGCTCAGCACGGAAAAGCAGATAACAGAATCGTACGCAACTTTCGTATCGGAGGCTTCCTGCCAGATTCTCAGAAACGAGATCTCGAAAATGTTCACGGAAACGCAGCAGCTTCAGTTCGAAGTATTCAACGCCATGAAAGCACGCGGCTGGTACAGTGTCAAAAATACCGACCAGGCGGCGATCCAGCAGGCCGTCCAGAAATTCAGGCAAGTAATGAGCGGATTATGAGGCTCCGAATACAGCACGATCCGGAGGCAGACGAAACAAGGGATCCGGAAGCACCGAATCCCTTACATATAACAGGATAAATACCCCTATCGCATTATTCGGAGCGAAGCGCTTCCACAGGATCTTTCTTGGCAGCGTACCGGGAAGGGATCAGGCCCGCGATAAACGTCAGGAACATGCTGATCGCAACGAGTATGACCGCTCCGATCCAGGGGAGCGCCGCCATCCCGGAAATTCCGGTGTACGCATAGATGATGATATTAATCGGGATCGTGAGTAGCAAAGTAACGCCGATACCGATCATTCCCGCCACAAAACCTACGATCAGCGTTTCCGCATTGAAGACACGAGAAATATCACGCTTCGAGGCTCCGATGCTGCGCAGGATCCCAATTTCCTTCGTACGCTCCAGAACGGAAATATACGTGATGATTCCGATCATAATCGAGGAAACAATCAGCGAAATCGCAACAAACGCAATCAGGATATAACTAATGGCATTGATGATCGTAGTTACCGAAGACATCATGATACTGATATAATCCGTGTACTGGATCTGGTCCTCCTCGGCTTTCTCTTTATTATAAGCATCGATTTTGGAGACGATCTTTTCTTTCGACTGGAAATCGATCGGGTAAATATTGATCGCCGCCGGCTCCGAGAGATCCGCAACCCCCATTTTTTCCAGATTGCCTTCCAAGGTAGCGGCGGAAGTGCCGTTTTGCGCCATATACTGCTGTGCAAAAGCCGCTTTTTCTTCGTCGGAAAGCGTCATGAAATATTCCCGTTCCTCAGGCGTCAGCATCGACGGATCGAAAGACGCGCCACCGGTTCCGTTCTGCTGACCTGCGTTTTCTTTGAATTTTTCACCGGTAAATACATCCGTATCCGGACGCGACTGCTGATCTTTCACAATTTCGCTTGCGTTGACTTTCTCGATCAGCGTTTTCATCAGGTCGGAACGATATGCGACGGAGCCTCTGACCGCGGTGCTGGAAGCCGTGTCCTCCGCCTGTCGTAAAATCCCGACAATTTTTACATTCACGCCGCGCTGATCGTCCTCAATGACGCTCTTGAGATATTCCGTGTCGCTGGAGCGGTCTACCCATCTGGACTTCGTTTCATCATAAGAAAAATAATCCGTGCTGAGAAGCAATTTGTAAGTCAGAGAACAGAGGTATTCATAGGAATATTCCGTAGCCTCCCCTGTTTCGACCTTTTTCCCCGCCATGATGTCGCTCATAATCTGCTTGAGCTCCGCGGGATCCTTGATCCCCAGCGCATACAGCGTGTAATCGCTGATTTCGTTATTTTTATCGACGATGATCACCGCTTCATCATAAGACTGCGGCATTTTTCCGTACAGCACGTCATACTGCGATTCCAAAAGGTTATTGTTGTCCATCAGTTCCGTCCAGACGTTGAAATTCGAAGACATCGGGGAAGCGGAACTTCCCTCTCCCGTCATACCGCTCATACCCATCGATTCAAATACCTGACTCGGATTCACCTGGAGCACGCCGTTCGACGTATCTGCCTTGTAAATATGCATCGGCGTTTTATAGCTGTATTTAATGTCCGATACGAGATCGGAAAAACCGTTGGACGGCTCTTCAACATATGTTTTAAAAGATTTCAGGTCATTTATGATCATCTGGCTCGACATGGTTTCCAGCATCTTCGACATCAGATCATTGGAATAGATTTTATCCGCTCCATGTTCCGTATCGTCCTTTTGCGCCGACATCATCGCAGTCATGACGCCGGTCATATCCATTGTGGCGGCTTCGATCGTCAGAGGATAGCTTGCAAGCGTGTCCGCCTCCACCCTTTTCACATAATCATTAACCCCGCTGGAAATCGCCAGGATCAGCGCAATGCCGATAATCCCGATGCTGCCTGCAAAAGACGTCATGATCGTGCGCCCTTTCTTTGTCAGCAGATTGTTTTTACTGAGCGAAAGCGCTGTGAAAAACGACATGGACGTTTTCTGTGCGGATTTTTCTTTTTTGCGTTTTTTCTCTTTTTCTTTGGGAAGCGGTTCGATTTTCGCGGCGGTATACGGATCCGTATCATCCGTAATCGTTCCGTCGAGCAGCCGTATGATGCGCGTAGAATATCGTTCCGCAAGCTCCGGGTTGTGCGTTACCATGATGACGAGTTTCTCTTTGGAGATTTCTTTTAAAATTTCCATAATCTGCACGCTCGTTTCCGAGTCGAGCGCTCCGGTCGGCTCATCCGCCAGTAAAATATCGGGATCGTTGACGAGGGCACGTGCAATCGCAACGCGCTGCATCTGTCCGCCCGACATCTGGTTCGGCTTTTTGCCCGCCTGATCGCCGAGTCCGACCTTCTCCAGCGCTTCCATCGCGCGCCGTTTCCGCTCTCCTTTGCTGACGCCGGAAAGCGTCAGCGCCAGTTCCACGTTTGAAAGAACGCTCTGGTGCGAGATCAGGTTATAACTTTGGAACACAAAACCGATGCAATGGTTCCGGTAAGTGTCCCAATCGCTGTCCTTATATTCCTTCGTCGATTTGTCGTTGATCACCAGATCGCCCGACGTATACTGGTCGAGGCCGCCGATGATATTCAGGAGCGTCGTTTTTCCGCAGCCTGAAGGTCCCAGTACCGATACGAATTCACTCTTCCGGAAAGCAACGCTGATTCCTTTGAGCGCTTCTACGCGCATATCCCCAACAGCGTATGTTTTTGTAATTTGATTCAATTTCAGCATGTAAGAAACTCCTTTCATTTGTAACGGAAGCATTTTACACGCGTTTTATTAACTGAATATAAACACGCGGAGGAAATTTTACGTGTCGGAACACGCATTTTCGTGCAGTCGGCGCATTCGTTTGACTTTTATAAACGCACGATTTAAACTAAGAAAACAAACGATTTTTGAATCAAAAACAGCTGGGAGGATCTGGAATGTTTCATATTTTAATTGCTGAGGATGATACGAATACGAGAAAACTCATGTCCGCAATCCTCCGGCAGAACGGTTATGAGGTGCTTGCCGCCCGGGACGGGGCAGAAGCGCTGGAGCTGCTCGAAGCGTCGCAGGTCGATCTGATGATTCTCGACATCATGATGCCGCGCATGGACGGATACCGGCTGACGGAAAAAATCAGGGAAAACGGAAATATGGTTCCGATTCTGATGGTAACGGCAAAAGAGGCTTCCGCCGATAAAGTGCGGGGATTCCGCGCCGGCACGGACGACTATATGGTAAAACCCGTAGATGAAGAAGAATTGCTCTGCCGGATCGCCGCTCTGCTGCGGCGCTCACAGATAGCGAACGAGCACAAACTCGCGGTCGGCGATACGTTGCTCGATTACGACAGCCTTACGGTCTCCTCTCCCAGCTTTGCCGCAGAGCTGCCGCAGAAAGAATTTATGATCCTGTTCCACCTGCTTTCCTATCCCAACAAAATATTCACGCGCCGGCAGCTCATGGACGAAATCTGGGAAATGTACAGCGAAACGGACGAGCGGACGGTAGACGTCCATATCAACAGGCTGCGCGACAAATTTAAAGGCAGCCCGGATTTTGAAATCGTTACGGTCAGAGGCCTGGGCTATAAGGCGGTCAGAAAGGAGTTTCCCGGGAAATGAAAGTCTGGAAAAGGATGGGACGTAAAACTTTTATCGGCGCCGCCATATTTTTCGTAATGTCGATCATGCTCATATCAGGGATTCTGACCTTTTTTCTGATGTACCTCCTCCATATCCTGGATATCGTGCCGGATCTCAAGCATGCGACGATGACGATGCCGTTTCTGGCGCTTGCCGTAAGTATTATCATCGGCTTTTTCGTATCTGCCATTTTCTGCCGGATGATCCTCCGTCCGCTGCAGCAGCTGATCGCCGCTACCAGAGCTGTGGCAAAAGGCGAATTCGATACGAAAGTTAACACGGAAGGAACCGCCGGCGAAGTGCGGGAGCTGATCGACAGCTTCAACGCCATGACGGAAGAGCTCAGCAGCATCGAGATATTCCGCAACGATTTTATCAATACGTTTTCGCATGAATTTAAAACGCCGATCGTATCCATCCGCGGATTCGCCAAACAGCTGAAAGCGCCTTCGGCTACGGAGGCGGAGCGCAACGAATATGCGGATATCATCATCAGCGAAGCGGAACGCCTTACAAAAATGTCCTCCAGTATTTTACTGCTGTCGAAGCTCGAACACCAGCAGATTGTTACGGACAGGGCTTTTTATTCACTAGACGAGCAGATTCGAAGCTGCATCCTGCTCCTTCAGAAACAGTGGGAAGAAAAAAATCTGAATCTTTCCGTCGATTTGGAAAATACGGTATTCTGCGGAAATGCGGAGCTGCTGTCGCACGTATGGCGGAACCTGCTGGAAAATGCGGTGAAATTCTGCCCGGAGAGCGGAAATCTTTTCGTAAAATGTTATAGGAAAGAAAATGCGATTCATGTTATAATAACAAATGACTGCCAGGCGGTAAGTCAGGAGATGCTGAATCATATCTTTGATAAATTCTATCAGGGCGATGCGTCGCACGCATCAAAAGGAAACGGGCTCGGCCTTCCGCTTGTAAAACGGATCGTACAGCTCTGCGGCGGGTACATCACCGTGATCAGCGATAATAAAAACGGCATCTCTTTCGACATCGAACTGCCTTATACAGATTCTAAAAACGGAGATCACAAATGAATTTTAAAGCACAGAATCAGAATATGAAACGGCCCTGGTTAAACTACTACGCCTCCCCGTCTATCGCGGAGCTTACGTATCCGGACGGTACCATGTACGATGCCTTCCGGGAGGCCGCCCTGCAAAATCCGGAGGCCGCAGCGATCGATTATAATAATATCCGGATTTCGTTTCGCGAACTGCATCAGCAAGTCCTGCGCTGCGCCAAAGCCTTGCAAGAACTCGGCGCCGGACGCGGGGACAGGATTACGGTGTGCCTGCCCAATATTCCGCAGGCCGTGATCGTTTTTTATGCTATTTTATATATCGGCGCGGAAGCGAACATGATCCATCCGCTTTCGGCAGGAAACGAAATCGAGTTTTACGTCAATATGAGTAAAAGCTCGATTCTTTTCATGTTCGATGCTTTTTTCGGAAAGCTGGACGGGATCCGCTGTCCGTCTTTGCGCAAGACGGTATTTGCCGGCGCCGCGGATCTTCTGCCTGTTTATATGCGCGCCGGGTTTCGCCTGACGCAGGGGCGCAAGATCAAAACGCCC
>JBKUJR010000003.1:0-101509 GCA_046952735.1 Clostridia bacterium | reverse complement strand
GGATAATGCAGCGTTTCCCGCACGACGATCTCATTTCTGTAAAATTCATCATAGCTATGGCGGCTGGCGGCGGTAATCGCATAATCGTCCGTGTTGTACGCCTGTATGATTACTTTGCCGGCGCTGCTCCCCCGTCCCGCCCGGCCGGCCATCTGGGTAAACAGCTGAAAAGCCCGTTCTTCCGCTCTATAGTCCGGCATATTGATCAGGCCGTCCGCCGCTATTATACCAACAAGCGTCACGTTCGGGAAGTCATGGCCTTTCGCGATCATCTGCGTGCCCACGAGAAAACGGGCCCGGCCGGCGGCAAAGCTGCTCAAAATTTTCTCGTGTCCGTCTTTCCCGGAAGTGGTATCCGTATCCATACGCAGGATTTCCGCATGCGGGAACATTTTTTGCAGTTCTTCCGTCACCCGCTGCGTTCCCGTGCCATGGCGTTCAAACCGCGTCCCTCCGCAAAACGGACAGGTTGCAGGCGCAGGCGCCGTCCGCCCGCAATAGTGGCAGATCAGCCGGTTCCCCTGCTCATGGTACGTCATCGGGATATTGCATTTTCCGCATTTCATGATGCGTCCGCACGTCTCACATACCATCTGCTTTGCATAGCCTCTGCGATGCACGAAAAGCATCGCCTGTTTTCCTTTTTCGTAATTTTCTTCTAAGGCCGTTCTCAGCTTTCCGCCGAATACGCTGAAAAAATTCGCCGTGCCGCTTTCCCGCGCCTCCCGCAGATCTTCCAGAATGATTTCGGGAAGCGCCGCACGATTAGCGCGCTTCGTCAGCGGAAGATAGAAAATATCATGCGCTGCCGCTCTGTAAAACGTTTCCACTCTTGGAGTCGCCGACCCGTAGAGAACGACCGCTCCGCGGATTTTGCCGATCGCCTCTGCGATTTCCGCCGCATGATAACGTGGGGCGGCATCTTCGGAGCGATAGGACGGCTCCTGTTCTTCATCCAATATGATGAGTTTCAGATTGCGAAACGGCGCAAAAATTGCGGAACGCGCTCCGATTGCGATGGAAACCTTGCCGTTTTGAATATCGTTCCATTGCTGATTCCGCTCTCCATCGCTCAGTCTGCTATGCAGCACCGCAACGTTTTTCCCAAATCTGTGGTGAAAATGCGCCGTCATCTGCGGGGTCAGGGATATTTCAGGCACCAGCAGCAGCGCATCTCCGCCGTTTGCAGCTGTTTCCGAAATCAGCTGCATATATAACTCCGTTTTGCCGCTGCCGGTAACGCCGTGCAGCAGGCATTCCGCAAAGGACTGCTTCCGGATCAGATCCATCACAAAATCATACGCCTGCTTCTGCTCCGGATTGAGGACATGCTCGTCATAGGTAGGCAGAGCGGAAACGGCCTGCAGCGCGGCGCGTTTTGCCTGTGCTTCCTCTGCGGAGGGGAATCGTTTCTCGACAAGAAGATATCCCTTTCTGGCCAGCGTGTCCACGACGGAGGCGCCGCATCCGGCATTTTTCGCCAAATCCGAAACAGGACAGTCTCCTTCGGCCAGCCGTTCCAGAATCCGGATCTGGCTGATATTCCGGAGCCGGCCGGAAGAAGCCGCCTCTCTGGCGGCCTGCGGACTCACGCAAAGCTTCGCATATTTTACCTGCCGTCCTTTGGGCGCTTCGGGCGGAACCATACACCGCACGCATTCTCCCAGGGAGCAAAAATAAAATTTCTGCATATGCTCCGCAAGTTTCATTTCATATTCCTCCAACGGCGGACGAATCCGGCTGACGCCGATCACTTCTTTGTATTTGCCCGAGCCGCCGCTTTCCGGTTCATACAAATCTCCGATTCGCCAAACCACGCCGGTCTGCGGCTGTTTCCGGTATCCGAACGGAACATCGACAAAACTACCTCGTAGGATCAGGCCGTTCTGAATCAGCGCTTCCTCTACGAGGTAGGTATATTCGATATCAAATTCCGTATTGCTTTGCAGTAAATGTATGCCGACTTGCCGCATGGGTCAGGAGAAATCAAACATATTTCTTGATAAATTCCGGGATCGCCGCTTCGTCGCCGTTTATACTGATATAAAAATGTACGTTGTTTTTCTCGGCAATCTTCTCGATCCCGTCGAAAAATTCTTTGAGAGATTCCGGGCTTTGATGAATAATATATGTCAATCCATCGATAAAGATCGTTTCGATGTCATAATTCTGGGACGCAACGCCGCAGAGAAAACCAAGAAACGCTTCCGAACCGAAAACAGGATAATCAAGTATATTTACAAAACGTATTTTATGAGACAATTTGACGCTCAGCTCGCTGCTGTCATCGATATATACGACGTTTCCGCTGCTGCTGTTAACGATATTATTAGCATTCTCCAACATTTGTTTTGTCTTTCCCATGCCTTTTCTACCGTAAAATACTTTTATCATATTTACCGCCTCCATTATTGTAGTGTCTATAATATACAATACATTATCGAAAATTTCAAGCCGTATTTATACGCTGAGAAATCAGGAAACCGCCGCATGTGAACTGTGCGGCGGTTTCTGAAATACAATATTTTTCCTTATATTTCAATATTTTTATGTTGTGCCGTTTTCTTCCGCGGAAACGGCCCCATCCTGCTCCGCAGCGCGCTTTTTATCGCCGATGCCAAGCAGAAGATTCAGCAGGATGCCGAAGATCGCAGCGCCTGCTATGCAGGGAACATTCATTCCGAAAAACGGAATGTTTCCGCCGAACGCGTAATTTCCGCCGATTCCGATGACCATGATCGAGGCGATTACCGCGATATTCTTCGCGCTGAACATATCGGCCTTCCGGTCGATCATAATTGCGATTCCCTGCGCCGCGATCGCTCCGAACAGATAAATTTCCAAGCCGCCGATAACGGCAAGCGGAATTCCGTACACGACCTGGATCAGAGGCGTGAAGAACGACATCGCCATAGCCAGGATCGCAGCCGCAGCGAGCACCGGGACGGAAAACACCTTTGTAATTGCCATCGTACTGATATTTTCACCGTAATTGGTGCCGGCCGGGCCTCCTACGACACCCGAGATCATATCGCAGACGCCGTCTCCGATCAGATTTCTGTCCAGCATATCGATCAGACTGTACCCGAGCTTTTTTCCTTTTTTCTTTGCGACGTCATTGACATAAATATCGAGCTGGTACATATGCGCCGTAGATTCCGGTATGGTGGCAATCGCGATCGGCATGATCGCAGCTACCGCAGCCCAGGAAATTTTCGGGAAGGAAAATGCCGGCACCGCGATAATCCCGTGCGGAGATTTCCAGGGAGATTCCGCAAGCGCTGCCGCAGACATGGAGCGGAACAGATCGAGATCACGATCGAGCAATAAAATAACAAAAGCGACGGCACAGCCGGTCAGCGCTCCAAGCAGCAACGGCAGCTGTCCGAGAAAACCTTTCAGATACTTTGAAAATAATACGGTGGCCAGCAGCGTCACGAGCGATACCACCCAAACCCAGTCCGTTCCGGAGGTATACGTTTTACGAAGCGATTTGAGCTCCGATTCCAGATTGTCCTTTGCTTCCGAAGCGCCTTCCGGCAGCTTGTCCGCCGTTTTCTCCAGCAAAGCGATCTGCGCCTCCATCCGCGCCTGGCCTTCCAGCGGGTTCTCCACAGCTCCGATTTTTGTCAGATAGTCCTGATAGTCCGCAGCGGCATATTCCTGAACGATCGCCGTATTCCGGAGCTCCGGACACACGGCGCTCTTAGGCGCTGCGTCGGACAGCGCGTTTCCCGCCAGCGTCAGACCGATGATCATAGCCACCGGGCCTGTAATCGTAGGCGGCAGTATTTTCTCAACGGCATGTCTGCCAAAGAATTTTACCAGAAGTCCCGCGGCAATCGAAACGAGTCCCGATAATATGATGCCGAACTGGGCGTAGGAAATCAGTTCTTTTGGTAAAATTCCGGTCGCTTCGAACTGCGCGATCTGTTCCGCGGTCCCTTCCGCCGCAACCATACTTGCGATTGCCGTCAGGTAAGCGAAACTCGAACCGTAATACAGCGGTATTTTTCTGCCGGTAATCAGAATAAAGCAAATTGTGGCAAGTCCGCTTGCAAAAATCGTGGTAGAAACCTGAAACCCTGTTATGAGCGCAACGGTGACGGTCGCCGGAAACATTACGATAACCTGCTGGATTGCATAAAGCAGCAGCTTCCACGTCGTCGGGCGCTCCTGTGGTAAGTAGCCAATTATTTCTTTCTCTCTTCTCATCAGCCTGCTCCTTTTCTGTTTTTTGTAGCTGTAAAATTATATTTTATATGGCAAAATTTTGCAATCCTTTTGTGAACGTCCGGGAAGCTTGCATAAATGAAGGATCTGATCAGAAACAAAGAAGCAAAGCTGGCTCTGGAAAATATGATAATTTTTTTATATAATAAAATTATTGTATATTTCAAACCGCTTGCGGAAGCGAATGAGGAAGGAGCGCGCTGTAAATGTCATTATGGATCGTATTTGTTTTATGTATCTTTGCCGGGATCCTGTTGTCGCTGCTTTCCGGTTTTATGCAAAATAAAAATTCGCCTGTCGTTACCGAACAGGCGTTTCTCATCAAAAAAGAAAACAGAACGCATATGGATGCCAACAATATTTTACATACGGAATATATTGCCAGTTTTAAACTCCGGGGAAATTCGGCAGTCTTAAAATGCGCGGTGCCTTTCAAGGTTTACAAGCAGCTCAAAGAGGAAGTTTCCGGCTTGCTGACGCATCAGGGAACAAAATTCGAAGCCTTCGAATGGGAAGGCTTCCGTGTAGAAAAATAAATCCGTTTATTTCCACAAAAACGGCGGATAAGAATCGAATTCTCCCCTGACGTATCTGGTAAGCAGCAGCGCCTGGATGTTCGGCACCATGCCCCAGGTGATTTTTTCCCGCAGGAACGGATGCTGCAGCGTTTCTTTTTTCTTCGCCTGCCAGGCGTTCAGCACTACCTTCTGGCCGCTCTGATTTAAAAATGCGGCGCCGTTTTCATGCATATCAAAGTGGCTTTCATTCAAGCCTTTTATATTTACAAGCGTAACGGTAAACCGATCGCAGAATATGCTCCGTAATTCCTCAAATAAATCGAGCGCTAAAGACACCCTGCCCGGCAGATCCCGATGCAGGAAACCCGCGTATGCGTCGAGGCCCGCGCCTTCCAGCGCATGGGTACAGTCCCGCACCAGCAACGCATATACGAAAGTCAGAGCGGCATTGAAACAGTCGATCGGAGGCTGCGCGGCCCGCCGCTTGAAATAAAAGAGATCTTTATTATTTAAAATCAATTCGTCGAACACGCTGTAATAACAGGACGTCATCTCTTGATCCAGCTTTTTGAGAACGGAAAACGATTCGATTGCCGGCACGGCCTGGTACGCCGCTTTCATGCGCGCGCCCGCCGCTTTCAGCTTTTTTGCGTCGACGCGGTCGGGATAGTCCCGCGCCGTGCGCTCTATCACCCATCTGGAATTATATATTTTACCGGTGATGAGATTTTTAGCGATGGAAAAGCATGCCGCGTCGTTAGAAGAGAGTTCATACTGTTTCTTTTTCAGGAGAAGATTCCCGTTGGATTTTGCCTGTACCCCGGCAAGAAATTCGCCGGTGGGGGCAAAAAAGCTCAGACTGATTCCCTGATTTGCGCAAGCGCCCATCAGCGAAGGAGAGACGCCCTTTTGCCCGAAATATAAAATCGATTCAAAAGAATGGAGCGGGAACCGTCCTGCCACCTTTTCCCCGATACTGGCGACGACATTGTCTCCCTCCAGAGACAAATAGCTTTCCGGCGCCATTACAAATAAAGAATTCATCAGTTTTCGCATGATACCATCTCCTCCTCGGCAGCAAAAAGAGTATTATGAATGTATATGGAAGCCGAAGCGTTTTCGCTTAATTCCGGCAGACAGACGTCGAAAGCGGAACAGCTTCCGCACAACTCCGACGATTCCGCTTTCGGCGTATATCCGCGCTTTCTGTAAGCATGCATGTCGGCGACGTATTTTTCCACGCGCGTTCTGATTTCTCTGCTAAAAGCTACGGATTCTTCCCGTCTCGCCTGTCCGTAATATAAAATACCTGTTTCTATCTTGCAGGAAAGCATTTCTTCCAGGCATATCGCCTGCAGGCAAAGCGACAGCTTATCGGCATCATGGAACAGGGGCGACGGTGTCTCCTGATAGTCCAGAGGCAGAACCGACCATGTTCCGCTCCGTCCGATCAGAGAAATTCCGTTTTCATCGGGACAAAACTCCGCAGCATTACAAATTCCCCGTACCCCAAGCCGTTTCGATTGTATCTGAAGTCCCCGTAATATAAAGCAGTTTCCCGGTCCGGTATGCAGCGCATCATAATCCTTTGTATAAAAAAGATTGCTTTCCGTCATTGTTTGGTTTGCGCAATCCTGGAATTCGACATAGCGAAGCGCCCATTTTCTCCTGCAAACCGCGAAACTCCGGATTCCCGATATAGGAAGATATTCATCCAATTTATAATTCGGCATCTCAATACACCTCCAACCTGTCCAGCACTTGTTCTCAATTTTATATGAACCTATCAATCAGCTTTTTACTTTTCCGGTTTTTCAGCAATTTACTGAAAAACATACCTCTATTTTCTTCTTTCAATGCGACATTTCCATAAACAACCGACCTTTATCATGGAGTTATTTGATTAACTTGCCATAATTTTACAATATATGTATAAATATGTCAATCATTTCAGTCGTTACTATTTAAAAATATTTATAATAAATAATTTTATTCGGCATATAAAGGCGTACATTCTATAAAAAACTCGGTTTATCGTTCATTTTTATTGAAATGTATATGAGAATTTACCACTATTTTATTTTAAAACAAGCTTTTTTGTTTTCTTTCGTCGCCGGGGGCGATTCCGAAGAACTTTTTATACGCCTTATAAAAGCAGGAATAATCATTATACCCGCAATGCAGATAGACTTCCCCGGGCGCTTGACCGGAGCGCAGCAGAAGGCGCGCTTCGATCAGGCGTTTAAATTGAATATATTGATATACGGAAGATCCGATTCTCTGATTGAACAGACGATTGATCTGCGACTGACTGACAAAAAATTTTTTGGCGAGCATTTCAGAGGAAAGCGGCTCGTTCAGATGCGCGTTGATGTATTTTACGATTCTGCCGATCAGTTCCTGCGGATCGGCGTTCTCCGCAGCGCTTTGATGGGTCAGATAAATTGTGCGGATTTCATATAAAAGCGGCAGGAGATAGGAAATCAGCGTGAGACGCTGGATTTTTGGATCCGTGCTTGTGGAATGCATGGCGCGCATATAATACCACAGCCGTTCCGCCGTTTGTTCGTCGGCGGCAATCAGGTTTCCGTATCCGAGCGGCCGGTCGTAAAACGGCGCCATCAAAAGGCCCTCCGGGTCTGATTGGCGAAGGATATCCGCATTGAAATGAACGACTTCCCGTTCATAAGGAGACTGTGAAAAAAATTCGAAGCAGTGCGCTTCGCCCTCCCTTACGATAAGAATCGTCGGTTTACTGAGGCGGTAACGCGTTCCCTCAACGCGAAAAGCGCCGTCACCCGATAAGAAACCGTATATTTCACATTGGGAATCGACATGGAAATAAAAATCGTCCTGATTCGGATGCTGGTTCAGCTCATGGTGATATTCCAGCGGATCTTCATAATACTGATATTTAAAATCCATTTCGCTCCTCCCGTTTCTGAGCGGCTTTTTCCGTCAACGGTATATGATCTTATAGCGGACTTCGCTATCTCCGCATCTGATGATAAGCGCCGCCCCGTCTGTAATGTAATAAACCGTAGCTCCGCCGCCTGTTTCAACATAAGCCTTGCAGTTTCCTTCCAACCCCAGTGCCGCGATAAATTCCTCTTTGGAAATCACGATTTCAGGATTATACGGAACGCAGATCGTATGGGTCTGATCCTCTACCAGATACGACGTCCGGAAGCGCCAGGCATCCAAACGGATCGCATAAGCGGAAATCCAGCTGCTGCAATCCGAGCTGCCGATGATTTCAATTTTTATATATCGTGCGTATATCGGGCGAAAAGAAGAATGTACGGCTCCTTTTTTACTGTTTGCCGTATGGTCGGCGACCATCGCATAATCAGATCCGTTTTCGCTTGCATAAATGCGATATCGATATGCTCTTGCTTCAAACCAGTCTATGCCGGTTCCGCATAAATACGCCGGTTCTCCAAGATCCAGCAGCAGCTCCGCAGGAAACGGCGCGGAGCCCGCCCAGCGTGTAGAGGGATTTCCATCCGTTAGATATCCTTTCTCATGTCCGCATTCTTCAGCAGGAACCGTGACGGAAAAAGAATGCGGCGGCGCGTCGATCCGTAAAAGTTCCGAATGCAGTTGGGTGCTGCAGCGTTTTCTGCGCGTCAGCACCATCTCGTCGGAGGCTGCCGCAACACCGTCTTTCCATCCGGATGCCAGAATCCGATGCTCCCCGTAAGAAAGCTCCTCTTTCCAGGGCCATACAAATACGCAGCGCAGCGCATTTTCTTCCTGCCGATACGTACCATATGGTTTCCCGTCTACAAAAAGAGTTACGGCGTCGCAATTGGAGTATATTTTAAAGTATGCAGGGTTTGTAAAACGCTCGGTGTGATTTTTCCCCGCAATCGACAAAACATGCAGATCATTCCTCCAGAAAGCTTTATAAAGGTAAAATGCATCTTTCCGCGCCGTCCGGCCCCGGGTAACGAGACCTTTTGTATTGACGCCCGGAACCGTAGCTTCGTCCCGATTATCGGCACTGAAGTCGAACAAGTTCCAGACATACGTTCCCCAGAGATAATCCAGCCCCTGAATCTGGTTGAGCCATGTTTCGTGGCAGTACGCCTGAAATTCCTCCGTCTGGATTTTGATCGTATCTGAGCCTTGCGTATAATCGTCCGTATGCTGCGCAATGCTGCCGCCTACCCCATATTCCGAAATTCCCACGGGCCGGTCCAATACGCCGCTGTAAAAACCGCCCTTCTCATATTGCGGAAGGTAGAACGAGGCGTATTTATCCAGGTGGTCAGCCGCCGTCTTTCCGTCCATCGCTGAATAAAAGCGTTCCGCATTTGCCTGGAGTCCGCCTGGCGGCGGATACGTATTCCAGGCCAGCAGATCGCTCTGCAGGACTTCGCCTTCTTCGGAGAACGTAGCCGTAACGGTCCGGCGCGTGCCATCGAGCGTATGCGCCAGAGCATTGAGCATATGGATCAGCGGCACCATCACCTTATGGTCCGCTTTCTGTGCTTCATTATATAGGCCCCAGCAAAAGATGGCGCAGACATTGTATTGCTGCCGGATCATTTCGGTCAGCTGCTGCTTCGTGACCGCAATGAACTCTTCCAGATTGCTATCCGGTTCTTCGAAAGAACCGGATCCTCCGTAAGTATTCACAAACGGAATTTCCGCATAGACGGCGATCCCGTATTTGTCGCAAAGTTCATATGTATAGGGATTATGAGGATAATGCGAAAGGCGCACGGTATTTGCGCCGATTTCATATAGAAAGGAAAAGCTCTGCGTTATTTCATCGAACGTAACGGCATTTCCTTTTCCCTGATAATCCTGATGCATCGCGACGCCTCTGAGCGGATAGGAATTCCCGTTCAGATAGAATCCGCTGTCTTTCCGAATGGAAAAAGACCGGAAGCCGATATAGCCGGTGAAAGAATCTGTTGTAACTCCGTTTACCCGTACGTCCAGTTGTACCTGATACCGGTACGGATCCGCAAGGCCGTTCCAAAGATGCGGAGAAGCAACGTCGATCGTCTCGGAAACCTGCGCGCCGGCATACGCTCCGATTTGAAACGTCAGTTCCCGTGTTTCCACGATTCCGCCGCCGCACAAATCTTTCGGATCGAAGCGGAGGAGCGGCGTTAAATATTTTAATTCAAATGCGTTTTGTTCAAATCGCTCGGGATGCCGGAGCGTAATTTTTACAGAAGCAGTCTTGGCTTCCGCAGAATCATTTTTGATGCACGATTCGATTTTAAGGGAAGCCGTTTCTCCGGAATCGCACCGCGCCGTCAAAAATACGCCGGATGAGCCGAAGTTCTCCAGATCGATGTGGACCGGTTCCAGAAAAATCAAAGATACCTCTCTGTAAATACCGCCGAAGAACGTAAAATCGCCGCTCAGCGGCGCGATCGCCGGATCGGCCCGGTTGCTGACGGCAACCGCCAGCAGATTGTCTGTTCCGGGCACGATCAAATTTGTAATTTCAAATCGAAACGCAGTATATCCGCCTTTGTGCGTTCCTGCGGAAGTGCCGTTTACAAAAAGCTCCATCTGGGAATTTACGCCCTTAAACTCGATATAAATGCGTTTTCCGCATGCACGTTCTCCGATTCTGATCCGTGTTCTGTACCAGCCGGTACCCCGGTAATAATCGTTTCCGCCGTCCTCTCCGTCGATACGATTCCAGGTATGCGGCAAGCACACCGGCTCCCACCCGGAATCGTCGAAGCCGATTTGCACCGCACAAGGGGAATCTCCTTTGTAAAATCTCCAGGATTCCAATATCGGCAATACAATGCGTCCTTCCGAATGATTGTCCGGAATCCCGATCGTTTTTTTCTCTATCATGAAAACAATTCACCCGCCCATACAAAGATCCGGAAAGATGATATCATTCAGATATTTGCATGTACAATTGCACAATCTGTACTTTTCATTGCAATTCTGCGCATAATATTGTATGAGAGCGTTTTATTCCAGATCTTCCGGAATTGCTTCCGCAGTTTCCGCGGTATCGCGTTTCGGCGCAGCCGTAACTTTTTTCTTTTGAACGACTTTGATTTCTTCCGCTTTAAACGTCGCCAGGTCCGTTTCCGATTCTTTGTCGAGCCGTACCTTCACCGTCTCCCGCAGAAGATTGACGTCGGTAATAACGCCGCGTCCATCCGGCGTGTCGACAACGGAGCCGACGCCCGGAAGCCTGCGGATCGCGTCTTCATAGGCGTCCTGTTCATATTTCAAGCAGCACATCAGACGGCCGCAGGTGCCTGAAATCTTTGTCGGGCTCAGAGAAAGGCTTTGTTCTTTCGCCATTTTAATGGAAACCGGCTGAAATTCGCCCGTAGCCGATGCGCAGCAAATGACGCGGCCGCAGATTCCGATACCGCCGACGGCTTTCGCCTGGTCCCGCACGCCAACCTGGCGAAGCTCAATCCGCGTTTTGAATACGGAGGCCAGATCCTTGACGAGATCGCGGAAATCGATGCGGGTATCCGCAATAAAATAGAATAATATTTTATTGCCGTCAAAAGTATATTCCACATCGATCAGCTTCATTTTCAATCCGTGTTTTTCTATTTTCTCGCTGCAAATCCGGAAAGCCTCTTTCTCCTTCGCAATATTTTCATCATGAATTCTGACGTCATCTTCCGCGGCGATCCGGATCACGTTTTTGAGCGGCTGAAACGCTTCGCCGTCCTCGATTTCCTTGACCGGCGAGATTACTTCGCCGTATTCGATTCCCCGCGCCGTCTCTACGATCGCATGCATCCCCGGCTCCAGCGCAAACCCGTTGGGGTCGAAATAATACATTTTGCCTGTATTTTTAAAACGTATCCCTACTACTTTAATCATGAATAACCTCCTGTATGCGAATCGCGAGCGCATCGGCCGCAAGCTTATAATTGACATTTTGTCCGACCAGCCGCCAGGCGCGATCGATCTGTCCTACGCACTCCATCGCATTATGATATCCGATCCGGCCGCTCAGATTCCGGATCCTGTCTTCCGCCCGCGCATTCTGGAGCGGCACGGTTTTCTCGTATCGCGCAGCAAACGCAATGTCGCGGAATAAAGAGTACAACGTAAAGAAAAAGATTTCTTTGCGGTCGGCATATGCGGCGAACAAATTTTCAAAAACGCATAAAGCCCGTCCGCCCCCGTCCGGCAGGTCGCCGACAGATTGTAAAATTTTGTCGCAGACTTCTTCATATTGCTCCGGATTCGCCATTTGGAGCGCCCTTCCGATAATGCCGTCGGCATATTCGCATAAAATATATTTATCCGGCGCGCTGCGGCCGTACGCGCGTTGGAAAGCCTCCAGTATTTCCGCATCCGTATTTCGTTTGAAGTCGATCCGAACGGCACGCGATTTGACCGTATCGAGCAGCATAGCGTTGTTTGCGCAAAGCAGGATCATAATCACGTACGCAGGAGGCTCCTCCAGCGTTTTGAGCAAAGCGTTCTGCGCCTGCACCGTCATTTTCTCCGCATGTTCGAACAACAGAATCTTATATTTGCCGAACCGGGGCGCCGTTGAAATTTCGTCCTGTACGGAACGTACCTCCTCCACTCCCACGGTTGCCTTTCCCTCCTGCGGCCGGATCCGGATAATATCCGGGTTCGTGCCGCTTTGGTTCAGGATGCACGCCTCGCATCGGCCGCAAGGGATTGTGCCGCCGGATTCACAGGAAAGCGCTTCGGCAAAGCAAAGCGCCATCGTTTTTCTGCCGATGCCGTCAGGACCGCAAAACAGGTAGGCATGTCCGACCCTCCCTGTCTGAATACTGTCGGACAGGAGCTTTTTGACCTGCTCCTGCCCTATCAAATCTTGAAATTTCATAAATCAGAATTTCACAAACCGGTCGATATCGATCACGAATACCGTGGCGCCGCCAACCGTTACTTCGATCGGATAAGACATGTATCCCATCGAAGCAGCCGACGTCATCGCCGTATTTACCGTTTCCTTTCTTGTTTTTGATTTGCTTTCTATAATCGATAGCACTTTATCTACGCCTTCTTCGTCTACGCCGATCAGCAGCGTCGTATTGCCGGCTTTCAGGAAGCCGCCCGAAGAACACATCCGCGTGACGCGGAATCCTTGATTGTTTAATTCTTCCATAACGCGCGACGCATCGTCGTCATGGACAATTGCAATGATCAGTTTCATACCGATTCCTCCTGTTTCCATAAAATACGTTTCCGACCCGTATCGAATTTATAGAAATATTATATAGAATTTTTCAAAAAGAATCAATCCTGAAATATTTTACTTTGCTGTAAAAATTCTTCAATATCGGCGTATTCGGCCGCTTGCAGGCTCTCTGTGAGCTGCTCTTTCGTTTTGCAGCCGACAATGGGAAAAACGGGGAACGGAGCATGTAACATCCACGCGAGCGCGGCCTGCGCAACGGTAATGCGATATTTTTCACCGATTTTCAGGAGTTTTTCATATGTTTGCAGATTGGTCCCGTTCAGATAACGCGTTTTGGCTTTTCCCTCCGGAAGGAAGTACGAGCCGTTTTCTTTTCTGATTTTGGAGAAAAACCCCTTCGCTTGTGAGGAAAAAGCAAAAACCGGAAAATTGCGGCGCCGATACCAGTTATATTCCGTCGCATCCATTTCTACCAGCGTGTCGTCTTCCTGCTGATTGCGGGTGGCGACCGCAAGGCTCCACCTGATCTGAGACGCGGCAGGCGGCACAAGGCCGCGGCGCACGGCGTACCTGCAGGCGGCATCGATCCGCGGCGACGTCCAATTGGAAAATCCGTAGCTCTTGATTTTCCCCTCGCGGAGAAACAGATTCATCCACTCCGTAATTTCCTCCGCCGGAACGGCAGGATTGTCGCGATGCAGCCAATATAAATCAATGCAGTCGATTTTCAGGCAGTCGAGGCTTTCTTCGAGATCCCTTTGTACTTCCCGGAAAGAAAGCCGGGAAGCGTGCATGTCTCCGATCTCCGGGAACCCGCCTTTTGTCGCGATATAAAACGTATTCCCCAGCGCTTTGTCCATACCGCTCTTCCGCAGCCATCTCCCGATGACTTTCTCGCTCATGTGCTTTTCCCCCGGAAGATAATCGGAATATACGTGCGCCGTATCGATCAGATTGCCGCCCCGCTCGCAGAACGTATCCATCAGCAGACAAGCCGTATCCTCCGGGATCGTTTTCCCGTAATAATCCGTACCGAGAATCACAGGGAACGCCGATAGATGTGTGCCGGCGATCAGGTTCCGTTTCATCAGATGCCCACCTTTCCGAAGCTGTTACAGGCCGAGTTTGAGCGCGCCGATCTCTTTGATTTCAAGTTCAATTTCTTTTTCGATCCGCTTGAGATCCTGCCGGATATCGTCAACGGTTTCTTCCAGCTTTACGTTCTGCCGTTCGCGTCGTCCGCCGCGGAAATTATTGTTTTTCTTATTATATTGGTTTCCGCCCTGATTGTTTCCGGGATTCTCCTGCTGCGTTTTTACTGCGGCAGGCTCCGTTTTGCGTTCGGGCGCTCCCTGCGGGGAAGACTGGTGCTGCTGCGGCCGGTTCTCCCGCTGCGGCCGCTGCTGATATGTTTTACTGTTATATCCGTATCTTTTATTGTTGTAGTGCTTCGGCTTGCCGGTATTATTTGCAGTATTGCTGCCATTCGTGTTTTGGGGATTATTCTCCTGCGCCATCATCCTGGTCCTTTCTGCTAATTGAATTTTGTTTTTACCACCGCAATCACTTCGCCCGTCACGCTGTCGGTAAAAGCGGCGTATTCGTCGTTGAACTGCACCGCATATTCGCCCGACGCGGCTTTCATGTTATAGTATGCGTTTAATGCAACGTCTTTAAAACTCTGCGCCAGATCATCCGTTTTATAAAACAAGCTGTCCCTGTATAACTGCTCGGAGGATTGGTATAAAAGCGGTTCGTCCAGATCCGGATTATACCGTTCGATCATATCCGGAAGGATCGTGCAGGCAATCAGGCAGCACGGTTTCCTGTATTTTCCCAGTTTATATTGGTCCGCCGGGATAATACTTTTCGCATAAAGGTCTCCGAGCTCCCCCAAAAGCGATCGGTCCGCGACATACGCGCGTCCTGTAGGAACCGATATTTTTACAAGCACGTCATCCGGCGCCGAGCCGGAGCCGTCTTTTGGATGCAGGTACGCTTCGAAGCAGGGGATCTGCGTGCCGTACAGGTTTATGGTTTTCGTAAGCCTGGCGTTTAACTTCAATCCGCATTCTATCACTTCTTCCGCATCCTTCGCGGGGATAAAACAATAAACTTTCACACGCATTGCTCCATTTCAGAATAACTTGTATTCCAGGATATTATATATTTTTTTCCTTGGAATTGCAACGCAGGTTTCTCTGACACATTTTTCTTAAAATCAGAGATATTTTTCCGTAGGGACCGAGCGCGCATTTTTGGCTGAAACAGCAGTATTAATGCAGAAAAAACGGAAAAGCGTTTTTATATGCAAATTATTTGACAGAACGCCGTATTTGATGTTAGAATATGCGCGTTAAATTTTGGATTGGAGGTGCTATCAAATGGCATATATTATCAATGATGATTGTATCAGCTGCGGCGCTTGCGCAGGAGCATGTCCTACAGAGGCAATCAGCGAGGGAGACGGAAAATACGTAATCGATGCGGAAAAATGTATCGAATGCGGCGCTTGCGCAGATGCATGCCCCGTAGGAGCGGCACAGGCGGAATAAGTTTTCCTTCTGCCATTTTACAGAAAGGCTCATGAAAAGTTTGCAGGCAACGCAAACTTTTTTTATTCTCAAAAATAATGTGTTATGAAACAATGCAGCCCGGCGAGCAGATCGACGATCTGGGCCTGGCAAATTTAAAAATCATACAGAAGAAAGGCTGTTTCCGTTACGGTACCGACGCCGTGGTTCTTTCTGATTTTGCTGCAAAATATGTCGGAAAGGAGAGCCGATTGCTCGATATCGGCACGGGTACCGGCATTTTACCGCTTCTTTTGAGCGCCAAAACGGAAGCGGCGGAGCTGGTCGGGTTGGAGCTCCAGCAAGAAATGGCCGGGCTGGCAGAACGCAGCGTCCTGCTCAACGAGGACAGCGGCGCCATAGAGCGGGGGCGCGTCAGAATTTTAGAAGGCGATATCAAAAACGCCAGGAAAACGTTCGCTCCGAGAAGCTTCGACACGGTCGTGACAAATCCGCCGTATAAGAGGCTGGGCGCGGGGATTCCGTGCGGCAGCGACCGCCTGAATATCGCACGCCACGAAAGTACCTGCACGCTTTCCGATATCGTGGAAAACGCCGCCTTTCTTTTAAAAAGCAGAGGCGATTTTATCATGGTGAACCGCCCTGAACGGCTTGCGGATGCAATAGAAGCGCTGCGGGCCTGCCGGCTCGAACCCAAAGAGCTGCGTTTCGTTTACTCCGACATTCATGCCCGCCCGATCTTATTTCTGCTTCGCGCGGTTTTATTCGGCGGTAAAAATTTAGTGATCGAGAAAGGAATCGAGGTAAAATAAATGCTGTATGTCGTCGCTACCCCTATCGGGAATTTAGGAGATATTTCCGCCCGTGCGCTGGAAATCCTTTCCGGCTGTGATCTGATCGCCGCAGAGGATACGCGGCATACGCAGAAGCTCCTGTCGCATTTTCAAATCAAAAGGCCGCTCATTTCTTATTATGAGCATAACAAGGCGAGCCGCGGCCCCATGCTGCTTGAAAAGCTGCAAAGAGGCGAAACGATCGCGCTTGTATCCGATGCCGGCACGCCGGGGATTTCGGATCCCGGCGCCGATCTGGTCAAAGCCGCCGCAGAAGCGGGAATCCCTGTTTCGATGGCGCCCGGGCCGGTGGCAGGGATCATGGCGCTTGTACTTTCCGGACTGCCCACAGACAAATTCGTCTTTGAAGGTTTCATCGGAACCGAGAATAAAAACCGGATGGAATTTGCGAAAATGATCGCCGCTGAGAAACGGACGGTAGTCCTTTACGAAGCGCCGCACCGCCTTTTGAAGACGCTGGAACTGTTACGGGAAACCGTTCCCGGGCGGCAAACCGCGGTTTGCCGCGAGCTGACAAAAACGTATGAAGAAATCCGGCGCGGGACTCCCGCAGAGCAGATCGCACATTTTACCGCGCAGGAGCCCAGAGGCGAGTTTGTGATTGTCATCGAAGGCGCGGGCGGGGAGCTTGCCGGCGAAACGGTCAGTCCGGAAGAGGTCTATCAAAAAACGGAGAGAATTTTGAAAGAGGCGTTGGATGGCGGTCTGCGCAAAAGTAAAAACGAGGCGTTAAAGGAAGCCGCAACGGAATTGGGGATTTCAAAAAACCAGGCGTACGCGATGTATGAAGAAAGGAAAGAAACGCTTTCTTAATTTAGAAATTCTTTCCTCCCGGTGAGGCGTCCCGTGTCTTCCAGACCCGTAAAATCAAGCTGCCGCATCGCTTCGAACGCGACGACAGCTACGGCATTGCTCAAATTCAGAGACCGGAAATCGGGACGCATCGGAATCCGGATGCAGGTTTCATAATGCGCGGCCAGCAAATTCTCGGGAAGGCCGCGGCTTTCTTTCCCGAATACTAAAAAATCGCCGTCCCTGTACCGTACGTCCGTATGGCGCCTGGCGCCTTTGGTCGTACAATAGTAGAACGAATGCGCGGGGGCATATTTGTCCGATACCTCCTGAAAACTATCGTAATATGTAATGTCTACGAGATGCCAGTAATCGAGCCCGGCGCGCTTGAGGTGCCTGTCCGTTATTTCAAAGCCAAGCGGGCGCACAAGATGCAGATGCGCGCCGATCCCGCCGCAGGTACGCACGATATTTCCTGTGTTCTGAGGGATTTCCGGTTCTACCAGCACAATATTGAGTCCATTCATACGTTTTTCCTATATCTTTCTTTGTTTTATCTTCGAATCAGCAGCCGGTTCAAAAGCGGGCGCTGAATCTGCACTGCTTTGAAAGGGCAAAGCTCCTGGCAGCAATAGCAGCGGATGCAAGCGGACAAATCGACCTTCGCGTAAGAATTGCGGACGTCCTGCCCTTTCTGCGGCTGCGCCAGCGTGATGACCTTTGCCGGACAGCATTTGACGCATTCGCCGCAGCCCCGGCAGAGCTTTTTATCAAATACCGGGCGCGGCCGGATCGCGCCGGAAAGGATTTGCCCGAAAATTCCGTCCGCAAAGTGCAGCTTTTTGAGCGAATCGTTATATTTGATCACAAAATTCTCCGCGCGCATCAGCGGATCTCCGGAAAAAGAAATCCGCTCCGGCTCCGGTTTTACAAGGCCGCGCTCCACTGCGCAGCGCAGCACCGGGATCCGGCGGTAATCCGCGCCGATCAAATCCGCGCCGGCCATGTCCAGCTCGAACGCGTCCGCGCCGCCTAAAATCGTACCCAGCGGATACGGTTCCCCCGCCGTAGGTCCGTCTTTATGCATACCCACCACGGCGTCGATGAGGCTGAATGATGGGCGAACCGCCTGAAAAATGTCGATGATACAGTTTGCAAATTCATCGTAATCGGAAAGCTGCAAATGATATTCGGCTTTTTCCAGACCGGCGATCGCGCCGAACATATTTTTCACGGCTCCTGTGTAGGCCATCATGCCGTGCGTCTTCAGCTTGGCAATATTGATAATCCTGTCGGCCTTTGCAAGCGGCGTCAGGATTTTCAGCTTCTTCAGATATTTTCCGTTCGGGTTTTCCACCTGTGTTTCTGAGGTGTCGAAATTGAGCTCCGCATCGCTCTCCCGCGCCGCGGCCTCGATTCCGCACACTTTATAGACAGAACGCAGCGCGCCCGTATCATAAAAACCGCCGGGGCTTTCCGCAATCACCGCTTTTGCGCCGGCTTCGCGGCATAATTTACAGACAGCCCACACGAGAGACGGATGCGTCGTCGCCGCGCACTCCGGCTTCTTTTTCGAAACCAGGTTGGGCTTTACCGCCACTGTCAGGCCCTCTACGCCATTCAAAACGCCGCAGGACGTAAAAATTTCCCGGACGGCCTCCAAAACGATTTCTTTGTCGTATGTTCCGCACCGTTTAATTCGTACCATAATATTTATAGGCCAGCTGTCTGAGCGCTTTCCCCCTGTGACTGATACGGTTCTTGCATTCCGGGTCCAGCTCCGCCACACATTTACCATATTCCGGCAGATACAGAACCGGATCATAGCCAAAACCGTGGCTGCCGTGCGGCTCCCGGGAAATGATACCAGGCAGATGGCCCTGCGCATTCAGAAGCTCGATCGGCCGGTCGGCGCTGCGGAGCAGAATTGCGGAAATCGCGCACACAAACGAAGCGTTTCTTTTTCCGTCCGGAACCGTTTCCATTTCGCGCAGCAATTTTTTTACGTTTTCCGCATCGCCGGCGTTCTTTCCGTCCTGAGAGGCATAGCGGGCGGACAACACGCCAGGCGCGCCGTTCAGCGCGTCGACGCAAAGGCCCGAATCATCCGCAACGATCAAAAATTCGGTATCCGCAGCGCATCGCAAAGGCAATTCCAAAAAACGGTAAATTCCGGCGGCTTTCAAAAACGCATTCGCTGCGAAGGTCTTCCCCGTTTCTTCCGGAGGAACATACCCGGCTCCTGTTGTTTGGGAAAATTCCCGTACCGCTTCTTCTTCCGAAAGTACTTCGAATCCATCGCCATACACAGCGGAAAAAATCTCGCGGAATTCCCCTATCTTATGCGGGTTCTTCGTTGCCGCAATCAAGATCAGCCTTTTCTCCATTTCAGCCTCCGATTACTTTTCCGATGATGTCGCCTTCCGGCACAAATCCGATCATGCGGCTGTCGGTGCTGTGGTTCCGGTTGTCCCCCATGACAAATATTTTACCTGTGGGCACCGTCACGCCGTTTTTCAGAGAATCAGAGACATTCGTATACCGCGGCGTTTCCTCCGGATTGACGTACGGTTCCTCCAAAAGCGTGCCGTTTACATAGACGCCGTCTTCTTTGATCTGAACCGTATCTCCGCTTACGGCAATTACGCGTTTGATGTAATAATTCGTAGGCTGCGCCACATGAAACAGCTTATAGGAAATTACGTTATACTTGAATGCCTCCCGGACTTCCATCAGAAAACTCCGTTCCTGGAAGGAGGAATCGAAAATCACAATATCGTTTTTCTTTACGTCTCCGAAAAGATAGGGGGCCCGCGAAATATATACGATATCGTTGGTGTGAAACGTCTGCTTCATCGAGTCGCCGGAAACTCTGCTGATCCGGAAGAAATAGGTGTTGATAATAATCGCGATCAGCATCGCGAGTACGATCGTCAATACCCAGCTTAAAATCTCTCTCACAACCTTATTTTTGATGATATGTTTCTTCTCCGGCGGCTGCGGCGGCTGCGCCGCAGGTTCCGCATCGGGAACATTTTCTTCCGCCGGGGCGGGAGTTTCCGGAAGGGATTCCGCCGGGGATTCCGAAAGTTCATTTATTTGTTCTTCATTTTCCTTCATAACGATTCTCCGTAAAATGATTTAATGCAGCCGCAGTATTTCTGCCGGTAAAGGCCGAGTTCCCGCGCCTGGCGCTGTCCTTCCCGGAAGCCCGATCTGAAGTCGCAATATAAAAATTCTACTCCGCAGCTCCGGCCGGCCTGCCCGAAAATTTCTTTCATCTGCTCATGATTCTGATAGGGACTTACAAACAGGGTGCTCGTAAAATATTTATATTCCAGTTCAGCCGCTTTCCGTGCGGTCAGCATAGCTCTTACAGTATAGCACATTTTACAGCGGCCTGCACGACAACTTTCGAAATTCGCCCATCTTTGGAAATCATACTCCCCGGACGTCAGAAGCGGGATGCCCTTCGCCGCGCAGGCCGCTTCCGAGGACCCTCTTCTGCGCATCCATTCGTCGTACGGATGGATATTGGGATTGGCAAAATAGCCCGTGATTTCTCCCGGGAAAGATTTTACGAGATCGTCGATGCAATACAAGCTGCAGGGGCCGCAGCAGATATGCAGTAAAATCCGCTCCATTCGGTTCAGATCCTTTCCGCCATCATATGGGAAAACGCGTGGCAGATCGCAATAGCGGCGGCGTCGGCTGCGTCGTCCGGCTTGATGATTTTATCGAGATGTAAAATCGCCTTCACCATCTGCTGCACCTGGTTTTTATCTGCGCGCCCATATCCGGTAACGGCTTGTTTTACCTGCAAAGGCGTATATTCATAAACGGGAACGCCGCATTTTACCGCCGACATCACTGCCACGCCGCGTCCCTGGGCGGCGGCGATCGCTGTTTTTGCATTATTATTGAAAAAAAGCTCTTCGATTGCGAATGCGTCGGGCGTATATTTCTGTATCATTGCAGTGAGCGTTTCGTCGATCTGCAGCAGCCGCCAGGTGAAAAGTTCGCCTGCTTTCGTATTGACTGCGCCTACGTCCAGTAATTTCAAGTGATTGTTCCGATATTCCACGATTCCGTAGCCTGTGATCGCAAAGCCCGGATCCACGCCCATAATGACCATGTTCCACCGCCAGTAAATGATTTTCTTTGTGATTATACCATTTCCGGCAGTAAAAACCAAGCTGCTCCGCTTTGACGAATACCCCCGGAGTGTGTATAATGGCAATAAAGTGCGGAGCAACGCACGATCCTGGAGGGAAACGCACATGTTTGAATATATCAGAGGGATTTTACAGTATAAAGGGTCTGATTTCTGCGTGATCGACGTAGGCGGCGTCGGCTTTAAAATTTATACGTCGTATACAACGGCGGCGAACCTTGGAGAAAGCGGGCAGACCGTGACGCTGTATACATATATGAACGTCAAGGAAGATGAAATCTCGCTGTTCGGATTTATTTCAAAAGAAGAATTATCCGTTTTTACGATGCTGATCGGCGTAAGCGGCGTCGGCCCAAAAGTCGGCGTCGCCGTGCTGGCGTCGATGTCTCCATCCGAGTTCAGCCTGGCGGTCGCTACCGGCGATTTTAAGGCGATCAGCAAGAGTAAAGGCGTCGGTCCGAAGCTCGCGCAGCGGATCGTGCTGGAGCTTAAGGATAAAATCAGCAAAGATATCAAATCGGCAGGGCTGGAAAGAGAAAATGGTTTTGAGCCCGTACCGGCGGGATATATCGGTAATGATGCTGTTTCGGCGCTTATGGTGCTCGGTTACAGCTCCAAAGAAGCGGCGAGACTGATTGCAAAGGTGTATCGGGACGGGATGTCCTTGGAAGAGACGGTACGGCAGGCCCTCCGGCAGGGCCTTTCATGCGAATAGGATGGATTATATATGGATTATGAGGAAAATCAGCGCCTGATGGCGGGCGCGGAGTCGCCGGAGGATTTCGAGGAGGTCAGCCTCCGTCCGCGGAAATTCGACGAATATATCGGCCAAGAGAAAGTCCGTTCCAATTTGTCGGTGTTTATCGAAGCGGCAAAACAGCGGAAAGAACCTCTGGATCATGTGCTGCTTTACGGCCCGCCGGGACTCGGCAAGACGACGCTTGCCGGAATCATCGCCTCCGAAATGGGCGTCAATCTGCGCATCACGACGGGGCCAGCCATTGAAAAAGCCGCCGATTTAGCTGGTTTATTGACGAATTTAAATGATTTCGACGTCCTGTTTATCGATGAGATCCACCGGCTGAACCGCGCGGTGGAAGAAATTTTATATCCTGCGATGGAGGACTTCGCTTTCGATATCATTATGGGGAAAGGTCCTGCCGCGCGTTCTCTGCGCCTGGATCTTCCGAAATTTACGCTTGTCGGCGCTACGACGCGCGCAGGTTTGCTGACTGCGCCGCTGCGCGACAGGTTCGGGGTCATCAGCAGGCTGGAAATGTATGACGCCGCCGAGCTTTGCAGAATCGTAAGGCGTTCGGCGAATATTTTACAGGTGGAAATCGACGATTTCGGAGCGAAAGAAATCTCTATGCGTTCGCGCGGTACGCCGCGTATCGCAAACAGGCTGCTGAAACGCGTACGCGATTTCGCGCAGATCAAGGGGAACGGCAGCATTACGGGCAGTATTGCGAAGCTAGCGCTGGATGCTTTGGAAGTGGACAAGCTTGGTCTGGATAATATCGACCGGAATCTGTTGCATACGATTATCGTCAAATTCAGCGGCGGCCCTGTGGGGCTCGATACGCTGGCGGCTTCCACCGGGGAAGAAGCGACGACGATCGAGGACGTTTATGAGCCGTATCTGTTACAGCTGGGCTTTATCAGTAAAACGCCGCGGGGCAGAATTGCGATGCCCCGCGCATACGAGCATCTCGGGCTGACCGGCCTTTTGCAGCCGAGCTCCGAAAGCAGGGAGCCACGCCCTACGCTTTTCGATGATTTAGAGGATCAATAAGTTTTTCTGCGCCTGATAATGCAGCCCGGTTTTACCGGAAACGGAATGTTCATCGTGACTTTCATGGTTGCATGGGGCGCGCGTTCTATTTTTGTCCCTTGCGCATCGTACATGTTCGTAACCGTATGCCTTAGAACAGGACCGTCGGGAATGACGAATTCCAGCGTGTCCCCTGCCGCGAAGGCGCCTCTTTGCGTCATGATCATGCGATATTCGGTTCCTTCTTTCCCGCACATGTCGACGGTGCCGATAAAATCTGCATTGCGCCGGTACGACGCCGTTTCATAGATCTGGCTGCCGCGATCTCCCAAATAGAACCCGGTACAATAATCCCGGTGGCTGACGCTGCAAACTTCTTCTAGCAGCGTTTCCGTCAGAGGAGACTCCGGTCTTAGCGGTTCGCCGCATTCCATGGCGTCAATTGCGATCCGGTATGCGCGGGTGACGACTGCTACGTAAAATTCGCTTTTCATGCGCCCTTCTATTTTAAAAGAGGTGACTCCCGCGTTTCTGAGTTCCTGCAAGTGTGCCAGCATACACAAATCTTTGGAATTGAACAAGAAGGTTCCGCGCTCATTTTCCTCGGCCTGTAAAAGTTCTTCCGGCCTGCTGCTTTCTGTGATGTTATAATTCCAGCGGCAAGGCTGCGCGCAGTCGCCTCTGTTGGAGGAGCGGCTGACGAAATAGTCGCTGAGCATACAGCGCCCGGAATACGACATACACATCGCGCCGTGTACGAACGCTTCTAATGCGAGCGGGCAATTTCGTTCTTTAAGGGCCGCGCGGATTTCCGCGATTTCGCGAAGGGAAAGCTCCCGTGCTAAATTGATGCGTACCGCGCCCATTTTTTGCCAGAATTCGCAGGTCCGCCAGTTCAGGTTATTTGCCTGCGTACTGATATGCAGCGGAAGCTCCGGCGCGGCTTCCTGCACCGTTAAAAATGCGCCGGGGTCGGATACGATGACGCCGTGTACTTTTGCCTGGGATAATTCCCGCGCATATTCCGCCATTTTTTTCAGATCGTCGTTTCTGGCGATAATATTCATCGTTACATAGAGTTTCTTATGGAGCCGGTTTGCGTAATCCACCGCATCTGCAATTTGCTGCAAGGTAAAATTATCTGCGTTCGCGCGCAGGCTGAATACGTCTCCGCCGATATATACGGCGTCTGCGCCGTATGCAAAGGCGGTGCGCATTTTCGCCGTATTTCCCGCCGGAGCAAGCAGTTCCGTCATAAAATCATATCTCTCCTTTTATTTTACATGCAACGGCCATACCGTCTCCCACGTCTAAAAGTGTGGCGCGGAGACGGGGATCCGACATCATTTTCTGTAAGAAGGCGCGCAGGTTGGCAACAATCGTGCGATGCTTGTGCGGAGCCTGCTCCGGAGGATCCGTTACTTTTCCATAAAAAATACAATTATCACAGAGCAGGACGCCTCTGGGCTCCAGCAGGCGGAGCGCGTCCTCATATAAGTTGAGATACTGGCCTTTCGCCGCATCCAAGAAAATCATATCATATGGTTTATAAAGCGACGCCAGTACGTCCGCGCCGTCTCCAGCGATCACGCGGATTCTATCCTGAACTCCGATTTTAACAAAATTCTCCCGCGCGGATACGACGAAATCCGGATCGATTTCCACCGTATCGATATGACTATCGGGAAGGGTATGGCTAAGCACAACGGCGGAATATCCAATTGCCGTTCCAATTTCGAGAATTCTGGCAGGTTTGCAGGCGGCGGCGATCGTCCGCAAAAACGCCGCGGCCTCGCGCCTCAAAATCGGGACGCGATGTTTCGCAGCGTAATTCCTGAGTTCCTGTTCCGAAGGCGTTTCCTCCGGAAGCAGCGTTTCGATAAATGCTCTGACAGAATCATCCATACTGGTTCTTTGCCTGCAGGTGCTCCTGATATGTTTTTGAGAAAATATGGGAACCGACGCCGTCTTTTGCATTCAATACGAAGAAATAGTAATCGTTTACATCATAATTCAGGACTGCCTTAATGGATTGGATTCCCGGATTGCAGATCGGTCCTGGCGTCAGGCCGTCATGCAGATACGTATTATACGGATCTTCCACCCGCTCATGCTCTTCCAGAATATTGATAACGTCTTCGTTGTACAGCTTTTTATAAATATAACGGATCGTTGCGCACGACTGCAGCTTTCTGAGGGACGGATCGTCGCTGCCCAGACGGTTCATGAAAACGCCTGCGATGACAGGCCGTTCCGACTGCAGCTTGGCTTCCCGCTCCACGATGGACGCCAGAATGATCACCTGATCGGTCGTAAGTCCGATCCTCTCGGATTCTTCATAATAAACGGGCAGATACAGCTCATTGAATCTGTTCAGCATTTTATAAACGACGTCCTGCACGTTTGCCTTCACGTCGAATTCATACGTATCCGGGAACAGGTAGCCGTCCAGCCTGTGATCTCTCGTTGTTCCGGCCACTTCGCTCAGGAACGGGTAGGAAGATACGTCCACCTTCTCCACAGCTTCCAGAAATTCCTCGGCAGTGACGACGTTGTTTGCTTCAAGCCGCGCTGCGATCTGCTCTGTCGTGAAACCCTCCGGGAAGGTAACTCTGACCGTTTCCGGCTCCGCAGCCAAAAGCGTCATGATCTCATCATAAGAAAGTCCGTCGCTCAGCGTATAGGTGCCGACTTTATATGCACCGTCGTATCCGTTGAATTTCGACAGAAAACGGTATATGGTTTTATTCTTGATCAGACCGAGCGCATAAAGCTGTTCTGCAATTTCCTTCGTCGACATGCCCTTGTCGATTCTGAATTTCACGGAAGAATCCGGATCCAGATCGATGGCTTCCGCGTTGACCGGATTCGCATATTTGTCTACCAGATAAGTATAGGACAAAAAGCTGCTCATAAAGACAATGACGACTAAAAACAGCACGAAAATAATCGTAAGCGGGACTTTGTATCTTCTGTTCATTTTCCTGGCTTTACCGCTTGCTGCTTGGCTGCCGCTTCCCGCGCGCAGAGCGCCCGGCCGCGCGGCGCTCCGTCCGGGTACGGCGCGGCCCGTATTTTTGACCGGCCGTGCCACAGGCTTATCGGCAGCGCGGCCGGCCGCGCCGCCTGTCACCTGATTTGCCGTTTTTCTTTTATTCTGAACCGCTCCCGGTTTTCTGATTCCGCCGCTCAAGGAATCACCCCTTTGCTCTGACCTTGGCTCTTTGTTCCGTGTTCAATATTTTCTTTCTCAGCCGAATGCTTTTCGGCGTAATTTCTACCAGTTCATCATCCGATATGAATTCGAGTGCCTGTTCCAGGCTCAGGATCACGGGAGGCGTCAGCTTCAGCGCCTCATCCGAGCCGGAAGCGCGGATATTGGTAATATGTTTGCGCTTACAGACGTTGATCACCAGATCTTCGTTGCGCGCGCACTCCCCCACAATCATACCTTCGTATACTTTCTCTCCCGGGCCGACGAAAAGCTTTCCCCTCTCCTGTGCGTTGAACAGCCCGTAAGTGACGGTTTCCCCCTGCTCCCAGGCTACCAGCGAGCCGTGCTGCCGTGCATCGATGTCGCCCTTATACGGCTCGAATCCGTCGAATATGTGGTTCATTATACCATTTCCTCTCGTATCCGTCAAAAATTCCGAACGATACCCGATCAATCCTCTTGACGGTATTTTAAAATCGAGCCGCACATAATTTTCCAGAGCGGGATGCAGATTCAGCATTTCTCCCTTTCTCCTGCCGATTTTTTCGATTACGACGCCGACCGCGTCTTCCGGCGCGTCGATCGTCAGACGTTCCATCGGTTCATATAAAACGCCTTCTACTTCCTTATAAATAACGCGCGGGCGGGAAACCTGAAATTCGTATCCCTGCCGCCGCATCGTTTCGATCAGAATCGAAAGATGCAGCTCTCCGCGGCCCGATACCTTCAGCGTATCCGGCGCATCCGTATCTTCTATTTTCATACTGACATTCGTATCCAGCTCTTTATACAGCCGCTCGCGGATATGGCGCGACGTGACGTAGGCGCCCTCCTGCCCTGCAAACGGACTGTTGTTTACGGTAAAATTCATCGATATCGTAGGCTCGTCTATATTTACGAAGGGAATGGGATCTATCGCTTCCGGGCTGCAGACCGTATCTCCGATGTTGATCTCCGGAATGCCTGCAATTACGATAATGTCTCCTCCCATCGCTTCGGGCGTTTCTACGCGTTTCAAGCCCTGGAATTTATAAAGATAGGTAACTTTTGCATTTTTTCTGCTGCCGTCTTTCGCATTGCAGACCACCACAGGCTGTCCGACGGCGATTTTACCGCGATCCACGCGTGCTACTGCGATCCTGCCCACATATTCGTCCGTCGTGACATTGGAAATAAGCATACGAAACGGTGCGGCGATATCTGCTTTCGGCGGGGGAATTTCTTTGAGGATCGTCTCAAAAAGGGGCTGCAGATTCTTTTTCTCTCCCACGTCCGGATCCAAAGAGGCGTAGCCTTCCCGCGAGGAGGCGTATACCACCGGAAAATTCAATTGCTCGTCATCCGCGCCGAGATCCATGAACAGCTCCAGCACCTCGTCGAGCACCTCGAGCGGCCGCGCGCCGTCGCGGTCGATTTTATTGATGACCACGATCGGTTTCAGGTTCATGGACAACGCTTTTGAGAGCACGAAACGCGTCTGGGGCATAGAACCTTCGAACGCGTCTACCAAGAGCAAAACGCCGTCTACCATTCCCAGCACGCGTTCCACCTCGCCTCCGAAATCGGCATGTCCCGGCGTATCGACGACGTTGATGGTGTGTCCGTTATAATTGAGCGCCGTATTTTTAGAAAGAATTGTGATTCCCCGTTCCCGTTCCAGATCATTCGAGTCCATGACGCGTTCTTGTACCGCCTCATTTTCCCGGAATGTTCCGCTTTGTCTGAGCAGCCCGTCTACAAGCGTCGTTTTCCCGTGGTCTACATGGGCTATAATTGCGATATTCCTGATATCTTCCCGTATGTTGTTCGTATTTGCTTCCATATTTCATCCATCTCTTCCGAATTATTCCCGCAGGCTCATAAAATCCAAACAGTCCGCCAATGCCCGATCATCGATTCGTTCCGGGCACGGCGGACGGCTTCCTGTAATGATGCAACGTATTATTTCTTATCTTTTTTGTCCTTTTTATCGTTCTTTTCTTCGATCTCAGCAGGCGCTTCCTTCGCAGGTTTTTCAGGCTCGTCGTCCGTGATCGGCTTTTTGACTTCCCGGATCGCCCAGTTTTTGAATTCCATCAGCGTCTTATCCAGCGACGATTCGATCGTAATGTTATCGTCTTTGATGTTGACGACGCGTCCCACGATTCCGCCGATCGTCGTCACTTCATCTCCGAGAATGATGCTGTTTCTCAGTTCTTCTTCCTGTTTTTTACGTTTCTTGTTGGGGCGGAATATTAAGAAATATCCTACCACGCCGAAAAACGCCACATAAAGGATGATGACGAGCCACATACTGGGTCCCGTACCCTGCGGCTGCGCTCCTGCGCTCCCCGTCGCGCCGGCTTCTTCCGCTGCGAACACCGGGAGGGACATCGATATGGCGGCAACAGCAATCATCATTACAAAAGATAAGATTTTTTTCGCACTGATTTTCATTTAGATCCTCCGATATTATAATATTTTGCGTAAAATTCCTTCCTGAAATCAAGAAGTCTGTCCTCCAGTATAGCACAGCGGATGGATTTCATCAAGTTTATCAGGAAATAAAGATTGTGGAGCGTCGTCAGCCGCAGGCCGTACATTTCTCCGGCTTTCAGCAGGTGGCGAATGTATGCTTTCGTATGGTTTTTGCATGCGGGGCAGCCGCATTCTTCATCCATAGGGGTAAAATCCTCGCTATATCTGGCATCTCTTACGATCACTCTGCCCCGGGAGGTCATTACGGTTCCGTTTCTGCCGATTCTGGTGGGAAGCACGCAGTCGAACATGTCGATCCCCCGGATCGCTCCCTCTATCAGATAATCCGGAGAACCGACGCCCATCAGATAGCGCGGTTTATTTTCCGGTAAAACCGGAACCGTTTCTTCGAGCATTTCATACATCAGCTCTGCCGGTTCCCCAACGCTCAGACCGCCGATTCCGTATCCCGGGAAATCCATGGAAACAAGATCCCGGGCGGAGATCTTCCGCAGATCCGCGTACATGCCTCCCTGTACGATTCCGAATAAGGACTGCCGTTTTGTATCCGCATGCGATTTCAGGCAGCGCGCGGCCCATCGCGTCGTCCTGTACATGGAGTTCTTCGTATATTCATAATCCGACGGATACGGCGCGCATTCGTCAAATGCCATAATGATATCCGCCCCCAGCGCATTTTCGATCTCCATTGCTTTCTCAGGAGATAAAAAATGTTTCGAGCCGTCGATGTGAGAACGGAACTGGACACCTTCTTCCGATATTTTACGCAGCTTGCTGAGTGAAAAAACCTGGAAGCCGCCGCTGTCGGTCAGAATCGCTCTGTCCCAGTTCATAAACCGGTGCAGTCCGCCGGCCTCGCGGATGAGCTCGTGTCCGGGCCGGAGATACAGGTGGTATGTGTTGGATAAAATGATACCCGCATCCAGCGCCCGAAGCTCCTCAGGAGAGATTCCCTTGACGGAAGCCTGCGTGCCTACCGGCATAAAGGTAGGCGTTTCGATAGTTCCATGGGGCGTGTGCAGCCTTCCGAGCCTCGCTCCCGATTGTTTACAGACTTTGATCAGTTCATACGTTACGGCTGCCATCCGCCGAACCACCCTTTCTTCTGTCAGATCTCGATTGCCGTTCCGGCGTTGTACCGGAGAAATACCGCAATTATATGATTATACTCTATCTTCCGGGATGCAACAAGCCCCCTGCGCCCGATTGTAAATGCCGCGGCAGACAGAGGCAGAAGATTGCCGCCATGACGGAAACCGGAAGCGTCAAAATGCTTCTCATTCCAAACGTTTCAACGCCTCCGTAACGAGTCCGCTTTTCAGCGCTCTATTAAAAACGGGCCTATCCGGCCCGTTTACGATGGCGATTCCGATTTTTTTATTTTTTAGGAAGCACCGTGAAGAAGGAAACGTTGTATCCTCTTGCCCCGCTGGCAAACTTCAAGGTATGTTCGCCCTCCGTAAGTTCAATTTCGGTCTTTTCCGCAAAATCGATCCAATTCTGGTAATCGCCTGTAATTTCGTCGATATCGACAGAATCGGCTTCCTTGCCGTCGAGGTACACTTCGAGGATTCCCGTGCCTTCCGGAGCGGCGATCCGATAACCGATTTCATATTTTCCTGTTTTCTTTACGTTCAGCACGTAAGAAATCGATGCGCCTGCTTCAAAATATCCGAAATTCTGTCCGCTTTGCGCTTTTTCGTCTTTCGTTGCTTCCGTCTGGATTCCAATCAGTTCACTATAATTCGTCGTGTCGAGTACAAGCCCTTCCGCAGGAAAATCGATCACATTTTTTTCTTTTTCCTGCGCTTGCGGAAGCGTAATGTCTCCTGCGCTCAGCTCCAGCTTTAAAGACGTTACGGAGATCCGCCACGTACCGGCATGATTCGCCGTGCTTTGGAATAAATAAAGTTTATTTTCCCCTTTTTCAAGCTCGATATCGAACACGAATTCCTGCAGCGTCTGCAGCGGATCCTCACATTCCATGTCGAGATCGACGGAATCGGCTTCCAGATCAGGATCTTCATACGCTTTATTCATGCAATATCGCAGAGAGTAGCCGCTTGCGCCGTTGACTGCATCCGGACAGGCCAGAGTAATAAATACCGTAGCGCTGGCAGCCTCGGTTGCATGCAGCGTAACGTACGCGCCGGATTTATAAAACGCTTCATTGTCCAGATCCGTCTGGGCCTGCATGAGCTTTATACAATCTAACGGCACGCCGGCGTCCCGCTCCGTGAGCTCCGATATCCCGAATACGGTAAATAAAGACGGATACTCCCGCACCGAAATTTCTACCTTTTTGGCCGCCGGCGTTTTTGTAGGGACTTCCGTAGGTTTCACGGTGGCTTTCGGCGTCTGCGTCGCAGCTATGGCAGCGGTAGGCGTTTTATCCGCAGGATTTTGCTGTTTTTTATCAGAACATCCGGAAAATGCGATAAAAAGAATTGCCGTCAGAAGCAGCGATACGCTTTTCCCCAAAACGCCGCCGCGCGTTCTTATTTCTTTGTCCATACGATGTACCTCCCTGGGTATTTAATTTCATTATTTATCATAAAAATAACATAATTTATAAATAATTGCAACCGCAAAATTATTTTTCTTGCCGATCTTTAATCTTTCTTTCCTGTTGACCTGCCGCGCCAGATTCTATATAATTCAGAAATATGAAGACGATTGCAATTATCGATGATGATTTATATATCGGGGATCTGTTGGAGCGCCTGCTGCGGCAGGAAGGCTATCGTGTCATACGCGCTTATTCCGGTACGGAGGCGTTGCTGCTTCTGGAGCGGGAAAGGCCGGATCTGATCCTGCTGGATCTGATGCTCCCCGGACTTTCCGGAGAAGAGGTGCTGCGCAAAACCGCAGAAATTCCTGTGATCGTCGTCAGTGCAAAAATCGGAATCGATGACAAAGTGAATGTTTTATTAAACGGTGCGGCAGACTATATCACGAAACCGTTCGAGGCCAAAGAGCTGCTGGCGCGCATCACCGTACAGCTGCGCGGGCACAGGGAGGGACGGGAGCCGGAGATTCTGACCTATGGGAGCCTGCGGCTGGATCCGGCGGCGCGCACACTGTTCGCAGCAGGCGTCCCCGTCCGTCTGACCGCTACGGAATACGCCATTTTAAAACAATTGATGAAAAACGCAGAGCAGGTCATTCCAAAGTCGCAGCTTCTCGACGCAATCAGCATGGACACGCCGGACTGTACGGAAAGCTCTCTAAAAGTCCATGTCAGCAATTTACGCAGGAAGCTGCGCGACGCCTCCGGGTTGGATTATATCGAAGCAGTGTGGGGAATCGGCTTTAAAATGCGGGAGGTTTAAATCTTTACGATTTCTTTCTTCTTTTCTTTACCGCTTGCTTAACTGCTTCCGGTTATACTTGCCTCGACAAAGAAAAGGAGGTATGACGATGGAATATATCCTGAGTACAAATAATTTGTCTAAACAATACAAAAATTTCAAAGCGCTCGACAAGCTCTGCATGCACGTGGAGAAAGGTTCCATTTACGGCTTCGTGGGACGCAACGGCGCCGGGAAAACGACGCTGATCCGGTTGATCTGCGGTCTACAGCTTCCTTCCTCGGGCAACTATACGCTTTACGGCCGGGAAAATACGGATCCGAAAATCCGCAGGTCCCGCCGCCGGATGGGCGCCGTGGTCGAAACGCCTTCTATCTATCTGGATATGACGGCGGAAGACAATCTGCGGCTGCAATATCAGATTCTGGGCCGTCCCAGCTACGACGGGATCCGGGAAATATTGGAGCTAACCGGGATCCCCGATACGGGGAATAAGAAAGCGAAGCATTTTTCACTTGGCATGCGGCAGCGTTTGGGGATTGCTGTGGCTCTTGCGGGAAACCCCGATTTTCTGGTGCTCGACGAGCCGGTAAACGGACTGGATCCCCAGGGCATCGTGGAAATGCGGGAATTGATTTTAAAACTGAACCGGGAGCACGGCATTACAGTCCTCATCTCCAGCCATATTCTGGACGAGCTTGCAAGACTTGCCACACATTACGGTTTTATCGACAGCGGCCGGATCGTGAAAGAAATCAGCGCTGCCGATCTGGAAAAAGCCTGCCGGAAATGTATGCGGCTGGAGGTCTCCGATACGAAGGCGCTGGCCCGCGTCCTCGACCAGAAACAGCTTGAGTACGCGATTCGTTCCGAGCAGGAAGCAGATATCTATGGAAGCTGGAATATTACGGATTTAACGGTTGCGCTGGCAGGGGAAAACTGTGAGATCCGCAGAATGACCGAACACGATGAAACATTGGAAAGTTATTACATCAATCTGATGGGAGGGAAGCAGTATGAATAAAATTTTACGCGCTGATTTTTCCCGTCTGAAGAAGGCAAAAATATTCTGGGTCTGTATTGCGGCCATGGCCGTATATGCGATCGTACTCGCGCTGTGTCTTTATAGCGCCATGAAGCGGGAAGGCGGCGCGGCTACGTTCGACCAGTATTTCTTTTCTGCCTTTGGCATGGCGGGACATATGCCGATTTCCGGGCTGCTGATGGCGGCGCTTTGCAGCGTGTTCGTCGGGACGGACTTTTCCGACGGTACGATTCGAAACAAGCTGATTTCAGGGTGCTCCCGCAGCGGGATCTATCTGAGCCATTTTATAACCTGCGCTGCCGCGGGCATTTGTCTGCTCGCCGCTTATTGGCTTCCTGCATTCGCTCTGGGGATACCGTTATTCGGTACGTTTCAGGCAGGCGGGCCGGCTCTGCTCCAGATGATATTGGGCGGTATCCTGGCAACCGTTTCCTATGCGGCCGTCTTTACGATGCTGGGAATCCTCGTGCAGAATAAAACGGCGACGGCGATTATCAGCTTGATCGGCGTGGTTACCGTAATGTTTATCGTTTTATTTCTGATTTCCAGAATCCGCGAGCCGGAATTTATAGATCAGATCATTTATGACGTGAATCAGCTCGGTCAGATTGCAAATGGCGAAATATCCGGGCTGACCGTTCCGAATCCCAATTATCTGACGCCGGTGCAGCGGATGGTTGCACAGTTTATCATTGATCTGCTGCCTACCGGGCAAAGCTTGCAGATCGGCGGGATGATCGCTCCGAATTTGTGGCGGATCTCGTTCTGCGCTCTTGGCGTAACCGCGGCGGCTACGGTCGGCGGAATCCTGGCGTTCCGTAAAAAAGATTTAAAGTAAAGGAGTTTTTATGGTTTCTTTTCTTGCAGCGCTGTGCGCCCTGTTTTTCCTTCTGATTTGCGTTTTGTCTTATAAAGTCTTTCGGCTCCGCCAGTCTGCAGATGAAATTCGTATGGAATTCGGCGCGCGCCTGCAAGAGGACACCAACATAGGCATCGATATTTCCAGCGGCGATAAAAAAATGCGGCGCCTCGCCGCGGCTATCGACCGCCAGCTGAAGCTTTTGCGCAGAGCGCAGCTGCGCTGCCTCCAGGGAGACAGGGAATTAAAAGAGGCGGTCGCTAATATCTCTCACGATCTGCGCACGCCGCTCACTGCGATCTGCGGATATCTGGAACTGCTGGAAAAGGAAAGCAAATCGCCGCAGGTGCAGGAATATTTAGAGATCATTACAAATCGTACGGAAGCGCTGAAAAAGCTCACGGAAGAATTGTTCCGTTATTTTTTAGCGACTTCCGACGGTTTCTATACGGAAAAAGCATGTGTTTCTTTAAAGCAGGCAGTAGAAGAAGGCGTTGCCGGATTTTACGCCGTTCTGAAACAAAAAGGGATCGAACCCGAAATTTGTCTGCCGGAAACGGACGTCGTGCGCATGCTGAATAAAGAGGCGCTTACAAGAATACTGGAAAACATTCTTGGAAATGCGGTGAAATACAGCGGAGGCGACCTGGAAATCCGACTGGAAGAAGACGGAACGCTGTGTTTTTCCAATCTGGCGCCTGATCTCGACAAAGTAGCGGCCGGACGGCTCTTCGACCGCTTTTATACGGTGGAAACCGCACGGCGTTCCACAGGCCTGGGGCTGTCGATTGCAAAAATGCTCACGGAGCAGCAGGGCGGCGTCATCGCCAGCAGTTATGCGGCCGGACGGCTCCGGATTTCCGTTCGATTTTAAAAGGACAAACGATCTGCGGGGCTGCCGCGGATTTTTTTCTTGGCCTGTATGCCGAGTTTGTGTTAAACTGTGAAAAGAAGAATTTACAAACCGATTCACGGAGGGATATTATGAAAAATTTGAATTGTCTGCGTTGTAATGTGCCCATGAAATATGTCGGACAGAAAAAAATCCAGCTGGGACAGACAGGATGGATCCTCGGCGATTTGCCGAATCTGCTGGCCGGCGCTATGGAGCTCGACCTTTATTTTTGTCCGCAGTGCGGAAAAATCGAATTTTTCCAGTCCGACGACGCGGCAGACGACGAGCAGCTTCCGCAGAAGCAATGTCCGCGATGCGGGAAGACGCACGACTTCGATTATCCGAAATGCCCGTTTTGCAAATATGACTATACTGCCCGATAATATGCGAAGAACGCAGAAATTCGTCTCTGCGTTCTTTGTTTTCCGCGCGGGAAACGATAGAGATCAAATCATTTTTTCAAGGCGTTTTGCAGCGTAAGATATAACTGGCCGATATCGATTGGCTTGGAAATAAATCCCGTCATCCCCGATTCCATTGCTTTTCTCTCATCTTCTTTAAAAACATTGGCGGTCATGGCAATAATGGGGACCTTTTGTGCATCGGAACGGCCGAGGCTGCGGATTGCGGCCGTAGCTTCCAGTCCATTCATTTCCGGCATCTGGATATCCATGAGGATCACATCGTAAAAATCCGGCTTGCTTTGCCCGAACAGGTTCAGCGCAGCTCTGCCGTTTTCCGCCCGAATCACATTTGCGCCGCGCGCGCAAAGCAATTCTATCGCGATTTCCGCATTCAGATCATTGTCTTCCGCAAGTAAAACATTTTTTCCCTGCAAAGAATCTGCGTCGATCGCATGTTTGATTTCAGGCAGATCCTCCGGGCGTCCTCTGGAAAGCGCCGCCGTAAAATAAAACTCGCTGCCTTTTCCCGGCTCGCTGTTTAATTTCAGTTCTCCGCCCATCAGCCGGACAAGATGACGGCTGATCGCCAGTCCGAGTCCCGTACCCTGGCTTTTTGAAAAATTAGAGCCCAGCTGCTCAAAACTGTTAAAAATACGCTGTTGATCTTCCGCATCGATTCCTATTCCGGTATCCGTTACCCGGACGGTTAAAACCGATTTTTCCTCAACCGGCGGATCTTGCGTGACCAAAAGCCGGACGGAACCTCCGGCAGGCGTAAATTTAAATGCGTTCGACAGCAGGTTAAGAATGATCTGGCGCAGCCGGATCGCATCTCCTACGACAATATCGTTCCGGATCTCTTTTTGAATTTTAAAGTCCAGTTGTTTTATCTCGGCTTCCCGGGACAACATGCTTGCGATGTCATCCAGCATATTTTCGATGGAAAACGACTCGGCAGCAATTTGCATCTTTCCGTTTTCAATGCGGCTCATATCCAAAATGTCATTGATCAGGCTGAGCAAATAACGGGATGAGGATTTGATTTTCGCCAGGTTATCCCTTGCCTTTTCCGACAAATGCTCCATTTCGTCGGTTAAATCGGTCAGGCCGATAATCGCATTCATCGGCGTACGGATTTCATGGCTCATGCGGGAAAGGAATTCACTTTTGGCCCGGTTATCCGCTTCTGCCTTTTCCAGCTCATTTTGCATGGCAGCCGCATGGAGCCGGGATCTGGCAATAAGAATCACAACAATGAGGATCAGAATCAGAACCACTGCTACTACGGAAATCGCCAGCGCAGGATTCGCATACAGGATATTGGACAAGGTCATGCGCGTCTGCCCGATGGAAACCAGATTCCGGCCGTCGATGACAGCTTTTTCATCATCGGTAAGATGATTGATCGCTTTATTGAGAATGGAAAAAAGTTCCGGCTGTACAGGGCTGGCTAAGGCAAATCTGATCTTCTGCTTATCATTTACCAGATTTACCTGCACCAAATTGACAAAATTATTTTTCTGAATAATATTCTCCAGATGTGCGGAAATGCCGTATACAAAATCGATTTTGCCACGGTTGACGTCAGACAGCGCCGCCGTTACGTCGGAATAAAAATCCACATCATCGGCGGCGATATCTTCCGGCATGTTTTTGCCTGCCAGAATGCCGCCCTTCAGTCCTTCCGCAGGATAACTGGATTCTTTATTGCGCACCAGGATATAATTGAGCTCCGTATAGGAAGAAGTCAGGGCAAACCCCTGTGCGGCGGCTTCCTCGTCCGTTCCCAAATAAAATCCGAGCAGATCAACCTCTCCTCTTTGCAGCGCAGCAAGCGTATCCGCATAACTGTCGTAATACAGATAAGTAAACTCCAGTCCGGAATAGTCAGTTACCTTTTTCAGAATATCAGGGACGAAACCGTCGTGTTCATCATCGTTAAAAAGGCAGAAAAAGGGATGCCAGTTATCAGGAACCGCCACCGTTACGGTTTTCTTTTCCCGGATAAACGCCTGCTCTTCTTCGTTTAGTACGGTACCGGCATGCGCGGTGTTCGGAAAATTGGCATCGTACAATTTTTTGGCGAAGTTGGGATCGGCATCGTAAATCTTTTCCAGCGCCATGTTCAGCTCGCTGAGTATTTCCTGGGCTTCCGGCCGCGTCACGATATAATGCGGCTGGGAATCAAAAGAAGCGGCAATATAGAATTTGTCTCCGGCATCTGAGCTGTTCCCCAGTAACAGGTCTACTTCGCCGCTTTCCAGGAACCTGTTCAGGTTTCCTTTCTCCATGATCTGATCGTAATTATAATATTTTAACGTACAGTCCAGATTGTTGAGATCGAGATAAATTTGCAGGCGCCGGATATTTTCTTTTGCCCGTTCATAGACGCCGATGGTTTTTCCGTTAATAGAATTGAGGTCGTAGCTTTTTATGGTTGCATCCTCCCGCCGGGCCAGCAAAATCAGTTTACTGTAGCCGCAGTTATAATTCGGGTATCCATAATACGCTTCCAGGCCGTCCATGTAATACTGCCCGCCCATCAAATCGAATTTACCCGCCTGGAATTCTTTCATGATATTATTGTTCTCGACATCGATGTATTCATATTTCCAGCCGGTATATTTTGCAACCTCATCGAGGACGTCCACTACGATTCCCTGCCGTTTCCCATCCTCCGAGAGCATTGTATAGCCCTTTGATTGGGGAAACGCTACGCGGAGGACTTTTTGTTCGTCCGGAACATCTGCCGCCAGGGAAGGTGTCAGAAGCGCGGACAGCAAAAAAATCACAACAAGATTTACCGGGATTCGCTTCCGATGCCGTGCTTTTTCGTCCTCTGCTCTATTGTGTAGGAAAGCAAAAAGTTTATGCCTCCACAGATAGAAACGTCTCCTATCCATATCGAGTCTCCTGTCTTTTAACTGAAATCCGTTTTCTGTCCGTTCAGGCGTTCTCATCATCCGGAGACAATTCCTGCCGTAATTGCTCGACTTTTTGAAATTCCGTCAGTATCTCCTGATAAAGCTGCTGATAATCTTGCCGCTTTTCCCCGGAACGGAGCGGTTCCACGATTTTACAAACCGCATTATAAAAAGGAGTTAATCCAAGATTTCCCGCCACACCCTTTAAAGTATGCGCCGCTTCGAAGGCCGCGTGCAGATCTCCGGCCTGAAGGGAGTCTTTTAGCTTTGTCATATTCTCATCCCGAAACAGCATTGCGAAAATCCGGGAATACATTTCTTCGCTTCCCAGAAACCGCGGCATCGTTGCCGCATAATCTCCGCCATAGGCCTCAAATTTTGCCTGGAACTCCGACATCGGTCAATCCTCCTTTTGAAAAATCAAATCATAAAGCGTTTGATACAGCCGTTCCGGATCGATGGGCTTGGCAAGGTGGGCGTCCATCCCGGCTGCTTTGCTTTTTTCAATATCGTTGTCAAATGCGTTTGCCGTCATCGCTATAATGGGAATGGCAGCGGCGTCTGCGTTGCTGAGATGGCGAATACCGGTCGTTGCCGTCAGCCCGTCCATCAACGGCATACGGATGTCCATCAGGATTGCGGCATAATCTCCTGCCTTTGATTTGCTGAACAGTTCCAGCGCTTTCAGTCCGTTTTCCGCAGTATCCACCACAAACCCTTTGCTTTTCAGCAGCATGACGGCTACTTCTGTATTTAAAGCATTGTCTTCCGCCAGCAATAAACGTTTTCCGGTAAAATCATACTCCGCCGTTTCTGCTTCCGCTTGCTGGATCTGCTCCTCTTTGTCGCCCAGCGCCTTTGAGAATGCCGATATCAGCGAGGATTTAAACATGGGCTTGCTCATCAGCAAGTTCACGCCTGCAAGCTTTGCCTCCTGTTCGATTGATCCCCAATCATATGCGGTCATAATAATAATCGTAACGTCCGGTCCTACCAGCGTGCGAATCCGCCGCGCGGTTTCGATTCCGTCCATCTCCGGCATTTTCCAGTCAATGAGGATCATATCAAAATATTTTTCCATGTCGCGGAGCGTGCGGACACGTTCAATGGCTTTATAACCGCTGTCTACCCACTCGGCGTCGATGCCGATCTCACGCAGGGTAACGAGCGCGCTTTCACAAACGGCCACATCGTCGTCCACTACAAGCGTTTTCAAATGCGAAAAATTATAGGTCGTTTTTTTCTGGCGGTGCCGCAGTTTTTCTTCTTCCGTGATACCGAGCTTCACATCTATCGTAAATTCCGTACCGATTCCCTTGATAGAACGTACCGTAATTTTCCCGTCCATCAGATCTACGATGTTCTTGGAAATTGCAAGTCCCAGACCCGTTCCGCCGTAAATCGCCGTGGTACCCGTCGATTCCTGTGAAAACGGTTCAAAGATGTGCGGGAGGTATTCCTCGCTCATGCCTACGCCCGTATCATTCACCACAAATCGCAGTACTGCGTCATCCTTCGTCCTTTTTCGCTGCTCTACGGAAAACGTTACGGTTCCGCCTTCCCCGGTAAATTTGATCGCATTGCTCAAAATGTTCAGCAATACCTGCTGTAATTTCATGGCGTCGCCAATGTAATAATCATCTAAGACCGGATCCACGATACATTCAAAATCCACGCCTTTCGCATCAGCCTGGTTATAACAGATGGAGTTCAGTCCGCATAAAAATTCTTCTATGGGGAATTTTTCGCTTTTCAGCAAGCACTTTCCGCTTTCGATTCTGCTCATATCCAGGATATCGTTGATCAGAGACAATAGAAAACGCGATGAAATGCCGATTTTAGAAATACAATCTGCGACTTGCTCATCATTTCCGATCGACTGGGCCGCGATCGTGCTCATACCGATGATGGCATTCATGGGCGTTCGGATTTCATGGCTCATACGGGAAAGAAAATCCGTTTTCGCGGCATTGGCCTGTTCTGCCGCAACCAAAGCGGCGGCAAGTTCCTCTCTCTGCTTCTGTTCCTTTTGGACGAGATTCGTTACGTCGCTGCGCGCGATACAGACCCGGCCCAGGGCTTTTTCTATGTAAAATATCTCCAGCCGTTTGACCCGTTTGTTTTTCTCCGCATCGTGTTCTTCCACAGTAAAAGTATAAACCGGCTCTTTCTTCAGCTGTTCTTTCATATACGTATAATCCAGTTTGCGCAGATATTCCCGTCTGACGGGTTCCTCCATAAAACGTTCCGCAAGGTTTGCGGCTTCTTTTTGAAATTCACCCTTCGGCGCGACAAGCTTTTGCTGCGTATCTTCAAAGGAAAGAGTCCGATATGTATCCCGGTAAATATCGATTTCCGTCAGCATCTCATAATCGATTCGCGCGATTTTATAAAGCAGCTGTTCCTGCAGCCTTTGCTCGGTGACGTCCGATGTATAAAAAAACATTATAAGATCCCCGGTCTCCGGATTCAGATATGTCCTTAACCTGGTGCTGCCCCAAAAAGGGCTTCCTCTCTTACTTCTCCGCAGAAAAGTAAAATGATAATCTACCTTGCCGGCGGCATAATCGGCTAAGACTTTTTCCCTTTCCAGCGTAATACGGATTTCTTCTCCCTTTGCCGGATCCGCAGCGGAATCCGCCAGATTCCAGATCGTCTGCGTATACGTGTCTCCCACATGTGCTACCGCCACATCAGAAGTAGAGAGATAACTTTCCAGCCGGTTTCGGGTGACATTGAGCGTGCCCTGGATACTCCCCTCCGCAGAGGAAAGTTCCGCAAAATAGGCCAGCTCCTGTTCATAAAGCTCCCGGTTGCGTTTCTGGAGACGTTTTTCATCTGTTATGTCCAGAAATACGCAAAAGAACTGCGCTCCATCCGCTTCCTGGAGCAGCTGCGCCTTGATGGAAATCCATTTGACAGTTCCATCCTTGCAAATCAGGCGGTTTTCATTCTGAATCGTATTTCCGTATTGCAGCTGCGCCAGAAGCTGTTCGGACATTATGGCCAGGTCATCCGGATGGATCACAGCGGACATCTTATTGCCCATTTCAGCAAATTCTTCCCGGGAATAGCCTAAAAACTCGAATAGCCCGTCGTTGGCGTCGATGACGGAAAAATCCGCATCGAAACGGCAGCGGAATACCGCGCCGGGAATATTGTTATACAAATGGAGCAGCTCCTCGCTCAATTTTTTCTGCGCGGTAATATCGATGCAAACGGATACGATTGCCGGACGCCCGTTTTCTGCGGCGACGGTCCGTCCCACGTCGTGAACCCAGATGTAGCTTCCGTCTTTTTTCCGTATTCGGTATTCTACCGTATATCCGTCAGACTTTTGCAGCTGAACCTCTACGGATTCATCAACCATTTCCCGGTCGTCTGGATGCATGCAATTTGAAATCAGGCCGCCTATGTCGGCTATAAATTCCGATTCCTCTTCATAGCCTAAATAATCCAGCATTTTCCTGTTAATGAAATAAAAAGGAAAGCCGTCGCCGATATAGCCGCCCATCATACCGCCCGGCACGGAATCACCGAGTAATTCCTGCCGCTGTCTGGCAATGTTCTCCATCGCCAGTGTGCGGGGATAGTGCTCTTCGCCGCGCCGGCCGGCGCTTGGCTCCGTAAAATGGAGGCTTCGGATCTTCCAGCTGCCGTCCTGTTTTGCTTCCAGGAGAAAAAACGCGCGTAAAAACCATACGGACAGTTCGTGCTTCAGCGTCATATCTATAACAAAATAACAGACGTTTTCACCGATCGATTGTTTCCGAAGTTCCTTGAGCTCACAGCGAAACGGCTGTTTCATTTCTTCTATATCGCCCCGGAGAAACGTTTCCATCTCAGTTTTGTTATGGGCGGTTTCCCGCTCCCCCGTACCGACGAAATCCACGTCGTCGGAAAGAAACGTTATTGCCGTATGCCAATCGCGCTGCTCAAACCAAGAACGGCAAAAAGCCCGAATCATATCCCGCGCGCTTTTCAAGTTTTCCATTTTCTCCATTCCCCCGATTCTTGTCCCCGCCGCTTCCGTATTCCCGGGATCCTTTTTATGGACAGGATCATTCGCTTTTTTCGCTAAATGCCTTTTCCCTTTTTCGGCCCGCACGTTTTATTCCGGGCACAGCGGTCTCGCAGCAGCTTTTCATAATCGTTCTGAGGCATAGGCTTTGCCAGATAATACCCTTGGACGTAATCGCAGCCGATTTCCGTCAGCCGGTCCATCTGCTCTTTTGTTTCCACGCCTTCCGCCACGACTTTCAAGTGCATCCAGCGGGCAAGATCCATGATGAATCTCAAAATGCCGTGCTCTACATCCTTCGCCGTTTCAGTTTGAATAAATTTCATATCTAACTTTAAAATGTGGATGGGGATCTGATTGAGCATGTTCAGAGAGGAATATCCCGTTCCAAAATCATCCATTTCGATCACGAATCCCAGCTTGCGCAGGCGGCGGACCGTTTCGATGATTTGATTCGGATCTTCCGTATATGCGCTTTCCGTAATTTCCAAATGAAGCTGCTCAGGCGGCAGCCCGTATTTTCGAACGGTATTCATCAAAACATCGGCAATCTCCATATTATAAATATCCGCGCGAGAAACATTGACGGAAACCGGAAGCGGGAGATATCCCTTTTTATCCCACTCCCGTAAAATAGAACTGGTTTTCTCCCAGACGTATCTGTCCAATTTGGCAATAAAGCCATTCTGCTCAAAGACCGGGATAAACGCAGCGGGCGACTGCAGCCCCCATTGGGGATGCAGCCAGCGAACTAATGCTTCGGCTCCGGCCAAAGTCCCATCCCGCAGACGGAATTTCGGCTGAAAATAAATTTGGAACTGTCCTTCCGCCAGCGCAGTTTCCATACTGTCCAGGATTGCCTGCTGCCGCAGCAGTTCGCCGCGCAGCTTGTCGTCATAGGCAGCAAAATATTTTCCATATTGCCGTTTGATACTGCGCGCCGCTAAAAGCGCCCTGTCACACATCTGGTCTACCGGGATACTGTGATCTTCGATAGAATAAATTCCCCATTTCATGACTACGTTTTTTCCATTCGGAAGCGCATGGACGGCGGCTTCGGCACGGATAAAGATTTCGTCCCTATAATCCATCCCGCTCTTCACCAGGCATACGAACTGATCCGCATTCAGCCGGCCGTAAATTCCATGGCCGCCTGCAAACGTCCGATATAAGTCCGCAACTCCGCAAAGAAGCTGATCCCCGATAGCGCTGCCGAACACGTCGTTGATGAGCTTAAAATTTTCGATGTCGGAACAAATCAGATCGTATGTCTGCTCCGGGTTTTGCTGTAAAATTTCTTTTACACGCTGATAGAAGAATTCTCTGCTGTAGAGGCCGGTCAGACGATCATATTGGAATTGATTGATCATCGCAGCCGTTTCCCGCAGATGGATGATGCTGGCGACCCGATGCAAAATGATCTGGGGCTTGTATGGCTTCACCACAAAATCCGCCGCCCCATGCGCAAGGGCCGCAACTTCATCTGCTTCGCTGTCGCTTTGCGTCGTTACGATCACGGGAATAACGGCATAAAACGGATCTGCTTTCACGATGGAAAGAAACGTATATCCGTCCATGACAGGCATTGTAATGTCCAGTAATATCAGTGCGATTTCTTCTTTATGCTCTTTGAGGATAGCAAGCGCCGCCTGGCCGTTTTCTGCTTCTAAGATTTTATATTGTGAAGACAAAAGGACGCGTAGCATCGTCCGGTTGATTTCGTTATCTTCTACGATTAAAATTACTTTTTTTGCCAGCATAATTTTATCCTTTACATCATTCTACTGCTGCCAGCCCGCGTGCGAGTATATTTTTAAATAAAAGTCTATCGATTTAACGGTTCGCCGCAAACTTTGTCACGATCGTTTCGAGTATATCATAAGAAATACCGGTATGCAATCTTATGCTCCGGCTATTTTCCTGCGAACGGACGGTGCGGCAATGATAAATGCACGCCGTTCATGATTTGATCAGCATTGCATCGCCGATGCTTGCGGGATATAAGATTGGTAATATTATGTTGCCAAACGGTAATTTATGGTCTTCGCGCATTTCCGTACTCTCTTTTCATAGCTTCAGCTGAAACCACCCATTGTTTGCCGAATTTGCATACGTCCACGCCGTTTACCAGCTTTCCGTAAGCAACGGCTTTTCGAAGCGTGCTTTCGTTCAGCCCCCAAAGCTCGGTTGCATCGCTGAACGCCATCAAACCGTCAAACGGCGTATCAACCTCTTTGCCGTTATCCCACAGTTCATCACAAGACAAATCAAGCTCGTCATTCCAGACAATCCCGTATCCGCCGACATCAACAGAAACATCGGCAAAAGTTTCGGGATGCTCTCTGAAATACCGAAAAGCAGGGATATTATCAAACAGCGGCCTTACATCGTAAAGTTTTGTGACGCCCTCCGCAAACTGGACGCTGAGTTTGTATTCAGGAAGCGCTGCGATATTTTTAATTTTGTGAAACATAATATCATCCTCCTTACTCAAGGGGTGCAAGCTGTTTAAACTCCTGTGTTTCCCAAATCAATTTCAGTTCATCTCTGTGAAGCGTAATCCATTCCTGAACCATTCCCATTGCTTTCGGCGGCAGATAGCCTTCCAAAACTTTTCCGGTCATAAAATCAATAGCGGCCACATCTTCATTGTATATGGCGTGAATATGAGGCGGATTGTGTTCGCTGTTTAAAAAGTACATTCGGATAATAATTCCGTAAAACCGTGATAAAACAGGCATTCTGTTCAGCTCCCTTCTTCAACTATAGTATATCACGATACCGTGATTACATCAATAGTATATCCAAAAATAAAACTAAAAATCTGATATCCCGTAAGCATCGGCTGTTCTCCTCAAAAAAATATTACCAATCGGCATAATTGTGTTGCCAATCGGTAATGTTGCATAATTTCAGCTGTCATATATTTCTTTTGTTTTGTGCGATACTCACAAAATAAGGCAGGCATCGCCGAAGGAAAAGAACCTGTATTTCTCGCGGATTGCTTCTTCATAAGCTTTCAAAATATGTTCTCTGCCGGCAAGGCTGCTCACGAGCATGAGCAATGTGGATTCCGGCAAATGGAAATTCGTAATCAGGGCGTCGACCGCTTTGAATTTGTATCCGGGATAAATAAAAATCCCGGTCCAGCCGGATTTCGGTTCCAGATGTCCGTTTCCCGCCGCTACCGACTCGAGGACCCTGCAGGAAGTCGTACCTACGGCGAATACGCGTCCGCCCTGTTCTTTCGTCCGATTGATCACATCGCACGTCTCCTGCGAAATCGTATAATACTCATAATGCATCACATGATCTTCGACTTTTTCTTCTTTGACGGGACGAAACGTTCCAAGACCTACATGCAGCGTCAAAAATGCGACGGATACGCCGCTGCTTCTGATTTCCTCCAATAATGTTTCTGTAAAATGCAGTCCTGCGGTAGGCGCGGCGGCGGAACCTTTCTCCCGGGCATATACCGTCTGATAACGCTCCGGATCCTCCAGCTTTTCTTTAATATAAGGAGGCAGCGGCATTACGCCGATTTTATCGATTATTTCTTCGAATATTCCGTCGAAGCTGAAACGGACATACCGGTTGCCGCCTTCGGCCACGCACAGGATTTCCGCCTTCAGAAGTCCTTCTCCAAAACAAAATACGGCTCCGGGCTTTGCGCGCTTCCCCGGGCGCAGCAGCACTTCCCAGTAACAAAAATCGGAACCGCCGCACGTATCGGCACGTTCCGGGAGTTCCCCTAAAAAGGTTTTCACGTCCTGCGCAGAGCGAGGCTTCAATAACACGAATTCAATCGGAGCTCCTGTTCCCTCTTTGACTCCAAATAAACGCGCGGGGATAACACGCGTATCGTTCAGGACCAAACAGTCGCCCGGCTTGAGGTATTTTACGATATCTTTAAAATGCCGGTGTTCCGTCTCGCCTGTTTTTTTGTCCAACACCAGCAGCCGCGACGCAGATCTGTCCGCCAGAGGTGTCTGCGCGATCAGTTCCTCCGGAAGATCATAGTAAAAATCTTTTACATTCACTTATTATCCTTCTCCCATATCGTTTTCCAATAATCATATGCTTCTTTGAGGATGCCGCTCAAATCCAGGGCATCATACACCGCCGCATCGACCTCATAATGATACTTGTCTGAATTTAAAAGCTCGCTCAAATCTCTGTTGACGCCGAACGTCCGTGTCCATTGTATCATCGTATCGGTATTTTTCAGCTGTTCAAAATCCGTTATGCCGTCCAGCCTGATTACATAGACAACCGTATCCGTCTGAACAACGCCGGCATTTCCCGGTTCGGAGCTGCGCAGCCAGTCGTAAACCTCACTATACTCGTATTTGTTTGCCGGGTAAAATTTCATGACGCCATTTGTTTTGATCAATTCTTCATCCGTACTGTTCTGTTCCAGAAGCTCGGCAAACGGCGTGCCTTCATTATAAGATGCAAGAATCGTATTCGCTTTCTCGGTCTGCGCTTTCTTTGAATTAGAACTATCTATGGAAAGGGGAATGACAGAAGTGTTGTAAGAATAGAGATAATCATAATATTCTTCAAATGCCTGCTTTTGCGCTTCCTCGCCAGTATCCGCGCTCTGTTCGCAAAGAGTCGTATATTTATCGATAATAAACCAGTTTCGCCAAAATTCCTTGTATTCTTCTTCCGCAATTCCATAATAATACTTGTAAAATTCTTCTTTGCCGAGGGTTTTGCCATCTACTGTTTTTGCATTTTCATAATCGGATTCGAACTGGGCTTCCAGCTGCGCCGCTTCCGCTTCCGTAATCGAGATCCCGGCGGCTTTTGCCTCGCAAACGCGTATGATATATTCTTTTGCGAAATTAGACGTATACTTTTTAATCTCATCCTTATCCGACAGCGTGGAAGATGTATAAAGCGTTTTCACCGTATCTTCTTCCTGATTCAAAATGATCCGCGCAAAAAATTTAAATTGGTTCTCTGTGATTTTGAAATCTCCCACCGAAGCAATCGTCCGTTTCTCCGCAGCATCGCTTTTTTCCTTTTTTCTGCCGGACAAAAAGGAGGAAACGCATACGAAAGCTATAATCACCAGAAGAATACAGCAGGACAATATAATTACATTTTTACGCAATTTATTATAAGCACTCATAAATAACACCAATTTCTCTTTTGTAAAAATTTCCCTTATGGTTCAAAGGAATCGTCGTAATCGTCTTCGTTTTTTTCAGATTTGACTGCAAGGCGCGCCTCCGGGTCTGCTTTCACGGTTCTGCGCCGCGGCGTCTGCTGCGGTGGCGCCGGTATTTCCTCTTCATAATAGTCAGGGTACAGGTCATCGCGCATTGCGACAAAAGTATTAAAAACAAAGTACAGGTAAATATAATATAAAAAGGATCGTAACAATGCGGTAATCAACAGCACGATTACGCTGAGAGCAACCGATTGATGGCCATAATGGACGGCAAAAAGCGCAGCGCGGAGCAGCGCGGCCAGAAACAAAAACAAAGCGGTCTTTGGCAGCAGATACCAGCAGTACGTGTGCGTCATCTTGATTCCCGCACGGACACAGCCTTTCTGAAATCCGGCGATCGACGGTAAAATATAAGAAAAATACATTCCGTAAAAAACAATTGCCAGCAGCATTACGGCAACGGTCAATACGCAAAGAAGCAGCATTGTAAAGATAACGCCCGTATTTCCGTCAAAAAACATCATCAGCATAGAGACCGCCGGAATGACGGAATAGATCAACAGGAAAAAAAACAGGGTGCAAAGAACGACCGCAGTAAAAATATATAACGTAATTTTCAAAAAGTTCCGTTTGATTCCATATTTGAATTCGCCGCGTTTTTTTTCTTTCCCCTCGACAGCAGACATCAGCACATTGATATAGCCCGAAAATACGACCGATACGATCGCTGAAAGTGCGAAAATACATAAAACCGCGATCATGATATAAAAATATGCGCCTGCGCCCGTTTCAAAAAACTTATCGGCCTTTCCGACCCATCCGGAGAGTGTTTTCATATAATTATGTTGAAAGACATATCCAAAAGAACCGTATTTTCTGATCACCGGATTATAGGCTTCCGCCGCACTGAAGACTATCGTCAGCGCCAGCATCACCAGATAAATGGCAGGCCTTTTTTTTATTCTGCTAAAAAAATCACGTATCGAATCCATAATACTACTCCCGTAATTCTTACGTCTCTTATAAAGTCAAAAATTTGATCGTGATGATTATACCATCGCGAAACGATTAACGCAATCTCCCGATTCGGATTCGACACAAGGATAGATATTCGCGCTTTAAAAATCAATAGAAAATATAAAAGCCATATGTTATACTTTAGCCCTGTTCCGACATATTCTTTATTGTAAAGGAGCGTTCAGTATGAATCAAACAAAACATGAGCATATACATTTTATCGGGATCGGCGGTTCGAGTATGAGCGGGCTTGCCGAATTGGCCGCAAAACAGGGCTATTTGGTCAGCGGGTCCGACCGGACGGATTCCGATAAATTAAAATACCTGAGAACAAAAGGGATCCGGATTTATTCCTCCCAGATTCCTGAAAACATTACGGATGATATTTCCTTGGTCGTATATACGCTGGCTGTACCGGATTCGAATCCGGAGCTTGCCGAAGCGCGGCGCAGAAAAATTCCGGTTGTAGAAAGAGGCGTCTATCTCGGTAAAATCGCCGCCCATTATAAATATTCCGTGGCTGTGGCAGGCACGCACGGCAAGACGTCTACCACTTCCATGCTGAGCTCGATCGTGCTCTCCGCCGGAAAAGAGCCGAGCATCCATATCGGCGGAGTTTTTCCCCGGATCGGAAGCAACGTGCTTGCTTCCCACAGCGATTATTTTATCACGGAAGCATGCGAGTACCATGAAAACTTCCTCAACATCCATCCATACGGCGGAATCATATTGAACGTCGAGGCCGAACATCTGGATTATTACAAAGATCTGGGCCATATCAAAACAGCTTTTTCAAAATTTGCTTCTTCTTGTGCTCCCCAGGGCTTCCTGGTTGTTTGCGCGGACAATGATCTCGCCCGCGAAATCGCTGCGGCGGCAAATTGTCCGGTTTACTTTTACAGCATCAACGATCCGTCCGCATCGTATTATGCAGGCAACATCCAATATTCTGAAGAAGGAACCTCCTATACGCTGTTTGAAAGCGGGCAGCCGCTGCATGATATTTTTTTGCATGTGCCGGGATTACATAATGTATCGAATTCCCTCGCAGCAGCAGCAGCAGCGATCCGCCTTGGCTGTTCGGCTGAGAGCATTGCAGCTGGTTTAGATGCCTTTCACGGTACAGGAAGGCGTTTTGAAAAGAAAGGCACGTACCATGGCGCTGCAATAGTAGACGATTATGCCCATCATCCTACGGAAATTGCCGCAACGCTTGCAGCCGCGCGTAGCACGATCCGCCCGGGAAATAAACTCTATGCAATTTTCCAGCCGCACACTTATTCGCGTGCCAGGATCTTTCTCAGTGAATTTACAAAAGTATTGAAGGAAGCGGATCAGGTTATCGTTACCGACATCTATTCCGCACGGGAAAAAGACCCCGGAACAATTTCCGGCCTTTCGATGGCGGAATATTTCACGAAGAACGGCGTAAATGCGAAATATATCTCTGATTTCGATGAAATTGCAGATTATGTGAAAGCCTGTGCCGCAGACGGCGATATCGCCATCACGTTAGGCGCCGGAGACGTCAATAAGGTGATCAAAAAAATCTTAGAAACCTGCGATTGATCAGAAAAGAGATTCTCTCGCCAACGTGTTCCGTATTATCTCGTGATCGCATACTTACGTTTTTTATCGTTGTCCATGTCGTTCAATATCTGAATGGAGCCTTGTACGACACAATACTGCGGATTTTCAGCCAGCATGACATCGACGCCCGTGCTTTTACGAATCAATTCGTCGAAGCCCGCGATCTGCGCTCCTCCGCCTGTCATGATAATTCCTTTGCAATAAATATCCGCAGCTAACTCCGGCGGGGTTTCTTCAAGTACGGCATGGATTCCGTCCAGAATCGGCACAGCAGTATCGATCAGCGGCTCCAGGATTTCTTCCGACGTTACGACGCGTTCGCTCGGCAGGCCTGTGATCAGATCGCTTCCCCTGATTTCTATAGAACCCTTCTTCGCTCCATGATAGAGACAGCCCACTTCTATTTTGATCTCTTCTGCCGTACTATCTCCGATCATAAGGTTGTGCTTCTTCTTAAGATAACTTTTGATCGTATCATCAAACGTATCGCCGGCGATACGCACGCTTTTGCTATTTACGATTCCCTCATAGGAAATAACGGCGATATCCGTGGTGCCGCCCCCCACATCGATAATCATATTGCCGGTAGGACGGGAAATATCCAGTCCGGCGCCTACAGCTGCTGCCAGAGGCTCTTCCACAAGAAATACCCGCCCCGCCCCGGCGCTGATCGAGGCCTGATAAACAGCCCGCTTTTCTACGTTTGTCGTGTTGCTGGGGATACAAACGAGCACGTCAGGCTTAAATTTTCTGGCGAGCGGATTTGTAATTGCTTTATTCAAATAATATGCAATCATCTTTCTGGTGATCGTATAGCTGGAAATGACGCCGTTCTGTACGGGACGCACCGTTGTAATATCGAACGGCGTCCTGCCCATCATCAGACGGGCTTCCTCGCCGATCGCGATTACCTCGCTTGTCCCTTCCTTAACCGCTACGATAGAAGGCTCTTTAATTACGACTCCTTTATCGCCCACGCTGACCAGCACAGTCGCCGTACCAAGATCTATTGCAATATTTTGCTTAAAAAGGCTCAAATCCGATGCACCCCGAATACCAATGATTTTCTGTCTAATATTACCATAATAGTGCTTTTAGGGCAAGCGGAAAATGAATTTCGATTCCGGAATCCCCAGACTGATCTCGCTCCCGTTTTTCAATGATAACGGCTGTTCCGGGGCAATTTTCGCACCATTTACAAAAGTGCCGTTCGTAGATTTTAAATCTTTGATATACCATTTATCGTTTTGTTTATAAAGCATCGCATGCTTTCTGCTTACGAAGGTCAGTCCCACCGGAATATCGGCCCAGGTGTCGTCTCTTCCAATATGGATTTCATCATAAGCTTCTTCATTGATCGTATATTTTACGCCCTTTAGCAGCATGTCCCCGTTTAATTCCATTTCACAGACCTCTTTCCTGTTTGTCACCTTCCGGAAAATCCTTCGGATTTCTCCGATCCTGTTACGTATTTCTCGCGTATTGTATTTATATGTTTCTTTTTTATCTTTATGAGTCTCCGGCTTTTTCTCCGGCAGGAGCAAGTATCCGATACAGAGCATCAGCACGAGCCATACGGCGGCCAGAAAAGCGTTGACGGATTCGCCCCGTTGCATAATCAGCCTGCCCGCCAGAACGCAAGCAGCGCCGCATTCAAAGGCAGCAAACGGGAACCAGGTAGAAACTAATCGATTCGCATGTTTTCTGCTGCTCCATTGTTCCAGAAGCGGCAAAACCTGCTCTTTCGGAAAAATACAAGTTTCTGCCGTTAACATTGTTTCCCAGTCAGATAGAATGCGAAGCGCTTCCGTGACTGCCGCCTCCATTTTTTCTATCTGCTCAGAATTGCCGTATTCGATATGCAGAGAAACAATTGCGGCCATATCACTGCATTTATTATATACAACGGCGCCGTCTTTATACGCATCGGAATCAGGCGCATAAATAAATTCGAGATCGGAAAAGGAACTGCCTATAAAAATACATTCGTAATCAAAAATAAATTCATGCGGCGCGATTCCGTGTTCGGACGCTTTTGAAAACAACAGGCTGATTTGACGGATCAGCATTATAAAATCTTCCAGCCTGATTCCATTTTCATAAATATATTCTTTTAAGGATTGTCTGTGACTGATGTAAAATGCATAGCGGTCCCCTTCCCATACTACTTCCGACGGCACAAAGATCCCGTCGATGCATTCCGCCGCATAATTCATTTTTTCTTTCAGCGCGGCTGCGGACAAATCCGTGCGCACGGACAATCCGCAGCCGGTTCGTTCTTTATTGATTTTCATGGCTGCCTCGCGTTTCAGAGCGTATTGATCGTCGCATCTGTCTTGGCTTTGATTTTATCGAAAATCATCCCCGCCATATCCATGATAAAATTTCGGAAAACGAGTGCCAGCGCTACAAGAACCGCTATAATAATTATAATTTCCAGCGTTCCCATACCTGTTTCATCCCGGAGGAACCTGCGGAAAAAGCCGATTGGATTATTGCCTCCTCTGAGAATGTGCGGTTTAATAAATAATTTAAAATAAAGATACATATAAATCTCCCCTTTTATTATATTTTAGAGATCGGCAGCTCAGAAGCCGCCGAACATTTCCAGAATCGCCGGCGATAAGAGCAGCAAAATCAATGCCACCAATACGATTGCAGACGGAAGCAATAGAAGCGTGGCCGCTTCATCTGCAAGTTTGCCGGCCGTGCGGCGTCTTTCGTTTCGATAAATTTGCGCTTGCGACGTAAAAAACGAACTGAGCTCTCCGCTCCCTTTTCTGACGTTTTGTATCACCATCGTACAAAAATTACTCAGCGAGGCGGATCGCCGCTGTTCCGCCAGCTCTTCAAAAGAAGCCATGAGGTCTTTTGCAGACCCCTTTCTAACGCGTTCATACGCGCCGGCGATATCTTTATACAGAGGGCGATCCGGGCTGCCGGTACCTGCCGCGCGTTCGATCGCATCCCAGATATTGAGGCCGGCTTCCGTAAACATAGCGATATGGATCATGAAGTCAGGCAAGTCCATATCATAGCTTCTGTTTCTGATCTGTTCTTTTCTTCTTGCCTGTAATAAAAGAATACCATATGCGGCAGCGCCGCCTATTGTTGCAGCAAGAATCCGGAAAAGCCAGCTTTCTTTCGCGGCGCTTGTCAGAAAAAACAAGAGCAGGCTTACGATAATGATAATGATTCTGTGTTTCAAAAAAACTCCCCCTTATTTTTGAAATCAATAGCGTATATCGCTTAGACGGTCTCCGATCCACCACGCAGCGAAAAGCAATATAAAAACGATGACCATTATGATTCTTCCCGTACCGTGATATAGTGGTTCCAAATAAGACGGCGCAACCTTCCGGAATAGAAAAATGCAGACTACCGGCATGATCATGATAATCCTGTTATTATACTTAGGAGCATTCAGCAGCTTTCTGATTTCCTGCTCCACATCTGCTTTTAAACGGAATGTGGAAGAAAGATATCGGATGAGCTGCGCCAGATTGATTCCCGCCGGGATCCCGGCCGAAAGCACTTCGCTGAACGCAAGGATTTCCCGATTTCCGCAGCGCTGTGCAAAAATTCGAAATGCATATTCAGGCGGATAATGATTCTTCAGCATCCTGTATACGCGTTCCAATTCTCCCCCGATAACTTTATAATCTTTCCGGTCGGCAAATGCCGTTTCCCGGACCGCGTTTTCCAGAGTGGCTCCCGCAGAAAGGGACATCGATACTTGCCGCAGCATCCTGTAAAATTCCGTCTCGGCACGCGTTTGCCTGCAGGCAGCGAGATAGCGCCTGCTTTTCCGAATGAAAACGGGAAGGCCGCACACCAGAAGCAGTAACGATACGTCCCACCGCTCGAAAAAGGCTCTTGTCAGCAAAACAGCCGCGATACAATAAATCACAAGGTAAGCAAGCAGCGCCTGCTTTTGAACAACATCAGAAAATTCTTTCCAGAAGGACTTTCTCCCCATCATTTCCTCTTACCTCCGCTAATTCTTTGACACATCGGCCATGCTTGTTTCGTTCCAGGTATACGATCAGATCGACCCCGGAAGCGATCATACGCCGGATTGCGGCGGCGTTGACATGGCCTTCCCATAATGCCATCGTTTCCAGCCGGACAAGCGTATCCTCCGCAGAATTGGCATGGACCGTAGACATGGAGCCGCGATGTCCCGTACACATTGCTGTGAGCAGGTCCAGCGCGCTTTCATCCCGTACCTCTCCGATAATCAGTCTGTCAGGGCGCATCCGCAGCGCAGTCTTGATCAAAGCGCGCATTTTGATTTCACCGTGTCCCTCCGTATTTGCATTTCTCGTTTCCAGCCGGACGACATTTTTCTGCGGCAGCCTGAGTTCTGCGGAATCCTCTATCGTAATGATTCTCTGATCCCCCGGAAGGAAAGATGCAAGCAGATTCATAAATGTGGTTTTTCCGGAGGAGGTTCCCCCTGAAATCAGGATGCTTCTTCCGTTCAGCACCGCATATTCCAGATAATCGGCTATCCTCTGCGGCAGCGTTCCGTTGTTCACAAAATCAGTCATCGTGTATTGCCGCTGCGCAAATTTCCGAATCGTGACGATCGGTCCGTTGATCGCGGCAGGATTCAATACCACATTGATTCTTGCCCCGCTGGAAAGCCGGGCATCTACGATCGGATTGCTTTCATTTACCGTCCGGTTCGCCCAGGAGAGCATCGATTGGATGTGATGAAAAAGTTCTTCTTTATTATTGTATCTTTCTTCACATTCTAATAGCGCGCCGTTTTTCTCGATGAAAATTCCGTCCGTCCCATTGATCATAATTTCATTTACAGATGGATCTTCCATATAAGGCTGAATCATGCCCATTCTGCGTCTTCCATTAAAAACAGCGGCAAGCAGGCTTTCCCGGCTAAAGCGCATCATCGGAATCCTTTGTTCCAGTTCATCGATACAGGATCCGATCATATTTTTCAATTCCGCATCACTGTATTCCCGCGTCATATCCATATGGGATGCCAGTCTGCGGTCGACGATTTCCGCCAGTTGCTTCTCTTCTATGAAATCTCCCCCCTTCTGCGATTCCATGTAGGTAAAATATATTCTGTTTTTCCCTGAAAATCAACATTTTTCGTTCGTCGCGTTTCGTCGTATGGGATCTCTTTTCGTTGAAATCCGACTCAAATTCGTCCTTAAAAACAAAAAAAATCCCGGAGCATTGCCCGCTCCGGGACGAAAAAAATCATTTTCTTACTCGTGATCAAAATCATCGTCGTCTAACATATATTCTCTGCCTGACACGCGTTTTCTCGACCGTTCTTCCTCGATGAAATCGGATAGCGTTTCTTTCACCCATTCCGGATTTTTGACAGCTTTGATATCAAATTCCGGCGTGGATTTATCCGCAGAGCAGCAATGTATCGTTCCGATCCGAAAAATCCTCTGCCGGAGGCTTCTTTTGAGCGTCACATCCAGGATCCGGTAAAGTCTTATCTCTTCTTCATTCGTACTCAAAAAACCGGTTTTGATCAATAGCTTTTCTTCTGTCAGCGAATATTTCGTAAAAGAAAGCGGCAAACCGAAAAGCGTTCTTTTTCGGTCCTGCCAGCGATATTCCAGTTGAATTTTCTCCTTTTTAGCCATCTGCATTCCTCCAAATATACAAATCGTTATGTTTTATTTTAACATACATTCGCTGAAATTCCAACGGAAAGAAACAAGGATATGCGGCGGCGCATTGACAGAAAAGCAAGAATTCATTAGACTATTCCGTGATTTCAAAAACAGAAGTCAAAAATAATATCCGCCAGGCGAAAGGAGCGTTATGAATTTCGAAAAAAATGCCGTACAAAAAGGCGGCGAAGCGATCGAAGACAATGAAATCAGAAAGCTTTTCCAAAAACATATCCACAGCATTGTTTTAAACGGGCAAAAAACTTCATTAAAGATCGATAACAACGTCTGGCTCGCACCGCTGGCCGGCGTCACAGATCTGGCATTCCGCCTGATTTGTAAAGAATGCGGCAGAATCCTTGCAAACGAACCCAGCGCTGCGCCGGGCCTTGTTTTTACAGAGATGATCAGCGCAAAAGGCGTCCATTATAAAAGCAGCAACACGATCCGGCTGGCCGCCACCGATGCGCGTGAAAAACCGGTTTCCATCCAGATTTTCGGCAGCGAACCGGAGATTATGGCAGAAAGCGCCTGCGCGTTCCGGAATTTAGGCGCTGAAGCAATCGATATCAATATGGGATGCCCAATGCAGAAAATAACGGCAAACGGCGAGGGCAGCGCGCTTTTAAAAAACCCGGCGCTCATAGAAAAAATCGTATCCGCCGTTTCGAAAGAAGCAGGCCTTCCCGTTACCGTCAAGATCCGCAGAGGCTATGAAATGGAAAAGGAATCCTGCGTCTTGGCAGCGCTTGCCGCAGAAGCAGGCGGAGCGGCGGCAATCACCGTACACGGCAGATTCAGAGACGAATATTATACGGGAAGCTGTAACCTTCAGGCGATTGCAAAAGTAAAACGCGCGGTAAAAATTCCCGTAATCGGAAACGGAGATATCTCTTCCGCAGGCGCCGCTCTCAGAATGTTTGAAGAAACAGGCTGCGACGGAATCATGATCGGAAGGGCCGCGCTCGGAAGGCCATGGATCTTTTACCAGCTGCTGCGTGCAAACAGCCTGAAGCAGATATCGCTCTCCGAAATCCGGAAAATGATAAAACTCCATGTCGCATATGCCGTAGCTTATAAAGGAGAAGAAATCGGAATCCGCGAAATGCGAAAGCATCTTGCCTGGTACACGAAAGGCTTCCGTTGTGCTGCAGCAGCACGCGACCGGATCTTCAAAGCGGAGACAGCGGAGGAAATCCTTACGCTGATAGACGATTTTTTTATCGATGCGGCAGATGATCGGTATTAAAAGCATATCTTCGACATTTCTGCGGTATCTTAAAATTTTATTGTATTTATAATCTTTAATTGATATAATGACAGCGTTTTTGGATACAGAATTTTATAGCCTCATAAAAGCAGCGGGCGGGCAGGTGATCTTTTATTTTGAACAGAATATTAAAAATGTTGTGTGCCATGACGATGTTATTGTTTGTCACTTGTTTATCCGCCTGCCGGAAAGAAGCGGCTGTTACGCTGGATTATTCGAAAGCCTGGATGTACGCGCAATCCAGAACGCTGAATTTCCAGTTAGTCATCAATTCTGCCGAAGAAACGGACGCCAATGTATTCCATACGGTCCTGACCCAAATTTCCGGGACAGCCGCGCTGGAATATAAAAAAGAGCATTGTGTTTTTACTGTAAACAGCCTGAAAGTAAAAATCACCGCCGGAGAAGTGGATTTCGCTTACGATTCTTCCGTAAAATATTCGGATGAAAGAGATATCCTGCGAAATACGCCGTTTCACATTCTGCTCGATAAGGGACTTGTATTTTCTTTTACGGAAAACGGCAGAATTTCCGATATAGAGGGGTATGAGGCAATTACCGACGCCCTGGATCAGCAGGCCGGGCGCTCTGAAACGGCATATCAGATCAAGCGGACTTTTTATGAATATTTCAGCAAGGACTCCATAAAATTCCTTTTGGAACGGTTCACGGGACAGATCCCGTTTTTCCCCATCGCAGCAAACTCCACGATCAACGTCGTATCAGAAAACGTATTGCCGTACGGCTGCAATCTCGATACGGTTTTCCAATATAACGGAATAACGGATAACAGCCACAGCTTCGATATTACGGGGACGGTTTCGGCAAATCAGGAATACAGCGGTATCAAATTCGCCCTGAGCGGAGAAACTTCCGGTAAAATGGAATTATATGAAAGCTCCGGCAGCGGCAGTCCGTTCCGCAAAGGATATGAACAGAGCAATCTAAAAGGCACGGAAAAATATGAGGACGGCGGGGAGACGATAGAACGAAATCTATCGCTGACGCTCAGCCTGCAATATGAGCTGCGGAACGATTGATTGTACAGGAGGATCAAAATTGATACGGAGAATAGAACAAAAAGACAAAGAAATTTTTTTACGTTTGACGAGAGAATTTTATGCATCCGATGCGGTGCTCCATCCTGTTCCCGACGCCTATCACACGAATACGTTCGAAGAATTGATGCGTTCGAATCAATATGCGGAAGGTTATCTGATCGAATCTGAAGGAGTTCCTGCCGGATACGCCCTCATTGCGAAAACATTTTCCCACGAGTGCGGCGGCATCGCCATCTGGATCGAAGAAATCTATATTTTACCCGAATTTCGCAGTCAGGGGCTCGGAAAAGAATTCTTTGATTTTCTGGAAAGCGCATACGGAAATGTCGCATGCCGGTTTCGTCTGGAGCTGGAGCCGGAAAATGAGAAAGCCCAGCGGCTTTACCGCCGCTTAGGGTTCGAACCTCTGGAATACAAACAGATGGTCAAAGATAAAAATTATAATTGAGCTTTCCCCTGTTTGCCGAGAAATAACGAAAGCAGCTGCATTTTGCGTTCCGCCATTTCTTCGGAGCGGGCAAGATAGTCCTCCACGCTTTTAACGTTGAAGGAACGTACGATTTCCCGTTCTCCCGCCGGTGAAACAGTGGAAAGCTTACTCACGCCGCCCGCCCCGAATGCAAATACGGTCTGATCCTCTTCCATGATGTGGATATTATAGGGGCTTTCGCAGCCGGGACGGCAATAAGAAACATTTTCATGATTCCCTAACATGTTTTTTTGCCGATACATATAAAAGGGGATCATATTCATTTTCTGCGCCGCGTTTTGCGCCAGGGACAGCATTTCACCCGTAACGTCATGCCGCAGCATGGCTGCGCGCGCATCGCGTTTTAAATCTGCGCCGCGTTTGACGCTGAGCGTATGAACCGTAAGAGAATCGGGCCGCATCGCACAGATCTTGTTCAGCGTGCCGGTAAAATCGCTTGTTTCCTCTCCCGGTAGACCGGCGATGATATCCATATTGATATTTTCAAAACCCGTATCACGGGCAAGATAAAAAGCGCGTTCGATGTCGTCCGCCGTATGGCGGCGGCCGATTAAAGCGAGCGTATCGTCGTTCATCGTCTGGGGATTGATGCTGAGTCTGGTTACTCCGGCATTTTTAGCAGCGCGCAGCTTTTCCGGCGTAATGCTGTCCGGGCGTCCCGCCTCCAGCGAAAATTCCTGCAGATCCTGCTGCGGGATCAATGCCGTAAGAAATTGCAGAAAGGATCGGAACTGCTCTTCTTGCAACGAAGTAGGCGTTCCGCCGCCAATATAAAGGCTTTCGATCCGGAATCCGCATTGCAGCACGGCCGGAAGCACCGTGCGGAGTTCCTGTTCCAAAAGACGCAGATAAAGGTCTACGGATCGCAAATATTTTCCGATCGGATGCGACGGGAAAGAGCAATACAAACAACGGGTGGGACAAAATGGGATGCCGACATAAATCGCAACACGATTCGGATGCTTCCGCTGTTTTTGGAGAAAGGATTCCTGATTTCGCGCCGTATCCACTGCAAGGCGCGCTTTCTCAGGAGCAGTCAGATAGAATGCTTCCAGTTCCCGGATTGCTTCTTCCGGCTCCATCCCCGTATCGAACAAAGCATTCGCGATTTTTGCCGGGCGGACGCCTGTCATGCAGCCCCAGGGAGATCGGTATCCGGTAAAACGGCTCATAATTTTATAAATCTCACGTTTGCGCAGCTTTTGTTCGAGTTTTACGGAAGCAGCGCCAAAAGCCGGAATATCCACGCGCTCCCCATTTTTGGAAAGCCAGATTCCGCTTTTTGCAGCGTCCTCCGGCATAGGGCTGTTCGGGACAAAGACGGGGAACACGCCGCAGTCTTGAAAGATCTGCGCCGCTTCATACGCATAACGGCGGACGTTCCTCCGTAAAACCCAAATACAGAACGTCCCGGTTCTTCGGATCTTCCATTAGAAATCCAGAAACGGGCTGCAATTCTTTTCGCGCCCGATCGTCGTCTTCGTGCCATGCCCGGGGTAAACTGCGATGTCTTCTTCCATCGCATAGAGTCGGTCGATCGAAGCAGAAAGATCCGTTACGCTGCCCGCGCCCAGATCCGTGCGCCCAAAGCCCGAATAAAAAAGCGTGTCGCCGGAGAACAGCATTTTATCCGTCAGAATGCAAATGCTTCCGGGCGTGTGTCCGGGCGTAGAAAGAATATGCAGCGTTTCCTTTCCGAGTTCCAGCACATCTCCTTCCGCGACGAGCTGATCAGCTTTTTGAAACGTTCGCGCCGAACCGAACAAGGTCGATGCGTTCAGGCGCGGATCAGCCAGGAGGCCGTTATCTTCCGTATGGATCACAATTTGAGCCTTCGGGAACGTTTCCCGATATTCCGGCAGATAATAAATATGATCGAAATGCGCATGCGTTAGAATCACATATTTGACTGTGAGGCCCTGTTCCCGCACCGTCTCCGCAAGAGGGGCGACACGATTCCCCGCATCGATAACGGCGGCTTCCGCCGCATCAGGATCCCACAAAAGGTATGTATTGGACCCAAAAATGCCATCTGTAAAACGTTTGAATCTGATCATGTAACCATCCTTTATCTCTTGTTATTTCACCGTTCTGCTGACTTCCACGACATTTTCCATGACGTTGATTTTCTTTACCAGCTTATCAAGATCGCTTCTGTCCGTAATTTCGATCGTCAGATCGATCAGCTCGTAATTATCCCGCGTCGTGCGGGCATTGATCGCCTTCATCGGAAGTTTCGACTCCGCGATAAGCTTTGCGATTTGAAGCAGCAGATTGCTGTTGTCAACCGCTTTGATCGAAATATCCACAATATAGGAGCTCTTGCTCTTTTCCGCCCACCGCACGTCTATCACCCGGTTCTCCAGCTCGCTCATAGCGACGATATTCGGGCAGTCCGTCCTGTGGACGGAAACGCCGCGCCCCCTGGTGATATAACCTACGATCGAATCGCCCGGAACAGGATTGCAGCAGCGGGAAAGACGGACAAGACAGTTTTCGATCCCTTTTACGATAATGCCGTTGTCGGACGCGTGCTGCTTTTGTTTTTCTTTCTTCGTACCTTTTGCCGCCTCCAGCTTGGCAAGCAGTTCTTCCTCTTTGCCCCCGGATATGGATTTCTGATATTCTTCTTTCAGAATATTAATGATCTTCTGTGCGCTCAGCTCGCCGAATCCGACGACGTTGAGCAAATCGTCGTAAGAAGAAAACTTATACTTTTTCAGGATCGGCTCCAGCCATTCCGTTTTGAAAAGATGTTCATGCCTGAGCCCTTGTTTCTTGAGCTCCCGTTCTATGATTTCTTTGCCGCGCTCTATATTTTCATCCCGGCATTCTTTTTTGAACCACTGACGGATCTTGCTCTTTGCCTCGGAGCTTTTCACAATATTGAGCCAGTCCCTGCTGGGCCCGTGATTTGACTGTGACGTAATGATCTCCACAAAATCGCCCGTGCGCAGCTTATAATTCAGCGGCTTGATTTCTCCGTTTACTTTGGCGCCGATCATCCGGTTTCCGACGGCGCTGTGGATGGCATATGCGAAATCGATCGGCGTCGAACCCTTCGGCAGGCATTTTACGTCGCCCTTGGGCGTAAATACGAAAACCTCATCCGTAAACAAATCCATTTTGAAGGTTTCCACGAATTCATCCGGATCTTCTACTTCCTTCTGATTGTCCAGCAGGTTTCGGACCCATTCCAGCTTGCCGTCGTAATCGGATTGCCTCTCGTTCTTTTCGCCCTCTTTATATTTCCAGTGGGCCGCGATGCCGATTTCCGCTGTTTTATGCATTTCCCACGTCCGGATCTGCGCCTCGAAGGGCTGTCCGTCCGGTCCGATGAGCGTCGTATGAAGCGATTGATACATATTCGGTTTCGGCATAGCGATATAGTCTTTGAACCGCCCCGGCATCGGGGTATACATTTCATGGATGATACCGAGCACCGTGTAACATTCCTGGACCGTATCCACGATGACGCGGATTGCCAGCAGATCGTATATCTGGTTGAGGGCTTTGTTCTGCGCGATCATTTTTTTATGGATGCTGTAAAAATGCTTAGGCCTTCCGTCTAAGAACGCTTTGATTCCGGATTCGTCCAATCGCACCTTGATCGCGTCGAGAACTTTTCGGATATAGGCCTCCTGCTGGTCCCGCCGCTGCGTGATCTGCGTGACGAGGCTGTCGTATGCTTCGGGTTCCAGATATTTAAAACACAGATCTTCCAATTCCCATTTGATTTTCGTCATACCGAGCCGGTGTGCCAGCGGCGTATAAATTTCAAGCGTTTCGCGCGCTTTTGTGATTTGGGAATCCGTATTGACATATTGCAGCGTCCGCATATTGTGGAGGCGGTCTACGAGTTTAATTACGATCACGCGGATATCCGAAGCCATGGAAAGAAACATTTTACGGAGATTCTCGGCCTGGAGTTCTTCCTTTGTTGAAGTCGGAATCCGTTTCAGTTTTGTGACGCCATCTACAAGATACGCGATTTCTTCTCCGAACAGTTCGCGGATCTCATCGATCGTAACGGAAGTATCTTCCACCACGTCATGCAGCATTCCCGCAATGACGGAAGGCATATCCATGTCCATTTCCGCCAGCATCGTCGACACGGCTACGGGATGGATAATGAAGGGTTCCCCGGATTTTCTTTTTTGTTCCTTGTGTTTTTCGTTGGCAAGCGCAAATGCTTTTTCGAGCACGGTGAGATCGGCGCCGGGATTGTGCGCCTTCAATAAATTTTCTAATTTATGAAATTGTTCTACATATTCCATGTAAAATCACCTTACAACCTGTGCCCTGCAATAAATTGCCGACGCTCCAAGCTCCGTTCTGCCTGGTTGTTTTATAATGCTGAAATTCTGTTTGTCTTTTCTTTTGATCAGCCCGAGTTCCGTAAAAATATCGATTCCGTTCCTGATTGCATACCAGGTACAGGAAATGCCCATCCGCCGCATATTTTCCCGGATGTGATATAAATCGCCGAATTTAAAAGAATCCCCATAGGAAAGGAGCTGTTTGTACATTGCCGCCAGTATGCCGCGCTCCAGCGCAAATCCCCGGCAGGTAATATAATCGCTATTATACACACATTTCAGACGATTATCAATATTATAATCGCCGTCATGCAGATCCGCGACGACCAGCGACACGGTTTGTTTCCCCATCCAATGATTCAGTTCCGCCCTGCAAACCACGCTGCAAACCCCGGTGATATTTTTGATCATCGATTCATACGACCCTTGCGCAAATGCGATTCCATCCAGTAAAATTTTCCGGCCGTCCGCCGCTGCGCCGCTGAAAGAAAGTTTCAGGTGTTTTCCGTTCTCCCCGACTTTCGCACAATGATCGATCCGCAGATTTCTGACGCAAATCACAGGCTGCGGATTTCCAGTTCCGTACGGTTCCAGCTCTGCGATCCGCGACACCATTTCGAGCGTCAGCTCTTCCGGTAAAACGACGGCATCTATCTCTAAGTTCGGCGGCTCCGCTATATATTCTGAATGATCTGCGCCGTATTTATTCAAAGAATCTATAAACGGCCGGATATTTTCCAGTCTGATACAAAGTCCGGCCGCCATTTCATGTCCGCCGAAGCGTTCCAGAAGCGCGGCGCAGCCTGAAAGCGCTTTATGTAAATCGAAGCCCTTTACGGATCTTGCGGAGCCCTTTGCCGTCCCGTTCGCTTCTTTCACAAGAACAAAGGAAGGCTTCTTGTATTTTTCCGTCAGCCGGGAGGCCACGATTCCGATAACGCCGGCATGCCAGTCCTCGCCAATTGCGACCACCACCGCATCGTCTTCTGTCGTCGCCAGATTCTCAGGCCGCATAGCAAGCTCTGTAATTTCCGCTTCCGTCGTCTGGCGTCTGGCGTTTTCTGCCATCAGCTCATCGGCAAGCGCCGCAGCCTCCTGCCTGTCTTCCGAAATCAACAGGCGAAACGCCCGCTCCGCATTTCCGAGACGCCCGGCGGCGTTCAGCTTTGGGACCAGATAAAATAAGATGAAGGTAGAGGTTATCGCCGCTGCGCTCTGCTTCCCCGCCGTGATTTTATCGATCAGCAGATCGAGTCCGGTCCAGCCGGAAGCAGCAAGATGTTCCATTCCGTATTTTACCAGAATCCTGTTGTCTCCCGTAAGCGGCACCGCATCGCCCAGCGTTCCTACCATTACGATCGGGACGTATCTGTGGATTTCTTCAAAAAGTCCGACAGAATCAGCCAGGGCGGAAACCAGCGCATACGCGACGCCGGCGCCGCACAGATCGCGCGCCGGTGTTTTTTCCTGTAAAATGCAGGGATCTACGATCGCGATACATTCCGGCAACGTTTCTGCACATTTATGGTGATCCGTAACGACAACGTCGATTCCAAGCGCAGCGGCGTGCGCGATCTCCTCAAACGCTACGATTCCGTTGTCCACCGTTACGATCAGGCTCACTTCCTCTCCCGCAAGCGTATCGATGGCCGCGCGCGACATTCCGTACCCCTCGGAAAGACGGTCCGGAATGTAACAAAGGACATCCATCTCAAGCATGTTTTTCAGAAAATGATATAATACGGCTGAGGCCGTTACGCCGTCCGCGTCGTAATCGCCAAATACGGCAACCCGCTCGCCTTCCTCTGCGGCCGTGAGAATCCGTTCTACGGCACGATCCATATTCGGCAGCGCATATGGGTCGGACAAAGTGCCGAGCCCGCCCGCCGCGCCTTCTATTCCGCGTTTATACAGCATTTCATCTACAAAAGAAGGCGTTCTCCCCTTCTCTCTGCAATCGGACAAATAACTTTCATGCTGATTTATATTGAAAATCCATTGTTTATCGAACATTGAAACACTGCCGCTCCCATCTGAAAATGACAGTGTTTACAATATCATATTTTACCTGGAAATACAAATTGAAATGTCGTTTTTCCCCCTTCGGCGCTGCTGACAGAAATACCGATATTATGGCGGGAAGCGACTTGTTTTGCGATCGCCAGGCCGAGTCCGGTACCGTTTTTGTTCTTTTCCGAACGCGATTTATAAAACCGCTCAAAAATCATCGGAAGATCCTCTTTTTTGATTCCCGGACCGATATTGGAAATAGAAACCGTATTGCCTTCCAGGACCACCCGGATCCGGTGCTCCGGAGAATCCGTAAATTTCACGGCATTATCGATAATAATGAGCAGCATCTGGCGGATCCTGTCGTAATCCCCTTTCAGAACATACAATGTGGTATCATAGGTAAAATCGATCCGGAGCCCGCGCTCTTCCGCAATCTTACGACCGCTGCGTACTGCGTCGCTGAGGCAGTCATATAAGTTGAAATCCGAAATGTTGATGCTGAAATCCGGGTTCTGGAGACGGGAAAGATCCAGCAGATCGTTCACGAGGCGCTGCATATAAATGCTTTCTCCAAGCAGCTGTTTATGATATTCTTCAACCATTTCCGGCTCCGTTACGACGCCGTCGCACAATGCTTCGAGGGAACCGCGGATCACCGTGACCGGCGTGCGCAGCTCATGGGAAATATTCGCCACGAAATCCTGGCGCATTTTCTGGAGTTTGTCGCTCTCTTCTTCCGCTTGCCGGAGTTTTTCCCCCATTTCGTCCATCGTATGGGCCAATTCGCCGATCTCGTCGCGCCGGTTTACATGCGTGCTTACGGTATAATCCCCTTCTGATAGCATCAGCGCCGCATGGTTGATTTTCGTAAGAGGCTTCACGATCGTATGGGATAAGATCGCGAAGAAGACCGTTCCGATCAGAAGCGCCGTAGCGAGGCTCGCAAGTACGATGAGCAGCCCCCGGTTGATCACCTGTGTGATGCCCTGCACAGGCGTATGCAGGAGAACGGCGCCGATCACCTGTCCGTTCGGCGAATATACCGGCATTCCTACCGTCATCGTTTCCGCCTCCAGAACGTTGCTGAAGCCTTCGCCATACACCTCATAACCGGTGTCTTCAAATATTTTCGATATGAATTTCTGCGCCGCTGCCGGTAATCCTGCAAACGTGTACTGGCTGCTGTATTCGGTATCGGAATCCTGTGCGGTAGTCAGGATATTCAACGAAGAATCGATCAGCCAGACGTCCGCATCCGTGATTTCTTTCACAAATCCGATCAGCATCGGACCGTCCAGATATACGACGCCTTTCCCGTTTTTCCGTTCCGAATAGATGGGATTCCCGAAAACTTTATTATCGATGAAAGCATCCCATAAAGAGCCGCCTCCGTCCCGGATCACGCTCGTCATGACGGAAGCAATGGAACGTGCCGTTTTTTTCATATTATCCCGGTACAGATCTTTCGAATAGTCCCGGAACAGCACGGTAAAAATCGACCCGATCAATATCGTGAGCACCAGTAGCGCCGCGGTAAAACAAAGCGCCAGTTTGTTGGCAATGCTGAATTTTATTTTACGCTTTCTTTGTCTCATGAATCATTTCACCGCGAATTTATATCCGACTCCCCAAATCGTCTCGATTTCCCATCCTTCGTGCGGATGTTCATCCAGCTTCGCTCTGAGGCGCTTGATATGGGAATCCACCGTGCGGCTGTCTCCATAGAAATCGAATCCCCACAGCTTATCCAGCAGCACATCGCGTGAGAAAACTTTATTTGTATTTGCAGCAAGCGTCCATAATATTTCAATTTCTTTTTTTGTAAGCCGAACGGGCGTGCCGTCGATCTCCACTACATAATTTTCCAGATTGACCATCAGATTGCCGCAAGTAAAAATTTTACTGTTGTCGGTCGTCAAGCTGATCCTGCGTAAAATTGCGCGCACCCGGGCCATCACCTCTCCGCAGGAAAACGGTTTGACGATATAATCGTCTGCCCCGATATCGAGACCCATGATTTTTTCAAAATCTTCGCCTCTGGCCGTCACCATAATGATCGGTACGTTCGAGTCTCTTCTGATATCCCTGCAAACTTCAAAACCGTCCATACGCGGCATCATGACGTCAAGTAAAATCAGATCGGGATCGAAGCTTTTGAATTTTTCGATCGTTTCTACGCCGTCGTCTGCGATCTCCACTGCGTAGCCTTCTTTTTTGGCATATTCAGCGAGTACAGAAGTAATTTGTTTATTATCGTCCGCAATCAATAATTTCGTCATATTGCCACCTCGTTACAAAGCGTCTTTTCTGTTATTATAACCATTACCGCCGCGTTTGTCATGTTTTTCCCGGCTTTTTTTATAGTATTCCGAATATATGGCGTTTTAATGGCAAATAATTGATATTATAAGGATATTGTGCTATTATGAATATCTGGCTCTTAAAATAGGCCGGATTCATTTTCGAAAGGATTGGTTGTCAGATGGAAAGAACAGAAATTGCGAAAATTTACAGCGCTCCGGAAGCCTTTGCAGATCAGAAAATAACCGTATGCGGTTGGGTGCGCACCATACGCAATTCCAAATCCCTCGGCTTTGTCGATTTGAATGACGGCAGTTATTTTAAAGGGATACAAATCGTTTTTGAAGAACAAACGCTTGCGAATTTTGCGGAAATCGCAAAGCAGAACGTGGGAGCCGCTTTGATTGTTTCAGGCAGGCTCGTTTTGACGCCTGAGGCAAAGCAGCCGTTTGAAATAAAGGCGGAAAGTATTTCCGTCGAGGGCGCGTCGGCCCCGGAATACCCCCTTCAGAAGAAAAAACATTCTATGGAATATCTTCGTACGATCGCGCACCTGCGCCCGCGAGCCAATACGTTCAGCGCCGCTTTCCGGATCCGTTCCGCCGCGGCGTTTGCCATTCACCAGTTCTTTCATTCCAATGGTTTTATATATGCCCATACGCCTCTGATCTCATGCAGCGACTGTGAAGGCGCAGGCGAGATGTTCCGCGTCACGACGCTCGATCTGGAGAATCTCCCCCGGACGGAAGAGGGGGCAGTCGATTATTCCGGCGATTTTTTTGGAAAAAGCGCTTATCTTACGGTGTCGGGACAGTTGCAGGGCGAGGCAATGGCAATGGCGTTCGGCAAAATTTATACCTTCGGTCCTACGTTTCGTGCCGAGCAGTCCTACACCGCCCGCCATGCCGCTGAGTTCTGGATGATAGAACCTGAAATCGCATTTGCAGATTTAAAAGACGACATGAAGCTCGCAGAGGAAATGATTAAATATATTCTGCATTATATTTTGGAGACATGTCCTGCCGATCTGGCATTTCTCAATCAATTTTACGACAACGAGCTGATCGAACGCCTGAAATTCGTAGCTTCATCAGAATTCGGGCAGGTATCTTATACGGAAGCGGTTTCTCTGCTGGAGCCGTACAACGACCAATTTGAATATAAGGTCTATTGGGGCTGCGACCTCCAGACGGAGCACGAGCGCTGCCTGACGGAAAAGATTTTCAAAAAGCCTGTTTTCGTTACGGATTATCCCAAAGAAATCAAAGCATTCTACATGCGCCTCAACGACGACGGAAAGACAGTCGCCGCAATGGATCTTTTAGTACCGGGCATCGGTGAAATCATCGGGGGAAGCCAGAGGGAAGAGCGTCTTACGGTTCTGGAGCAACGGATTGCAGAGCTTGGCCTCGATAAAGACTCTTATGAATGGTATCTTGACCTCCGCCGGTTCGGCGGCGCAAAGCATGCAGGCTTCGGACTCGGATTCGAACGTCTCATTATGTATGCGACAGGCATTCCCAATATCCGCGACGTGCTGCCGTTCCCCAGAACCACAGGTTCCGCGTTATTCTGATCTTCTTTCCGTAAAATTTATTTCATCCAGACATTATAACGATCCGCCAGCATAGCGATATACTCCGTGTTGGTGGGTTTTCCTTTCTGGGAGTTTACGGTAAAGCCAAATACTTCTTCCAGGATCTCCGCGCGTCCCCTGCTCCAGGAAACCTCAACCGCCGTCCGGATCGCCTTTTCGACGCTTGCAGGCGTTTTTCCGCTTCTTGCGGCAAGCGTCGGATAGACTTGTTTCGTCATATTATTGATGAGAAGCGGATTCTCGATCACCATGCATACGGCGTCCCGCAGATATCCGTATCCGCTGAGATGCGCCGGAACCCCTAAGTCGTGAAGGAGACTTGTAATTCTTTTATAAGTAGAATCAGAATTGTTATACCGTAATATTCTGTAAAACGCCCGTTCGGCATCCACATTTTCTCCTGCGGCTTTTGCGTAAAATCCGGAGGCCGCCTGTACGAGTTCCGAAGCGCGGTCTAAGAGGTTTTCAAAAGAGATCGGTTTCCGCACGAAATATGCATTCGGAATATCATTGATCAAATATCTTTGCATATCATTGGAATAAGCGGATGTAATGATAATAATCGGTCTGTAAGTCAATTCCTGCTGAAGCATCCGGATCACACTGATTCCGTCAAGCGCGGGCAAAGTGAGGTCCATTATGATAATATCCGGCCTCTTCTCTTTCACGATCGGCAATACTACGTCGCCGCTGTATGCTTTCCCGCACAGTTCCATGTCGTTGCGGTTGACGATCCGCCTCCCAAGTTCATCCGCGAAGCTGATATCTCCGTCTACAACTAAAATAGAATAATTTTCTCTTCTCACAGCAATCACCTTTCTCTTTCGTAAAATTGAAATATGTCTTTTTTGTAACTACGGCGTGCTGTGATATCGTTCTTCGTATTACCGAGTAAGGCGCATTTTATCATACATCCTCTGATTCTGTCAAAAAAAACGCTATTTCCCGGGAAATACTCTAAATATATCTCGTCTTTTCCTAAAAAACATAAACAAATCTAATAATTGGACATTTATACATAAAATGACATGCCCGCCAAAAATATTATATTTTTAGAAATTTATGTTTGACTATTTTCGAAATGTATGCTATAGTTCCATCTTGCAATAGCAAGAATGGGAAGGATGGATAGAATTGGCATACCAAAGCGCAATGAAAGTGATCGCCGCAATCGGCGACGACGAATACTTGGAAAAAATCGCTCACAATATTGCTTCCTTTGAAGACGTAAGCATGGTCGCTTCTTCAAAATATGCCACCGATATTGTGAAACTTTGCGAGCAGCTGTCACCGGATATTCTGATTTCCGACCTATCCTTAGAGCATGGCAGGATGAACCATGTTATCGAAAAAATTTGCGGGAAATCATCAAATAAAATAAAAGTAATTACTACGGCGACCAGCAAAGAAGGAGAAGCGTACATGCCGCAGGCCATACAAAACGGCGCGCAGCTGTTTATGCAGAATCTCGACAATCCACACGTACTCTATGATACGCTTCACATGGTCCGAAATCATGATGCAGGACAAAACGCGAACAAACCAAGCAAAACGGAATTGTCCAGACTGATCAGCGAGCTATTTCATAAATTAAAACTGCCTGCGCATTTTACCGGGTATCATTATTTAAAAAGCGCCATCCTCCATACCACATTGCGCGATGCGAAGCTTCCGGACATTTCATCGCGTTTATACTTAAAAATCGCAGAAGAATTTGACACCAACATGAGACACGTCGAGCGTGCAATCGCAAGAGCCGTGACGCATATGAACAATGCCTGCGGAAAAGAATACATTCTCCGCACGATATTGGGATATGAAGTCGATGCTGCGAATTACACGCTCAGCGTCAAAGAACTGATCGCACTTGTCTCCGACCAGCTGCGAATCCAATATTTTACCGACTGATCGTCAGATCAGGCGAATTCCGCCGATCAGCGGAAGCTCTTTTGCTTTCCCCTGTAAGGTATTGATGAGCCCGAATAAAAACGCGCCGACTATCACGATTTCCAGCAATATCCAAACAATCGTGCCAACGAACGGGATCAAACCGATCAGGCTGCCGATGACGTTGCATACGATCGCAAGAATCAAAAGCAGCAAGCCCTGATTCGCATGGAATTTTGCGAATTTCGAATCCTTCGGACATGCGATCAGCGGAAGGAAAAACAAAATCGGTATGTACGCAAGCGCGCAGATCACTTTGTTGTTTTCGATATCGTCTTTATCGTACTCGCCCGTCGCATCCTTTGTGTTCAGTACGGTCTCCACTTTGCTCTTGGCATTCTGATACGCCTCGCCTGCGACGGTACTGCTTCCGTTTTTATTTTCCCTGCCCGCAGATGCGCCGTTCGCCGGTTCCCCGCATGCCGGACAAAATTTCGCATCTTCTTTCATTTCATTTCCGCATTTTGTGCAAAAAGCCATAATCATAACCTCCGTAATATTAAATTCCTGTTATATATTATCCCTCATTTTACGAGAATATGCAAGTGTCGCGAGAAAGACTTTGTATAAAATTCGGGTTTTGACAAATAGTATACAGGAACGTACTTTTAAAACTGCGTTCGTAATTTTAAAATAAAATGTAATGACTTCGGAGGTTGAGATAAAATGAATTTTAGGAAAATCATTTCGTGTTTTCTTGCTACGGCAGCGATCTGCATGACTTGTTCTCTTACCGGCTGCCGTAAAGGAGACGGCGAAGTCGGGGATAAGGAAAATCATGCGACAGACGCGCGTCACACCGATGAGCGCCGTACTGACGAGCACAGGACGGATGCGCATGGAACAGACGATCATATGGCTTCGGCAACACCTGCGGTAACGCCTACGGCGCTCCCTTGATGCGGAGGACTCGTTAAAACAAAAACCGGATCCTCCTGCTGGAAGATCCGGTTTTTCTGTCTGCGTAGAACAAATCAAGGAATGGAATTACTTCACCTCGACTTCTGCTCCCGCTTCTTTCAGTTTTGCTTCGATCGCAGCGGCATCGTCTTTGCTGATCTTCTCTTTCAGCGGCTTCGGAGCTTCGTCAACAAGCTTCTTCGCATCCATCAGGGAAGCGCCCGTGATCTCTTTCACGACTTTGATGACGTTCATCTTGTTCGGACCCGCGCTCTTTAAAATAACGTCGAATTCCGTCTGTTCAGCGGCAGCAGGAGCATCTCCGCCGGCAGCGGCAGGGCCGGCTGCAACTGCTACGGAAGCAGCGGCGGATACGCCGAATTCTTCTTCCAGTGCTTTTACGAGTTCGTTGAGTTCCAGAACTGTCAAAGCTTTTACATCGTCGATAAATTTCTGTATTTTTTCACTTGCCATTTTGTTTTCCTCCATTTTCATATGAAATTATTTTGTGTAAAACGCCTGCGGAACAATCAGGCTTCCTGCTTTTCCGCAATTGCATTAAGCGCAATCACAAGGCTCGTAATCGGCGCATTCAGGCCGCCCAGAGCTCTTGCGATAAGAACTTCTTTCGAAGGCAGCGCTGCCAGTTCTTTCACCGTATCGGCTCCAACCGCTTTGCCTTCCATAATACCGCCTTTGATCTCGATTTCTTTATTCTCTTTCGAGAAATTGTAAATGATTCTTGCGGCATCCGTCAGATTCGGACATGCGGCAATCGCCGTAGGTCCTTTCAGATAATCCTCCAGACCATCCAGTCCGAGTTCCTTCACAGCTTTGCGTGTCAGCGTATTTTTACGTACTTTATAGCTGACGCCCGCTTTCCGGAGTCCGGCCCTGAGTTCGGTATCCTTTTCAACCGTAAGTCCTCTTGCATCAACAAAAACGACTGTAGCGGCATTTTTGATATCTTCCGCGATCGACGCAACGACCGCTTCTTTCTCTTTTAAAATTTTTTCACTTGGCATCTTTCCAAACACCTCCTCGTAAAATTGTTCCACCGTCTTTTAAAAACCAAAAACCCTTTCATGCCAAAGACACAAAAGGGTAAAGGATCTGTTGCGATCCGTACCACCTCGGCGGGACTTGCTCGTTTTGAACGACGCCTGCTGTCTTCGGCAACCAGGATTCAGTTTTGTTGAAATAATACCGGAAAATTAAGCCTTTGCAGGATTAATTTTGATTCCGGGGCCCATCGTGGAAGTAACAATGATACTCTTCATGTACTGTCCTTTTGCAGCAGCCGGTTTCGCTTTTAAAACCGCCTCATAAAGCGTACTGTAGTTTTCCTGCAGCTTCTCAGCTCCAAAAGAAGCTTTTCCAAGAGGGCAATGGATGATATTGGTCTTGTCCAGGCGGTATTCGATCTTACCTGCCTTCAATTCTTCAATAGCCTTTTTGACATCCATCGTAACGGTTCCCGCCTTTGGGTTTGGCATCAGGCCTTTCGGTCCCAATACTTTACCAAGGCGTCCTACCACACCCATCATATCGGGCGTTGCAACCACAACGTCGAATCCGAACCAGTTTTCACCCTGAATTTTTGCTACGAGGTCCTCTGCTCCGACGAAATCCGCACCTGCGGCCTCCGCTTCCGCGGCTTTGTCCCCTTTTGCAAAAACAAGAACTTTTTTCGTCTTACCGGTACCGTTCGGGAGGACAACCGCACCTCTAACCTGTTGATCCGCATGTCTCGAGTCTACGCCAAGTCTGATATGCACTTCAATCGTTTCATCAAATTTTGCTTTTGCCGTCTGAACGACCAACCCAAGAGCCTCGGAAGGATCATAAAGTTTTGTATTGTCTATGAGTTTCGCGCTGTCTTGATACTTTTTACCTCTAAACACGTCTTATTCACACTCCTTTATTACAAAATCTCCGCGGGTTCAGCCTTCTACGACGATACCCATGCTCCTGGCCGTCCCTGCCAGCATGCTTGCGGCTGCTTCGACAGTTCCAGCGTTCATATCCGGCATTTTCTGCTCCGCAATCTTCATAAGATCTGCTTTCGAGATCTTTGCGACTTTCTCACGGTTGGGCTTTCCGGATCCGCTCTCGACCTTGCAGGCCTTCTTTAAAAGAACGGCTGCAGGAGGAGTTTTTGTAATGAATGAAAACGTCTTGTCGGCATACACTGTTATTACAACAGGGATAATCAATCCGGCGTCTGCCTTTGTTCTGTCGTTAAATTCCTTACAGAATCCCATAATGTTCAGGCCATGCTGGCCTAAAGCTGGTCCAACCGGTGGAGTAGGCGCAGCCTTCCCTGCCGGAATCTGCAATTTCACCAAAGCTACTACTTTCTTAGCCATATTTCCACCTCCCAAAAAATTTAAGAAACAAATAATCTATAATTAAAATATCCTCTGTATTTGAGAATATTCCAATTCTGCGGAAATCTCGCGTCCGAACATGGATACGAGTACTTTAACCTGCGATTTTTCTACGTTGATGCTCTCGACGACGCCTGTAAAATTTTCGAGCGGTCCTGCAATAATGCGAACCGTATCTCCGATTTCATAATCCACGGCCGTTTTCGTCTGATCGACACCCAATGCGCGAACTTCTTCCTCAGACAAACTTTGCGGTTTGTTCCCAAAACCGACGAAACTCGTAACGCCTCTGATATTGCGGACAATATACCATGTATCGTCCGTAAGGATCATTTTGACAAGGACGTATCCGGGAAATATCTTCTTAAGGGCGGACTTTTCGCGTCCGTCTTTGATTTCGACTTCTTCCAGCATAGGGATGATGATATCGAAAAAATAATCCTGCATCCCTCTGTTTTCTATGACTTTCTCAAGACTCGCTTTTACTTTATTTTCATAACCCGAATATGTGTGAACGACATACCACATCGGTTCGTTCGATACATCCTCTAAAAACATGAGATCCTCCTTTCAGCCGTTTTGCCGCTTCCATCTGCCTTTTCCCGTCAGCTCAGTCTCGTAATCAGGCCCATCAGAGATTTCAATCCGAAATCTGCGAGCCAGATGATCGCGCCGACTACAAGGCAAAACGCCAAAACAGAAAGCGTATTGGAAAAAACCTGTTTTTTGGTGGGCCATGTAACTTTTTTGATTTCCGAAACAATGCCTTTAAAAAAAGAGGCGATCTTCGTGCCTGTTCTTTTAAAGAAATTCGGTTTCTTTGCTTTTTTATCTTTTTCTTTCGCCATCAAAACACATCCTTAAACTGATCGAGCCCGGAAAGGAATCGTTATTTCGTTTCTCTGTGGGGCGTATGTTTCTTGCAGAATTTGCAAAATTTGCTGAATTCCAGCCTGTCCGGGTTATTCTTTTTATTTTTCATCGTCGTATAATTTCTCTGTTTGCACTCGGTACAAGCCATTGTCACCTTTACTCGCATGTTCCTTCACACCTCCATCGCCTAAAGCGCATTGACTAATGTAACACAGCTAAACACGGTTTGTCAACACCTATTTTTACAATTTCACAATAAACGGGAGATTATTTTACCGATAAAATTATTTTGATAGATAAATTTTGCGATGTGCGACTTTTCTACTGCATCGACGATCCCCTGCATGCTCTGGGCGGAGGAAAAAACAGATAGCAGCAGCGCCAGAACGCAGATGAAAAGAATGCCTTCCACGAAGCCGATCAGCACGCCACCTACGGCATCGGCCTGCTTAAGCACCGGCAGTTTTGTCGCCAGCTTCAATACGATTTTGAGTGTCATCATGATAGCGACAACGATAAAAAATACGAGAATGAACGCAATGATATCGCAGATGAATTCCGCGGATTTTGCCCCAATGCGATTCGAAATACTTTTGATGGGCGTCGCGTCGTTTTCTATTACGTTTTCCGCGATTTTACCGATCAGGAAGTCCGGCAGAGGCAGCTCCGCCGCCGCTTCTTCCGCGCTGACATCGGCATTCGCTCCGAATTTATCTGTAAGCTCCGTTTCCACATAGGAAGAGATTTTTGTTTCCAATTTATCCGGAATCCCTGTTTTTTCAATTCCGGATGAAACGAGCGGCGATAAAACGCATGCAAGCACAATCGCAATAATCATGGAGAATAGAGAATAAACAGAAAGCAGAAAGCCTCTTTTCCACCCAACGAGTATAAATCCGAGTACAAGTACGACAAGAATGATATCAACCAGCATTTTCATGACCTCCGTTTAATTATTGAAACGAGACGGAAAGGACTTTTCCTTCTCCGTATACCGCAGCGTGGCGGCTGTCCGTACACGCTGCGCTTTTAATTTCAAAACCCGCCTCCTGCTTTCCGATGAGGAGTCCTTTTTCATTATACATATATATATATTTATTGGTATAAAGCAGCAGCGCATCTCCGGCGGAATGCATACCGATAATATTGCCGGATACTTCAAAATTTAAACGTTCTTTTCCATCCGTATCATAGCCTTTTATAACGGTCTTCTCCGAAGATGCGGATCCGAACGAAGCCACACAGTACTTTCCGTTTATCAATACGGCTCCGGTCAACAGTTCCTGTCCGTTTCCGCGGTTCCAAATTTCTTTATTGAGATCCCCTTTCGTAGATGCGGTCAGCGAATGATATAAAATCCGTATGGAATCGCTGTTGACTGCGAAAATTTTACCGTCGTCCGCGTAAAAGGTCTTCACATACGCGCCTTCGTCTACGATTTCGTTGGAAAAGATCTCCCCGTCCGACATGCGGAGGAAGGAAACGATTCCCGCGGCGTCTCCGCCCTTTGAATAGACGCCGGAGACGGCGATTTGTTTTCCATCCGCAGAAACGGCTCCCGTCAGCATATAATGGGATCCGAATTTTCTGGTGAAAAGCTCTTTTAATTCCGAAGATTTTTTCTGGTGTTCAAAGACCGTTACCGCCGAAAGATATTCTTTCTCCTCATGGATCACGCAAATATAGCCGGAAGCGCCGCCGAATGTGGCTTTTACTTTATTTTCGCTCCCATAACGCCATACGATTCCGTTTTCATTGAACGCAAAAATGACCGTTCCGCCCACATCCGTAAAAATGACGCAATCATCGCCATAAGATACGACGGGGTTTTCCATCCGGCACGCTTCGTTCCATTTCCATTTTCCTTTAGCGTCATAGCCGGTTACGCCCTGCTCATCGTATATGATCGTCGTTCCGCCGATCCCGCCGATCACCGGTTCCCCTTTCAATTCGCATTCTACTTCCGTAATGGTTGGCGTTACGGAAATATTTCGTTCGATACCGAGAAAATCGAGAATTTTTTCATAGCCGCCTTTTACGAAAAAAACAATCAGCAGGATCGCAGCGACCGCGGCAGCGGCAAGCAGCAGGAAACGTTTTTGCCGCTTTTTTTGTTCCGCGCGGCGTTTTTCCATTTCTCCATGCGGGATGACCATAGATTGATTTTTCTTTTTCTCTTTTGTATCAGGCAACCTGTTCCCGACCTCTCCGATGTGATCTGTTTCTGGTATTATACATTTTTCTTCCCCATGAGCGCAAGTACAATCATCAAAAATATTCCTGCGAAGCCAAAGATTGGATACAGGACATCCATCAATTTTCCGAAACGCACATACGTAGCCGGAATTGCGGCAAGACCCAATAGAATTCCCATTTTACGCTCCGGTAAAATATTCGTGAAAAAGATACAAGTGCTGGTGAGACCGGAAATTGCGGAAATGAACATCGTAATCAGCAATACTGCATGAAAAACCATACTTCCTTTCGCAAATAATGCAAGAATCGGCATTTCATATCGATTTGGCGGAACGTCTCCATGTACCAGGGCGATCAGGATCGCAGCGCCGGAGAAAAACAACAGGAGCGCACCGAGGATTCCGCCCCAGATTGCGGATTTTTTCGATTCCAGCAGATGAATGGAGCGGCCGAGGACGCAGATGGACGTCAGTACGTTATATCCGGCATATAGAAATGCCTTGACCGCAATTTTAGCGGGGCTGCTTTCATAGACTGCCGGCAGTTCGGCGGCCTGGCCGGACGAAAAAGATCCTGCCAGCGCTATGATTGCGATCGCTACGGCAATAATCGGCGCACAGACCCCGCAGACTTTGACAAGCATGCCAAAGCCCTTATAAAGCACGATATAAGCGCAGACCGACACCAGAAGCACCGCGGCTACGCTGCCGCCGCAGAGCTGCTTGATCCCGGCAAGCATAATAATATATGCGGAATACGCAAATAAACCGCAGCAGATCGTGATAAAGCTCCCGATTACTTTACCGCCGATCGCGAGGTTCAGCGCGTGCGGATCCTGTATGTTCCCGCGCATTACGGTCAGAAGTGCTCTGGCGCCGCAAAACGCAATCAGTGCGCATGCGGCAAAAAGCCCGATCAGGCCCGGATAGCCGAACCCTGCGAAGTATGTCATGATTTCTCTGCCTGTCGCAAAACCGGCGCCGATGATCGCAGAAAGATAAACGGCGCCGAGTATAAATGCTTTTTTTATCGGAAACAGCTTCTTTACAGATGTCGTTCCCTATAAAATATGAAGAGTTCGGTTAATTCATGCCCGATATCGTCCTGAAATTTTCCAGCGTTCCCGCAATCCCGTAATTATCATTTGTCCCCGTGATCTGGCGGATGTATTCATATCCTCCGCAATACTGTCCGTTCTCATAGAGGCTCATCGTCGTTTCATCCTGCCGGAAGCCTTCTACCAAAATCGTCTCTCCGCTGCTGGTCCGGTATTCCACGGAGATCAAACGTTCTCCCTTCGTTTCCGGCTCCGGCCCCAGCCCTACGAGATCGAGGGAGTAAAGCGCCGTATTGATTCTCCGGAATGCGCGGATGACGGTATTGTCGTCGGGCAGCTCCGCGTCGTTGAAATACAGGCGTTCTCCGTCGTCCCAAATATCAAATCCCATCGTAAAGGATTCCTGGATCTCCCCGCAGGTGATATTGACCGTAACACGTTCCAGCTCCGTATACATTCTGTTGAAAATTGAGGTGTTCATATATTTTAATACGGAATCATCGGTGAACGTAAGCGTAGAATTACTTACTGTAAAAACGTTGTTGTTTCCGCCAAAAGTACAATAATAGGCGTTCCCCTCCGGAACCTTGTTCCCGAGAAAGAGGGATTGCGTCCCCTTGTTATCGGTAAGCCGCAATACATATGACGGATTCTCGAGGCCGTATTTCGATAAATCTTCGCAATCGCCCTCGATATAGTTTTCCGTATACAGGGCGGTCACTGCTGTTATAACTTCTTCAATATGGGTATCGTTGCCGGGCCGGTTCAGCGGGGCCTCCATCGTCCAGGTCCTGCCGTCGTTCTGCGGAACGGCTGAGAGAGAAAGAAACGGTTCCCCGCCTTTCAGAATTTCCATGTTTTTAATTTTACCTGCATCATTGAAGTCGAAAATCTTCGTATGGAGCAGATTTTCTTTTGTAAGTGCGATCGAGCTTTTATACGTACTGTTTATCAGATAGACTTTGTTCTTCTCCTCGACGACGGCAAAATAAGAAGCAGTGCCCGGTTTCTGCATTCCGAAACGCAGCGTGTATTCCGTTCCGTCTTTTAACTGCACTTTGATATGCTGCGTCCTGGAAATGTCATAATTTTTTATAATCTCGTCTGTGATCTCGCCTTCATATACAAGGGGCGCCATACATTGTTTGAGCGAATTGAGACCGGAAAGGATGCCTGATTCATTGAGCGTCAGATCGGGATAGCTCGTACAGATCCATGCATTGGACCCGTCGCGTTCCAGTCTGATGTCATCGACGATATTGCACTCATAGCGAGAAATCTCTCCTACGCTTTCGATTGCAAATATTTTTTCGCTTATGCTTTCCTCCGGCGTAGCGTCCGAAGGGTTTTCACTCGTCTTGCTCCGGTCCAGAATGGCGGACAGCAGGAAGAATCCAGCTACTACCACAGCGATTACGATCAGAGATATGATTGTCGTTTTATATTGTTTCATGAAATGCGACCTCTCAGGGATTACAAATGGCGCCTTCTGAGCCAGATCACTACGCCCACGGCAATGATGGCCAGAGGATAAATTACAACGGAAAAAGCGAAAATCCACTTGCTTTTCACATTGTCTACGGTGAGGACCGTCGTAGAGTATTGTTTTGTTTCAATGTTGAGAGAATCCATCGCGTCTTCTCCCATCATCCAGTCTACGCTGTATAAAAACAGCAGTTCAGAAGAAGTATCGGAATATTTCTGAATATTTTCATCCGTCAGGCCGAGGCTCGACCCTAAAACGACGACTCTCGAATTTTTGCCGTCCCCATAATAATCTCCGCAGGCGCCAAGCGTTGCGACGCCTTTTGTTTCCGTGCCGCTTCCGTAGGCGGTGCTCGTCGCGGAAGAAGATGTCTGGATCAGAGGATGCGATTCGAAATATCCGACGGTGCTGAGTACGTTAATGCTTCTGGAATCATATGAAAAATAGCTCTTGGGCAGGCTGTTCACGGAAAGCGGTCCGTTTTTCTGGGAAGAAGCTGTGATGACGGAGGATTTCGCTGCTGCGGCAATTTGATACGCTTCTTCATCCGATACGATGTCGTTATTGATCGACAGCCCGTACAGTCCGGAAAGGAGCTGATTGAACCGGTCGAAGTTTACGCCCGTCCTGTCGGAATCGAACGCAAAAAATGCCATCCCGCCCTCAAAAGTCAGCCATTGGTGCAGCATGTCGTATTCTACCTCCGACAAATCCCGTTTGGGGCTCAGAAATACGATCGCACCTGCATCCTCCGGTATTTTATCAACCTGCGCCAGATTGAGTTCCTTCACGAGGATATTCATATTGTCCAGATCTTCGAAGATCTTTCCAAACGCCGACATTTCCGTTTCCTGGAGCCCCGTCGATACGTATAGGTTCGGAATCGATTCCAGCGTAACGTATTTGATAGCCGTGCTGACTTTCAATTCCGTCTGATTTCCCGTTGCGTAAGTTACCGGTATGATATTGCTGATATATTGCGTATCCGTCTCAAACATGTCGTTGGCAGGAATCCGCTTCGTGCGCTTCCCGCTTTTCACGATATAATCCCCCTCGGCGTATGCCGCCGCGCTCGCCTGGCCGACGGTGTCGTTGATGATATTCGGATTGCTGTCTAAAGATACATAAGAGACATTCACGTGAGAATACGCGTCGTAAAGATCTAAAATGCGGATCACCTCCGCCTTCTGCGTGTCGGCCATACCTTTCACTCTGTCGTAGAGCGCGATGATCTCCACATCTTCCGTAAGGCTATTTAAAATCTCCTTTGTCTCGTCCGTTATAGAAAACTGCTCGTTTGCGGTAAGGTCCACAGACATGGGCAGCTTTTCGAGCAGCACATTGACGACGATGAAGACGATCAATACCGCGGCAATCAGTAAAATATATCCGATGCCGTAATTGATCCGCCTTTTAAACAGGCTTCCGGTTTTCGGTTCTTTACGATCGGGAAGATTGTTATTTTTTTGTTTTTTCTGCATAAGATTCTGTTCCTTTCAAAACGAGCGCTCAGTTCCAGCGTTTTCTTTCCAGATTCACGTACGTCATAAATACGAGCAGCCCGGAAAACGAAAGATAAAAGATGAGCGAAGCGAAATTAAAAGATCCGGCCGTAAAATCCTGATATCTTGCAAGCGGGGCTATCCACTGGAGCACAGCCCCCACAGCCGTTCCGAGCGAGGCTCCGATCGATTGCAGGAAGTAAAATATAATCAATGTAACGATTCCGGAAACGGCCGCCACCGCCTGGCTTTCGGTAAAGGATGACACGAACAGGCTGATCGCCAGATAAGATGCTCCCAGTAAAAAGAAGCCGATATAGCTGCCGAAATCCTGTGCGGTTCCCAGCACCGCGCCGTCTTCTGCAAGAAACGCGATTAAAATCGGGAAAAGAAAGGTCAGAAGCGTCATGATCAGAAAGAGCGTTACGGAGGCAAAATATTTTCCGATCACGATTTTCCACATCGGAACCGGGCACGTCCTGAGCAGGACCTCCGTACCGTTTTTCTTTTCATCCGACAAAAGCTTCATCGTCATGATCGGGATAATGAAGGTCAGGAAGACGCCGATAGAGCTAAGCGTCACGGAAAACTGCGCGGACGCATTCAAAATGCTGTTCACCCAGAACATCAGGCCCACGATCGCCATAAAAAATCCCATGATACAATACGCTACGGGAGAGCGAAAGTATGACGCCATCTCCCTCTTATAAATTGTAAACATAAATAACACGCACCTCTGGTTTAATCCGTCTCAACGAAGTTTTGCTCCTTGCTGACGATATCGATGAATATTTCCTCAAGCGTCCGGCCAACCGGGCGCAGCTCTATAACAGCCATGTTTGCGTGGGCGAGCGCATTGAATACGCCCCGCCTGACATCGCTTTTCTTTTCCGACTCTACATTGAAAATAAAGGCGTCTTTGTCTATCCGTACGAAGTCTGCGCGCCTGACGCCGTCTACGCTTTGCAGTACCTTTTGAATTTCCGATTTTCCGGCGCCGCCGACGATGTTGATCGTAAATTTATTGACCGTCCCTTCCGCAGCGGTAAAATCGGAAACCGAACCGGAAGCGGCCAGTTTTCCCTTGTTGATGACGGCTACGGCGCTGCAAACGGCATTGACCTCCTGCAGAATATGCGTGCTCAGGATGATCGTATGTTCATGGCGCAGCGCGCCGATCAGTTTCCGGATTTCGATGATCTGCTTCGGGTCCAGACCTACGGTGGGCTCGTCCAATACGAGCACCTGCGGATTTCCTACGAGCGCCTGCGCAACGCCTACTCTTTGCTTATACCCTTTAGAAAGGTTCTTGATCAGCCTGTTTTTCATGTCGCCGATCTTAACGAGATACAGGATCTCGTCCAGCTGGCGCTTGCGCTGGCGGAGAGGGACGTTTTTCAAGTCGCAGATAAAACGCAGATATTCATTCACCGTCATATCGTAATACAGCGGCGGCTGTTCGGGCAGATAGCCGATCAGCTGTTTCGCTTCTCTCGGGGAATCCATAATATCGAATCCTCCAATCGTCACCGTACCTGACGTAGCGGAAATATACCCGGTCAAAATATTCATCGTCGTTGATTTCCCGGCGCCGTTCGGCCCCAGGAAGCCCAAAATTTCCCCTTTTTTGATCGTCAGTGAGATATCGTCGACAGCTCGTATCTGTCCATACCGTTTCGTGAGATTTTTTATCTCGATCATCCAACCAGACCTCCGAAATCCATGCATTTTTAGCATTTAACAGCACACAGCGCGCAATTAACTGCATTAAAGTATATAAAAGTATATTGTATTGCACATGTCATCGGAAGAAATAATTTTGAATATTCAATTAATTTTTACTGAACTGTACTCTTTTTTCTCCATGCTCCGCTCCGGGCGATAGGTCGGCACGTTCCGTTTCAAGCATTCTATCATCTTCTCTTCCGAAAAAGATGCGAGCGCTTCTTCTAAATCCGCAAGGATTGCCTCGACTTCCTCCCAGGTAACGTCGGAAGGACTGCCGATGAAAATACCGTTGTGGGAGGTTTCCGATGTTCCTTCCTCGTCCTGGAGCAATTCTTCGTACAGTTTTTCCCCCGGACGGAGCCCCGTAAATTCTATTTTCATATCCACGCCGGGCGTATATCCCGAAATACGGATCATATCCATTGCCAAATCGAGAATTTTAACCGGCCGGCCCATATCGAGAACAAAAATTTCGCCGCCTTTTGCCATAGAACCGGCCTGGATCACCAGGCGGGCGGCTTCCGGAATGGTCATGAAAAACCGCGTAATTTCAGGATGCGTAACGGTCACGGGACCTCCGTGTTCGATCTGACGTTTGAACAGCGGGACGACGCTGCCGTTGCTGTTGAGCACGTTTCCAAAACGCACGGCCACAAACCGGGTCCGGCTTTGTTTCGCATATGCCTGGATCACCATTTCGGCAAGGCGTTTGGTGGTGCCCATCACGTTCGTCGGGTTTACCGCCTTGTCCGTCGAAATCAGAACAAATGTTTTTACATGATTCTGATCCGCCGCTTTTGCGACATTGTAAGTGCCAAAGATATTATTCTTGATCGCTTCTCCCGGGGAGTCTTCCATAAACGGGACGTGCTTATGCGCGGCGGCATGGAAAATGACGTCCGGTTGTTCCATTTTACAGATAGCATTTATCCGGTCGAAATCCCGGACGGAGCCGATATAAGAGACGATCTCCAGTTCCTGGTCAAGGTGCAGATTGATCTTCAGCTCGCTGATCAAGTCATACATATTGTTTTCATAGATGTCGAACAGAACAAGCTTTGCGGGCTTGAACCGGGCGATCTGCCGGCAAAGTTCAGACCCGATGGAGCCGCCGGCTCCGGTGACGAGAATCGTCATATCCCGGATATATCCGTTGACGTCGTCTATATTGATATTTGTTTCTTTTCTGCCCAGCAGATCGTTGACGTCGATATTCCGGATCTTGCGGTACAGGCTCTCGTCATCTACCACCAGATCGTACAGCAGGGGCAGGATTTTTAAGGTACAGCCTAAATATTTGCATTTATTGACGATTCCCGCCTGATGCTCTCCTGTTGCAGAGGGAACGGCAATAATGATCGTTTTAATCGCATAATCTCCTACGACCGTTTTCAGGTTGCTGTCCGGCCCGTATATCTTCAGGCCGTTCAGCCTGCCGCCGGCTTTTTGCGGATCGTCGTCATAATAACAGCAAATTTTGTACCCGAGCTCCGGATGCCGCGCGAATTCCTTATATAGCGTGCTTCCCGCTTCTCCGGCGCCGTAAATCATGACGTTTTCCCTGCCCGTATTTTTATTTGTTCTCGTTTTCAGCTGATACCGCAGAACGATCGCGGCGCGCGGCGCGCAGCGAACGAAGCAAACGCCCACCAGAATCAGTATCGACGCCAGTATGATCACGCTATAATGAAAAGAAGGATACTTGTTTTTAAATACGCTGGCAAAGAAGAAATTCAATGAGACCGAGAAAACGAACGCCGTGAAGTTTGCGAAGAAGATCGTAAAAAGATCCGGGAAGGAAATCTGCCGCAGCGAAAGATTATACATATCGAACAAAAAATAAATAATCACATACACGACCGCAATCGCACAAACAAGCGGCAGATACGGAGCCGGTTCCAAAACTGCCGCAGCGCTGTATTTGGTTATGTTCAGATTCCAGAGCAGATAACAAAGCGCATATCCCGAAAAAATCAGGATCACGTCGATTGGGATCAGCAAAAGATATTTCAATTTAAAACGCAAATGAATCATGCCCCCCTATTAAAACATGCAGTAAACATTATACTGATTTGGCAATTTCAAGTCAATATCATGTCTTGCTCATTTTCATAACGAGGTTGTGCGGCAGGATTTTTGCCAGAATTCTGTAAAATTTATAAAACAGCCGCGGCGTATAAACGCAGCTTCCCTTTTTGGCATGTTTGATCGCGTTTCGGGCGACCATCTGGGGATCGCAGTACGGCAGCGTTTCGAATGCTTTGGATTTTCCGCCGCTGATTCCCGCGATATCCAGAAATTCGGTGCGCATCGGGCTCGGGCAAACCGCAAGTACGTTGATGCCTTTCGGTTTGAGCTCAACATGCAGGCCTTTGGTAAAGCTAAGTACGTAAGCTTTCGTCGAACTGTATACCGTCATTCTCGGATTCGGGGCGAAGGAAGCGATCGAGCATGTGTTGATGATATAGCTGCCGGCATGCATGTATTTTAAGACGATCGACGCGACTGCCGTTAATGCGCGCACGTTCAGGTCCGTCATGGCGATTTGTCCGTCTGCCGGCATATCCGCTACATTGCCGAGCACGCCGCAGCCGGCATTGTTGATCAGTACTCTGACATCTGCTTCCTCCGTTTGAAGCAGCCCGTTCAGTTCCTCATAGGATTCATAACGCGTAAGATCCAGCGGAATCGGTTTGATCCTGTCGGAAGCGGCGCCGCATTCCGCAGCAGCTTCCGTAAGTTTTTCCAGCCGTCTGGCTATGATCCAGATTTCATCGAATTCCGCGGAATCTGGCAGAAGCGCTTTTAAAAATTCTTTCCCCAGACCGGAGGAAGCGCCCGTTATGATTGCGATTTTCTTTGCCATGTCGATTTCTCCTTTTTAGAATAAAATTATAAAATAAATTTCAGCCCGTCTCTGATTTCTTCCGACCGGCTGTCCGAGGCGGCAAGCTCCGGCTTTTTCTCACAGAGTGCGGTAAAAGATTCCGCAGCAGTTCGCGCTTGCGCATATTCGCTGAGTCCGTCGTTGTTTTCCTCGGGCTGCAGCAGCCCCGTGAAAATATCGCAGATTCCGCTGAACAGCGCCTGTTCTTCTGCCGCAGAGAATTTGTTTTCCAGCATTTGGGAAAGAATTTCCGCCATTTTCCCCTTTGTTGCGCAGACATTGGAAAGATAGGATAACCCTACGGTGTTGGCACAGCCGCGTTTTACCGCCCAAAGCCTGATCGCCGGATCCGTATAGTCCAATTCATAGAGAATAGAAATTTTGCCCCATCCGCGTACCTTTTCCGCTAAAGACAGGAGATAATCGTTCCGCGCGGCGGCATTCAGCAATCTCACTGCCGTCCCTGCAACATACAACGTAAATTCGTCGTGCAGCCCCATTGGTTCGATCAGCTCTAAATCCTCCGGCTTGCCGCAAATTCCGAGCAATGCGATCCCGATTTTCACAGGTTCCCGCTTGTCTTCGTGCAGAGCCAGATCCAGGGCCAGCCTCCGCAGCGCCGCTTTTTTTTCTGTTGTTCCCTCAAGCTTCAGCGCGTAGCAAATCGAGCAAAGCGGATCCGCCAGAGAAATCGCCGAATATTTTGTCAGCAGCTTTTTCAATTTTGCTTCGTGCGCTTTTGAAGGATGCAGGGCCTGTCTTTTGACAGCGCCTGCAACCTGGTAATTGACGATGACATGCTGTTTAATGCGGGTGTCCGTCCGGAGGAGGATGCCTTCGAACGCTCCGGGCACCCAGGCTTCGCCGGGCCGGAGATGCAGATCGCCGCTGTCGGGCAGCCGGAAGCCGTCCGCAGCGATTTCCTCCGCACTTTTATCTTTTAAAAACGCATAAATGCTCATTCCGGTGCTCCCATTATCTGAGGCTCGCGCCGAATTTAGTTTCCAGCCCGTTTAAAATCTTTTTCATAAATTTATTGACGTCCTCATCCGTAAGCGTTTTGGCAGCGTCCCGGAAAGAAAGCGCATATGCAAGGCTTTTTTTGCCTTCCGGCACCTGTGCTCCCACATAGCAGTCGAACAGCGTACAGCTTTCGAGCGCTTTTCCGCCCCGTTCCCGGATCAGGCGTTCCACATGTCCCGCCGGAACGTCCGCATTTAATACGACCGCGATATCCCGCGTAACCGCCGGGAATTTGGGGAGTTCTTTATTTTTCGGTATATCGGTGATATTCGCAAAGAGAACGTCCGTCCGGAGAATCGCGGCAAACGTATTTTCCGGGCAATCCCATTTTTGCGCAGTGACTGGATGGATCTGTCCGAAAAATCCGGCGTCTTTGCCGGCGATGATCAGCCGCGCCGTACGTCCGGGGTGCATGTAGGGCAGATCTTTCTCCGGCTCAAACTCGTATTTACTGATTTTCAGAGCGTTCAGCAGCGTCTCAACGTCGCCTTTGAAAGAGAAAAAGCTCGTTTTTCCCGCTTCCGCGTATCCGCCGAACGTAAGGAGTTCGCGATGCTCCGGCAATTCATACGGGTAACGGTCCGTTTTCAGATATACGTATGAAATTTCAAATAAAGCGGCTTCTTCTACGCGCTGCGCATGGTTATTTGCCAGCGATTCCAGCAGGGAAGGCATCATCGTCGTACGCAGAATACTGTAATCCTCACCGAGGGGGTTTATGATTCTGACCGCATCTCTGAGGCCGCTGTCCTCCGGAAGGTCCAGCTTGCCGAATACGGAAGGGCTGAAGAAAGAGAACGTCAGCATCTCGTCGTATCCGAGCCCCGTCATCAGTTTCCGGATGCGGTCCTGTATTTTTTGTGTCCGGTTTCTGTGTCCAAGCGTCGTGGAGCATCCGGTCAGGAGCCGCGATTCTATTTTATTATATCCGTAAAATCTGGCGATTTCTTCTGCGATGTCCGCGCCGCAGAGCAAATCTCCCCGGAAGCTCGGCGGAACGACGTATCCTTTTTCAAAATACGGCCTGCATTCGAGGTCTGTGAGAATCTTCTCCATTTCCTCCTGCGTCGCGGAAATGCCAAGAAAGGTATTGATCGATTCCACACTGCACGAAATCCTGCGTTCTGCTTGTTCGGCCGCGCATCTGTCGATCACGCCTTTACACACCTTGCCCGCGCCCAGTTCTTCGACAAGCTGCGCCGCCCTGTCCAGCGCTTCGAGACACGTTACAACGTCAAGTCCTTTTTCAAAGCGGGAAGAAGCTTCCGTACGAAGGCCGACTTTCTTCGCGCCCTTGCGCACCGTAACGGCATCAAATACGGCAGACTCGAATACGATTTCCGTCGTATCCGGTTCGATTTCCGAATCGAGGCCGCCCATTACACCCGCGATGGCGCTGCCTTTCTCTGCGTCCGCGATGACGAGCATGGAGCTGTCGAGCGTCCGCTCCTGTTCGTCGAGCGTCGTCAGCTTTTCCCCCTCCTCCGCGCGGCGTACGATAATCTTATTTCCTTTGATCGTACGCTTGTCAAACGCATGCATCGGCTGTCCGTATTCCAGCATGACATAGTTTGTAATATCTACGATATTGTTGATGGACCGAACGCCCGCCGCCTGCAGGCGTTCCTTCATCCATTTGGGAGACGGGCCGATTTTTACGTCCGTAACGACTCTGGCCGCATACCGCGGGCAGAGCTCCGGGGCTGTTACTTCGACGTCCAGAACGTCCGCCGCCCGGACGGCGCTTTGCTCCTTTACCGTGACCTCCGGCTTTTGAAATCGGCCGTGCATGGTGACGGCAGCTTCACGCGCCAAACCGAGGATGCTGAAGCAATCCGCACGGTTCGAAGTGATCTCAAAATCGATGACCGTTTCATCGGCTCCCATCGCCGGAAGGATGTCCTTTCCAATCAATTTTTCAAAATCTTCCTCCGTATACTCCCGAAATTCCCCAATATCCTGTAAAATCAGAATTCCGTCGTTGCTGCCGTTTTCATAGTCCCTGCAATCCAGTCCGATTTCTTCAAAAGAACACATCATGCCATTGGAATCTAATCCGCGGAGCTTTCCGGCTTTGATCGTGCGGCCTCCCGCAATTGTCGATCCGTCCAGAGCCGCCGGAACATACGCGCCGGGGCGCATATTTTGCGCGCCGGTAATAATTTGAATTGGTTCTTCCGCGCCGATATCCAATTTACAGACAAACAAATGATCTGAATTTTCATGCCTTCTGACTTCAAGACATTTCGCCACGACGACCCGCTCGATTTCGGCGCCTTTTGAAACGACTTCCTCTACTTTACTGCCGCTGAGTGTCATTTCGCTTGCAAGCTCGTGTATTTCCTCTTTCGTAGTAATATTTAAATTCGTATAGCTCAACAGCCATTTTAACGGTGCTATCATATTTATACCCCTTTCTCGTTCGAATCAGAATTGTGCCAGGAAACGCGTGTCGCCTTCAAAAAACTGCCGCATGTCCGTTACGCCGAATCGTGCCATCGCCGTTCTTTCCACGCCGATTCCGAACGCGAATCCGCTGTATACTTCGGGGTCGATTCCGCAGCGGCGGAGAACGTCGGGATGTACCATCCCACAGCCAAGCACTTCGATCCAGCCTTCGCCTTTACACATTCTGCAGCCTTTCCCGCCGCAGGTCCAGCACGATACGTCGACCTCGGCGCTCGGTTCGGTAAACGGAAAATGGTGCGGCCGCAGCCGGATTTTCGTTTCCGGTCCAAACATATGCTTTGCGTAAACTTCGAGGGTGCCTTTTAAATCGCCCATCGTAACGCCTTTATCTACTACGAGCCCTTCGATCTGGTGGAAAATCGGGGAATGCGTAGCGTCTACATTGTCGGCGCGGTATACCTTTCCGGGGCAAATAATTTTGATCGGGGGTTTTTTATTTTCCATCACTCGGATCTGCACGGAAGAAGTTTGCGTCCTGAGCAGCATTTTCTCCGTAATATAAAAGGTATCTTGCGTATCCCGCGCGGGGTGTCCGTCCGGCAGATTGAGCGCCTCGAAATTATAATAATCGAATTCGACCTCCGGGCCATCCGCGATTTCGTAACCCATGCCGATGAACAAATCCTTCATCTCGTCGCTGATTTGGTTGATCGGGTGCAAAGCGCCGACTTTTCTTGCCGTTCCCGGCATCGTGACGTCCACAGCTTCCCGTTCGAGTTTTACGCGCAGGGCGGCGGTTTTCAGCTGCTCGGTCTTTTCTGCGATTCTCTGTTCCATGTGCGCCCGAACCTTATTTACCAGTTGTCCGGCAGCGGGACGCTCCTCCGGGCGCAGCTGTCCCATCCCCTTCAGAAGGGAAGTGAGTTCGCCTTTCTTGCCGAGATATGCGACTTTCAGCTCTTCGAGCTTATCCAGAACAGATGCGGACTCGATGCGCTCCTCGAATTCTTTCTGTATTGCTGCTAATTTATCTTTCATAATATAATCCTCCTTATTTGCCGAAAACGGCTTTATAATATTCTGCGGTTTCGCCATGCAGGCTTCGCAGCATAGGCGCGGCCTTCGGCTCGCCCGTCCAATGCCGGTACATCAGGTATCCTTCCGCCGCGCACATTTCGTCATGCAGCGGGAAGTAGTTGGCCGCCAAAAACTGCGCGTATTTTACGAGCCGGAATTCTCCGTAGATATGCATCGTTTCGTCCGGTAAATGGGTAACGGCAACGCTGTATCCGTTTTTAACGGCATCAATGACGGCATTGCCGCCGGCTTCGTCCGCAAAAACGATGGTATAGTACCAGCCGAACAGCTCGTCGTTTTCTGTGGAATGGGCGTCGCTTACGCCGACGATGCTGCGTCCGCCCCCCTCCCGGCAGGCTTGCAGATGGCGGGCAATTGCAAGGTCGTTGCTGAATGTCTGATATTTATAATATCCGCCGACCAGTTCTTCCGCATCCTGCGGCGCATGGCGGAACAGATATTCGTTGACCTCTTTCAGGTCCTGGCAGCCTTCCGGAATATACCAATACGGATGGCAGAAAATGCCGAGTCCGCCGTTTTCCCGGATTTTACGGAAACACCAGATACAGGAAGCGCAGATTTCGCGGCCGATTCCGTCCACTTCTTCCAGGCTTTTCTCCGTCTGTAAAATCTCCCGCACTTCTTTTTCATATACTTCCCGGTGTTCGCGCATATAGTCGTTAATACTGATCCGGCCCCCGAAGTTGATCATATGGACGTTATTTCCGTCCGGATGTACTTCTTCGCCGGGCAACATGACCAAATCGACCGGCACGTCCCGATACGCGACGATCGCCTCTAACGACGGGGCGTATTGCCTGTGATCTGTGAGCGCCATAAAATCGAACCCTATTTTCCGGCACATCGCGGCTACATGCGGCGCATAATCCGCGCCGTCCGAATGGTTGCTGTGCATGTGGAAATCGCCCTTCATGGGAACTTTTCCATAAAGATCTTGTTCTAAGGAATAAATGGAAAATCGGAGGTTCTTCGTTACGTCGATGCCCTCGATGTCCACATAATGCTCTTGTTCTCCGCAAAAGCACTGCGTAAAGGTGATCGCGCGTTCGGCGGCGATTACTTCCCGTTCGCGCCACATGGGGGCGGGAAGATTGCCGCTTCTATCGACCGCATAATACCGCAGCCGGTATTTTTTGCCATTCTGGAAGCCGTTTTTAGGATCGAGGCTGCGGATCGTGATTGCTGTTTCCCGATCTGCCGGTACGATCTGCGGTGTGACCCTGAAATATCGGATCTCTTCACTGACAACCATTACAAATTTCCTCCGTTTTGATACTTCAAAAGCGTTGTCCCAGGGTATTGGAACATACGTTCTTTATGATACATTTTTAAAGGAATGATTGCAAGTTGAAATTCGCGCCGGTTTTGGTTATTTTTCATATTTTCTCTGATAATGGGAGAAAAACTGTAAATATTTTGAATATCTGCCGTTTTTTCGTGGTGATTTCCCGGACAGAAATGACTGCAAATTTATTTCTGAATTCAGAATGAATTGTTGACTTCTCCGCGGGTCCTTACTATAATGAATTTAAGGAAGATAAATTTATAAAGCCGTTTTTCTGACGCGTTAGAGAAGAAAGGTCTGATGCAACGTGAATAAGAAAAAATTTTTATCGACAGCCTTGGTCGTATGCATTGTTCTCCTGATATATGGAGCCGTATCTGCTTCCGGCGTTGCCCGCAAGCAAAACTCCGAACCAGAGTTTATTACAAACGCAGCAAAACAGTCTTTGAATTTTGTGGAATCGCTGTCAATAGAAAATCCGTGTATCTCGATAAACGCAAAGGATATTCTGTCAAATGAAAAATCGCTGGACGTCTATACGGATGTAAACAAAAATAAATATTACTTTTTAAAAGGGACGAATACCTTATGCGGATATCAGAAGGAATACTATTATGGCGTCTATACGGAAAATCCAATCCCGGAGGAGCAGGCCGTTAGAATTGCGGAAGAATATTTATCCCGGTTCGTGTCGGAATTTTCTGATTATACGCTTTTATTTGTCCAATATTCCGAATGCGATCTCGTCTATCAGATCCAATATAGTTATTATATCAATGGAATTCCCAGCGATGATTTCATTACTATATATATACAGGCAAATGGAGAAGTAGGCGCCTTTATGATGATGAACCGCGGCGCTTATAAGGGGCTTGCTATCGATCCGAAGCTTACAGAAAAATATTTAAAAGATACTTCTGAATCAAATATTGTCAGCCAATATATTACAAAGACAGCAGAGGGCGTAGTTTTAGTACAAAATAAATTAGAAGCTGATGCGTACAATAATCAAAAAATAAATCAAGTTTCTATTTCAATCGATTAAAGGGCATACCAGCCGGGTGGAAAACAGAAAGGAGTCTGGTTCTGATGATGAAGAAAGTCATTTTCTGGAATAAGATCTTCTTATTGATCTCGTTGATCCTGATGATCACGAACTGGGACAATATGCTCTTTCAGCACGTAGATGAAAATCATATCGTCAGTCTCGATTTAGAGATCGTGAACCTTTATTCCGCCGATCGTGATCTGAATCTCAGCATTACGGTAAATAGCAGAGGTTCCGTCACTTCCGTAATAGAAATGGAAGATTTCATTTGCCGGAGCGCGGGCGTATGCGTTTTAGAAAAAACAGCGCATTGGAAAATTATAATAAACTACAATTCTGATACAGGTCAGGAAATTCGGCGTTTTTATGAAGGGCAGCATTTTCAGGAGGAGCTGAAGGCGAAGCTGTTGACGATAAAAGAGGTCAGAGATGCGCTAAATAAAGCAATAAAATAGATTCTTTCCGATTTCCCGCCCCAGGCGGCCGCAGTAAAAATTTTTAAATAAAACAACAGGAATATTTTTCATGTATCGCGGCAATAATACCCATACACCAATTTACTGTGAAAGGAAGCTTCATACATGAAAAATAAGATTGTTGAATTTTTCAAATCCAAAGGTTATATCTTTATCGCGCTGATCTGCCTTGCCGCAGTGATCGCCGCGGGAGTTTCAATTATCAATCTCAATAATGAAGATGTGGACGAGCCCGTGGTCGCCTATAAAACGCCAAACGGAAGCCAGTCCGATATTGCGACGCCGACGAAAAATCCGGCCGGCCAGACTCCCCAGTCTACGATCGCTTCAAAGCCGATCGACGATAATAAGAATAACGATAACGACAATGAAAACAACGGGCAGACCGGTAAAATCTCTATTTCCAAGCCTATAGAGGGCGACATCCAGACGGATTTTGCCGCAAAGAAGCTCGTATTCAACACGACGCTGCAGGAATGGCGCACCCATTCCGGCGTGGATATCGCAGCCGGCGCAGGATCGGAAATCAAAGCGGCGGCGAACGGTAAAATTTCCGCTGTCAAGTCGGACCCCAGATACGGGCTGACGATTGTGATCGAGCATGACATCAATGAAAAAGCCTTCACTACGATTTACTGCGGCCTGGCAAAGACGGCCGACGGCATGATCCCCGGAAAAGAAGTCAAGTCCGGCGACGTCATCGGAACCGTCGGGGAAGATATTTTCTGTGAAAAAGCGCAGGGAGCGCATCTCCACTTTGAACTGGTTGAGAACAATATCCCGTTAGATCCCACGGAATATTGGAAATAAAAACGAAGTATGGGCGGCCCGGGCCGCCCATGCATTTTACATAAATATGTTTTTCAGCTTTTCGATAACGTCCTCCAGTAAAAACGTCGTGTTCAGATTCGATACGCCTGCTACGAGATTGCCGCATTTATTGACGGGAATCAAAATTTTGACTGCCGGGCTGCGGCCGACTGCGGCCGCCATTTCTGCGGTCACTTCGCCGATCAGCGCATCTGCGATTACGATCCCGAGCGGTCCGATAATCACATCCGCGCACCGGGCTGCGACTGCCACCGGATTTTCCCCTGTCGCTGCGAAATCGGCGCCCGCTTTCAGCATTGCAGCCGCCGCGATGCTGTTCGTGCCTACGGCGGTCACTGAAAACCGGTAAGCCGCCAGGCGTTCTTTCAGCAAAGCGATCAGCTGAGAACCGATTTTGCCGCCCTGCCCGTCTATGATCAGAACCTTCCACTCTTTCATCGCGTTATCTCACTGCGGCAAGCCAGGGTTTCTGCGCAAACATGCAGAACAGCTCAAAGAATTCCAGTACCGAATCCTCCTCCGCAGCTTCCGGGTAAAATGCGAGCGTCAGATTTTCTCCGCAGACGGTGATTTGCGCTTCTTCCGACGGGATCATGCAGAAAGTGACCGCGCTGTTTTTCAAAATACGGACGGCAGGCGTATCTCCGCAGGAAATACCGGTCTTCTCCGCCGCCTTCCGATAGGCAAGCCGGAGAACCGATTCCGGCGTGATATCGCCTTCGGTAAACAATGCGATCCGGGCGGAAAGAACACACGGCGCAGCGCAAACCATTTTACCGGAAGAAACGGCAGGCACGAAAGAAAGCACGTCGCGTTCGATGATGAGCCCCTCCGGGCCGGAAGGCGTAATATCCTCCAGATCATACCCCTTTGCGGCAGCCGTCGTGCGCGCGCGCGGCGTGGCGAAAAGCCGTCCTCCCTGCGCAGGCGCTGCGGACATCGTTTCCTTTTGAGGCTGCGGAGATGCTTCCGAGACCGCTTCCGGAACTGGAACGGCGGCCGCCGCCGGCTCCGGAGCAGACGGTGCCGGAGCGCCCTCCGGCACCGCGTCGCCCTCCTCTCCCACATATGCGATCACCGTGGTGATCGGTACCGTGGAGCCCTCCGGATACAGAATCTTTAAGAGCTTTCCCGAACATGTCGCATCAATCGTAATAACTAATTTATCCGTCTCCATTTCAAAAAGCGGTTCGCCCTCTTTGACGGCATCGCCTTCCTTCAGGAGCCAGCGGGTGATGAACCCTTCCGTCATCTGGAGCCCTTGTTTTGGTAAAATGATATTCTGAATCAAATCGAATCGACCTCCCTGAAATTACGCTTTATAAAGCGTCTTCTTGCAGGCTTCATAAATATCGGCTTCCTGCGGCACGACGGCATTTTCCAAGCCCAGATTGAAGGGAAGCGGGCAAGCTTTTGCGCCGAGACGCAGAATCGGGCTGTCAAGATACCGGAACGTCCGCTCGGAAAGCTCCGCGGCGATTTCAGCGCCGGCGCCTCCCGTTCGGTGCGCCTCGTGTACCACAACGGCGCGGCCCGTCTTTTCAATCGAGGCCGCCATCGTATCACAGTCCATGGGCACAAGCGTGCGCGGATCGATTACTTCCGCGGAAATGCCTTCCGCCGCCAGTTTTTCCGCTACATGCAGAGATTTCTGTACGTACGTATGCGTAGCGATAATCGTGACGTCCGTCCCTTCGCGCAGGATCCGCGCTTTTCCGAAAGGAATCATGAAATCCGGAGAATCGTCAACTTCGCATTTGGAAGTATACAAAGCCTTATGCTCGAAAAACATGACAGGATTGTCGTCCCGGATCGCCGTGCGCAGCAGTCCGGCTGCGTCGTTTGCATCCGAAGGCATTGCAACCTTCAGCCCGGGAAAATGCAGGAAAATGGCTTCCATCGATTGCGAATGCGTCGCTGCATTGCCGCGTCCCACACCCTGCTGGCCTCTGATCACCAGCGGGATCACTGCCTTCCCGCCGAAAATATATCTCGTTTTAGCGATCTGATTGATAATCTGATCCATCGCTACGAGCGTAAAATCCATATACATCAATTCGATGATCGGCCGCATCCCGGCGCAGGCAGCGCCGAGTCCCGCGCCGCAGAATCCTGCTTCGGAAATCGGCGTGTTCCGTACCCGCTCAGGGCCGAATTCATCTATCAGACCTCTGGTACATCCAAAAATCCCGCCTTGCTCGGCAATGTCTTCTCCCATAATGAAAACCTTGCCGTCCCGTCTCATTTCCTCGGCGATCACGTCCTTGATCGCCTGTGCGTATGATTTAATACTCATTGCATACCGGCTCCTTCCGCTTATAAATTCGTCTCATTGAACACATCGTCCAGTACGTGCGCCGGATCGGGTTCCGGACTCGACAACGCATATTCCGCTGCCGCTTCTGCGGCGTCGCGCGCTTTTTTCTCGATCGCGCCAAGCTCTTCCTCGGAAGCCAGGCCGTTTTCTATCATATAATTCCGCATATATTTGATCGGGCACTTCTTTTTCCATTCCTCGACCTCTTCGCGCGTTCTGTAAACGCAGGGGTCCCCTGTCCAGTGTCCGAGCCAGCGGTATGTCTTGCATTCGATCAGCGTCGGCCCGCCGCCCTTTCTGGCGCGGTCGATTGCTTTGGATGCAGCTTTTAAAAGCTCCGGAACTTTATTTCCGTCTACCGTTTCATATGGCATGTCGTACGCTTCCCCGCGTACTGCGATATCTTTTACCGAGGTGGACTGCCATTGCGGAACGGATATGCCATAGCCGTTATTTTCACAGACGAAGATCACAGGCAATTTCCAGACCGAAGCGAGGTTCATCGATTCATGTACGACGCCCTGGTTCGAAGCTGCATCGCCGAAGAATGAGATCGCCACCGGCATTTTACCTTCCGACGCCAGATCGGCATGCTGCATCTTAGAGGCCAGCGCCGCGCCTACAGCGATCGGTACGCCGCCGCCTACGATGGCGTTTGCGCCGAGGTTTCCACGTTCCAGGTCTGCGATATGCATGCTGCCGCCTTTGCCTTTACAATATCCGGTCGCTTTTCCCATGAGCTCCGCCATCGCGCGGTCGAGTCCTGCGCCTTTTGCTATGCAGTGGCCGTGTCCTCTGTGTGTGGAGGCAATATAATCCCTGTCGTCCAGCAGAGAGCACACGGTTGCGGGGATCGCTTCCTCGCCGATACAAAGGTGTACGGACCCGCGCAGCTTATTCGCTTCGAAGAGACTTACCGCCTTTTCTTCAAAGCTGCGGATATTATTCATTGTCTCATAAATATACAGGGCGCGTTCCCTGTCCAATTTCATACTTTTCGCCATATTCAAACATCTCCTTTATATGATGCCTTTAATGCAGGACACGATGTCCGCCGTGCTGTCTGCAATGATTACGCCCGCTTCGCAGAGCGCTTTGATCTTGGAATCCGCGCTTCCCGTGCCGTCGGCGGAGACGATTGCCCCCGCATGGCCCATAGAGCGTCCTTTCGGCGCATTTTTCCCTGCAATGAGCGCTACGACCGGCTTTGTAATCCTCTCTTTGATCAGTGCGGCAGCCAGTTCTTCTTCGTTTCCGCCGATTTCTCCGATCATGACGATTGCTTTTGTTTCCTCATCTTCTTCGAATAATGGTAAAATGTCGGAGAAGGAGCTTCCGGCGATCATGTCGCCGCCGATTCCGACGCACGTAGACTGTCCGATGCCTGCATTCGTCAGCATAAATACCGTTTCATAGCAGTTTGTCGCAGAACGCGACATCAGGCCGATATGCCCGGGCAGGAAGATCCGATGCGCCATAAAACCGGCCTTGGATTTTCCCGGTGAAATCACTCCGAACGAATTCGGCCCGATTACCCGCGTGCCTTTCAAACGCGCATAGTGGTAGACGCGCATCATGTCCTGTACGGGAACGTGCTCCGCGATCGTGACGACGAGGGGCAGCCCTGCGTCGATTGCTTCCAGCGCGCCGCTCATCATATACATTGCGGGCACGAATATGACGGAGGCATTCGCGCCGGTGGCCTCCTTCGCTTCCCGGACCGTGTTGAAAACCGGGACGCCGAGTACGCTCTGCCCGCCTTTGCCCGGGGTGACGCCGGCTACGACGTTCGTTCCGTATTCCAGCATCTGTTCCGTGTGGAACGTCCCTTCTCTGCCCGTGATGCCCTGCACGATCAGGCGCGTATTTTGATCGACTAAAATACTCATTTGCGCGAGCCTCCTTCGTTTTTCTTCTGTGCGGAAAGGGCGGCGACCCCTTCCAGAAGGCTGTCGGCATAAGTAACGCCCGGGATTCCGGAAATGATTTCCAGCCCTTTTGCCTTATTCGTGCCTTCAAAGCGAATGATGACCGGTTTTGTCAGATTGCCTTCTTCATATGCTTTCCGGATACCGCCCGCGACCTCGTCGCAGCGTGTGATGCCGCCGAATATATTGATGAATAAATGTTGTGTTTTCCTGTCGTTCAGGATGATCCGCACTGCTTCTTTGATCCTGTCCGCCGTTGCGCCGCCGCCTAAATCCAATACGGCGCGTACGGTCATTCCTTCCCGCGTAATGATGTCGATGCAGCTCATAAGCATACCGGAACCGTTCGACATTACTGCGATATCCCCGCTTTCGTCGCATGGAATATACAGGAAGTTGAAGCTTTCCGCTTCTTTTGTCAGCGGATGCTTGGGCATTCCGGCCATATAGTCTGCGAGCCATGGCTGGCGCTTTACGGCGGAATCGTCGATGGATACCTTGCCGTCCAGCGCAATCAGATGCAGCGCCTCGTGCTCTTTGCATAGCGCAAGCGGGTTGATCTCACAGAGCATACAATCGTTTTTGAGAAACAGATCGTATAAATTCCGCAGCAGCGCGCCGAGTTCCTTCTGCAGCTCTGCGCTGAATTCCGGATAGACGCGTTTTATTTTATCCGCGATATATGCCGTATGGTACGGCATGATGCCGCCGAACGGATGGATTGGCGTTTTGAAAATCATTTCAGGCGTATCTTTTGCTACCTGCTCGATTTCCACGCCGCCAAGCGGAGAGAAAATGACCATCGGGCATTTGGTCTTCCGGTCTAACAGGATGGAAAGGTAAAACTCTTTCAGGACTTCTGCTTTTCCGACCGCCATGACGCTGTGTACGATGTGGCCTTTGATGTCCATACCGATGATTTCCCGCGTGCATTTTACGAGCTCCGCGTCGTTCTCTGCAAACTTGATGCCGCCGGCTTTGCCGCGTCCGCCGGTCATTACCTGCGCTTTGACGACGGCAGGGTATCCGATGTCCGCAGCGGCCCGGATGATTTCTGCATCCCCGTTTTCCAAAAGCGATTCGCCGATACAGGCAAATTTCTGTACCGGCAGCCCGCCTGCGGCAAAAAGCTCTTTTGCTTTATATTCCATTAAGTCCATATGGGGGCTTCGCTCCTTTACTGAAAAATTTCTGCATCCGAAGGCGATTTGGCTCCCGGAATTTCGTAAGCGATTCTGGTGATATTGAGCAGATGTTTATAGCTGAAATTCTCGGAGATCGAGTTGTTTCCCCAGGAACCGCAGCCAAGCGTCGTGGTTGGCGTCAGGTTATTGAAGAAGCTGCCGCCGTTCATCGTAGAACAGATCTGATTGATCAGTACGCGGCATACCGTGATATGATTTGCGGCATACTCGATATGATCCTTATTATGGGAATGGATCGATACGGAATGGCCGCGTCCTTCTACGTCGAGATTGGCCTGCGCGATAGCGACGGCTTCTTCCCAAGTGTCATATGCGTACGTGGAAATTACGGGGCACATCTTTTCTTTCGACAGGCAGTCGCCTTTGCCGCAGCAGTCGGCTTTCACAAGAAGTACCTTCGTCTGCGCAGGCACCGCGAGTCCCGCCATTTCCGCAACCTTGCGCGCGCTCTGGCCGACGAGGTTTTTGTTCATTGCATAGCCGCCGTTTTCCGTGACCGTGAACAATGTTTTCTTGAGCTTCTCAACGTCTTCCGGTTTCTCGATATAGGCGCAGCCGTTTTTCACAAATAGATCTATAATTTTTGCATAATCTTCTTTCGGTAAAATGATCGTTTGCTCTCCGGAGCAGATGATTCCGTTGTCGAAGCGGCGGCCTTCGATGATTTTAGGCGCTGCTTCGGCGTAATCGACGCCGCGGTCGATAATGCACTGTACGTTGCCCGCTCCTACGCCGTAAGCCGGTTTTCCGGAAGAGTATGCCGCTTTGACCATCCCCATGCCGCCTGTGGCTACCACGACGTCGCATTTGCTCATAAGCTCCGCGGAAAGCGCGGTGGACGGTTCTTCTACAAGCTGTACCAGATCGGCAGGGGCGCCCCGCTTTTCAATTTCCCGGCGGAACATATCGGTGACGACCTTCGCGCATTTTTTAGCCCGCGGATGCGGCGCGATGATGATCGCGTTTCTGCCTTTGATCGCATACATTACGTTGCACATCGGCGTTACGATGGGATTGGTGCAGGGCGTGATGGCGGCGACGACGCCCATCGGGCGCGCAACTTCCGTGATACAAGTTTCGTCGTTTCTGCTGATAACGCCTACGGATTTCTTATCTTTGAGAAAATTCCAGATGACTCTTGCTTTTCCCTTGTTTTTATTGATCTTGTCTTCATAGACGCCCATGCCGGATTCTTCTGCCGCCATTTTGGCAAGGGGATCCGCGTTGTCATAGATTGCTTTTGCTATCGATTTTACAATGGCATCTACGCTTTCCTGCGTCGCTGTTTTTTCAAATTCCGCCTGCGCCGCTCTGGCTTTGCCGATCAGCTCCGAAATACTTTCCATTATAATAGTCCTTCTTTCTGTAAAATATTTATTTTTGCTTTTTCGATGTGTTCTTTCATTTCGCGGACCGCCGTCTCGGCGTCGCCCGCTTCGATCGCATTCGCGATCCGCTCGTGATCCCCGAGGGATTTTTCCCCCTGCCCGTCGATCGTCAGCGTAGCATACCTGCCGGAATTCAAAATGTCGCAGCATTGCTCCAGAATCGTACACATGGCATTATTGCCTGCCGCTTTAGCAACGGCGGCGTGAAAATCGCTGTCGCCGCTGACGCCGAATTCTCCGGCGCGGATTTCCGTCCGCATCTTTTCGAGAGAAGCCCGAATCCTTTCAATATCTCCGGCTGAATGGCGTTCGGCTGCCAGACGCGCCGTTTCGCATTCGATAATGCGGCGTACGTCCAGAAATTCGAGCTGCGTTTTGCTGCTCACCCTGCTGATGTAATTCCCGCCGCCTTGTACGGAGCGAATATATCCCCAGGCGGAAAGGCGTTTGAGCGCTTCGCGCACCGTCGTGCGCGATACGCCGAGGAGCGCCGCGAGATCGCGTTCCGGCGGCAGCCGATCGCCGTCTACATAGTTGTTTTCATTGATCATCTGAATGACCGAGGAAGCTGTTTCCTCCGCCATGCTCATGGCCGGATCCTCACGAGCGCTTTGATGCGCTGCCCGCTCGTTTCAGCGGATTTTGCAAAAAATTCCGGTACTTCCGCAAGCTCCATCCTGTGGGTAATCATGCCTTCCACCGGCAGGCCTTTTGCAAGATATGCGGCGGCTTCCGGTACAAGTCCGAATTCTCCCATAACGCCTTTTACGATCAGTTCTTTCGATACGAGCGTATCGATCGGGATGGCGTCGAGCGTGCGTTCGTAAAATGCCAGCAATGCGACGGTTCCGCGTTTTGC
>JBKUJR010000002.1:0-105632 GCA_046952735.1 Clostridia bacterium | reverse complement strand
ATAGTGTTTTTATCGTTTCGTGCGATTCCCTCCCGGGCCTGCCGATAAATATGGCAGCGCAGGACCGGGAGGGATTTTTGTATGCCGCTCTTTCGCTATTTTTCTTCTGTTAATCCATATCGTGTCAAAAATGGGAAAATATATTTATAAAAAATAAAAATATCAATCAATATATGAAATAAATATGTTGACTGCCGGAGCCCTAAGTGATACACTAAAACGCAGAAACGATTGTGTCAAAACTGTATAAGGAGGAAACTATGAAACGAAAAAAGCTGTTTATTTGTTTGCTCTGCCTTGTGTTTATTGCATCGGGCATTCTGAGCGTATCCGTGCTGGCCGGCAGTTCCGCAGAGGACGGAAACATTATAGCGGAGCTCGTCACGGACAAAGCTGCGTATTCCGCGGAAGAAAGCATAGCGGCCCATATTGCGCTGAAAAATAATTCTGATCATAATATCGCGAATATCACTGCCGCGATATCGGTCCCGGAAGGATATGCCGTCGGCAGCGGAAATGCGTCGGCACATATGGAAAGCCTGGGCAGAGGCGAATCGATATCCGGAGAATCGAATCGTGTCGTCTTTGTCAAGGCGAAAACGGACGGTCCGGCGGAACCGACTTCGCCTGCGACTTCCAAACCGGGGACTCCCGAAAATCCGAATACGGCAGATTCCGAAACCGTTCTTGTATTTGCCTGCGTATTTGTTCTGGCAGGCGCCGCTTTGGTAATCATATTCCTGAAAGAAAAGAAACTCGGCCGCTTGCTGTCTCTGCTGTTATGTTTCGTACTGCTGTCTTCCTGCGTCGTATTGCCGGCGGGGCTGCATGCCGAGGAGGCGGAAAAAGCGCTTGCGCTCGATAAAACCGTAACGGTTGACGGAGCGGATGTGCAGATACGCGGAACGGTAACTTATACCGTTACCTACGGGCCCGTGAGCAACGCTTATGTGACTTTTGATTCCACGAATATCCTGTCTTCTCTGAGCGGCGCAAACGACTGCAAGGCCGACATCGCGTTTGATGAAGAAGAAGGGTACACCGTTCGGCTGACGACCACAAAAGCCTCGAATGATCCCTATATAAGTTTTAACTATAAGGGTTATATGCAGAAATACGGCCTCGGGCAGGCAAATGCCGATACGTACAAGTACGTAGTCATCAAAGCAAAGGCGGAGAACTGTTCCAATACGAATTTTGAGCTGTTTTATGCGGCGGGCAGCCAGACGGGGATCGCCGGCGGCAGCAGTAAAATTTTTGCATTTGACAATGTGGATCCGGATTGGCAGTATCTCTATTTTGACATGTCGAACAATGCGACGTGGACCGGCAATATCAATCTCTTCCGCTTCGACTTTATGGCGACTGCGGCGGATGCGGGCGAATCGCTGTCGCTTGCGTCGATTGCGCTGTTCCGGACGTACGACGACGTTCTGGCATATATTCAGGAATCCTCCCCGCCGGTTGATAACGGACTTACGCCGGAGGAACAGGCAAAGGCGGAAGAACTGCTCAAAGCTGCGGATCCGGCTCCTGCCGTACAGAATACGAAGCTTACGGCGGAACATGAAGATGCCGATATCGATCTCTGGTTTAACCACACGTATACGAAGACGCCTGCGGAATCGACGGCAAGCACCGGTCTGTATACTTACCAGATGAAGCTTGCAAAAAACGAGATAGAAGCCTGCCAGTTCCTGCTTTCCGCGTCTTCCGAGCGGAAGGGTCTCACGGCGGAGCTTACGGATTTCAGGGATGCGAACGGAAATATTCTCCAATCGAATATTTTCTATGGATATTATTTCGACGATATCGAAGGAAGCACGATTGCCGACCCGATCCCGCCGCTCCAGGGGGCATTTGACCTCGCTGCCGGCAGGAGTAAGGTTTTCTTAATCAAAGTCTATGCCGGAATGGACACGCCGGCCGGCCAATATTCCGCCGTCCTGTCTGTCAGAGATTCTTCGGGCAGGGAAGTGAAGCGGGCAAACGTATATGCCTATGTGTGGAATTTTACGCTTCCTGAAGAAACTTCCTGTAAGACGCTTGCCGATATCGGCTGGCATAATATTTATGCCGCAGATCCTTCTTTGTACAACGGAGACGACGGCGAAAGCTATAAGGCTTATTACGATTATCTGCTGGAGAACCGTATCTGCGGTTACAATCTGCCGCAGATCGTCAGCACCAATGACGACAGCCAACTGGCAAACGCTTATAGCGAACGTTCCGGAATCAACGAATACCTGAATAATCCCCGCGTCGTTGCTTTTAATCCTACGGGATGGGGAAAATCTTTTACAGAAAACAGAGTAAAAATCTCTCATAATTATCTCAGCCAAAATCCGGAATGGAGCAAAAAAGCTTATTTTTATACGGTCGATGAACCGATGGGCATCCCGCAGCTCGATAAGGTGAATGCAGACGCAACGCTTATCCGGAAATATTTTGAGGATTATCGGCTGATCGTGCCGATGCACCTGAATTCCGCTCTGGATAAGGACTCGAAGGTGGATTTCTTCAAATATGTATCGGATTCCGTAACCGTATGGTGTCCGCACACCTTCTTTTACAACACTTATCAGGAGTATAAGGCGAATCCGCAGCTGACGTACAGATGCTCTTCAAAGCTTGAACAGAACCTCGGAACGTTTCGGGAGCGCATGGCCGCGGAGCAGAAAAACGGGGACGAGGTATGGTGGTATGTAACGCGGTTCCCGAATCATCCGGAAATCACGCTTACCATCGAGACGCAGGCCGTCAAATACAGAATTCTTTTCTGGCAGCAGAAGATGTACAACGTAGACGGTTTTCTTTATTACCTTGTCAACGATTGGGTAAATTACACGACCTCGGAGAGCGAGACAGGGCATTGGGGCTGGAATGCAAAGCATGAGGTGGAGAACAATTCCACGACGCCGTATGATGTTTACGGAAACGGTGTGCTTCTTTACCACGGCTTCCCGATCGGACAAAAAGAGCCGGTTGGTTCGTTCCGGCTGGAATGCGTCCGGGACGGCATTGAAGACTTTGAGTATTTTACCATGCTCGACAAGCTATACGGAGAGGGAACGTCAACGCTTATCATTAAGCAGATCACTACGTCTCTGGGGGAGTATACCGCAGATGAAGAGCTGTTTACGGCGCTTCGCTCCGCTGTGGGCAATCTGATCGCAGCGAAAAATTAAAACATCTGTCCGATACGGTACGGCATTTTTGCCGTACCGTATTTCTGGCGCATTTATGATAAATGTAGACGGATGCGAAGGAAATATGTAAAAAATAAGAAAAATACTTATTGATTTTTATCATGGAAAAAGATATAATGCTCGCATACCAAATATGGGAATGTTTTTCATATTTGGCATTATTTTTTCTCATATCATGATTCAGAGGATAGTGTGTTTATGCGGAGTCTGGAAGAAAGAATCAGAAAAGACGGAGTGGTGAAGGACGGAGCTGTACTGAAAGTGGACAGCTTTTTGAATCATCAGATGGATATCGCATTATTCGCTGAAATCGGAAAAGAATTCCACAGGCTTTTTGCTGCGGACGGCATTACAAAGATCATTACGATCGAAGCATCGGGTATCGGGATCGCGTGCATTACGGCACAGTATTTTAACGTACCCGTTGTATTTGCAAAAAAAAGCAGGACTTCGAATCTGACCGGAGAAGTATACAAAGGTCAGATTTATTCTTTTACGCATCAATGTTTTACCGATATTTTCATCAAAAAATCTTACATAAGCGAAAATGACAAGATACTTATCATCGACGATTTCCTGGCCAAAGGCAGCGCTTTAGACGGGCTGATCCAGATCGTGAGCGAAGCCGGCGCAAAGCTGGCGGGCGCCGGAATCGTTATCGAAAAAGGTTTCCAGGGCGGAGGCGACCTGATCCGCGGCAAAGGCGTGCGGGTGGAATCTCTGGCGATCATCGAGAGCATGGAGGGCGGGCGGCTCGTTTTCCGCCACTAACCAAACGGATGTAAATTATATTTACATAGATCTTTAATTTTAATGCCGTAAGGCAGGGAGGTTTCTGGAATGAAGAAGGTATTATCATTGGTACTCGTGTTGGCAATGTGCTTTTCTTTTGCTGCGGCCATGGGATGCGGCGGGGGAAAGGACGACGACAAAGGATCCGGCAATAAAGATGATTTCCTGATCGGCGCCATTTATATCAACGGACAGAACGACACGGCGGGCTACACGTATGCGCATCACAACGGTATCACAAAAGCGATGGAGCAGCTCGGGATGGACAAGTCCCAGCTCAAAATCGTAGACAACGTGAAGGAAAACGATGCCGAGGTAACGAAAGCGATCGACACGCTTGCTTCGCAGGGCTGCAAAATGATCATCGGCATCAGCTTCGGCTACCTGAACGCAATGGAGGAAGCAGCAGCAAAGCCGCAATACAAAGATATCATTTTCAGCCATGCGACGGGATATCTGTCAAACGACACGAACTTCAATAATTATTTTGGAAGAATTTATCAGGCGCGCTATCTTGCCGGAATCGCCGCAGGCCTGAAATCGCTGGAACTCAAAAATAACAATATCGGATATGTTACCGCGTGGGGAACGGAATATGCGGAGACCTGCAGCGGGATCAATGCTTTCGCGATGGGAGCGCAGGCGGTCAATCCGGACGCAAAAGTATTCGTAAACCAGATCAGTACCTGGGGCGATGAGGCAAAAGAACGCCAGGCGGCGCTCAATCTGATTGAAACGTATAACTGCGGCGTGATCGGGCAGCACTGCGACAGCGCGCAGCCGCAGATCGCAGCACAGGAAAAAGGCGTGTTCGGCTGCGGATATAACTCCGACATGACGGCGCAGGCGCCAAAAGCGCATCTGACGGCTCCGGTCTGGAACTGGGACGTTTATTACAAACTTGCAATCGAAACCGCCAAAAATTCTCCTTCCGAATTCATGACGAAGGTCGGAATTTATTACGGCGGCCTGAAAGAAGGTTTTGTGGATATTTCGCCTCTGACGGAGAACTGTGCGGAGGGTACGAAAGAAATCCTCGACAATGTCAAAAAGATGATCACAAGCGGAGAATGGGATGTATTTACCAATGTAAAACTTTCCATTGCTGCGGACGGTACGATTACGAAAAAGGAAGAAGCGCTGAAGGACAATCAGGGCGCAGAGGTCATTTCTCAGGATGGAAACACCTATTTCGTATATGTGCATGACAAAGAAACGGATACGGACGTGCTCACGGCTGTAGAAGGCGGGAAATCCGCACAGGACGGCGTCATCAAAGGCTCGATGAACTACTATGTAGCCGGTGTGGAAGCAGTGAACTGACAAAGGAAACGGTATGATTGACCAGCAAAATTATGCGATTGCATTAGAGAACATTACCAAGTCATTTGGCAGTGTTATCGCAAACAAGAACATAAACCTGAACGTCAGGCAGGGCGAGATCCTCGCCCTGCTCGGCGAAAACGGGTCCGGAAAGACGACGCTCATGAACATGCTTTCCGGCATTTACAAACCGGACAGCGGCACGATCAGAGTGGGCGGCGTACCGGTTTCCATCCATTCTCCGGAGGATGCAAAGAAATACGGTATTGGAATGGTCCATCAGCATTTTAAGCTTGTGGACGTTTTCAATGCGGCGGACAATATCTGGATGGGAACGGAACAAACGGGATTTGTCCTGCGAAAGAGCAGATATGCAAAAATTGCCGAGATCAGCGCAAAATTCGGATTCGACTTTCAGCCGCAGAAACGTGTTTCCAACATGTCTGTCAGTGAAAAGCAAACGCTGGAAATTCTCCGGGTGCTCTATTACGGCGCCAAAATTATTATTTTGGATGAACCTACGGCAGTGCTGACCGTACAGGAAACGGAAAAATTATTCGAAGTGCTCCGGAAAATGAAATCCGAGGGCCATTCGATTATCATTATTACCCACAAATTAAATGAAGTTATGGAAATCAGCGACCGCGTAACCATTTTACGCAAGGGCGAATACATAGATACGGTAAATACGAAAGAAACGAATGAACAGGAGCTGACGGATCTGATGGTGGGGCGCAAGGTCGATCTCAACATTGCGCGGCCCAAAACGGAATTCGACCGCCCGCTTTTAGAAATCCGGAATCTGACCGTACGGAACGACGAAGGCACGAATGCCATCGAAGACGTCAATTTTTATATCCGCGGCGGAGAAATCCTCGGCGTTGCGGGGATCGCAGGCTGCGGGCAGAAGGAGCTGTGTGAAGCGATCGCGGGCCTTCGAAGAATTGAAAAAGGACAGATCATACATAAAGGGGAAAATATCGTAGGCCTGGATCCCAAAGAGATCATCGACAAAGGCATTTCCATGAGCTTTATCCCCGAAGACCGGCTCGGTATGGGTCTTGCGCCGTCGCTTTCGATCACGGACAACATGATGCTGAAAACGTACCGGGAAAATAAAAAAAGCCCCTTTGTCGATCGCGGGAAAGCGCGCGCCCGGGCCAACGAGATCATCAGACGGCTGGGGATCGTTACGCCCTCTTCCGAAACGCCTGTCCGGCGCCTGTCCGGGGGAAATGTGCAAAAGGTCCTCGTGGGGCGGGAAATCGAATCGGGGCCGAATGTGATTATAACGGCATATCCTGTCCGGGGCCTCGATATCAATTCCTCCTATGCGATCTACGATATTCTGAACGAACAAAAAGCAAACGGCGTCGGAATTCTATTCGTAGGAGAGGATTTGGACGTCATGCTCGCGCTTTGCGATAAAATCATGGTTCTCTGCCATGGAAAGCTGATGGGCGTGGTACATGCGCACAAAGCGACGAAAGAAGAGCTCGGCCTCATGATGACCGGCGTGAAAGACATCTCGGAAATAAACGGAAAAATCGCGGGAATCGCAAAAGATTCCAATATCGGTGAGGAGGACGGCAATGCGTAACGGCAGCGAACAACCACTGATCCGGATCGTAAAACGGGAAGGGCTGAAAAAGCGGTATATCGCAGTGCTTTACACGGCTGCCGTACTGCTCGCGCTGGGCCTTGGCGCAATCCTGATCGTTTCCCTGAAGGCCGATCCGGCTGAATACTATAAACAAATGTTTACGATGGGGACGATCGGCAATAAATTCGCGTATCTGCAGTTTGAAAATTATATCAGAGAGCTGGTACCGCTGCTGATCACATCCCTGGCGCTCTCCCTGGCATTTCGCATGAAATTCTGGAATATCGGCGGCGAAGGGCAATTTATTCTCGGCGCTCTGTCCGGCGCATCCGTAGCGTTCCTCATTCCCTCCGGAACGAACCCTTACCTCAGCGTACTGCTTATGGCGGCAGCAGGCGGCCTCGCAGGCGGTTTGATCGGCCTGCTGACAGCGGCGCTCAAAGTAAAATTCGGCACAAACGAAACGCTTTTCACACTGATGCTCAATTATATCGCATTATATCTGCTGAAATATTTCGGAGAAACAAAAGCGGACTGGAATTTTTTCCTCCGAAAAGATTCTCCGCGTCCGAAATTTGACAAAATACCGGCCAATTCCTATATGCCGGTCCTGAAAATCGGAGATTTTTCCTTAAATTTATCGCTTGTCTTCGCCGTTTTGCTCGTCGTATTTATTTTTATTTACTTAACGAGAACGAAACACGGCTATGAAATCTCCGTCGTAGGCGACAGCATCAACACCGCGAAGTACGCAGGCATGAAGGTCGGTAAAATTATCTGCCGCACCATGTTCTTTTCCGCATTCCTGATCGGCGCCGCAGGAGCGCTGCATGTTTCCAGCGTCGAATCGCTTTCCGACTCCATCACGAACGACGTGGGCTGGACGGGGATCATCGTGGCGTGGCTGGCCAAGTTGAATCCGGTCGGCGTCGTAATCGTGTCGGCTTTGATTACGGTATTGCAATTCGGCTGCTCTACGGCTTCCGTCAGCGCATCGAATATCGACAGCCATTTCGCGGATCTGATGCAAGGCATCATTTTGTTCGTGATTCTCGCCGCCGACTTCTTCATCCGCTTTAAAATCGTCATCCGCAGGCAGCGCAAGCAGACAGGGGAGGAAGAAACCGTATGAACACCTTGGCCGTTTTAACTTCTTTTTTATTCATGATCGTAAAATACAACATGGCGCTTCTCTACGGTACCGTGGGAGAAATCGTTACGGAAAAATCCGGCAGCCTCAACCTCGGCGTGGAAGGCACCATGGCGATCGGCGCGATCGGCGGGTATCTCGTTGGCTGCGCATTCGATAATTTGTATGCGGCAATTCTGTTCGCCTTTTTGTTTGCCGCGCTTTGCGGACTGCTTTTTGCATTTCTGACGGTAACGCTGCAGGCAAACCAGAATGTCACCGGCCTGACGATCACGACCTTTGGGCTCGGCCTCTACTTCTTTATCGGAAACGGTTTCAAATCCGCCGGAAAATGGGTTGATCTCTTTGACAAAGAAGGCTTGTCCAAAGGCGTGGAGCCGATCAAAATCCCGCTCCTCAGTAAAATCCCCGTGCTCGGAGAAGCGTTGTTTTCCCACAATATTCTCGTTTATCTCGGAATTGTCCTCTCCGTAGCGATCTGGTGGTACTTAAAATATACGAAACAGGGCCTGCGGCTGCGCGCGATCGGTGAAAATCCGGCGTCAGCAGATGCCGTCGGCGTCAATATCACCTTGTATAAATACGTGCATATCATGCTCGGCTCCGGCATCATGGGAATCGGCGGACTTCTGATGTGCGTCAATCTTTCCGGCAGCTTCGAAGGCAGCAACTGCTGGATCAACGGGTACGGCTGGATTTCCATAGCGCTCGTTATCTTTGCGAACTGGAATACGTTGTTTGCGATCCTCGGCACATTTATATTCGGTCTTTTCAATACGCTTCAGGTTTACAGCGGCTCCCTTGCCGACACGTTCCCACATGTGCTGGGCTGGCTGAAAAAAATACCGCCGCAATTTATGCAGGCGCTTCCGTTCCTCATTACGGCAGTGGTGCTCGTCGTCTCCTCCGTCAGAAAAAGAAAGACGGATCAGCCTGCGGCGATAGGCGTCAATTATTATCGCGAAGACAGGTGACTATATGAAAACTTTATACGAAATTTATGAGAAGCTTGGCATTTGCCGGGCAGTGTTGGATTTTGCTTCCGAAACGGAAGCGGCATTGCAGGACCGATTTCGGGAAATCGACCGCATCGCAGAATATAATCAGGCCAAAGTCCTATATGCCATGCAGAAAAACCGGGTCAACGCCACTTGCTTTGCTGCGACGACAGGATACGGCTATAACGATTTCGGAAGGGAAACGCTGGAAAAAGTATATGCCGACTGTTTCGGCAGCGAGGCCGCTCTGGTGCGGCCCCAGATAACGTGCGGCACGCATGCGCTGGCGATTGCGCTCTCCGCAAATCTGCTGCCGGGCGAGGAGCTCCTGTGCCCGGCCGGAGGCCCCTACGATACGCTGGAGGAGGTAATCGGCATTCGTCCTTCGCCCTGCTCTCTGAAAGAATACGGCGTTTCTTACCGGCAAGTAGAACTCCGGGAAGATGGGACGTTCGATTATGAGGCCATCCGCGCGGCAATCGGCAAAAACACGAAATTAGCGGAAATCCAGCGTTCTAAAGGCTATAAAACGCGTCCGAGCTTTTCCGTGGAGGAGATTGGCGCTCTGATCCGTTTTATCAAGTCGATCAAGCCCGACGTCATCTGTATGGTGGACAACTGCTACGGAGAATTTACGGAGCTGCTGGAACCTACGCAGGCCGGCGCCGATCTGGCGGTAGGCTCGCTGATCAAAAATCCGGGCGGCGGGCTGGCGCCGATCGGCGGGTATATCTGCGGCACGCAGCAGTGCGTAGACCGCTGCGCCTACCGTCTGAGCGCGCCGGGGCTGGGACAGGAAGTCGGCGCCAATTTGGGCATCCTGCCTGCTTTTTACCAGGGGCTTTTCCTATCTCCGAACGTCGTGGCCGGCGCGCTGAAAGGCGCCGTCTTTGCTGCGGCGCTCTATGAAAAATGCGGCTTCCGGACGATTCCGTCGAGCGGGGAGGCGCGTCACGATATCATACAGGCCGTGGAACTCGGCTCTCCGGAAGCCATGAAAGCTTTCTGCTGCGGAATCCAGGCAGCAGCTCCGGTAGACAGCTATGCCATTCCGGAACCGTGGGAGATGCCGGGCTACGACGCGAAGGTTATCATGGCGGCGGGCACTTTCGTACAGGGCTCCTCCATCGAACTCAGCGCCGACGGGCCGATCCGGGAACCGTATGCCGTTTATTTTCAGGGGGGCCTGACGTGGCATAACGCAAAGACGGGAATTCTGATGTCGCTGCAGAAACTGACGGAAGCAGGTATTGTAAAATTGGAAGGTAAATGATATCATTAAAAAAATTTGTGAAATGGCGAGGTATTTGCGATGTCTGAAAATAAAAATACAAAAGAAAGGATTTTCAGCGGCGTGCAGCCGTCGGGTAATCTGACGATCGGAAATTATCTGGGAGCGCTCAAACAGTTCCCGGAGCTGCAGGATGCATACGAATGTTTATACTGCGTAGTGGATCTACATACGCTGACCGTGCGCCAGGATCCTGCTTTGCTGCGGGAACGTTCCTTTGCGGTGCTGGCGCTTTATATTGCCTGCGGCCTCGATCCGGAGAAAACCATATTGTTTTTACAGTCGCAGGTAGCGGCGCATGCGGAACTGTCGTGGATCCTCGGCTGTTTTACGTATATGGGGGAGCTCAACCGCATGACGCAGTTTAAAGATAAGTCTGCCAAACACGCCGACAACATCAACGCCGGCCTTTATACGTATCCGGTTCTGATGGCAGCCGATATCTTATTGTACCAGTCGAAATACGTACCAATCGGGCAGGATCAGAAACAGCATCTGGAGCTGGCGCGCGACGTGGCGATTCGTTTCAATAAAATTTATGGGGAGACCTTTCCGGTGCCGGAGCCGCTGATTTCCAGGCAGGGCGCAAAAGTCATGAGCCTGCAGGAGCCGGATAAGAAAATGTCGAAGTCGGATTCGAATGCCAACAATTATGTTTTGATCATTGAAGAACCCGATTCGATCCTCAAAAAATTTAAAAAGGCGGTGACGGATTCCGGCAGCGAAATCCGTTTCGATCCGGAGCACAAGCCCGGCATCAGCAATCTGCTCAATATCTATGCAACGGTTCAAAATATTACCGTCGGCCAAGCGGAGCAGGAATTTTCCGGAGCGCGCTACGGCGATTTCAAAATTGCCGTCGGTACGGCGGTGGCGGAACTGCTGGCGCCGGTCCGGGAAGAATACCGCCGCCTGATGGCGGATAAACCGTATCTGGACGGAATCTTGCGTAAAAATGCCCAAAAGGCCCGCGAAATTGCCGAAGTTACCAGAAAAGACGTATATGATAAAGTAGGGTTGTTACTGTAATGTGGTTTGGCTTATCTCTTGTTGCAATTTTATTCTGGAGCCTGACGGATCTTTTTTCCAAAGCAGGCTCGAAAAGGGAAGATAAATACAGTCATTGGAAAATGGCGATGATGGTCGGATTTGTCATGGGAATCCATGCGCTGATCATGCTCCTTTTCACGCCGACGGAATTCCATCTGCGGGATATGGTTACGTATTTCCCGGCGTCGGCGCTGTATATTCTGGCTATGGTCGTAGGATACGTCGGGCTTCGCTATATTTATCTTTCCCTGTCGTCGCCGATCTGCAATTCTTCCGGCGCCGTGGCGGCCATTTTGTGCTTTTTCCTGCTGGGCGAGCGGCTGGAATTCTGGCAGTATATCGGCATCGCCATGATTATATTAAGCATTATAGCGCTTTCTATAACGGAAAAAGTTTATGAGATCCGGGAACGCCGTTTATCAGGAGAGGCGGCGCCGGACCGGAAATATACGCACAGCTTTCTTGCGCTGCTGCTGCCTGTTTTATATTGCATCATCGATGCGCTCGGTACATATGCCGACGGCGTGCTGCTTTACAATTATGATGAAGAATCGGGAGCGCTCCTGTCGGGTGTGATCGACGAAGGCTCCGCCAATATTGCTTATGAATTTACATTTCTGCTGATCGCAGTCTTTGCTTTTTTCTATGTGGTGGTTGTGAAAAAGCAGCGCCTTTCGTTAAAGTATGAAATGCCCAAGATCGGCGGCGCGCTGTGCGAAACGGCCGGGCAGTTCGCTTATATTTACGCAATTGCAAAAAATACGATCGCCGCGGCGCCGCTGATTTCTTCTTACTGTGTTTTTTCGCTGATTTGGGCCAGAATTTTCTTAAAAGAAAAACTGACCTGGCTACAATATGTTTTAATTGCGCTGGCGGCGGCCGGTATCGTTGTGATGGGAATCGAACTCTGATCCGGCGGCAGCGCGGGAGGAGGTTTTATCAATGAACGGGAGAACGGAATTTTTTCAAAAGGCGCAGCCTGTCTGGGAAGCGGGGAAAGAAACGGAGCTGAACACGACGCTTTTATTCCGCGCCGCATGTCCGCGCTGCGGATCGGCGAAACTGCTAATCACAGGGTCTGCCTGTTATCATGTTTTTGTCAACGGCATTTTCCAGGCTGTGGGTCCGGCGCGGGCCGCGCACGGCTATTATCGTGTGGATGAATTGCAGATCTGCCTGGACCGGGAGCAGAACGAAATTGAAATTATCGTAATGGGATATGCCTGCAACAGTTTCTGCTATACGGATCAGCCGTCTTTTCTGACGGCGGAGGTCGTTTCAGACAAGGGTGTGATCGCCTATACGGAAGCGGAAGGCATGTTTTTCCGCGCGGCCGAATGGCTGGGTAAAATCCGCAAGGTGCAGAGATATTCTTTCCAGAGGCCGTTTGCCGAGGCTTATGATTTTACAAGAGAACAATACCGCGATGTGAAACTCGCCTGCACGCAGGCAAAGAAATACCTGCCAAGAGGCGTATTTTACGGTAAATACGAAACGGAATCTGCAAGAAGCGTGATCCAGAAGGGCGCGTTTTCCGTATCCGAAAAACAGCAGTATTACGACGACCGTTCGATTGCGCAGATCGGGCCGCAGCTCAAAGGGTTCGTGCGGGAAGAGCTGGAGATCCTTTCCACGACGGAGGCGCAGAAGCTGGATCCCGTCATTGCGGAACGCGGCAGTTTCCCTGCGGCAGAGGTTTCCGTTGGAAAAGATTCGTTTGTTACATACGATATGGGGAAGAATCTGACGGGCCTGATCGGTTTTTCCATCGAGTGTGATGCTCCATGTGAAATTTATGCGGTCTTCGACGAAATCCTCCAGGGGGAAGAGATCAATTTTACGCGTCTTACGGCGGCGAATGTCATTCTGTTAAAAATCGCCCGCGGAAGAACGGCTTTTCTTTCCATAGAGCCGTACACGTTCCGGTATATCAGGATCTATTGCAAAGGCGCGGGATGCGTTATCCGCGGCCTGCATCTCCGGAGAGTCGGAGCGCCGGCGCCGCGCAAAAGACTGGATTCCGGGAATCCGAAGCTGCAGGCGATCTTCGATGCAGCAGTAGAGACGTATCGGCAGAATACCTTTGATATTTATATGGATTGCCCCTCCCGGGAACGCGCCGGATGGCTCTGCGACAGCTTTTTTACGGCACGCGTCGAGCGGGTTCTGACAGGAAAATCGGAAGTGGAGCGGAATTTCATTGAAAATTATATTTTACCGGAACGTTTCCGCTGCCTTCCGGAAGGGATGCTGCCCATGTGTTATCCTGCGGACCATTACGACGGCGTTTTTATTCCGAACTGGGCGATGTGGTTTGTCCTGGAGCTTGGCGAATATCAGAAGCGCACGGGGGACGCGCCGCTTATCGCACGCGCAAAAGAAAAGGTCTATGCGCTTCTGCAATATTTCCGCCGTTTTGAAAATGAATTCGGGCTTTTGGAAAAGCTGGAATCCTGGGTCTTTCTGGAGTGGAGCAAATCGAACGAGCTCGTACAGGATGTCAATTTCCCTTCGAATATGCTCTATGCAAAAATGAAGCGCGTGATCTCCGCGCTGTACGGGGACGCTTCGCTTGCCGCGGAAGCGGATCGGCTGCAGTCCACGATCCGCGAAATGGCCTATACCACGGAGGGCTTTTTCTGCGACAATGCGTATCGCAGAGACGGAAAGCTCCTCCTTTCCGGGGAATATACGGAAAGCTGCCAATATTACGCATTCCATACGCAAACGGCGACGCCGGAACTGTATCCTGCGCTCTGGCAGCGGCTGGTTGCGGATTTTGGCCGGGACCGCCGGGAAACGCACAAGTGGGAGAACGTAGCTTTTGCCAACGCCTTTATCGGGAATTATCTGCGCATGGATCTTCTGGCGTCGTATGGCAGCAGGGAAGAGGTTCTTAAAAATATAGAAGATTATTTTTACTATATGGCGGAAAAAACGGGCACGCTTTGGGAAAACGACGGCGATTATGCGAGCTGCAACCACGGGTTTGCCTCGCACGTCCTCTATTGGTTCGACCGGTTTGGAATGATAAAAGATTTGTAAGCAGATTACGATATATACGATATAACGGAAAGAAGTGTTTCGGATGGGAAATGAATTGGACAAAATGGTTTTGCCTTTTTGGCGGCAGAATGTGATGTATGGAGAAAGCGCCGTTATGATCCGGCGGGAAAACGGCGAAATTACGGCAAAAACGTTGTTTGCGCCGGTGAAGATCATAGAGGTGCGCAACTATGCGCTGGATCAGGTTTATCAGGAGGGGAAGGATTATATCTGGGACGGGAAAAGCGCGGAACTGAAATGGCTGCCCGGCTCGGCCATTCCGTATTTTACGCAAAATGATATAGAAGGCCGCGACGAAAGCGGCAACTACATCGTTGCCTGGGGCGATAAGGAGCATGGCTGGACGGAGGAATCCCCCTGGGATTCTTTGGGAAGATCGCGCTTCAACAACGCGCTCTTCACGGCAGGGCCGTTTTTATATGAAAAGCAGATTGCGGTGACGTACGAATATGAGTGCCGCGATGCCGCCGGATACGGCACGCCTTTCCAGGGGAGCCGCCTTCCGAATTTTATGGCGAAATTGAATCGCAAGGAAGCCGTTAAAATTGTGTTCTATGGAGACAGTATTTTCTTTGGCTATGATTCGAGCCAGGTCCATGAGCGCCCGCCGTTTCAGCCGAGCTTTCCCTATTGGGTGGAAAAAGAGCTTTCCAGAAGATACGGATCGAAGATTGAAGTGCTGAATCCGTCTGTCGGCGGGAAAGATACGATCTGGGGAAAAGAAAATGCGCAGGAATTGGTTGCCGCGCAGCAGCCGGATTTTGTCTTTGTGGGCTTCGGCATGAATGACGGCGGGAAAACAGGCCGGGATGCGGCGGAAAATATCCGCTCCGTTCTGGAAACGGTACGAACGGAAAATCCTGCCTGCGAATTTCTGGTGGCGGTTCCGATGGCGGCAAATGCGCAGTCCGGCTTTTTGTCCACGCAGACGCAATTTTCAGAAGCTTACGCAAAGCTTGCGGGAAACGGCGTCGCAATCGCAGATATGTTTCAGGAACATGAAAAGATTTTAAAGCGGAAGGATTATATCGCCACTTCCGGCAATAATGTCAATCATCCGAACGACTGGCTGATTCGCGTATATGCGATGAACTTTCTGAGCGCGCTGATACCCTATTGAGCCTTTCCTGCTGAAAAAGAAGTATCCCAACCAAACGAATCCGCGGCGCACCTTTGCTGTGCCGCGGTTTTTTTTGCGTCACGTTTTCCTTAGACTTTGACGCTGAAGGATTCCGTTTGTAACGATAAATACACTAAAATAAATTTTGAATTTAATTTCAATTTCATTATTGACATATATAAATTTTTATGATATATATAAATATATTAAAAAATATAAAATTTTAATACTATAAAAATGAAAGGAGGTAATTCCAATGCAATTGTTATTTGCCGGACATTTACGAGTAAAGGTTCATAGCGATGCGTTATTTGCGTGCGCTTACTATTAGCCCAATTTTATTGGGCTAAGGTATTCTTATGAAATCCGATTGAAACAAAAAAATTCAAAATTGTAAGAGGAGGATCGTATTATGAAAAAATCGTTTTTATTTATAATCGTAGTTGTTTTACTATGTGTCGGATCATTATTCACTTGCTTTGCGGCATATTCATATGCCTCTCCGCCCCAAGGTGGTGCCTGGAATTTCGCTTCTAATAGAAGTTATACGATTAATGGGGAATGTGATATTTATTATTACAAAGGTTCGAATGGTTTCCTTGGAATTGGTAGAGAAACTACGAAAGTCAGATCGTCTACGAAAGCAATCCCTTATTGGTATGGCAGTTGTATTGCAGCCGTAAAATCTTCATCAGGAAAGTTTGAAGCAAGTTATTCTGGTGCGCCTGACACATCAAATATAGAAAGACACTCCGGCTGGGCGGATGCGGGCAATATTGATGCACCACAAATGGTTCAGTATGAATACTCCTTCTTTCAAGTAAGTTATGATACTGCCATTAACACAAGACACTATTTTTATGATTCGATTCGCGGCTTTTCGTGAAATCGTCCTATTATAGCGTAAAAGGGAGGATGTCCTTTTGAAGTATTCGGTTTTTCTGATCTCTAGAATAAAACAGTATTATCAGTCGAGCAAGGCGATTTTCTGTATATTCGTAATGGGCAGTCTTCTGCTGAATTTGCTTATTATATATATATATGGAAATACGGTTAGATATATGAGAACGAAGCATGTAAATACCCCCTACTACTGTACGTATCAAGTCAGTCTGAAGGACAGCGATTACAGCGCGCTTTCCGGTGAGCTCGATGAAATTTTGCGGGATACTGATATAAAGGACATCGTTTTTTCTTCCCGTTGGAAAGAGGAAAAAATCAACAAGATTATTTCTGCCTCGAAAAACAACGACGCCGGCTTAGCCTGGCAGAAATTAAAGGGAAGAATCCATTTTACGGAATCGGAAATTCAGAACAGGGAAAATTGCGTAATCGCTGCGTATTCTCAGGGCGGCGGTTCTTCCGCCCTAAATCCGGGCGATGAGATTTCATGCGGAGGTCTGGGGGAATTCCATGTTGTCGGCGTGGGGACCTTCAATTCCGATTATTATATTCCATCCACTCTTTTTGAAGCGTTGCGTTTGCCTGTTCAATACATCGATATCATACTGGCGGAACGGCTGCCGATGGAGGAGCATCAGCCGTTTATGAATAAATTATCCGCGATCCCTGGAGCGGAGCAGGTCATACCGGCATACGGCGTAGCCAATGACATACGGTATTTTTCAACCAACTTACTGGAGATTTTCATATTATATATTTTTTCCATTACGGCCTTGCTGTTTTTGATCCAGTATATTACCTCCATAAACCGGAAAATGGATGCGATTTCGGAGCTTGTAGGCGCCCGCAGAGGAACGATCGCTTTTTTCTTGCTTTTAGAACGATTCGTTATCGCTCTTGCTGCAAGCGTGCTTGCGATAGCGATACATAAAATCTTTTATAATAGTATTTTTGAAAGGTTCAATTTGACGTCTACCGATTACGCGTGGCGGGATTACTCCATTATTACGGCGATCGTCATCCTTTCGTCTGTTCTTGCGTCTGTTCCTTTTGTAATATCCTACGCGCGCAGGTCTGCGCTGAAAGTGCTCAGAAAATAAAACGGAGGGAGGCGGAGCCTATGAGAAAAAAATTTTTAATCCTGAAATCATTTTACAAAAATATTCTGATCCCGGCGGCGTTTCTTATGATCATCACGATAATAGCCGAGCTGCTGCTCGTGAACTTGCTTGGCACGTACCGCTATTATACGCGAACGGACAGATTGTTTGAAAGCCTGGTGCAGGGAAACGACGCGGTATATGTTTCCCGTTTTACGATCGAGGGACCCGATGAGACATTTTACAGCAAGCTTGGCGGCATGAGCGCCGTGAAAGAAATTTACGCGTATAAAGCAGGCGGAAGCGTAACCTATCATGGCCGGACAATCCTAATATTGCTTGCGGATACGGAGATGCTGCGGGACTATGAGCTATTGGACAGCAAGTCGTATTACGCGGAAACAGGCATTGAGAACGGTATGCCGCAGGGGATCGCCGTGGGGGATTTTATAGATACAAAGGGCGAGGCGCAGAATGTACAGTTTGATTGCAGCGAGGGCACGTTTCCGATCCGTCTGCTTGGCAATATCGTAAGCCCGTATTATATTCCAACTTTTAAGGAAGCGTCGACAGCGATGACTTCATATAAGATAATGGCACCATGCAGCAATACCATCATTCTGAAGGATTCTCCGGAAATACGCGAGTTTTTAAGCAATAAAGGATTTCGGATGACGCGCTATGGGATAAGCTTTATTCTTCTATTTAACGACTGTACGGAACATGAAAAACAGGCGGTCTACGATTTCCTTGAGGAACACAATTTACATTGCACAGACGCGGATACGATTCTGGATAATTCTCATAAAATTACCGCGGATACACTGGAACAGATGATGCCGCTGCCGATCTATTTGGCATTGCTGTCTGCGATCCTGACATTGTGCTTTTCCATATTGTTTTTACACGGGAAAATGGATCTGATGCTCACGTTCTACTTATGCGGCTGCACTAAAAAGCGCGGTTACGGGATTATGGCTTTGTCCCTGGGAATCATCGGGGCGCTTGCGTCGCTTGTAAGCATCATAATCCTGACAGTACGCAAAGGAAGCGTACTGATGAGTATCGTAAATACGGATCAGTTCTTATTGGATTATACGGTATATGTATTTTTGATTTGCTATTGGCTGCTGTTGCTGTTTTTATCTGTATTCGCGTCATTTCTTATTTACAGGCGGAAATCTTGCGCATTGATCAGGAGGAAGGTAGAATTATGAGTTTCATAGAGATAAAAAATCTGAACAAATATTATTCCGTAGGGAAGAGTTCCTTTCAGGCGTTAAAGGATATCGATTTGCAGATAGAGAAGGGCGACTTTCTTTCTGTCGAGGGAAAATCAGGCGCCGGAAAGTCTACGCTGCTGAATATTATCGGCTGCATAGACAGCTTCGATTCAGGCGAGTATCTGCTTGAAGGAGAAAAGATAGGCCGTCTATCCGAGGCAAAGCTTGCCTCGGTGCGAAATTCGAAGATCGGCTATGTGTTTCAGGATTTTTGCCTTGTAAATCATCAATCCGTACTGTTTAATACGATGCTTCCGTTGTTTTTTAACAAGACGTCCTACGCGGCGATGAAGAAGCTTGGCATGCAGGCGCTCGAGAAAGTCGGCATCGTCGATCAGGCCCATAAGAAGGCAAATCAGCTGTCAGGCGGACAGCGCCAGCGCGTGGCGATTGCAAGAGCCATCATCAACCATCCTTCTGTAATTTTGGCGGATGAGCCTACGGGCGCGCTCGACAGCGCCACATCGAAACAGATCATGGAGCTGCTTGCGGAGCTTAACGGGGAAGGGACTACGATGATTATCGTCACACATGATAAAGCCGTATCCGATTATTGTTCAAAACATATTGAAATTAAGGATGGATGTATTGTTAAGGAATCATGTCAAATGATCTGACGCGGGATGTAGCCTGCGCTTGCAGGAAAGCGGCAAAAAATCCACCGTTCACATGAGACGGTGGATTTCTTTTGCGTACTTTGTACGCATTATGATTTTTTCTTCTTCTTTGCAACAATGATTGCGATGATAATGCCGGCGGCGACTACGACGCAGGCGGAAACGACCGCAATGATGATCGGCGTATTGCCGCTATCCTGAGAGGAAGGCGCGTTCGTCGCTTTTACAGGCGTTTTTGTCGCTTTCGCAGTTGCCGTTGCAGTAGCCTTCGGGCTTGCAGTTGCCGGCGATCCCGTAGCATCATCTTCCGGTGTTGCGGAAGGGTCGGACGGCGTCGGTTCCGAAGCGGAGCCTTCGTATTGCAGGGAGAGATTATCTATGCTGAATGTCGCATTTCGCGTCGTGATCGCAATCTGGGAATACTCGGAACAGATCCGGGTGTTTTCTACGGCGCCGAGCTCTTCGCCTGCGGCATTTTTAACGGCAGCTTTTTTATAAAAGCCGTAGCTCGGGTCGTCCGTACTATATTTCGTATCGGGCTCGCTGAGTTCTACTACGGCCAGCTTTGTACCGTTTACAGATACCGTCACGGAGGAGGTGGTATCTTCTACTTTGATGGTACATTTTTCCCCTCGCTGATATCCCTCCGGCGCAGGCAGGTCGAATACTTTCGTAGAAACGCCGAGCCCGTCTTCCTGATACAGCTTCAGTCCGATTTTAATGATATTGGCGGCTGGCATGATGTAGATTCCGCTGCCGCCTATGCTGGAGCCCGTGCTGCCGCCGTTTTCTTGATACCAGTCCCATTCGTAATAATTGAAGGCCTGAAGCACGTTCTGGTTTTTGGGATTCTCCACCTGGATATATTCCGACGGCTCGACGCCGCGCACAAAAACAGCCGTATTATCCGCATTGGAAATAAAATCGACGGAAAACGTATAAGCCTTCTCAAAATAAGTGATGGATTTGATATCCGTATAGCCTTTGAGCGTCATCAAATTGCCGCCGGCCTCATCTTCTTCAATGGTCGCGCCGCTGTCCGGCGTACCGGCTTCCAGCAGAAACTCCTCGCTGAGCGCCGTGTTCTCAAAGCTGTCTCCTTCTACCTCTTCGTCGAAGTTGATCGTATAATCAACTGCTGACGCGAACAGAGGGGAGAAGCAGTTCATACAGAACAGGAGGCATACGATTGTAAAGATACTGACAAATTTTTTCATACAAACACCTTCCTAAAAAGATTTATTAAAAATCATGCCTGCGTGCGGCACGATGATTAACCCTTTTTCCCTACGATTTTAAATATAAGTACGACCGCTGCGGCAAGCACGATTGCCGCGCCGCCTGCGATCAGGCCGATGATTGCGGCAGTGGAGAGGCCGCCTCCGCTTCCAAGGTCTTTGCCTCCTTCAACGAGATATCTGAAATTGAATCTGTCGTTCGGAGCCGTATCCCCAAGATCCATGAATTCCATAATATTGCCGCCGGCGGCGGAATGGTCGCTCCATTTAAAATCAAAGTTGATCCTTCCGCCGGATTCGACGCCCAAAAGCTTTTTCTCCACTTTCAGGATCAAATAATCTGTGCCGAGGGTGTATTCCGCCTCTCCGGTTTCGCTCCCTTCCCACGTATTACCGTTGAATTTTTCTATGGACATATGCGTTTCGCCGCGCTTGCGGTTGATCACGTAATCGTAGCCCTCCCAACCGGTTTCATGATTTTTATCGAGGTCGATGTAAAGGTTCATCCAGTCCGCGCCGTCATCCCGAACGATATCGTGGACGGTTTTGACAAAGAAATAAAGCGCGTCGTCGTCCTGGGAAATTTTTGCGTACTCAAAATCGTTTCTGCCGGTATTGTTGATATATCGGAACTCCATGTCGTACGACGGCTCGTTTCGAAAAGCAACGTCGCCGATGGTATCCCTGAATTCAGGCGATACGTTTTCCCATTGCGATACGTCGCCATAAAGATCGATGGTGTCCTGTCCCGCCGCAAGCGCCTCCGCCTCCATGCCTTTGAATTTTCGGATATAATCCACCATTTGGTAATAATAATTATCCCCGAATCCAACGCCGTCACGCAGCTTCATCGGTTCGCCGTCCCTGCTGAATTCCGGATTGAACTGGTCGATATACATATATCCGTTTACGTCCGTATTCGCAAAATGGGTGAAGGAGGAATCCCGCGGAAGGCCGGCGATCCACTCGTTCCAGCCGGTAATCATAATCACCTGGGGATCCAGTTCGATCGCCATTTCAAACTGCGACGCAAAACCGAGGCCCAGGCCGGACGTTTCGGAGGAAAATTCAAAATCGTTCTTTCCGTTATTGGGCTGCACGCCCTTCACATAGCTGCGGCCCTTACTGGTAGAGGGATGATGTCCCATTGCAACGGCCAGCTGTTCGAAATTCCCGAACGGATCCCTGCCTTTATACATAAAATATTCGCCGCTATTTTCATCGTAGCGTATTTCCTGGAGCCAGTTCCAATATCCGTCCCTGTTCTCCCAGGCCCAGCAGCCCCTGACGGTAAAATTATTGAGCGTATTTTTCATTTCATCCGATAAATTGGCGCTGTTTCCGAAAATGAGAGGCTTTCCTTCCCATTTGAAAAACAACTCTTCATATTTAGAATAATTTTTATCGGAATAAACCGTTTTTAAGAGACGCTTCATATGGGATTCGAGACGGCCTTCGGTATCGCCTGTCAGGAAACAGATCTGCGGCGTCTGGCCGCCTTCTTTCCGGATTTGCAGCCACGTGTCGAACAGCGCCAGATGCGCTTTATCGAACGTCTCCTCGTTGGAAATATCCAAGAATACGAAATCGACGCCCGCGGCTTCCAGCATATAAGCGTGCTTCCGGTAAACCCAGGTATCCGTATTCCTATAATAGCCAAAATACGGCTCCGACCAATACGCTTCTCCGCCTTTCTGCTGCAGATACTGCTTCAGGCCGTCTGCGCCGCTCTCTAAATAAATTTTCGTATTATCCTGGACATGGACCCCCGCGCCTACGACGCACAGAAAATAAAAGATACCGACATACTTATCTTCTTTCGGCCCGCCTGTCTGGCTGCCCATACTCGTCGTCCGGCCCAGATCATCCGTAGCGACCCAATTCTGATATGAGACATGGCGCTGATCGCGCTCCGGCAGGGTCTGATCGATTTCTGTAAAATCAAATTTCAAATGGTCGATCCAGACGGCATTTTCCGTTCTTTCCAGTTTGATATTCCAGTATCCGGCCGGATAGAGAAAAGTTTCTTCCGTCTCCGCCAACAAGCTGCCTGCGCCGTCTCTGATGGATAACGCGCCGTTTGCGCCGTAAAGTATCGAAGCGCGGCATCGGCCTTCTATGAAAAGCGTAATTTCGTCTACTGTATCCCTGATTTCGATTCTCTGGTCTGCCGCCATGTCGATGCCGCTGCAAAGTTCCTTCGTAAAATCGATCGTCGGGATCGAGACGGAAATTTTATTGTCCGTCAGAATAAAAAAGATCCCTTTCTCATATGGATCTGCGTTCGGGCTGATACAGCGCACGCCGGCCTCGATCCGGCCGTCTTTCTCCGTCAGCGCATCGAAGGAGAGGACGCCGCCTGCAAGGCCGTAATAATCTCCCAAATAATGCGCGCCGCCGATGGAGGCGGAAGCATTTTTCCGCACGGAGAGCGTATTTCCGTCAAATACGAAAAAACCTTTATTTTTTAAAGATAAAAGATCATCTTTTGCATAACCCGAAAGGTCGCTGTTCGTAAAATCGTATTCCGGAGAATACGGCGTAGCGCCGAGCCAGTCATAGATCCCGTTTTGCGCCTGCATTCTGACGGCAGGCGTTCCTGCGCCGGCGGCGAGGATACAGGTCAGCAAACAGAACAGAACGTACCGTATGTATTTTTTCAGATGCATATGGCATCCCTCCATAAAAGATGATATATTTTTTTAACATGATTCTGCAATATGTTTTGTATTATAGCAGTATCTTTAACAGACTGCAACAATTTTATCCATGTCGGCATGCGCTTCATGCAAAGCCACAAAAACTGTGAAATTTCCTTTGTTTCCAGGGGTGGCTTACCGGTCGAGGGAAAAAAGGCCCGTCTTTTGTTGACTTTGCCGGCCGGCACGGATACGATGGGATCGCCTTGGCAGGATCCGGAGGCAAAACAATTTTTATATAGGAGGAGTCCGGAATGGAAGGAAAAGAATCGTTTGGAAAATATATTCTGAAAAAGAGAAAGGAAGCGGGGCTGTCACAGAAGATGCTTGCCGACCGCTTATTTGTAACGGAGTCGGCAGTGAGTAAATGGGAGCGCGGCATTTCCTATCCGGATATTACGCTTGTCGCCTCGCTCTGCGAAATTCTGCAGATCAGCGAACACGAGCTGATTACGGCAACGGATGATCACAGACAAAAAGAAACGGAACGCCAGGCGGAACGATTCCGCCGTCTCGTAAAAGGATATTCTTGGGTGTTTTACGCGCTCTATGCCGTTTCGCTGCTGACGTGCCTGATCTGCAATCTTGCCGTATCCCATACGCTATCGTGGTTTTTTATCGTTTTGACGGCGGAAATGGCGGCTTTTTCCCTGACGAACGTGCCGGTTCTTGTTAAAAAACAGAAAGGCCTGACGACCCTGCTTTCTTTTTACGTTTCTCTGAATCTGCTTTTGCTGACGTGTAATATCTATACAGGGGGAGCGTGGTTCGGAATCACGTTTATCGCGCTGCTGTTTGGTTTTACCGTTGTCTTTCTGCCGTTTGCGCTGCGGGCGGTCCGTCTGCCGGGCGCTCTGGGCAGACATAAATCTCTGCTATGCTTTTTGCTGGATACGGTCCTTTTATTTGCGCTCGTTCTGGCCGGCTGTCTGCATACCGGGTACGCAATGGATTATATTTTAAAGACGGCGTTCCCTGTCGCGGCCTTTGCCATCGTCCTTCCCTGGGTTTATCTGGCGGTTCTGCGTTACATCCGATGCGGCGTTTTTTTCAAAACGTCGATCTGTCTTGCGGCTGCCGGCGTTTACACCTTTTTCTGCAACAGCGTACTCAAAGCTCTCATCAATAAAGAGGCGGTTGCCTTACCGCGTTTCGATCTGAAAAACTGGGACTTGGATTTGCTTGACGGTAATGTTATAGTAATCGTACTGCTTGCCTGCATTGCTGCAGCGCTGATTTTTGCGGCGGGCGGAATCGTTTCTTCCGTGAGACGGAAAGATCGGTAATACGGGGAAGGAGAAATCAGATATGCCGATAGAACAGGTGAAAGCATATTTTCATGCGGCAGGAGCCGGGGACCGGATCTTGGAATTTACGGAATCCAGCGCCACGGTGGAGCTTGCTGCAAAGGCGGTTGGCTGTCCGCCGGAGCATATCGCGAAAACCCTGTCTTTTCTTGTATCGGAACAGCCTGTTCTGATCGTCGTCGCAGGCGATGCGCGGATCGATAATCAGAAATACCGCGCCGAATTTCAGACGAAAGCGAAAATGATCCCGGCAGAGTGTGTGGAGGAACTGGTGGGCCATGCGCCCGGCGGCGTGTGCCCGTTCGCAGTCAGAGAAGCGGTTGCGGTTTATCTCGATATCTCCCTGAAACGTTTCGAAACGGTATATCCTGCTGCGGGAAGCGCAAACAGCGCCGTCAGGCTTACGATCCCGGAACTGGAAAAATTCTCCGGTTGCCGGAAATGGGTCGACGTCTGCAAAAACTGGAATGTAACGCTGTAATAGGGATCTCGGGACAGACAAGATCAGAGCGTCTCCTTCCGTCTTTTCAGGCGGTGGGGAGACGCTTTTCCGTTTCTGATTTCCCTTAAAATTTTTTGAAGGAATCTATTGAAATGATACGTTATAACGGCTAAACTATTCTTAGCTATTTCTGTTTTTGGGGGTGGAGCCAATGCAGTATTTGTCCGCAAGGGAAGCGGCGGAACGATGGGGAATTTCTCTTCGGTATACGCAGCGTTTGCTTTCAGAAGGGAGAATACCGGGTGCAAAAAAATACCAGCGCTCCTGGATGATTCCTGTGGATGCGGAAAAACCGGAGGATCTCCGGAAAGTGAAAAAAGACGACGTGCGGCAGCATTTTTCTTACTTGCCTTACAGGACGCCGATCCCGCTGATGACGGGCTTATACGTCGTTCCCGGGAGCGCGGATGCGGTCATCAGAAAACTCAAAGATCAGCCGGAGCTTGCCCTGCTGTGCGATTGCCAGCTTTCGTATTTCCGCGGGGAAATTCAAAAAGCCTATCAGAAAGCCGGCACATTATATGCAACAGCATCGTGCTTTGACACGAAAATCGGGACGTCCGTAATTTTATCAAGCTGCGCGATGTATCTGGGAGACGTAACGCTGTGGAAGGCCGCCGAAGAAAATATGCGGCGCATGGTATGCGGTACGACGGCGGATCAAAATTATCTCGCAATGTGCCGGGCCGGGATGCAGAGCGCAATTTACGACGGAGCGCATTTTCCCGCGTGGTTCCGGCGCGGCAGCTTTGGAGATCTGCCGGGTGAGACGTATCCTCTGGCAAGATTTTATTATTTAAAATATTTGCTGATCGAAAAGAATGCTCTGCGGGCAAGGCAGGACTTTACGGCGGCGGCAGAGCCGCTGATCTCTCAGACAAAGCTGGAAGGCGTACTGCTTTCCGAAGCGTATCAGCGGATTTTGGCTGCGATCGCATATCACGACAATGGGGATGATAAAACGGCGCTGCTCCATATCGACCGCGTCCTTGAGATTACGCTGCCGGACCGGCTGTATGTGGTGCTTGCGGAATATTGCCGGCAGCTGGACTTTTTGTTGTTCCGGCGCCTGAGAAAGACGGACCGGTCTGCGTACGACGCCGTTATTTCATTAAGTAAACGTTTGCTCGAGGGATGGACGAACGTACATAATGCCGTACTGCATCGCAATGTCACAAACGTATGGACGATCCGGGAGCGGGAGGTCGTGAAGCTGGCGGTATACGGTTTGACAAACAAGGAGATCGCAGACCGGCTGCATCTTTCCGTCAATACCGTGAAACAGCGTTTGGGCAGCGCAATGGAGAAAGTCGGCGTCGGGAAACGGAAAAATCTGGCGGATTTTCTATGACCCCGGCGCTATGCGGACATATCCTTTTTTCTGTCAATTCGGGTGGTGCATTTCTCCCCGCAGTCTTTTATAATTTTATTAGAAAATTCTGGCATGGGAGGAAATCATATGACAAAAGACAAAACGGAACACCCGTCAAACAATGTGACACCAGATGAAAAACGCAAAAAAATCATTTTATTTTCTATTCTGATATTGGCGCTCGCAGTTTTATCGATTTCGCTGGCTGTTTTTTTAAACAGAAGGCCGGATCATACCGCCGGCGTCCATGCAGCCGCCCCGGAAACGGCGTCTGCGGCACAGACGCCTGAAGCTACGATGCAAATCGAACATACTCCCTCTGCAACCATAATCGTTACGCCGCCGCAGACGACGTTGCCGGCAAAAACAGAATTTATCCCGCCGGATCCTACGCCGTCCGTCGTATCGGAGACCGTTTCCCCTGCGCCGTCCGTGACTGCGCCTAAAACGGCGGCGCCGACGCCGACGTCTGCGGCGACTGCCGAACCCGTTACCGCTTCTCCCACGCCGCGTCCGACGCCGTTTACGGGTTATCATTATCCGAATCAGGTCGCGGAAAGCGCGCCTGTGGGATGGGAATATTTTGAAGATGCCGTCTTTATCGGAGATTCCCGCATGGAGGATTTCGCGCTTTTCACGGGAATGGCTAAATACGCCCGGTTTTACACGCATGTCGGCGTTTCCGTCAATCAGATCCTTGCGAATGATCCCGAGCGCAGAACGCGTTTCCTCGTCGAAGGGGAAAAACTCACGCTGGAAGAAGCGCTGACGAAATACGACGATTTTTCCAAAGTCTATATCATGTTAGGCTATAACGAGGTAGGATGGCCGTACCCGTCCGAGTTTGTAAAATATTATACGGCGGTGCTGGATCTCATCCGAAGCATCCAACCGGATGTGCAGATTTATGTGGAGTGCGTGATCCCTGTGGCGCGCAAAATCAGCGGCTCCGGGGTGGACCCGGCCTATGAAAACAATGAAAATATCGCAATATTCAATCGCTATATCTACGAAATGTGCGAGCAGGAGAACGTCTGTTTCTTAAACGTACAAGAGGCTCTGGCCGATGACGAAGGATATCTGCCCGGCGGCGCGGCAAGCGACGGAATCCACATGGGAAAAGAATATTGCATGAAGTGGCTGGAATATATCAAATGCCATACCGTACAAAATTAATACAGCATTTTCCAGCGGCAAATTCCGGCTGGAAACAGTACGCAGCTATTCCGTTTTTTTTGGATCCATGGTATACTGTACTTTCAGGTTTTGCAGGAGCGCAGCCTGTGTCACGTATTATCATGGATCCTTATTTTATTGCAAAAAGGGGTGAGCGGTATGATCGAAAACATACGGAATCAAAAAGGCATTTTTCAACTGGAAGCGCCATATGTCCCGACAGGGGATCAGCCGGAAGCGATCGCAAAGCTGGTCGATGGATTGGAAAGCGGGCTCCGGGAGCAGATTTTACTCGGCGTGACGGGTTCCGGTAAAACGTTTACGATGGCGAACATCATTGCGCAAATGAACCGGCCTGCGCTTGTTTTAGCGCATAACAAAACGCTTGCCGCACAGCTTTGCAGCGAATTCAAAGAATTTTTTCCGCACAATGCGGTGGAATTTTTTATCTCGTATTATGATTATTATCAGCCGGAGGCGTATATTGCGGCTTCGGATACTTATATCGAAAAAGACTCCAGCATTAACGATGAAATCGACCGTCTCCGCCATTCCGCAACGGCGGCGTTATTTGAACGGCGCGATGTCATCATCGTTTCCAGCGTATCCTGCATCTATGGCCTGGGAGATCCGGAAGACTATACGGATCTGATGCTTTCCCTTCGCCCGGGGATGCACATGGAAATCCGCCAGGCGGCCGCGAAGCTCGTTTCCATGAATTATTCGAATGACAACAGTGATTTTTCCTCCAGAGGCGCGTTCCGGGTGAGCGGCGACACGCTCAGTATCCGTCCGTCGGATCGGAATGACACGATCATCAAAGTGGAATTTTTTGGCGATGAAATCGACAGGATAACGGAATGCGATGCGATCAATTATAAAATACGCGCTGTTTTATCGCACGCCGCCATTTTCCCGGCCTCCCATTACGCAACGACGGATGAAAAAATGGAACGTGCCATCGACGGCATTTTAGCAGAAATGGAAGAGCAGGTGCAATATTTTAAGGAGCAGGGGAAAATATTGGAGGCATACCGTCTGGAGCAGCGCACGCGTTACGACATGGAGCTTTTGCGGGAGACGAAATTTTGCAGCGGGATCGAAAATTATTCCCGCCATATCAGCGGCCGCGCGGCAGGAAGCGCGCCTTATACGCTGATGGATTATTTTCCAAAGGATTTCCTGATGTTTATCGATGAATCCCATGCGACGATTCCCCAGGTGCGGGCGATGTACAACGGCGACCGGGCGCGGAAAGAATCGCTTGTGGAATACGGATTCCGCCTGCCCTCCGCAATGGACAACCGTCCGTTGAAATTCAACGAATTTGAAGACAGAATCCACCAGGTGATTTATGTCAGCGCGACGCCTGCCAAATACGAAAGAGAACGCGCCTCTGAAATCGTGGAGCAGGTCATACGGCCTACTGGCCTGATCGATCCGGAAATCGTCGTGCGCCCCGTAGAAGGCCAGATCGACGATCTGATCGGGGAAATCCGACAGATTACGGCAAAAGGGCAAAGAATCCTGGTAACGACATTAACGAAGAAAATGGCGGAAAGCCTGACGGAATATCTGGGGAATGTGGGAATTCGGGTCCGATATCTGCATTCCGATATAAAATCCATCGAAAGGATGGAAATCATCAAGGACCTGCGGACAGGGGAATTCGACGTTCTGGTTGGAATCAACCTTTTACGGGAAGGGCTCGATCTTCCGGAGGTGTCCCTGGTCGCAATATTGGATGCCGACAAAGCCGGATTCCTGCGCAGCGAAACGTCTCTGATCCAGACGATTGGAAGGGCCGCAAGAAATGTGGAAGGCCGCGTCATCATGTATGCCGATGAAATTACGGAGTCCATGCAGTATGCGATCCGTGAAACGAACAGAAGGCGGGAACTGCAAAGGGCGTATAACGAACAGCATCATATTGTTCCGAAAACGATCGTAAAGAGCGTACGCGAGGTTATCGATTCTACGCGCATTAAAGAGGCCGGAACATCAGATATAATCGGCGAGATTGCAAGCGGAGGCATTACGAAGGACGGAGGCAGAATCGCTTCCAAAGCGCCGAAGACGAAGCTCGACATGACCATGGAGCTGACGGAGGAAGAACAAAATATGCCGATCGATACGCTGATCGAGACATTGACGCTCCGGATGGCGGAGGCGGCGGGAGAGCTTCGATACGAGGATGCCGCTAAAATACGGGATACGATCAAAAAGCTGAAAATGATACAATAAAAGAAGTGGGGAAGATGAAACAGGATTATATTACAGTATACGGAGCCAGGGAAAATAATTTAAAGAACATCGACGTGAAAATTCCGCGGGACAAGCTGGTCGTCCTGACGGGGCTCAGCGGCTCGGGAAAATCGTCGCTGGCATTCGAAACGATTTATGCGGAAGGGCAGAGACGTTATATGGAATCGCTCTCTTCCTACGCAAGGATGTTTATCGGGCAGATGGAAAAACCTGATGTCGACCGCATCGACGGCTTGTCTCCCGCAATTTCGATCGATCAGAAGACGACTTCCAAAAATCCGCGTTCTACGGTTGGAACGGTGACGGAGATCTACGACTATCTCAGGCTGCTTTATGCGAGGACAGGCGAACCGCACTGCCCGAAATGCGGAAAGAAGATCTATACGCAAACCATCGACCAGATGACGGATCTTATTTTACATCTGCCGGAAGGAAGTAAAATCCAGTTGATGGCACCCGTCGTCCGAGGGCGGAAAGGCGAATATACGCGCCTGATCGAAACGCTCCGCAAGAAAGGCTATTCGCGTGTGCGGATCGACGGGGAAATTTATGGGCTGGAGGAAGACATTGCGCTGGACCGGTATAAAATCCACCATATCGACGTCGTTGTGGACAGGATTGTGATGCGCGACGGCTTGCAGGGCAGGATCAGCGATTCTCTGGAAATCGTGCTGGCGCTTGCTTCGGGGATCGCGCTCGTAAATGTGGCGGAACCGGAGAAAAAGGAATCGTATGATCTGATGTTCAGCAGTAATTACGCCTGCCCCGAATGCGGGATCAGCCTTCCGGAGGTCAGTCCGAAGCTCTTCTCCTTCAACAGTCCGATGGGAGCATGTCCGAAATGCGCCGGGCTTGGACGAATCCAGCAGTTCGACAAGGGATATTTCGCAAGCAGGATCGGACATCGGACCTTTTACGATCTCGGAATGGCGATGCTTTTGGATTATACCATTGCCCAGCGGGTAGCTTTGATCGAACAGATCAGCCGGAAATATCAATTCGATATGAATCAGGAATTTGCGGCATATCCGGAGCATATCAAAGAAATCATCATATCCGGCGACGGAGGAGAATATCATGGACTGATCGCTTCGCTCGAAGAACGGTATGCGCGTAAAATGCAGGGCAATTTCGAAACGTATCCGCTGGAATACTACATGACGGAATGCGTCTGCCCGCAGTGCGGCGGGAAACGTCTGAATGAAAACGCACTGTCTTTTACCGTAGGTGATCTGAACATTGCGGAATTTACGCAGATGTCCGTTGAAAACGCGCTCAAGTTCGTAGAAGGATTGAAGCTCTCGGAAGAAAAAACGATTATTGCGGCGTCGATTTTAAAAGAACTGAAAGGGAGGCTCGGCTTCCTGGCGAATGTGGGACTCGGGTATCTGACGCTTGCGCGCTCTTCCGGCACGCTTTCCGGCGGGGAATCGCAGCGGATCCGCCTTGCGACGCAGATCGGCGCGGGACTGATGGGCGTGCTGTATATTTTGGACGAACCGAGCATCGGTTTGCATCAAAGAGACAACGACAAGCTTTTGGCGGCGCTCAAAGGGCTTAGGGACCTGGGCAACACGCTGCTCGTCGTAGAACATGACGAAGATACGATGCGCCAGTCTGATTATATCGTGGACATCGGTCCTGCCGCCGGGGTACACGGCGGAGAGCTCATCGCAGCTGGAACGCCGGAGGAAATTATGAACTGCGAAGATTCCATCACGGGCCAATATCTCAGCGGAAAGCGGAAAATCGAAGTTCCCGGGAAAAGACGCGATGGAAACGGGCTGCGCCTTTCGATAAAAGGAGCGAATATCAATAATTTAAAAAATATCGATGTGGATTTTCCCCTGGGAACGTTCCTGTGCGTAACAGGCGTTTCCGGATCAGGCAAAAGCTCTCTCATCAATCAGGTGCTATGCAAAGCCATGACGGAAGAGTATAATCTTGACGGAACGTACCGGGCAATCATAGGGAAAGAAAATATCGATAAACTGATCTGCATCGATCAGTCTCCGATCGGCAGGACGCCCCGATCCAATCCCGCGACGTATGTCGGCGTCTTTACAGCGATCCGGGACCTTTTTGCAATGGTCCCTGAGAGCAGAGCCAGAGGGTATAAGAGCGGCAGATTCAGTTTCAACACAAAAGGCGGCAGATGCGAAGCCTGCGACGGAGACGGTATCAAAAAGATTGAAATGCATTTTCTGCCCGACGTGTACGTCCCCTGTGAAGTTTGCAAAGGAAAGCGGTATAACAGAGAGACTTTGGAAATAAGATATAAGGGTAAAAACATATCGGATGTACTCGACATGACTGTGGATGACGCGGTGGAATTTTTCAAGGATCTTCCGTCGATCCGGCGGAAAATCGACACGCTGCAGGATGTCGGCCTGGGATATATCAAGCTCGGCCAGCCGTCTACGACGCTTTCGGGCGGGGAAGCCCAGCGTGTCAAATTAGCGACGGAACTTTCCAAAGTCAGTACCGGGAAAACATTTTACGTACTCGATGAACCAACGACGGGTCTGCATACGCACGATGTTAAGAAACTGATCGAAATTTTACAGAAATTGACGGATAACGGTAATACGGTAGTCGTGATAGAACATAATCTCGAGCTGATCAAATGCGCAGATTATATTATAGATATGGGGCCGGAAGGCGGAAACGGAGGAGGCACCGTCGTATGTGCCGGGAAACCGGAAGAAATCGTTGCATGCGAGGCTTCCTACACGGGAAGATATTTGAAAGGATTGATAGAATGAACGGAGAATTATGCAGCGTTTGCCATAAGCGGCTTGCGACCGTTTTTATAACGCAGATCGACAATGCCGGGAAACAGATCAACAGAGGGCTTTGCCTGGTATGCGCGAAAAAGATGAAGCTTCCGCAGGTAACGCAGTTCCTGGATAAAATGGGGATTTCTGATGAAGATCTGGAAAATATGACGGACAGCATGGAGTCGCTGATCGACCAGATGAATCAGGACGGGGAAAGTACGGATCTCGTCAATCCTGCCGAAAACGGCGATGCGCTCGAAAATGCGGAAGAAAAACCGTCGGGCACGAACACGCCGAACCTTTTCAAATTGTTTGGAAGTATGGGCAGCGCGATGCAGCCTCCCGACGAATTCTTTGCCGGAAAGCAGAGCTTCCCGGAGGAACAGATGCGGAACAACGGAAAGGGAAGCGCGCAGAAAAAAGAAAAACAGCAGTTCAAATTCCTCTCCCTTTACAGCGTGGATCTGACGGAAAAAGCCGCCCTGGGCGGGATCGACAATATCGTTGGAAGAGAACGGGAAATCGAACGGATCATACAGATCCTGAACAGGCGGACAAAGAACAATCCTGTTCTGATCGGAGAGGCCGGCGTCGGAAAAACTGCGATTGCGGAAGGCCTGGCGCTGCGGATCAGCCGTGCGGAGGCGCCGGAGAAGCTTTTGGATAAGAGGATCCATCTTCTCGATCTGACGGCGATGGTGGCGGGAACGCAGTTTCGGGGGCAATTCGAAGGCCGGATGAAAGGTCTGATCGACGAGGTGAAAAAAGCGGGCAATATTATTCTTGTGATCGATGAGGTCCATAATATCATGGGCGCCGGGGAAGCGGAGGGCTCCATGAATGCCGCGAATATTTTAAAGCCTGCGTTATCGAGGGGTGAAATTCAGGTGATCGGCGCAACGACGCTGAAGGAATACAGGAAGTTTATCGAGAAGGACAGCGCGCTGGAGCGCCGGTTCCAGCCGGTGTTCGTAAATGAACCGTCGATCCAGGAGACGATCGATATTTTAAAGGGAATCAAAGTCCATTATGAAGTGTATCATAAAGTCCATATGAGCGATTCCGTCATTGAAGATGCCGTCAAAATGTCGGAGCGGTATATTACCGACCGTTTTCTGCCGGATAAAGCGATCGATGTTGTGGACGAAGCCGCCTCCCGCGCAAATCTGCGGAATGAGACGCTTCCGCTGATCGCGGCAAAGAAAAAAGAAATCGCGGCGCAGAATGATAAAATAACGGAGCTGGAATCCACGGAATATAAAACGGATGAAGAGCGAATGGAAGCGTTCAAGGAGATTGCGGAAGCAAAAAGCGCGCTGGCGCTTTTACAGACGCAGCTTGCGGAGCTGGAACAAAACCAGTACGTCGATCTGACGTATGAAGACATTGCAAGAGTCATCGAAACATGGACGGGAATTCCGCTGCAGCGCGTCAGCGAAGACGAAGCCAAAAAATTGCTGCTGCTGGAAGAACGCTTGAAAGAACGCGTAATCGGGCAGGACGAAGCGATTTCGACGCTTTCAAAAGCGATCCGCAGGAACCGTTCCGGATTTCGGAATCATTTTAAACCGGCCTCTTTTATTTTCGTAGGACCTACAGGCGTCGGCAAGACGGAGCTCGTGAAACAGCTCACAATCGAACTGTTTGGTACGGAGGAAGCGCTGATACGGCTCGATATGTCCGAATATATGGAAAAACATACGGTTTCCAAAATGATCGGTTCGCCTCCGGGATATATCGGATACGAGGAAGCGGGACAGCTTACGGAGCGTGTCCGGCGGCGGCCGTACTCCGTCATTCTGTTCGATGAAATCGAAAAGGCGCATCCGGATGTGTTCAATATGCTGCTCCAGATCCTGGACGACGGCAGGCTCACCGACAGCCAGGGACGCACCGTAAATTTCGAAAATACGGTGATTATTATGACCTCCAACGCCGGAAATTCCATCCGGGCAAACGGGATCGGTTTTACCGCAGACGGGAAACGAAATGCGGAAGAACATGCAAAAGATGCACTCAAAGCAATTTTCCGCCCCGAATTTTTGAACAGGGTGGATGAAATTATCGTGTTCAACAGTCTGTCCAAAGACAGCCTGAAAAAAATCGCTAAAATCATGATGCAGGATATTTGCGCCGAATGCCGCGACAAGGGAATCGAGCTGGAGGTGTCGGACGCTGTTTATAATTATCTGGCCGAAAACGGGTATAATGAGAAATACGGCGCACGTCCGCTTCGCCATCTCATCCAGAAAAAGATCGAGGATGAACTTTCCGAGATGTTCCTGCTGGGGAAAATCAAAGAAGGCAGCGGCGTGAAGGCAGATACTGACGGCAAAGGCGAGGTTATATTGAAGTGAATCCCGAACACGACAGCAATGAATTGAAACATGCCGATGAAACGATTGCGGCTGTAAATAAATGTATCGAAAAAGAGTTGGCGCACTTGAAATTTCGCCGGGCTAATATTCTGGAAGAGCGGAAGTATTTCAATGATTATTTCAACGAGCTGAAAGAAGATGAAAAAAAAGATCTTTTAGATAACGAGCTGCTGGATACGAATGCGTACGTTTATTCCCTGCAATACCTGGCCCGGCTGGGAAAACAGCTGAAAGAACCTTATTTTGCCGGTTTTGTTTTTGAAGAATCGGGAGAAGCGGAACGATACTATCTCAGCATCCATACGCTGCGCGATCCGGAATCGGGCGCGATCATCACCACCGACTGGCGCGCGCCGATCGCCTCTTTGTATTATGAATCGGAACCGGGCAGCGCGTATTTTACGGCGCCGGCCGGTAAAATAGAAGGGACGCTCGTCAATAAAAGACGCTATATTTTTAAAGAGGGGAAGCTCGTAAAATATTCCGATATCGGAATGCCTTCGGACGACGAGGTTTTGTGCGAGGTGCTGCGCCGGAATTCGGATACGCATATGAAAACGATTTTGCAGACGCTGCAGAAGGAACAGTATAAAATCGTACGGGATTATATTGAAGGGATTTCCGTGATCCAGGGATGTGCGGGCAGCGGCAAATCTTCGATTGCGCTGCATAAGGCGGCGTACGTGCTGTATGCGTTCCGCGATAAATTGAAAGACAGCGCGATGACGATTTTATCCCCCAACAGCGTATTTTCCGAATATATTTCCTCTGTTCTGCCCGACCTGGGAGAGGAAAATGTGGAACGCCTCCTGCCGGAGGATGTGATTTATGAAGTATTGAAAGATGTGGAAGGGTACCGTTTTACGGACCGTCTGTCACAGCAGGAGCTGATCCGCACCGGGGCCGGTGAAAGCGCAGGGTGCGAGCGGCTGGCTTCCTTCAAAGCGACTATGCGCTTCCGTGATTTTGTTATGCAGTATATCAAACATCTGCGGAGCAGTATTTTTCAGGCGGAAGATTTGTATCTGGACGAAGATCTGGGTACGAAGGCAGACGCGTCGCTCCTGAAAGATTTGTTTTATTCGCAGTATTCGGATATCGCCGTTATGAAGCGGACTGCGGAAATCGCAAAGTACATCGGATCCCATTACGCGATTACAAAACCGGAAACGCTGGAAAAAATAAAGCTGGAATTGAATTACATGATGGCGTCTCTTTCGGCGCCGGCGCTTTATCGTATGATGTATGTGGAGTATCCGGAAATTGCGGATTATGCGCCGGGGCAGGATTCCTGGGAAGATGCCTGTGCGGTTGCGATTCTGTATCTTGCTTTATATGAGCCCGAAAGTGCGGGAAGAAAATTTTACCTGATTGCTGATGAGGCGCAGGATTTTACGCCGGTTTATCTGGAGCTTCTGCGCCATGTCTATAAAGGCGCAAATATGCTGTTTGTAGGAGATATCAATCAAAAAGTATTCGGAAATTCAGGAAATTACGCAGCGGATATCAAAAGGATCATCAGACGCCGTCCGTTTCGGACGTACGAGCTCGATACGAATTACCGTTCTACGAGACAAATCGTGGAGTATGCGTCGCAGTACCTGAAAACACAGGATTCCATCCGGTGCGTCCGAGAGGGAAATCCGCCTTCGGAAGCGGCGGTATCCAATCCCGAAGCGGCCGGCGCGGCGGCGAAAGAATATATTTTACACATGCTGGAAAAGGGGTATGAAAATATCGCGCTCATCTGCCGCAGCGCGGCGGCAGCTTCTCAGATGGAAGCCGCAATCGGATTGGAATATTCCGTCCTCTCCAAACTCAATTTCCGCGTGCTGCCGCTGTACCTTGCGAAGGGTCTGGAATACGACTGCGCGATATTGTGGGATATCCCGGACGAATTGATGTATACGGCCTGCACGAGAGCGATGCATGAATTGTTCGTGATAAAAAAGCGTGAAGCGGAATGAGCTATTCTTCTGAAGTAAAAAATCAGCTGATATCATCGGAAATCAAAATGAAATGCTGCGCGCAGGCGGAACTTTACGCGGCGCTTTTGATGAATGCCGGCGAGATTTTCTTATCGCCGGATAAGAATTATATCCGGCGCATCCATGCGCTGGCGTCGAAGAGCCGGGAACCGTCTTTAAGCAAAAGAATCTTTTACCTCAGAAAAAAACGCGGCACATTTTTGTGGGGCGCACAGATTCTTTGGCAGGAAGCGCCTGAACCGTCCGGCGTATTGCAAAAGCCCTGCTGTGCTTCTGCCTTTTTGCGGGGCTGCTTTCTGCGGTCCGGTTACATAACGCCGCCGGACCGGCCTGCCCGCGCAGAAATCTCATGCAAAAGCAGACGTGTCCTGCTTCTTTGCCAACGGGCGCTGGAACTGTGCGGGATCCGTTGTCATACGACGAAGCGGAATGGGAACGACGTACTTTATATCAAAAGCGTAGAAAGCGTATCGGATTTTCTTGTGCGGATCGGTGCCGTGGGCGCAATGCTGGAATTTGAAAACAGCAGAATCCTCAAAAAATATAAAAATGAAGTCAATCGCGTTACAAATTGCGACAATGCAAATCTCGACAAGACCGTGACGGCAGCGATGCGGCAGACTGCGCTAATTTCGGAATTCATGAAAACGGCAGCTTTTGAAACGCTGCCGGAACAGCTCAAGGAGATTGCCCGCCTGCGCGTAGAAAACGATTCGCTGAGCCTGAAAGAGCTCGGCGCCCTGCTGACGCCGGTTCTTGGTAAATCCGGCGTGGCGCACAGGCTGAAAAAAATAGAAGACATTGCCAATAATGTAAAATAAACGATGCTTAAAAAATATTTTGCCGATTTATTTCCCGGAAGTGGTTATTTCCCGGGAAATAATTGTATTATGTTCCCGTACACGCAATGAATGCGTAAGATCACGCATAAAACGAAGGAGGACATATCAATGAAATTTGAACTGGTAAAGAGCGGCGCCCTGCTCATCGTCAAGGTTGCCGGAGAACTCGATCACCATTTTGCGGATGAAATAAGAATGAGAATAGACGCGGAGATTATGAAGCCACCGGTGAAAAATATATTATTTGATTTTAACAATTTGTCGTTTATGGACAGCTCGGGGATCGGAATGATCATGGGGCGCTATAAAAAAATAAAAGCTTTGGGCGGCAAAGCCTGGATTATATGCAATAATCCGAATGCGACAAGAATATTGGAAATGTCGGGCGTTTTTAAATTCATTGAAAAATGCCGCGATATACATGACGCTGTGTAACGGAAAGGATTGAGATATCATGAGCGAAAACACATATAAAAACAACAAAACGGAAATCAACAGGCTTCGTGCGGAATTCTGCGCGAAATCGTGCAACGAAGGTCTTGCAAGATCCATCGTCAGCGCCATGGCAGTGCAGATCGATCCGACGCTCGACGAACTTTCCGACATTATAACCGCCGTCAGCGAAGCTGTTACCAACAGCATCATTCACGGCTATGGCAAAAGCGGCAGAGCAAGGGATAAATGCCTGATCCAGATGGAATGCCTTCTTTACCAGGATGCGATCGAAGTCATCGTTACGGACCAGGGCTGCGGAATCGAAGATATCCAGAAAGCAAGAGAGCCGCTGTTTACCTCTTCTCCGGAAATGGAACGCTCCGGAATGGGATTTACGATTATGGAATCTTTTACGGATCATTTCAGCGTAGAATCGGAGGTGGGGAAAGGTACGGTCATCAAACTGTATAAAATCTTTCAATCTGTCGGTTCAACGGAGGACGGTGGTGATAATCTGTGCGAAAATATGACGACACAGCCGTAAAGGAACTCATCAAAACGGTTCAGAACGGCAGTGACGCAGAAAGCAATGCAGCACAGAAAGAAGTATATGAAGATAATATAGGACTTGTATGGAGTGTCGTCAAAAGATATATGAACAAAGGAACCGAAGCGGATGATCTGTTTCAGATCGGCTCGATCGGGTTGATCAAGGCAATCCGGAATTTCGATTTGAATTATGACGTATGTTTTTCAACTTATGCCGTCCCCATGATCGCCGGAGAGATCAGGCGGCATCTGCGGGATGAGGGGCCGATCAAGGTCTCCCGTTCCGTAAAGGAACTTGGCTTCAAGATCAAGGCATACGTGGAAGAATCGGAAAGAAAATATTTTAAGGAACCGCCGATTTCAGAGATTGCAGAAGCGCTGAATGTCGAACGGGAAGATATCATCATGGCATTGGAAGCCTCGCGTATGCCGGAATCCATTTATACGGCGATCGACGAAAGTTCTCCGAATCCGGAATATCTCATCGATAAGCTTACGCGTTCAGAAGACGGTGAAAATACTGGCTATGAAAGACTCCTGGATAAAATTTCCATCGAAAAGGCGATGGAAGAGCTGGAGGAACAGGAAAAGACGATTATAAAGCTGCGGTATTACAGCGATCTGACACAGGCGAAAATCGCGGAACGGCTTGGTATTTCGCAGGTACAGGTATCGAGGATGGAAAAGAAAATACTGATCAAAATGAGGAAAAAGCTTAGTAATCTGTAAAATTATGCATAAAAATATCCATATATGAAACAATATCTCCGTAATGGCAAATAAACGGAGGTATTGAAATATATGAGCGACAATCTCAACAAACTTACAAAAGAAAAGTATACCGAGATGACGGATAAATATTCGAAAAAGTCCGGTATCGTTAAAAACTGCGCCATGGCGTTTTTGTTCGGAGGAATTATTTGTATTATCGCGCAAGCGTATTACGATATTTTGATGAGCAAAGCCGTGGCTTCTGTTTTCGGGAGCATCAGCGAAGAAAACGGGAAAGCGCTTACGGTGATGTTCATGGTATTTCTCGGTGTTCTGCTTACCGCTTTGAACGTATATGACGAAATCGGCGGCATTGCAGGCGCGGGAACCATCGTGCCGATCACCGGTTTTGCCAACTCCATCACGTCGCCTGCTATGGAATATAAAAGCGAAGGCTTTATTTTAGGCGTCGGCGCGCAGATGTTTCAGGTGGCCGGTCCGGTCATCGTCTACGGAACGGCTGCATCCGTAGTGGCAGGCTTTATTTATTATCTGATAAAATAAGGGGGAGAGTACGTATGTCTACGAAACAAGGAAAACAGACATATACGAATGATCGGAAAGTTTATATCAAAGAAACGGCTGCAATCGTAGGCCCGCGGGAGAAAGAAGGTCCGTTGGGAGAATATTTCGATGAAGTTCAGCAGGAAGATTACGATGAAAAAACGTGGGAAAAAGCAGAAGCAAAATTTGCGACGGCCGCCTTCCAGAAACTTTTAGGGAAAATCGACAAAAAGAGCGACGATATCGACTGCGTTCTGGCGGGAGACCTGATGAATCAATGTATCGCGTCCTCCATCGGGCTGCGGGATTCCGGCGTTCCGTATCTCGGGCTGTTCGGCGCGTGCTCCACGATCGCGGAAGGGATGGCGGCTGCCTCGCTTCTGATCAACAGCGGCGGGATGAACAATATCATCTGTATGGCGTCCAGTAATTTCTGCGCGGCAGAGAAAACTTTCCGGATGCCTGTGGAGCAGGGCGGGCAGCGGCCTCCGACCGCACAGTGGACGGTAACCGCAGCCGGGGGTATGCTGCTCTCCTCCGAGGCGGGCGGACCGATGATTACTTCCGTGACGATCGGAAAAATAACGGATTACAATGTAACCGATTCCAATAATATGGGCGCGGCAATGGCGCCGGCAGCGGCGGATACCATCATCGCACACCTTTCGGATCTCGGACTCGAACCGGGATATTACGATGCCATTATCACCGGCGATCTCGGATTGACCGGAAGCGGGATGCTGCGTGAAATCATGGATATGCACGGATACAGTTTGTATGATACGGAAAAAGGCAGCTTTCGCCATCAGGATTGCGGCGCGATGATTTTTGACCCGGTTCAGCAAAATACGAATTCCGGCGGCAGCGGCTGCGGCTGCGGCACGGCGGTTTTTGCCAATTATTTTTACAAGCAGCTGCAATATGGAATTCTCAAAAAAATATTGTTTGTCGGCACGGGTGCGCTGATGAGCCCGATTTCCGTAAAACAATCGGAAAGTATTTCCGGAATCGCGCATGCGGTTGCAGTCGAAGCGCAGTAAACCGGCGTTCAAAGAGAGGTATAAGAGATGGACTTTCTATTAAAATATTTATGTGTATTCGTAGTTGGCGGTCTCCTGTGCGTGATCGCACAGATTCTGATCGATAAAACAAAGCTGACTTCCGCGCGGATTTTAGTATTATACGTCGTAGCAGGCGTATTTCTGACGGCCATCGGCGTATATAAATATGTCGTAAAATTCGGAAACTTCGGCGCTACGATTCCGCTTACCGGATTTGGATATTCCCTTTGCAACGGAGTATTCAAAGCCGTAGATCAATATGGTTTCAGAGGGATTTTTACAGGAGGCCTGGCGGACGTTGCCTCCGGCATCATTACAGCCGTTTTTTTGGCGCTGATTGCGGCCCTCATATCGAAACCAAAAAGCAAGAAGCATTGATGAAATTGAAGAATCAGATACGCTTCTTTGGCAGAATGGCCGGAAACTATTTTATTCCGGCCGTATTTTGCTTACTCCTGGTCGTATCCCTGCTCCGGATCCGCCCCGGAAGCGCAGCGCTTCCTGCAGACGTTCCGGATTTCCCGGAATACATAGAAGGCTTCGTATATCGTGCTGTCTGGAATAAAGGCGATCAGCTGATTTTTATTCCGCAAAAGGGAGAACGGATCCTTCTTTCTGTCGGCAGGCTGAATGAGGAACTTTTAACAAACCTGCGAACCGGCAGATACGTGCGCCTGCAAACTCCTGCGCGTTCCGTTGCTTTGCCGAAACATTCTACGAACCCGGGAGGCTTTGATCAGAAAGAGTATCTTGCAAGCCGGAACGTAAACTATATCTCGTATCCGAAGAACGAACAGATACAACTTATATCGGAAGCGCAAATCGCGCTGTCTTTTAAAATAAAAACATTCTGCCGCTGCAAAGCGGCGCAGGCGCGGCAAAGCCTTGCTCTTGCGCTCGAAGAAACGCTCGGGCCGCAGAATGCGGCTGTGGCGATGGCCGTATTAACGGGCGATACGGGAGGAATCGACCCGGAAAACATGCGGAATTACCGCGATGCGGGGATCGCACATGTCATGGCGGTTTCCGGTATGCATGTGGGCTTTGTACAGAATTTTATCCTGCGTCTGTTATCCCGGAAAAAGATCGGTTATGCGCCCAGAATGGCTTCTTGCATCCTTTTCCTTTTGCTGTTTGCCTGCCTTGCCGATTTTTCGCCTTCCGTAACGCGGGCGGTGCTGCAGAATTCTTATATTCTCGTGGCAAAAGTCCTGAAACGTCCCTATCAAATGAAAAATGCGCTCTTGGCGTCCTGCGCGATACAGCTTGCTGCAAATCCGTTCGTTCTGCATCACAGCGGATTCTTGCTGAGTTATGCGGCGGCGGGTTCCATCCTTTTGATAAAACCGGCGCTGACAAAACGAATTTTTTTCTTTGGAAAAATACCGGGATGTATCGCTTCCGGCGTTGCGGTGAATTTAGGAATGACGCCGCTTCTGATAACCTTTTTCAACAGCCTTTCTCCGATCGGAATACTGGCAACCGTTTTTGCCTCGAAGTTGGCGTATTGGATCTGTATGTCGGGATTTTCCATCTGGCTTGCGTACTTTCTGCCGGCTGGAACGATCCTGTGTAAAATACCGGCTTCGTTTACTGCGGCGGTGCTGTATGGACTCGACTGCGTTTCTGCTGTGGGAGCCGGTATTCCGGCGCCGCTTGGCGCATTTCGCGTGCCGGGCATGAAGATACAGACGATTATATTATACTATGCCGTATTATGGATCGTATTGCACAAAAGATATACGGCATTTATCAAGAGACATGTGCTGCCAGTAATCTTGGGATGCGCCGTCTTCTTCACCTCCTGGTGGATACGCGCGGATCGGACGGAAATCCTGTTTTTCGATGTTGGGCAGGGATTTTCCGCATTGATCCGTACCAGAGAAATCTGCGGTCTGATCGATGGCGGCGACGGAAAAACGGATATCAGCAGCTTGCTGTTCCGGCAGGGGATCGGAACGCTGGATTTTATTTTGCTGACACACGGGCATTCGGATCATGCGGGAGGAATATCCGATGTTTTAAAAGAGCATACTGTGAAGTGTATCCTTGTGCCGGATAATCCGTATGATACAGGCGCCGCGGCGCTTTGCCGGGAAGCGGCGTCCCGGAACGTAACAGTTATCCGGATCCGCGGAAGGGGGGAATATCTTTTCGGAGATTTACACGTCAATTTATATGCAAATGAAAATTACATGATTTCCGCGGAAAATAGCGACGTGAATAACAGTTCTCTCGTCATGTCCGCCGGAAACATCAACGGGAGCGTTCTTTTTACCGGAGATATCGAACGGGAAACGGAAGATCATTTTATAGAAAACAAATGGATTGGTAAAACGGATGTGCTGGCGGTGGCGCATCATGGTTCGGACAGCGGCAGCGAAGAGAAAAATATTTCGATAATTTCGCCTGAATATGCTATAATAAGTGTTGGCAGAAAGAATCGTTACGGCCATCCTTCCGGACGTGTGACGGAGACATTGGAAAACGCCGGTGTGAAACTGTACAGAAGCGATCTGTGCGGCGCCGTCAGAATTACAATGAGAAAGGGAAAGCTGCATCCATGGCAGAAATCGAAGATATCAAATCGATCAAAAATCACCTGAATCAAGAGGAACTGAAACATGTCTATCTCTTTTACGGTCCGGAAAATTATCTGAAAGATCTGTATACGGAGCGGATCCGAAAGAGGCTGGACTGTGACCGTATGAACTGTTACTTTTTTGGACCGGAAGCTGATCCCAAAGAGATCGGCGCGCTATGCGCATCCGTATCGATGTTCGGAGAAAGAAAGCTTGCCGTCATCAGCGGAAGCGGCTTTTTCAAAGCGGCAGGAGATCCTTCTTTTCTGGAAAATGCGGAAGCAGGGGATACTTATCTCGTATTTAAAGAAGAAGAGGCGGACAAACGAAATAAATTCTATAAAAAAACGTGCGAACTTGGAATCGTATTCAATTGTAAACGGCAAGCGCCTGGAGAAATCAAAAAGGTACTTGCCCATGCGGTGAAAACAGCCGGCAGAGCCGTCGGGGACGGCGTGCTGCAATATATGATCGAAGGGATCGGAGACGACATCTCCAAATTGATGTCGGAAGTCGAAAAACTGATCTTATATGTTCCGGAAGGGGCTGAAATCGAAAAAAAGCATGTGGATGCTTTATGCAGCATGCGTTTAGGCGCGCGCCTGTTCGACTTAAACGATGCCGTCGCCGCCGGGGATACGAACAGATCGTATTTTATTCTGAGAAGCTTGCTCGAGGAGAAAGAACCTCCGGTCAAAATCATTGCGATCCTCAGTAAAATGTGGTCGCAATTGTACAGCGCCAGGCTTCTTGCGGACAGCGGCGCCAAAACGTCAGAAATCGCCGCGCTTCTTGGGATAAAAGATTTTGCGGCAGGAAAGCTGGCACGCCAGGCGGCGCATATGGAGCTGCAAGAAATCAAAGATAAAATCGAATTATGCGAGGAAATGGATTTGTCGATCAAGAGCGGACGGATCAAAGATACGACGGCGCTCGAGCTTTTGACGGTTCGCTGAAACCATCTTCAGGAGGTATTATGCTAAAGGATTTTAATGGTATCAATTTTACAGAGAAAGCAAATAAAGCAATCGTGATCGCGGAAGAAGAGGCGCGGAGTCTCGGCAGCAATGTAGTGGGAACGGAACATCTGCTTCTCGGCCTGTGTACGGATGCCGTCGGCATCGCAGGGATGGTCCTGCAGCAGAACGACTTGCGCCCCGACAGGATCCGGACGTCGATTTTACGCCTGGTCAATCAATCCGCGGCAGTCCGCGGCACGTATACGGGGGAAATGTACTATACCATCGCCTGTGAGCGGGTGATTAAGCGCAGCAAAGAAACCGCGCTGCATTACGGGCACGATACGGTCGGAACGGAGCATCTGCTCGTTTCCATTTTCCGGGAAATCGACAGCATCGCGGTGCGCGTCCTCATCGATATGAATATAGAACCGACGCAACTCTTCAAGGATATCGTGGCGATGCTGCAGACAGACGAATTCACGGCGGATTTGCAGAAACAGAAGCGCGTGACGGACGATATCGCCCCGATGGAGCTGCTTGCGGTGGATTATATCAAAAACGGCGGCGAGGAGGTCCCGTTCCTGATAAAATACGGAACGGATATGACAAAGATGGCCGCGGAAGGAAAATACGATAAGATCATCGGCCGCGAAGAAGAAATGAAACGCGTTTTGCAGATACTCGGGAGAAAAACGAAAAATAACCCCTGCCTGGTAGGCGAGCCCGGCGTTGGCAAGACCGCGATCGTGGAAGGCCTGGCGCAGCTGATCGCAGAGGGAAATGTTCCCGACGGCGTCAGAAACAAACGGATTATCTCGATCGACCTGTCGGGGCTGGTTTCCGGTACGAAATACAGGGGAGAGTTTGAAGAACGCTTTAAACGCGTGATTGCGGAAGCAAAAGAAGACAAAGATATCGTGTTGTTTTTCGATGAACTCCATACGATTATCGGCACAGGCAACGCCGAAGGCTCTCTTGATGCGGCCAATATATTAAAACCGGAGCTTTCAAGAGGATATATCAAGGTGATCGGCTCTACAACGCTGCGGGAATACAGAAAATATATCGAGAAGGACCCGGCGCTTGAAAGACGGTTCCAGCCGCTGCAAATCACGGAGCCGGATGAAGAACAGGCCGTCAAAATCCTGCAGGGCATCAGGGGCGTTTATGAAAAATATCACGGCGTAACGATTTCGGAAGAAGCGATCCGGGCGGCCGTACATTTGTCGAAGCGATATATCAATGACCGCTTCCTTCCGGACAAGGCAATCGATCTGATCGACGAGGCGGCTTCCGCAAAGCACATCGTGAAAGATACGCCCTCCTTCCGCGAAACCGAAAACGAAGAAGCAAAAATTCTGGAATTACGGGAAAAACGCGATGAAGCGATGCTGCTTGGAGAATTTGACAAAGCTGCCGATTACAGGAAACAGGAACTTGCATTACGCAAAGAAATGGAGCAAAGCGGATCCGGCAGGAGAAAGGAAGATCGCAGCGCCGTCACGGAAAATGACATTTCCGAAGTGGTTTCCACATGGACGGGGATTCCTCTTTCCAAGTTGGACGTGGATGAAGCGCAGCGCCTCCTGCATATTGAAGCGGTGATGCATAAACGGGTGATCGGGCAGGAGGAAGCGGTCTCTTCCGTCGCAAAAGCCATCCGGCGGGGCAGAACAGGGCTGAAAGATCCCAAAAAACCAGTCGGATCTTTCATTTTCCTCGGGCCGACCGGCGTCGGAAAAACGGAAGTATGCCGGGCGCTCGCCGAAGCGTTGTTCGGCGACGAGCATTCGCTTATCCGTTTCGATATGTCGGAATATATGGAAGCGCACAGCGTTTCAAAGCTGATTGGTTCGCCGCCGGGATACGTCGGATTTTCCGACGAGCCGATCCTCTCGCAAAAAGTCAGAAATCAGCCGTACTCCGTCGTCCTTTTCGATGAAATCGAGAAAGCGCATCCGGATATTTTCAATATTCTGCTCCAGATCCTGGACGAGGGACAGATTACGGATGCGAAAGGCAGGCAGATCGACTTTAAAAATACGGTCATCATCATGACGTCCAACGTAGGCGCGCGAAATATTACGGAGCCGAAAACGCTTGGCTTTACGCAATATAACGAAGCAGAAAAATATGAGCGGATGAAATCCGGCGTAAATGAAGAATTGAAACGGACGTTCAAACCTGAATTTCTGAACAGGATCGACGATATCCTCGTATTCAAACAGCTTACAAAGGAAGAAATCCGGCGGATCACGGATATTCTCATTGCCCAGCTGGAAGCGCGCGCTGCGGCAAACGGCATTCGATTGAAGATCGACGATGATGCGGCGAATTATATTGCGGAAAAAGGGTACAGCCCATTATACGGCGCGCGGCCGATCAAACGGCTCCTGCAAAATGAGATCGAGGATAAAGTCGCGGAACTGGTACTGTCTTCGAAGCAGAAGGAAATCCATATCTCTGCAAAAGACGGCGCGGTGGTGGTCGTCGATGGCTAAAGCGAAAACGGTATTTTACTGCACGGAATGCGGGTATGAATCGAGCGGATGGCTCGGAAAGTGCCCCGCCTGCCAGAATTGGAATACTTTTGCAGAAGAAAAAATCCAGACGGATAAGAAAAGCGGGGGCGGCAATTCTTTCGGCTTTCAGGGCGTCCATGTGCAGAGCAAAGCGGCGCCGATCCGGGAAATCACCGCAGATGTCAGCAAGCGCGACGCAACGGAAATCGGGGAATTGGACCGCGTTCTGGGCGGCGGGATCGTCAAGGGATCTTTGATTCTGGCGGCAGGAGATCCCGGCATTGGAAAATCTACGATGATGCTGATGCTCTCCGGAAATATGGCGCAGAAACGGAACGTATTATATGTTTCCGGCGAAGAATCTGCGCAGCAGATCAAAATGCGCGCAGACAGGCTCCATGTGACTGCGGAAAATTTATATCTCTTTTCCGAAACGCTGATCGGCAATATCGAAAGCGAAATCGAACGGATCAGGCCGGATTATATCGTGATCGATTCCATACAGACGATTTATGACGATGAAATTGCTTCGGCTCCGGGAAGCGTCAGCCAGGTTCGGGAAATTACAGGACGTTTGCTGCGGATTGCCAAAAGCATGAATATATCCATATTTATTATCGGTCATGTGACGAAAGACGGCGGCATCGCAGGTCCCCGCGTGCTGGAACATATGGTGGACACCGTCTTGTATTTTGAAGGAGAACGCTATCAGGCGTACAGGATCTTACGATGTGTGAAAAACAGGTTCGGTTCCACAAACGAAATCGGCGTATTTGAAATGCGGGAAGACGGCCTTGCGGAGGTTTCGAATCCTTCTGCCGTGATGCTGGAAGGCAGACCGGCGGATGCTGCGGGAACCGCAGTCGTTTGTACGATGGAAGGGACGCGTCCAATGCTTCTGGAAGTACAGGCGCTGGTTTCCAATACGACGCTTGCCAATCCGCGCAGAATGACAACGGGGCTCGATTATAACAGAATCTCGCTGCTGATTGCGGTTCTGGAAAAAAGAGCAGGCTATAAAATGTGCGATTGCGATGCGTATGTCAACGTTATCGGCGGGATGCGGATCGATGAACCGGCCGCGGATGCCGCCATTGCAGCAGCGCTGATGTCTGCGTACCGGAATCAAACGATTCCGCATGACACGGTAATATTTGGAGAAGTTGGGCTGACGGGTGAAATCCGCAGCGTCAGCCAGGCCGAAAAGCGTGTTTCGGAGGCATTTCGCATGGGCTTCAGGCGCTGCGTCGTGCCGAAGGGCAATCAAGAGGCGCTGCAAAAATTCTTGGCCGGCGGTTCCTATCCCGCCCACACGGTGAAATACATATCCGGAATCAATGAATTGAATCCTTTATTCGGACAAAACGCATCCGGAGCGGAGGATTTATAATATTTTACAGAAAGAATAGGAAAGAAAGGATTTGATAGAATGAAACTGTTCATGCTTTTATCAGATGGATTTGAAGAAATCGAGGCGGCGGCGCCGGCCGATCTTTTGAGAAGAGCGGGCGTATCCGTAGAAATCTGTAGTATTACGGGACGGAATACCGTCAATGGCGCACGCGGCATTCGCTTCCTCTCCGACAGCGTATTGCCTGAGACAATAGATTCGGAAGGCGCTGCGAAAATTTCGGAGATTTATGACGGCGTCATTTTGCCCGGCGGCCAGCCGAACGCAGGAACGCTGCGCGACGACGAACGCGTCATCCGGATCGTAAAAGCATTTTATCAAAAAGGTAAAATAACGGCCGCGATCTGCGCCGCTCCCTGCATATTTGAAAAAGCAGGGATTCTTAAAGGAAAAAAGGCGACCTCCTATCCGGATTGTATCGACCCGGCTTCCTGTGCGGAATACACACAGGACCGCGTGGTACGCGACGGCACCGTAATCACGAGCCGTTCCGCAGGAACCGCAATCGATTTCGGCCTGGAAATTCTGCGCGGCTTAGGTCTTTCGGAAGAGGCGGAATCTGTGCGCGCACAGATTCTTTTATGAAAAGATTTCTCTTGCGCCGTCGCCGGCAGTGCAGACGTAAAATTCCGGTATGATTCCCGTTTGTGCGGTATAGGCGTTTCCGACGCTGCGGATAAAAGAATCTGTAAAATCCTTTCGCACGATATTTACGGTACAGCCTCCGAATCCGGCGCCTGTCATGCGGGCGCCGATGCAGCCGTCCGTATGGGTTGCGATTTCAAACATCGCATCCAATTCCGGACCGGTAACCTCATAAAGGTCGCGGATCGATGCGTTTGCCTCGCATAATATTCTGCCGAATGCGCACAAATCGCCGTTTTCCAATACGGAAACGGCTTTTTTGACGCGCTCGTTTTCACAGATCACATGCTCGATTCTGTCTTTCACTTTATCCGCGCCCAGTTTCGGTTCCGCAGCCCGATATTCCGATTCGTTAAAATCGCATAAATGCGCGCGGCGTTCCCCGAGGGCGCTGTTGATCCGGAGCAGCCCTTCCGCGACCTCCTCGCGGCGCTTATTGTATGCCGAGGCGCCAAGCGCATGCTTTTTCCGCGTATTGGCGAGCACCAGCGTATAGTCGCCAAGCTCCAAAGGCACATATTTATATTCTAAGGCAGCGCAGTCCAGCAGGAGCGCATGATTTTTTTTGCCCATTGCGGAAGCAAACTGATCCATAATTCCGCAGTTCACGCCGCAAAACGTATGTTCGGCATTCTGGCCGATCAGCGCCATTTGCACGAGATCGATCCCTTTCTCCGCAATGTTGTCAGAGAGCGCCGCAGCGGCGACCGCCGTAACCAATTCGATGGCGGCGGAAGAAGAAAGACCGGAGCCAAAAGGAATATTTCCGGTAAACAGCATATCCATGCCGCGGACGCGGTATCCTTTTTCCAACAAACCGTGGATCACGCCGGCCTGATAGCTTCCCCATTTCAGCGATTTTCCCGCCAGAGTATCTTTTAAATCGAGCGTAAATTCCGTATCCAGATCATCTGCGCGGAAACGGATCAGATCGCTGCCGTTCAGCCGCACCGCAGCGGCGCAGGATAGCGTCAATGCCGCGGGAAAAACAAAACCGCCGCAGTAATCGATATGTTCGCCGATCAGATTTACGCGTCCCGGCGCAGTAAACACGCGTATTTCATGGCTGGACTTTCCATAATACTTTACAAAAAGTTCTTTTAAAAGAGATATATTTATACCATTTCCGTCCATGTCTCCGCCTCTTTCCATCTTGTTTTTTACAGGGTATTAGTATATAATAGATAAGACTTTAAGTACAGCATTTTTTTACCGAATGCTTTTGAATAAGAGGTCTTATTATGAGATACGAGATAGGGGATAAGGTCGTGCATCCCTTCCACGGAGCCGGTATTATCACGTCGATCGAGGAAAAAGAATGCTTTGGGGAAACGCATTTGTATTATCTGCTGACGCTTGCGCACAGTAAACTGGAATTGAATATCCCTGTAGACTCCGCGGACAATATCGGGCTGCGTCCGGTTATGCCGGCAGAAGAAGCCGAGGCGGTATTTGCGCATCTCAGTACGCCTTGTGAAATCAACACGTTGAACTGGAATAAAAAGCATCGGGAAAATCTGGACAAGCTGCGCTCGGGGGACATCATGGATGCCGCCGACGTATACAAATATCTGCGCCTGCGGGAGAAAAAAAGAAGCCTTTCCACAGGAGAGAAAAAATTGCTGACAAATTCCAAAAATGCGATCTTCAGCGAAATCCTGTTAGCTACGGATTTTACCGAAGAAGCGCTAACGGAAAAAATCGACGGTATCTTCCGGATTCTGGAACAAGATACCGAGTCATGAAAAGGAGAATCACATTTGGTAGATCCCACTGCGTTAAATGAACAAAAGCTCCAAAAGCAGCAAAAAGGAGAAACAAAAAATCTGAGAGCCTTTTTATTTTCTTTGCTCGGCGCCGTAACCGGGGCGGCGGTATGTATGATCGTCGATTATTTTATGGGGAATATCACAGGGCTCGTATATCTCTTCGTCGGAATGTCCGCTTATGCGTTTTACCAATATTTCGTAGAAAGAAAAGACCAGAGAAACTTCCATATGCTTTTGCTCGTACTGGCCTGTATTCTGGCTACCATGCTTGCCGTGTTTGCAGACTGTGCCATTCTTTATGCACAGCAGGTACGGGAACCCGACATGAATTTTATAGAAAAAACATTTGAACTATATCGGATCAATATCGCGGGAAACGGTTTGAGCAGTTATAAACATTCCTATGCGGATGGAGCTTCCGCCGTATTTTTCGACCTCTCGATCCTGTCGTTCCATATCGTATGCGCCGTTATGGCGCTGATCGGACTCTTTCTTTCCTGGACATTCGTTCGATTCGCTACGAAATCGTGGGAGAAGAAACATCACGGTCAAAATGCGGATTACAGCTATGCAAGCCGCAAAAAGAATGCAAAAAGGAAGCAGCGCCACTGATGAACAACACGATCCGGATTTTTAAAAATCATTTTAAAACGCTTCTGCTTCTTTCCCTGATGATCGTTCTCCCTGTTTACCTCATACAGGAATTTCTGATTACGCCCGCCTTGCCCGGCGATCTGCAGTCAGGCGATGCGCGCACGCTTTGGTATATGATGAGTATGTGGCTGATCAGCCTGTTTTTATACGTCTATCGGATCGCCGTTATCAAGCTTTCCTACGACGCCTTGGAAGAGAAGTCTTCCAATATCCCGGAACTCATGGATTTTTCCGTGCGGCTCTGGCCTAAAATTTTGCTGACGACGCTTCTTTATGCCATTTCCGTAACATGCGGCATGATGCTGTTCTTCTTCCCGGGACTGATTTTGTTCGTTTCATATACGTTTTACCAATATGTGGCGGTGCGCAGCGGGCTTTGGGGGAGAAAGGCGCTGTTCCTGTCTTCTCTTTACACGAAAAAAAGTATAGGAAAAGCAGCTGCGATTGCGTTCGGAACCGTATTGATCCGCTACATTTTATCGTATTCCATTACTTTTCTGGAGAGTAAAATTCCAAATGTGATTTTAGCCGCCGCTTTGGGCGTGCTCCTGTTCCTGCTCGTAGAGCTTGCGACGTGCCTGATCGATATATACGTATCGGATTATATTTTTCATACGAAAATCGAATTTGACCTCAGTATTTTACAGAAAAAAAAGAGTTCGGAAAATGCGGAACATTAAATTGATCCTTGAATTCGACGGTACCAATTATTCCGGATGGATGCGGCAGGGAAGCAAAAGTATCCCTACCGTCCAGTCCGCAATGGAAATCGCCGTTCGGAAATTGACGGGGGAAACGGTTGAAATGATCGGCTGCAGCCGTACCGATGCCGGCGTACATGCGCTGCATTATGCTGCGAATTTTCACACCTCTTGTACGATCCCTGCAGAGAATCTGTACCAGGCTTTGAATCCGGTTCTGCCGGGCGATATCAAAGTTAAAGCTTCGGAGGAGGTTCCGCCGGAATTCCATGCGGTATATTCCGCAAAAAGCAAAACCTACCGGTATTATTTTTATTTTGATGAAATACAGCATCCGCTGCTGCAAAACAGAGCGTGGAACGCCGCGAAAAAAACGACGCTTTCCACGCAGGAAATTCTTCAGGTCACGAACCGCGCGTGCCGTTTCTTAACAGGCACGCATGATTTTACGGCATTTAAAGCCTCCGGCGGCCTTGCAAAGACAACGGTACGTACGATATTTTCCGCGGAAGTGAAACAGGATATGGATCAAATTTTTTATTTGGAAATCTGCGGAAATGGTTTCTTATATAATATGGTCAGAATTATTGCGGGGACGCTTGCCGGTGTGGTCAGAGGCAGGTTCCGGCCCGAGGAAATCCCGGAAATGATTCGGTCCCGGGAACGAAAAAAAGCGGGGATGACGGCACCCCCGCACGGCCTTTATCTATATCGGGTTTCGTATTAATCGAGCATTGCCGCGCCGATGATTCCCGCATCATTGCCGAGCACGGCGCATTCGATTTTGGTTCTGGGCAAAAAGTCGTGTCCGTAAGAATACTGGAACACATATTCCCTGAGCGGTTCCAGCAGATAATCTCCCTCTTTGGAAACCCCGCCGCCGAGCAGTATGATCTCCGGCTGGAAAATATTGATATAGTTGATAATGCCTTCTCCCAGGTCGCGTATGTACTTGTCCACGATTTCCGTTCCGATTTTATCCCCGGCGCGTTTCGCGTCAAACGGCGTTTTTGCGTTGATTTTATTTAGGTCGCCGTCGCAGAGCGTACGAATCATGGAATCGGGATGCTCCTGAAAAGCGCGTTTCGATTCGCGGATCAGAGCAGATGCCGAAGCGTACGATTCCAGGCAGCCTCTTCTGCCGCAGCCGCACGATTCTCCGCCTGCGTGAATCGTGATATGCCCCATCTCTCCCGCAGCGTGATTAAAGCCGGTATAAATCTTACCGTCGATAATGATCCCGCCGCCGACTCCCGTACCCAGCGTCAATGTAATCGAACTTTTGTAACCTTTTGCGCCGCCTGCCACCACTTCTCCGAGCGCCGCACAGTTGGCATCGTTGGCAAGATGAACTGGCGCATGGATAAATTTGGAGAAAATTTCTGCGATATTGGTGTTCCGGAAGGGAAGGTTTACGGTATACAATAAAATACCGTTTTCATCGTCACAGACGCCGGGGCAGCCGATACCGATCGATTCGATATCGCGCTCGGAAATATCGCAGCGTTTTACGATCCGAAGACAGAACTTCGCCATCAATTCCGTTAATTCGGCGTCGGAAATGCCCGTTTCCGTTGGCATCGAAGATTTAAATAATAATTTTCCCCCGTCTCCTACAAGACCGGCGGAAATATTGGTTCCGCCTAAATCTATACCTATCCTATACATTTCACGTTTTCCTCCTGACGGTTTTTGAAAAATAAAATTTTCAAGGGCATTATATCACATTTCCGGTAAAATTTGCATTAAAATTTTTTTATGAATGAAATGAAGCGTGAGATAACGAGAGAAATTAAGAAAAAATAAGAGATAACGAGAGTAAAAGAGATATATATTGAAAATAACGGAAATTGAGATTGACATCCTCTCAAAATTGTTGTATGATCACTTCCGTTGCCCGACGGACGGGCTTTATATAAGGAGGTTTTTAGATTATGAAGACATATGTGCCTAATGCGGCTGCAATAGATACCGCCAATAAAAAATGGTATATCATTGATGCCGAAGGAAAGACATTGGGAAGGCTTGCAACGGAAGTTTCAAAAATCTTGATGGGGAAACATAAACCCATATACACGCCGAACTGCGATACAGGCGATTTTGTGATCGTCGTCAACGCAGAAAAAGTCGTTGTCACCGGAAAGAAAGTAACGGATAAACTTTACCGCCACCACACCGGATATCCCGGAGGACTCAAAGAAGTTCCGTATAAGGATCTGCTCAAAAAGCATCCTGCCGCTCCGGTGGAGCTTGCCGTAAAGGGGATGCTCCCGAAAAATTCCCTGGGAAGAGCGATGATCAAAAAACTCAAAGTTTACGCCGGTCCTGAGCATGTCAATCAGGCGCAGAAGCCCGAAGCTTATGAATTTTAATTAAAGGAGGCAAATGAGAATGGCAGATCAGTATTTCGGTACAGGAAGAAGAAAAAAATCAGTTGCACGCGTGGAACTCGTTCCGGGAACGGGCGCGATCACCGTCAACGGTAAAAGCATAGATGAATATTTTGGTTTGGAAACGCTTAAGCTTATCGTACGTCAGCCCATGACGATTACAGGTACGGACGGCAAGCTCGATGTCATCTGCAAGGTGACGGGCGGCGGCTTCACAGGCCAGGCGGGCGCGATCCGTCACGGCCTCGCCAGAGCGCTGTTAGAATATGATGAGAACCTGCGCCCTGTTCTGAAACAGGCAGGCTTCCTGACACGCGATCCGCGCATGAAGGAAAGAAAAAAATACGGACTCAAAAAAGCGAGAAGAGCGCCGCAATTCTCAAAACGTTAAGTCTTTTACAGAAACCTTCCGGAATTTTCGGAAGGTTTTTTCGTTATATATAGAAATTCCGTTGATTTTATCCGCCGTTTATTGTAAAATAGATTCAGTGCAGAATATCAGCAGTTCAAATACATTATATAATGGAGCATCGATTATGAAACAGGAGGAAGAAACGCAGCCGTTCTCTGAGGAAGTACAAAATCTGAGAAAACAGATTGATATGCAGGAAGCGATCAGTAAAAATGTCTGTTCCCAATATTCTGGTACGATCTGTGTCGATTTGGATACGGATACATACCGGTACGTTGATGTTCAGGAAACGAACTTTATGAAGAAGATACCCGAATCCGGAGCGTATGGAGAATTCATAGAAAGATACTGCAACGATTTCGTTTATCCGCAGGACAAGCAATCCGTGATGAAACATCTGCAATTTTCCGATTTTGAACGGAATGCGGCGGAAGAATACGGATATAAAAGAAGGTATATCCAGTACCGCCGGCTCTACGACGAACATTATGAATGGGTGGAGCTGATGCTCTCCCGTAAAATAGTCGGCCCCCGGATTCTGATCCTGGCGCTGCGCAACATCAATGACGAAACGAAGCGCCAGTTCCGGCAGGAACGGATGCTGCGCCGGCAGAACGACTTGATCAGCAACAGCTATTGGAAGACTGTGGATCTGATGGCAGCGCTTCTGGAGCATCGTTCCCTGGAAAGCGGCGGCCATATCAGAAGAATCAAAAGTTACGTCAAGCTCATATTGGATTATGCCGCTCCGCTTTATCCGGAACAGCAGCTCGACGACAGAAAAAAAGAAATCATCGTAAACCTTTCCGCCCTCCACGATATCGGTAAAATCGGCATCTCGGATGCGATTTTACAAAAACCCGGGAGGCTGACTGCCGCCGAATATGAGATTATGAAGACGCATACGAATCTCGGCGCTGAAATTGCTAAAATGATTCCGAATGTCAGCGGCGGTCCCATATATGCAGAAATGAGTTATGAAATCTGCCGCTTCCACCATGAACGGTATGACGGAAAAGGATATCCCGCAGGACTTTTGGGAGAGGATATTCCGTTTTGCGCGCAAGTCGTAGGGATCGCGGACGTATACGACGCCCTTACCAGCGAGCGTGTCTATAAGCCGGCATATTCCCGGGAAAAAGCAACGCAAATGATTTTCCATGGCGACTGCGGCGCCTTTTCCGACCGGCTCCTCCGCGCATTCGAAAATGCGGTGGGGGGGGGTATATTTACCTTATAAAATAAGCGCATAAAGCTTTTGTTTTTGCTTTTGTAAAATAAAGCGCAATATAGTATAATAGACGCGATTTTACAGGAAGCGAGGAGATTTCCGGAATGGAGCTCTTATTAAAATTTCAAAGTGACAGCGAGGAAGAAACCGGCGCGTTGGGAGAAAAAATTGGAAGCATATTGAAACCGGGAGAGATCGTAACGTTATACGGCGATCTGGGGGCGGGGAAAACGCGTTTTACGTGCGGCGCGGCAAAGGCGCTCGGCATCCCGGAGTATATCACGAGCCCTACCTTTACGATCGTGAATGAATATAAGAGCGGAAATCTTTTCTTTTACCATTTTGATCTGTACCGGATTTCCTCGTATGATGAACTTATGGAAATCGGTTTTGAAGAATATTTGAACAGACAAGCCGTCGCTTTTATCGAATGGGCCGATCGCGTACCGGAAATCGAAGCATATTATAAAGATCGTATTACGCAGATCAAAATGATCCGGCGCGACGATATTTCGCCGAACCGCCGCGAAATCGAGGTCAGGAGGTTTGGCGCATGAAAATCCTTTCCATAGATACGTCGTGTAAAACGGCGATGGCTGCCGTTTCTGAGGACGATACGATCCTTGCTTCCGTTCAGATACTGGATCAAAAAACACATTCGGTCAAAATGCTGCCTGCCGTCGCATCTATTTTGTCTTCCGCAGGCGTTGTTCCGGCCGATCTGGGACTGATTGCCGTTACGAACGGGCCCGGCTCCTACACGGGGCTCAGAATCGGCGTAACCACGGCTAAAACATTTGCATATGCGCTTGGAATTCCTCTGATTGGAATCAATTCGCTGGAAGCGCTGGCAGCGGCGTGCGATGTTTGCGGCACGTTACCCGTCTGCCCGCTGATCGATGCGAGAAACGAACGCGTGTATGCTTCTTTATATGAGAACGGCAAAGCCCTTATGAAAACAAGCGCTCTTTCTTGCAAAGAACTGTGCGAAAAACTGAAAGAGGAATATGGAGGGCGGGAGATCCTTTTTACCGGAGACGGATCTGTTGTAAATGCCGGATTGCTGGCGGACTTGCTCGGCCAGATGTACAAACCTGTTCCGGTCGCATTTTCTATGGGGAATCCCGCGGCGATCTCGCTTCTGGCGCGGAAGAAATATGCCGCCGCAAACGCCGGCGGTTTGCTTGGGGAATGTACTGCGGAACGTCTGAGGGTGGAGTATTATAAAAATTACACGGCTTCGATTTAAAGAATTAACGGAAGAATTGCTTTCCGCCGCCGCAGCGGTTGAGTCGGAATCCTTTCGGGATGCATGGGAGGAGGAAACTTTATCCGCCGTGCTGCGCAACGAAACGATGCGGTGCTTTCTTGTTTTTTGGGAGACACAGGTTGTCGGATATTGCTGCATGCAGGTCGTGTGCGGTGAAGCCGAACTTCTCCGGCTTGCGGTACGGAAAGAAAATCGCAGAATGGGAATCGGAACATGCATTTTACGGAAAATAAAACAACTGCTTATAGAGGAAGACGCAACCGTATTATTCCTTGAGGTGCGGGAAAGGAATCTGCCGGCGAGACGACTCTATCAAAAGGAAGGCTTTCGGGAAATTTCGATTAGAAAAGATTATTACGGAAAACAAGAAAATGCTGTCGTTATGCATTGTATCTTACAATAAAAATGGAGCGGGTGAGGGGAATCGAACCCCCGTAGTCAGCTTGGGAAGCTGGAATTCTACCATTGAACTACACCCGCTCGCCTGTGTTGAAGAACAACGGAGTTATAATACCATATTTTGAGGTGCTTGTAAATGAAATTTAAAAATAAAATTTTTTCTTTTTTTTCTTTTCTATCTGCGATATTCATTACTACGGGATCCTGCGCGAGCAAAAAACAGACGGAGAATGGGGGCAATACGCCGATGGTTCTGTTTCATACCCCGGCTTCTGTAACGCAGACGCCGCACCCGCCCACAGAACCGCCGTCTCCTACCGCAGCGCCAACCCCGGAAGCGCACGATTTTGTTCGTATTATAGATTACGTACCAGAAGCATTCATCGATTTGAAATACGCCACGACAGAGAATTTTACCGGGCAGATCATCTACGATTTTACGGAAGCGTATGCGCGTTACGGAACGGTTGCAAAGCTGGCGCAGGCGCAGAAACTTTTGTCAGAAAAAGGGTATCGCATCAAAATTTGGGATGCCTACCGGCCTGTTGCCGCACAACGAAAGCTATGGGAGATATGCCCCGACGGTAATTTTGTCTCGAATCCCAACATAGGATATTCCAATCATACGCGCGGCTGCGCCCTGGATCTGACGCTCGTCGATCCGGCCGGCAATGAAATCGAAATGCCGACGCCGTTTGATAATTTTACACCGGAGGCGGACCGCGACTATAGCGATGTTGGTAAAACAGCGGCAGAAAACGCCCGCATGCTTGAGGATATCATGCAATCCTGCGGATTTCAGGGATATTATAACGAATGGTGGCACTTTAACGATACGGTAAAATATGAACCGGAGCTGGAATTCCAGCCGCCGGAATGAAATCGTGATCTCTGCCGAGATCTTTAAAAATAGGTCTTGAATTTTATATTTATATATGCTATATTATCAGAGCTACGCCTTCATAGCTCAGTAGGTAGAGCGCATCCATGGTAAGGATGAGGTCGCCGGTTCGATCCCGGCTGAAGGCTCCAATAGTTTTCAATATCATTTTTTAAGAAATCCGCATGTGCGGTATCAGGCGCTTCGAGGCGATAGCCTTTGTCTTTTAAAATCCTGAATTTGAAGTCCAAAAGTTCGGCGGGAACATATAACTCTTTGGCAATGTTATAAAAGCTCTTGTCTTTATCCTTCAGAAGTTCGAACAATTCTTCGTCTGCAATCAGAAGCTCGGCGTCAAATAGGTTCGCCTCATATTCGGCAGGCTGCGTGTAGTCAAATAATTCAAACTCCTGAAACCCGCGCATAGTCGCGATCTCGTTATGTAAAATGGCATGGCCAAGCTCATGCCCGCAAAGAATTTTGTGAACGCTTCTTTCGGAGCGGGAGTTTATGACGATGTTCTTTATTCTCGACTGATAAAAGTAAAATGCTTTCATCGAGGAACCGAGATCCTTGTAATGAACCTTTATATTCAGTTTTTTGCAGAGCTCAAAAGGATTGCGTGTGTCGTATTTTTGAATCAGGGAGTTGACCTTTTGAGAAATGTATTCAATCGGTGGCATTCCATATCCTCCTGTATGCGCTTATATGGAAGGGTAGCGTCGCAAGACATAACGATAAAACATCGGGATCAGTCGTTTCTTTTCTTTTGTACGCGCTTCGGCGTGAATTTTGCACGCGCTTCCTCTTTGGATTCAAGATAGACTTCCATGATAGACTGAAAAAACAAGTCTTTTGCAGCGTCGTCGAGCTCTCCTCCGGCAAACAAAGCGGAAGCGCGGGATAAAATATCCGTAGCTTCCCTGGCGCCTTTATAGCCATATTCATTTTTCGCATTCGCAATAAAAATATCGTGATCAATATTTTTTCGCGGATCCGTTTCTTCTTCATCTAAAAGATAACTTACGGATACGTTCAGCGCCTCGGCAATTTTGCGGACATTGCCGCTTCTCGGCATGATTCCCATTTGTTCATAGGTATAGATGGAGCGTTCGGAAATCCCCGTTTTTGCCGCCAGATTGATTTGAGACAGATTCTGCGCCAGTCTGAGCCGTTTTATTTTTTCACCGAATGTCATAACAGTACCTCTCCATAAAATTTTGCAGAAACTTCCGATTATTGGTTGACAAACTTCCGATTACGGTATATAGTATTCTGCAAATAACTTCCGATAAAGATTGTAATACAGAAATAAACTTCTGTCAAGAACAAAGAATCAGAAGTATGGAATTATTAGCCGCCGCGTGACAATGATACGCCGGCCGCGGAAAGGAGAACTGGTATGGAAGATGAGGTTGCGTATAAGGCGAGCTGCCCTGTTTGCGGAAGAAACCTGTTCCGGGGCAGCAGCGGTTCAAAGATCGATGCGTATTGTCCGAAATGTAAGAAACTCTTAAAAATTTCATTTTTAGGAGACGGCGTCACCGTAAAGGTTGACGCAAGAGAGAGAACATATCGAGGTTTGTTGATAAAAGAATAGCGTTTTAAGCCGAAGAGAGTAGTCGGACTTGTTAAGAAATCAAGAAGGACCTGGCAAAACTGCAGCACCTGCGTGGTGATTTTCTGCAATTTTGCCGGGTCCTTTTTGCATGATACGACCCGCGGGGGTTCTTCCTAAAAAATCTCAGCACTCTCTTTTAATCCGGACCGGAACTGTCCGGATTAAAAGATACCATAAGAAACGAAAGGAGGGGAGGAACAAATGGAAACGGCCGAAAGAAGACGGCAGATTATGCTTTTATTATGCCGGCGCAGGCATGAGACAATACAAAATATGGCGTTTGAATTCGGCGTTTCCGAGAGAACGATCCGGCGGGATATCGAAGCGCTCAGCGCTGTCGAGCCGATCTATACGCAAACAGGGCGGTATGGCGGAGGCGTTTATGTGACGGACGGATATGCCGTAGACCGGCTGTATTTGTCGGTGGATGAAATCGGACTTTTGAAAAAAGTAGATCGGCTTGCTTCCGAAAAGAGGCCGTGCTTTCTCACTCCTGCCGAGGCCGGGCTTTTAAAAAATATGATCGGTAAATATACAAAACCGATAGCAGTACATTGAAAGGAATAGGAAAGGAATATGACGAACAAAGAAAAAACATTGTTTGTAAAGCTATGCAGCTTTATGGACGAAAACAAAAATGAGCTTTCCGCTCTCTTGCAAGACAGCGCTTCGCCTGCGGTTTTAGGACAGCTTTTCTTCAATCGCATGCAAGGCGTCGCATACGGAGTCTTGCTGAAAAACAACCTCTTAGGAGACGTAAATCGGGAATTCCGCAATTCTCTGAAAGCGGCATGGGAGCAGAACAGATTGAAAAATAAGAGCTTTTTCGCCGCGGTGCAACATCTTTCAGGCGTATTACGGGGGAAAGCGGACAAATATGCAATGCTGAAAGGAGCGGTCCTCTGTAAAAAGTATCCCGAGGGTTATCGTACTTCAAATGATATCGATCTGCTGCTTTTGCCGGAAGATATCACGGAAATCGGCAGCGTACTATCGAATACAGGATTCCGCCAGGGTGAAATCAAAAGCGGAGAATTTGTCCCTGCCACCAGAAAAGAAATCATCGAATCGCGGATGATGCGGGGAGAAACGGTTCCGTATATTTTAGAGATCAATCTGCCCATGCTGAAATATCTCGAGGTGGATCTGAATTTTTCACTGGATTACAAGAACGGCGATATTGAAACGCTGAAAAGAATGCTTGCCAAAGCAAAGGAGATTGCTGTAAAGGACCTGAATGTACAGACTCTTTGTGAGGAAGACTTCTTTCTCCATCTCTGCGGGCACCTGCATAAAGAAGCGGCGACGCTGCCATGGGTACAGATGAAGCGTGATATGAGCCTCTATAAATACTGCGATATCTATATGCTGCTTTACGATCTGTCTGATGATGCGATCGGGCGCATTTTTACGCGGGCGGAGGAGCTTCACATGGCAGATATCTGTGCTTTTTCAATTCTGCAAACGGCGCAATTGTTCAAGAGTGTGAATGAAGCTGCCGTAAAAGCGGCAAGAAGAGCGCTTGGCGGAAGTACGGATATTTTAGATATTGTTCTCTCTCCAAAGGATAAAAAGCTTCTGCGCTATACCGAACCGTCGGTTCTGGAAAGATTTTTTTCTAAAGACAGAACCGTTCTTCTTGAGGAGGTGGAGTAAATGAATCGGTTGCATATGCGTAAAAATCAAACAAAAGGGAAACTGATCACCTTTTGCGGACTGGACGGCTGCGGAAAGACGACCATAATTCGTCGGCTGATGGAAGAGCTCGAAGGAGCGCATCAGGTATTTTTGACCAGGCAGCCCACAGATTTCGTCAGACAGTCGGCGATTTTCCGCACCTATATGGATTCCCCGAACCATGATGCATTCGATTACCGCAGCCTGTCTCTGCTTGCGGCAAGCGACCGGGTGCAGCATGGGAAGAAGGTCATCGAACCGGCAATGGAACAGGGACAGATCGTACTCAGCGACAGGTATTTTTACTCTTGTCTTGCTAATCTCAGAGCCAGAGGTTTTGAAAGCGATCAGTGGATTTACGAAATCGCGGAATCAGTGATAGAACCCGATATTGCGTTTTTCTTTGACTTGCCGGTTGCTGAGGCGATCTCCCGCGTCCGCAGCCGTCCGGCGGAAAAAGACAGATATATCGATATCGCTCTTCAGCACAGATTACGGAAAGAATATCGGGATATTTGCAGAGCGAATGACGGCGTTTTGATTTCCACGGTACTGACACTGGATGAAAGTTATGCGCTTGTGAAACAGAAAATCAGAGAGGTGGCGCTCAAGGATGGATGTTAAAGAAAACGTGATTGAGATTCTGAAAGAACTCAGCGACATGGACGAGGTGGCGGAAGGCAGCGCTTTGCAGGGCGATTTGGGGCTTGACAGCTTGTGCATGGTAACGCTTTTGCTGGAACTGGAGGATGCTTTTGCAATTGAACTGGATGAATCGGATATGAATCCATATGATCTGATATCTGCCGGAGATGTGATTGCGCTGGCGGAAAGGTATACAGGTGATTTGTATGAAACGGTATGATTTTACATTGGCGGTCATTCCAAAGAAAAAACGCTGTCTCAGGAATTTACAGAAAAGAGAAAGGGGGAAATGAAAAGTGGAACTGTGGAATCACATCAAAAATTCATTGCTTCTGCATCCGTCGCAGAGAATGAGCGAGCATACTGCAGAAATGAATTTTGAAGAACTTGTTGTTTTTGCCGAATCGTTCTCAAAACGGTTAGAGGGTGAAACGTGTTGTGCAATTCTGTGCCGTTCGGAGATGGCGGCGGCTATGGCGCTGCTCAGCTGCTTTGCGGCTGATATCACTGCAGTGCCGCTGTCCATGCGGTACGGGGAGGCGCATTGCCGGAAAATTCTCGAGTTCATCAGTCCGAGCTGTATGATCACGGATACGTATGGCGAACTTATGGTGCTACATTACGGCAAGTATTCCTATGAAGCACCGAAAGCGCATCCGGCTGTGATTATGTGTACCTCCGGTACGACCGGAGTCCCAAAGGGAGCGATGCTCAGCGAATGGAGCATCGTTGCAAATGTACGGGCTATTTCCGCATACTTCGGAATCGGTGACAAAGATCGGATACTGATTGCGAGGCCGCTTTATCACTGCGCCGTGCTGACCGGCGAGTTTCTGACCGCGATTGAAAAGGGGAGCGGAATCGAATTTTACTCGGAGGCGTTTAATCCTTCAGAAATTTTTAAAGTGATCCGGGATAAAAAGATCACCGTCTTTTGCGCAACGCCGACGCTGCTTGATACGATGTCCCGATTTATGAGAAAGGGACAGACAAGCACGTTGAAGCATATCGCCGTCAGCGGCGAGTGTATGAATGCAGCAGTCGGTAAAAGAATCGCTTCCGCTTTCCGGGACGCCGACATTTATCATGTTTACGGATTAACGGAAGCCTGCCCGAGAGTCAGCTATCTGCATCCTTCTCTCTTTGCCGATTATGGATCTTTCGTCGGGAAACCGCTGAACGGGATATCGATCCGGATTTGCGATGAGTCCGGAAAGCCTGTTGAAGGAAATAAAACCGGACTTTTGTGGATAAAAGGTGAGAATGTTATGCTCGGATATTATAAAAATCCGAAGCAAACGGCAAAGGTACTTCGGAATGGGTGGCTATGCACCGGTGATCTAGCGGAAATCAGCGATAACGGACTGCTCCGAATCAAAGGGCGCAACGATGATCTCATCATCCGGGCCGGTATGAATATTTATCCGCAGGAGATCGAAGCTGCATTGCTGTCGGATGCAAGAGTACGCGAGGCTATCGCTTTCGGATTTGAACATCCGAGGCTGGGTACGCAGATCGGCTTGAAGCTTGTTGGGGATTTTGCATCGGCAGCGGAAGCCAAAGATTTATGTAGGGCGCTGCTTCCGCCTTATCAGATTCCATCTAAAATTGAACTTGCAGATCAACTGGAGAAAAACGGTTCGGGAAAACTTATCAGAAGGAGGACGAGAAAATGATTGAAAGAGAAAAGAAAATTTTGCTGACACAGAAGGAGTATGCGGCGCTGCTCAAACATTTTTTTGAAAATGCGTGCAGGACGTATCAGACGAATCATTACTACGATACGGAGGACTATGCTTTGCACCGCAGCGGCGTTACCTGCCGGATCCGGGAAAAGGACGGAAAGTTTCAAGCTACGAAGAAAAGTCATTTACCGGATTCAGACAGCAGTGAAGAACTCTCGGCAGCCGTATCTTCTGTCACGGATTCTTTTCCGTTTGGAGACGTACGTGCAGCATATAAAGGCTTTCTGGTCACAGAAAGAGCGGAACTGCACAGCGACGGCGTCGATTTCTATCTGGATAAAAACAACTATCTTGGCATGGTTGATTTTGAACTCGAGATCGAATATCTGCCGGGAAGAGAAAATGAGGCGAATAAGCTTTTACAGGACGTTGCTTCTTTTTTGATGCGGATCGGGTTTCTTGAAAATTGGAACCAGATGATTCACCGAATCGGTAAGGGCGGCAGTAAATCGGGACGCTTTTTCGAACGGCTGCAAAAATACAACAGACTGTTCTGGGGAATGCCATGAAAACCGGTGTGATCGGTGAAATTTCTTTGCTTCGCGCCGGCGGATTTCTTCAGGTGAACGATCGAACAGTAATCCTATATCAATTCAGTACCCCCCCGATTTTACGCACTTGCTGCCAGAAGAGAAAACGGAAATCTTAGACGAACGGAAAGATTGATTTTAAGAACGGCGGTGAAAAACAGCGATTGCCACAGGGGATAGTTATTGTGCGCGCTGATTCTTGAAATCAACTACCGCTAAATTGTTTTGTGAAAAAATATAGGAAAAACTTTTCTAAAGCGGTCGGATGCTTACCACATTAACAGCTACAATAAAGCTGCCGCCGAAGAAAGGAGAAATATATGAATGAAATCAATGTAATTTTGGAGCGTTATGAACAGAGACTGAAAATTTTAGAACGGGATATTCGCGATTTGCGTGAGGTACAGGCCGAAATCCGTTCCATGAACGAAGCGTTGGTTACGCTCGCAACAGAACTCAAACACACAAACGAACATCTTGCAAGACATGAGCAGAAGATCGATGCGATTGAAAACCAGCCGAAGCAGCGAATGCAGCAGATTACTACGGCGATCATTGCGGCGCTTGCCGGCGGGCTCATTTCCGCAATCATCAGCATGCTCCTTGCATAGAGGAAAGCCGATCAACTGAAATATCAGGAGTATATCCGAACTGAGCTTTTGATCCTGAGATTCCCGTGATGTATATGATCGGAATGGGACTGCAGCAAAGCGCGCTTTCCTTGAGGCGCAGCCGTGCTGCCGATTCTGCGGATTATGTCTCCCGGCTTCTGTTCTCTATTACATACAGCAGGCTGTCTGGCATGCTGCGCGGGCCGCGAACAGCAAAAATCCCATAAATTTTCAGCTTGTCAAAAGGGAACAGCGTCGGCGCATATCGTTCTATCAGCTTCAGCCGCATAACATGGCGCATGCGTATTTTTCCATCGTCATAGTCATAGGGGATATCGACTTCAATTGCCTGGCATTTATAGCAAATTGCGGAAACAGGTGCGGCAACATATAAATAGACGGTATCTCCGACAGATATGCGGCTGCTCTGTTTCCAAAGAATGCTTTCACTTTCAGAAAAAGCTTTTTCTAAATCATAATATTTTGGATTTGCGGGAACAATCCAGTTTTTTTGGCCGCGCCGGTCAATTTCTTTTTTCATCATCATAAACGCCCCTTTACAATTTGGAGAACACAGCACATTCTTCCTGTTTTATGTACCAAAACCATTATATCAGAAAAAAATTTTTATGCGGACACAATTTGTCCGGTTTCACAGATAGGGTAGAGAAAACAAAGAAAAGTAGCAAAGACTTTGAAAAGAAAAAGAAAAATGTAAATAGGCATTCCGCAATTGACAAAAACAGACGAAAAGTTGTATCATAATACGATGAATCAATATATTGGGAGGAAACGGATTATATGAAAAAGGCTGATACCATGGCAAAGGTTTACGATCCTGCCTGCGTTGAACAAAGAATCTATCAGAATTGGGAAGAAAAAGGATATTTTAAGGGAAAAGCAGATCCTGATAAAAAACCTTTTACCATCGTGATCCCGCCTCCGAATATCACGGGACAGCTGCATATGGGACATGCGCTCGATAATACGCTGCAGGATATCCTGATCCGCTTCAAAAGGATGCAGGGCTTTTCCGCGCTCTGGGTGCCGGGCACCGACCACGCAAGTATTGCGACAGAAGCAAAGATCGTGGACGCCATGGCAAAGGAGGGACTGACGAAAGAAGACGTCGGCAGAGAAGCCTTTCTGAAAAGAGCCTGGGAATGGAAAGAATTGTACGGCAACCGGATCGTAAACCAGCTGAAATGTCTGGGAAGCTCCTGCGATTGGAGCAGACTGCGTTTTACGATGGATGAGGGGTTGTCTGAAGCGGTCCTTACAGTATTTATAAAGCTCTATGAAAAAGGGCTCATATACCGCGGAGAAAGGATTACGAATTGGTGCCCGCACTGTAATACCTCTATTTCCGATATCGAGGTGGAGTATAAAGAGCTTGACGGCAGCTTCTGGTACATCGATTATCCGTTTGCGGATGGAAGCGGATCCCTGATGATCGCAACGACGCGTCCGGAAACGATGCTTGGCGACACGGCAGTCGCAGTAAATCCGGAAGACGAAAAATATCGCCATTTAATCGGGAAAAAGTTGATTTTGCCCTTGATGGATAAAGAAATTCCGATTATTGCAGATGAATACGTCGAGCTCGGCTTCGGTACGGGCGCTGTTAAAATTACGCCGGCACACGATCCGAACGACTTTGAGGTTGGAAAACGCCATGAACTCGAAGTGATCAAAATCATGGACGATCGCGGCTTTATCAATGAAAACGGTGGAAAATACCGCGGAATGGAGCGATACGCAGCGCGGAAACAGATCATAGCGGATCTTGATGCGCTGGGGCTGCTGGTAAAGACAGAACCGCATAAGCATAACGTCGGAACGTGCCAGCGCTGCGGTACGGTCGTAGAACCGATGGTCTCCAAGCAATGGTATGTAAAGATGAAGCCTCTGGCGGAACCGGCCATTGATGCCGTAAAAACGGGCAAGGTAAAATTCGTGCCGGATCGCTTTTCAAAAATTTATTATAACTGGATGGAAAATATCCAGGACTGGTGCATTTCCCGCCAGCTCTGGTGGGGGCATCGCATCCCCGCTTATTATTGCGATGCGTGCGGCGAAACGATCGTTGCAAAAACAAAACCGGAGCGCTGCCCGCATTGCGGCGCCTCTGCGCTTCGGCAGGATCCCGACACGCTGGATACCTGGTTCAGCTCTGCATTATGGCCTTTCTCCACATTAGGCTGGCCCCGGCAGACGGAGGATTTGCAATATTTTTATCCAACGGACGTGTTGGTTACGGGCTATGACATTATCTTTTTCTGGGTCGCGCGTATGATTTTCTCCGCCTGCGAACAAATGGGGGAACCGCCTTTCAAGTATGTCCTGATCCATGGGCTCGTACGGGATTCACAGGGGAGGAAAATGTCGAAATCCCTTGGAAATGGAATCGATCCGCTGGAAGTTATCAGCGAATACGGTACGGACGCGCTGCGCTTTGCGCTGACCTCCGGGAATGCGCCGGGGAACGACCAAAGATATCTTCCGGAGAAAGTGGAAGCCGCACGGAATTTTGCCAACAAGATCTGGAACGCTACGCGCTTCGTACTTCTGAATTTCGACGATGAACCGGATTTCAGGCAGCTCGATCCGGAAAAATTCACTGCGGCGGACAAGTGGATTTTATCCGCCTGCAATACGCTGGTCAGAGAAGTAACGGAAAATCTGGAAAAATTTGAACTTGGCGTAGCCCTTGCCAAGGTATATGATTTTATGTGGGATTATTTTTGCGACTGGTACATCGAATTCGTAAAGCCGCGCTTGTTCGACGACGCGGCGCCTTCCAGATTGGAAGCGCAGTATGTGCTCAATGAAGTCCTCGTAAAATGCCTGAAGCTCCTCCACCCGTTTATGCCGTTTATTACGGAAGAACTGTATCAGAGCCTTTATAAAGACGCGCAAAGCATAATGATCTCTAAATGGCCGGAATACGATCCGGCGCAGGAATATCCGACGGAGGAAAAAGACATGGCTCTGGTCATCAGCGCAATCCGCGCAATACGGAATATCCGTCAGGAGATGAACGTGCCGGTGTCCCGCAAAGCCCGCATTATATTCGTAGCAGGCGGCAGGGAAGCGGACGTGATCCGGAATGCGGAGCAGCTTTTCCAGCGCCTTGCATACGCCTCCGGTATTTCGCTCCAGGAAAATAAAACAGGCATTCCCGAAGACGCCGCGGCAGCCGTCGTAGCCGGCGCGGAAATATATATACCTTTGGATGAACTGATCGATTTTGAAAAAGAAATGGAACGCCTGTCAAAAGAAAAAGAAAATCTCGAAAAAGAGCTGGGACGTGTGAACGCCAAGCTTGAAAATGTAAATTTCACCTCAAAAGCACCTCAGAAAGTGGTTGACGAAGAAAAAGCAAAGCTGGTAAAATATAAACAGATGTATGACAATGTCGCCGAACGACTTGAGAATTTAAGAAAGAGGTTTGATGTCTGATGCTGAAAGTAAGAGAAATAGTCGAAATTTTGGAAGCGGAGATTCTTACCGGCGAAGAAAATATGGATCTTGAAATTTATTCGGGCTGCGGAGCGGATCTGATGAGCGACGTGATGGCGTTCGTGAAGGAAAGCGTTATCCTTTGTACGGGCCTGGTCAATCCGCAGGTAGTCAGAACGTGTGAAATGATGGATATCAAGGTCATCTGTTTCGTACGGGGTAAAATACCCGGTGAAAATATCATATCGCTTGCAAAAGAAATGGGGATCACGATCCTTACGACCAAGCATCCCTTGTTTATTACATGCGGAAAGCTTTACAGCGCCGGAATCATAGGAAAGGGTGTCTGGGATTGAGCGATCAGGCGTTAACGTTACATTATGATATCGATGCGGTCGATTTTTCCGCAGCGGGAGAAGCCTCCAGCGGCGTCAAACGGACGCTCAACAAGATCGGCGTCAATCCGGCGGTGGTCAAACGCGTAGCGATCGCCATGTATGAAGCGGAAATCAACGCTGTCATACACGCTGGCGGCGGAGAAGCGGATATTGAAATTACCCCTGAGAAAGTGACGGTTAAAATATCGGATCACGGTCCCGGAATCCCGGATATCGCACAGGCAATGACCGCTGGATGGTCCACCGCGCCGGAAACCGTCCGGGAACTTGGCTTCGGCGCCGGAATGGGCCTTCCAAATATGCAGCGTTATACGGACGATATGCAAATCGAAAGCAAAGTGGGAGAAGGAACCGTTGTAACGCTGATCGTAAATATCGCGTAAATACATATTTTTCATGATAAGGGGGTGTTCGGGATGTCCGAAGCATACAGCCATTCGGTATTACTGGATGAGAAGCTCTGCAAAGGCTGCACCAATTGCATCAAAAAATGTCCGACAGAAGCGATCCGCGTGCAAAACGGGAAAGCGAGAATCCTGAATGACAAATGTATCGACTGCGGCGAATGCATCCGGACATGTCCGTATAAAGCGAAAGTCGCGCATACGGATTCCTGGGATCAGCTTGCGGAATATAAATATACGATTGCGCTGCCTGCGCCGTCTTTATATATGCAGTTCGACATGAACCTATATACGAGAAAACATATCATCGCCGCGCTGAAGGCGCTGGGATTCGATTATATCTATGAAGTAGCGCGCGGAGCGGAAATCGTCACGCATCAGAGCAATGAATATTTATATGCGCACTTAGGAGAATTCCCTTTGATTTCTTCGGCGTGCCCGGCGGTGGTACGCCTGATCCAGATCCGATACCCGAATTTGATCCCGAATTTGATCCCGATCAAATCGCCGATGGAGATTGCGGCACAGAACGCACGGCGGGAATTTTGCGCAATGAACCATGTCCCTCCGGAGGAAGTCGGCGTTTTTTTCCTTTCCCCATGCGCCGCAAAAATGACGAGTACAAAAGCACCGCTCGATGTAGCGCATTCGAATGTAAACGGCGTCATCCCCATCAAGATGGTTTATTTCAAGCTGCTCAAGCAGCTGGCGAAAATGCGGGCGGAAAATGTAGATGAAATTCTGCTCCAGGCGGGGAAATACGGCGTCCGATGGGCCTCTACCGGGGGAGAGGCGCTTGCGATCGATACGAAGCGTGTCCTTTATGTCGACGGAATCCAGAATGTAGTCAAAATCCTGGAAGATCTCGAAGACGATAAAATCAAAGACATCGATTTTATCGAGACCTCTGCCTGCACAGGTGGCTGTACCGGCGGGCCGCTGACGGTGGAAAATCTGTATGTCGCCAAGAACCGGAACCGTCAGCAACTGGAGGATACCCCCGCGCTTTACAGAGAACTCGAGCCGGAAGAATTGAAAGATACCGCATGGGAAAAACCGCTTGTGCATTGCAACGTCAGTATTCTTGATCCGGATATGACGAAAGCGATGGAAAAACTCAAAAAAATGAATGAAATTTATGAAAAACTGCCGGCGCTGGACTGCGGGGCCTGCGGTTCTCCGAGCTGCAGGGCACTGGCGGAAGACGTCGTTCGCGGAAAAGCTAGAATGACCGACTGTATTTTTATTTTGCGCAGAAAAATCAAGCGGCTTGCAAATGAAATGATGATGTTCGACAATGGTTTTACAGACGGAACGGAGGCGGAAGATGAAAATCAGTGATCTTCTTGAGCCATGCAAATTAAAATTGGTAACGGGCGATCCGGATCGGGAAATCTCCGGATTTTATGCGTGCGACTTGCTGAGCTGGGCGATTTCGCATGCAAAAGAGGGCGATTTATGGGTGACGGTAATGAACAATATCAATATCCTGGCCGTCGCCTCTCTGGTAGAGGTAGCCTGCATCGTCATTCCGGAAGGAATCGAAATTCCCGACGTGTTGGCTGAAAAAGCGCGGGAACGGGAAGTAACGCTGCTTTCCACGCCGCTGCAGGCAGCCGAACTGATTATTACGGCATATGAGCTATCAAAACGTATCGGTTGATCTGCATATCCATTCCGCGCTTTCTCCGTGCGCAGATGAATCGATGACCCCGGGGAACATTGTCGGTATGGCGAAACTCAACGGACTTTCCGCGATTGCCGTAACGGATCACAATGCGTCTCAAAATTCGGAAGCTGCCGTGATATTGGGAAAGCGCTTCGGTATCACGGTCATTCCGGGGATGGAACTTGAAACTGCGGAAGAGATCCATGTGGTTTGCCTTTTCCCGGACTTAGAGCGTCTGGCATGTTTTCAGGAACGGGTAACGGCTTCTTACAATGGGGCCATACCGCCGAACCGCGCGGAAATTTTCGGAAGACAATTCCTTTATAACGCGGAAGACGAAATTTGCGGAGAGCTTGCCCACATGCTCCTTGCCCCTACGGGAATCACCATAGACGATTCCTTTGAAATTGCAGCTTCGCTGGGGGGGATCGCTTACCCGGCGCATGTAGATCGGGATTCCTACAGCGTGCTTACGAATCTCGGCGCGCTGCCGTACGGATATGCAAATCCGTTCGTGGAAATTTCAAGCGGCTGCGACAGGGACATATTATTGCAAAATTACCCGTTATTGGAAAATTACAAACTATTGCCATCGTCAGATGCGCATTATCTTGATAAAATACAAGAAGACGGCAGAGCGCTCCTCGCAGTAGAGGAGACAACCGCCGGGGGGATCCTGGATGCTTTGAAAGAAGGAAGAATATTATAAAAAGCGTCTGAATTTTGCTGTTGATATTTATTGGAAGCTGCGATATAATCGTAGGGTTGAAAAGTATGTATTTAACAAATATTTACTAAAATGGAGGTTAAATTATATGGCGAACACATGTGACTGCAACTGCGACGAAAAGCTCGTCAAGTTACAGGAAATCATCGAGGCGAACAAAGACAAGCAAGGTTCCCTGATCCACGTACTTCACGAAGCACAGCTGATTTACGGATATCTGCCCATGGAGGTTCAGAAAATTATTGCGGAGGGTATGGATATACCGCTGGCCGAAGTATACGGCGTCGTAACGTTTTATGCGCAGTTCTCCTTGAAACCGAAAGGAGAATATAAAATATCCGTATGTCTGGGCACCGCGTGTTATGTAAAAGGAGCCGATCTCGTTTTAGATAAATTTAAAGAAGCGCTCGATATCCAGGTGGGGGACTGCACGGAGGACGGGAAATTTTCTCTCGACGCATGCCGCTGCATCGGCGCCTGCGGTCTTGCTCCGGTTATTACGATCAATAACGACGTATACGGAAGGCTCGTTCCGGAGGATGTCCCGGGGATTTTAGAGAAATACTGATTTCCCATGCTGCGCGATATTTCACTGCATATTCTGGACCTGACGCAAAATTCCGTTACCGCGGGCGCAAATTCCATTCGGATTGCCGTTTCTGCCGAAGCTGCGCTGCTCGCAGTTCAGATCGAAGATAACGGTTGCGGAATGAGCGAAGATTTTTTAAAGGCGGTAGAAGATCCTTTTACCACCAGCCGTAAAACGCGGAAAGTGGGGATGGGAATCCCGTTTTTCAAACTGGCCTGCGAACAGGCCGGAGGCCGTTTCGAAATCCGTTCGAAGCTGAACGCGGGTACGAAGCTGTCGGGAAGCTTTGAGATTGCCAATATCGACAGGCTGCCGCTCGGAGATCTGGGGGAAACGATGGAATTTTTGATTTCCGGCGCGCCGGATACGCGGTTTTTATTACAACTGCGATCTTCCAAAGGAAATTTTACATTCGATACGGAAGAAGTAAAAGCGGAGCTCGGCGATACGCCGATTACGGAATATGATATCCTGCAGTGGATCAAAGAGTATATTAATGAGAATGTTCAAATTATTTTCGGAGGTGTTCTGAATGAAATCGTTAGCTGAATTAAAAGCAATTAAAGAAAAAACGCAGAATGAAATTTCCATGAGAAACGGGACCGAGGGGATGCGGATCATCGTGGGCATGGCTACCTGCGGGATCGCAGCGGGCGCCAGACCGGTTATGAACGCGTTTGTCGACGAAATCCGCAAAAGAAATATCACAAATGCCACTGTGGCAATGACGGGCTGTATCGGAATGTGCCGTTTAGAGCCTATCGTGGAAGTCATCGACAAAGACGGAACAAAAGTTACTTACGTAAAAATGACGGCGGAGAAAGCTGTGCGCGTCGTTACGGATCATATTGTGAATGGTAAGGTAGTCAGCGAATATACCATAGGCGCAGTGGAAGACTGACGGCAAAGGAGGACATAATATATGCAATTTTACAGATCACACGTGCTGGTGTGTGCGGGAACCGGCTGCACATCGTCCGGATCGGCAGTTTTATTCGATGAATTCGAACAGCGCCTGCAGGAAGCGGGAATAGAAAATGAAGTGAAAATCGTCAAAACGGGATGCTTCGGTTTGTGTGCGGAAGGGCCGATCGTCGTGGTTTACCCCGAAGGCGCAATGTATTGCCGCGTTACGAAAGCAGACGTGCAGGAAATCGTAACGGAACACCTGGTGAAAGGCAGAATCGTGAAACGCCTCTTAGAACAGACGGAGAAAACGGCGGAAGAAACCGATGTCCAGGAAAGCGAATTCTTTAAAAAGCAAATGCGCGTAGCGCTTCGCAACTGCGGCAGGATCAACCCGGAAAATATAGATGAGTACATAGCCTACGACGGATATGCGGCGCTTGGAAAAGTCGTTACGGAAATGACGCCGGAAGAAGTGATCGATACCATATTGAAATCGGGACTCAGAGGGCGCGGCGGCGCCGGTTTCCCAACGGGAAGAAAATGGGATTTTGCGCGCAAAAGCGTTTCTGACAAGAAATATGTGTGCTGTAACGCGGATGAAGGCGATCCCGGCGCATTTATGGACCGGAGCGTACTCGAAGGCGATCCGCACGTCGTATTAGAAGCGATGGCGATCGCCGGATATGCGATCGGCTCGGATCAGGGTTACATCTATGTAAGAGCGGAATATCCGATTGCGGTATCGCGTCTCCAGATCGCAATTGAGCAGGCCAAATCTTACGGACTCTTGGGAAATAATATATTCGGGACGGATTTCTCCTTTGACATCGAAATCCGCCTGGGAGCCGGGGCTTTCGTTTGCGGGGAAGAAACGGCGCTGATGACGAGTATCGAAGGGCATAGGGGCGAACCGCGGCCGCGGCCTCCGTTCCCGGCAGTGAAAGGGCTGTTCCAAAAGCCTACCATATTGAACAATGTGGAAACATATGCCAACATTCCGCAGATTATCCTCAAAGGCGCGGACTGGTTCTCTACCATAGGCTCTGAAAGAAGCAAAGGTACGAAGGTTTTTGCAGTGGGCGGCAAGATTAAAAATACGGGTCTTGTCGAAATCCCGATGGGTACGCCGCTGCGCGATATCATTTATGACATCGGCGGAGGGATTCCAAACGGCAAAAAGTTCAAAGCGGCGCAGACAGGCGGTCCATCCGGCGGCTGTATTCCGGCCAGTCTGATCGATACGCCGATCGAATATGATACGCTGATCGAAATCGGATCCATGATGGGTTCCGGCGGATTGATCGTCATGGATGAAGATACCTGTATGGTCGATATCGCGAAATTTTTCCTTGCGTTTACCGTTGAGGAATCGTGCGGAAAATGCCCGCCGTGCCGGATCGGAACAAAGCGGATGTATGATATACTGGATAAAATCACCAAAGGCAAAGGCGAGCTCAAAGATATCGACGACCTTTATGAGCTTGCTGCCGCAATCAAGGCTTCGGCTCTCTGCGGACTTGGCCAGACGGCGCCGAATCCGGTACTCAGCACGCTCCGCTATTTTAAAGATGAGTATGTAGCGCATGTCGTGGATAAAAAATGTCCCGCAGGCGTCTGCAAAGATCTTCTCCAATATAAAATCATCGCATCGAAATGTAAAGGCTGCAGCGTATGCGCGAAAAACTGCCCCGTGGGTTGTATCCACGGCGAGATTCGTTCTCCGTACGTCATCGACAGTTCTAAGTGCGTAAAATGCGGAGCATGTATGGAAAAGTGCAAATTCGGCGCAATCGTGAAGGAATAAAGGAACGGAGGTTTTACAGATATGGTCAATATTAAAATAGACGGCGTTTCGATGCAGGTTCCCGAGGGCACCACCATACTCGAAGCGGCAAGGAACGCAAACATAAAAATCCCGACGCTTTGCTATCTGAAGGGCATCAATGAAATCGGCGCCTGCAGAATGTGCGTTGTGGAGATCAAAGGAGCCAGAGCGCTTCAGGCGGCATGCGTCTATCCGGTATCGGAAGGGCTGGAAGTCATCACCAATTCCGAAAAAGTCAGAAAAGCCAGGAAGATCACCCTCGAGCTGATCCTTTCGAACCATGACAGACAATGTCTGACGTGCGTTCGCTCGGAAAACTGCGAATTGCAGCGGCTGGCAAAAGAACTGAACGTTACGGATATCCGCTTCGACGCCATCGGAGGGAAAGAAGTTCTGCCGATCGACGATATGTCTCCTTCCATCATCAGAAATCCGAATAAATGTATCTTGTGCCGCAGATGCGTCAGCGTCTGTAAGAACGTGCAGACCGTAGGCGTCATCGACACGATGGAGCGCGGATTCCGGACCGTGATCGGATGTGCGTTCGGAAAGCCCCTTGCAGAGACGCCGTGCGTAAATTGCGGACAATGTATCGCAGTTTGCCCGACCGGCGCGCTGCAGGAGAAGAGCGAAATCAAAGAAGTATGGGATGCAATCGCCGATCCGGAAAAATACGTCATTTTCCAGACGGCGCCGGCAGTGCGCGTTTCCATCGGCGAAGCGTTCGGCATGCCGATCGGATCCCGTCCTACCGGTAAAATGGTAACGGCAATCCGCAGGTTGGGCGTAGACAAAGTTTTCGACACCGATACGAGCGCGGATCTTACGATCATGGAAGAGGGAACGGAACTGATCGACAGAATCAAAAACGGCGGAAAGCTGCCGATGATTACGTCCTGCAGTCCGGGATGGATCAAATTCTGCGAACATAACTATCCCGATTTTCTGGAGAATCTTTCTTCCTGCAAATCGCCGCATGAAATGTTCGGCGCGGTGCTCAAAACGTATTATGCAAAACAGGAGAATCTCGATCCGGCGAAACTGTTCGTAGTTTCCGTCATGCCCTGTACCGCAAAAAAGTTTGAAGCCGACAGGCCGGAAATGAGCGCATCCGGTTATCCGGACGTCGATGCAGTTTTGACGACCAGAGAACTTGCGCAGATGATCCGGGAAGCAGGAATCGATTTTGTAAACCTGGAAGATACGGATTTCGACAATCCCATTGGAAACGCTTCCGGAGCAGGCGTCATATTCGGCGCTACAGGCGGCGTTATGGAAGCTGCGCTTCGTACGGTAGCCGATGTTCTCACAGGGGAGTCGGCATCTGCGGATAAAATCGAATATCAGGCGGTAAGAGGTGTGGAAGGCATCAAGGAAGCCTCTGTAAACGTAGCCGGCATGGAGATCAAGCTTGCCGTAGCGAGCGGTCTCGGAAATGCCAGAAAGCTTCTGGACAAAATCCGCGCGGGAGAAGCAGAGTATCATTTCATTGAAATCATGGCCTGTCCCGGCGGCTGCGTCAACGGAGGCGGACAGATTATACAGCCTTCTAATATCAGAAGCTGGATCGATCTCAGGGAGGAGCGCGCAAAAGCGACTTATGAGGAGGACCGGGATCTTCCGATCCGCAAATCCCATGATAATCCGTTTATCAAGAAACTCTATGAGGAATACTATGGGACGCCGGGAAGCCATCAGGCGCATCACGACCTCCATACGCATTACCAGAAACGGGAAAACTATTGATTTTATACGCAAGGCTCCGTCGTTTTTGACGGAGCTGTTTTTTTTATGAAAATATTTTAAGCTTTTTGTTCATAATTATTCATATAATCATAATTGAAACGTTTATATTCATATTGTAGGATATAGACGTAAAATGACTTGGAGTGTGAATATATGAACATGAATGGTATTGAATCAAAGATTCAGATCAAGCCTTCTACTTTTCTGAATCCGGTACCGGTCGTCATGGTAACGTGCGGCACTATGGAAACATCCAATATTATAACGCTCGCATGGGCAGGTACGGTCAATTCGGAGCCGCCGATGCTTTCCGTTTCCGTCAGAAAAGAGCGCTATTCCCATGATATCCTGCAAAACAGCGGCGTATTCGCCGTCAATCTCGTATCGGAAGATCTGATCAGGCAATGCGATTACTGCGGCGTCAAATCCGGGAGAGACACCGATAAATTCGCGGATCTGCGCCTGACAAAGATAAAAGGGGAGAAAACGGGCGTACCGCTTATCGGGGAAGCCCCGGCATCTTTGGAATGCCGCGTCAAACAAGTTCTGGAGCTCGGATCGCATGACCTGTTTCTTGCGGAAATCGAAAATGTGCTGGTCTCCAAGGAGCTTTTCGACGAGAAAGGCGCGATCGATTTGAGAAAGGCAAAACTTGCGGCGTATAATCACGGCGAATATTATGCGCTGGGAAATTTTTTAGGGTTTTACGGATATTCCGTGGCAAATAAAGACGCATTGGAAAGAAGAATGCGCAAGAATTAGACTCATAAGAGGCGGAGGTAACCGAATGTTGAAAAAAACAAAACTTAAGATTTTAGGATTGGTCGCGGCCCTGGTACAGGCAGCGGTTTTGCTCTCGGGATGTTCCATCTTTCCAGCGGAAGAAGAGCCGTCGATTCCGGCGCTGAAAACGCCGAAACCGGTAGAATATTCCTTTTACCGCGTGAAAAAGGATACGCTGAAAAGTACGGCAACAGGCGTCGGCAAGGTTACCTCCATTTATTATACGAATCACTCGTTTCCCTCCAGCGGCGGGAAACTCAAAGCGATCCATGTGACGCTCGGACAGACCGTTGCGGCAGGAGATCTGCTGATGGAGCTCGATAATTCCGATCTGGAGATTCAATATCTGCAGTCCGAAATCGATTACGAAAAACAGAAAATGACCTTTGAAACACAAAAAAGGGCATATCAAAACGGCGGGCTTTCTGCTTCGGAATACAGAGTGGCGGAACTGGAACTGCAAAGCATGCAAAAAAAATTCGAATCGCTGAAACTGGCTTATGAGAATACGAAACTGTACGCAAGCGTATCTGGAAAAGTCGTATATTTGAATACTTCTTATACCGCGGCGGCAGAACCGAAAGAAATCGTCGCGGGAGAGCCCATGGTTGCGATCGATTCGGAAGATCCGAAGTATACATACGTGGTGTTCGACGAATATTTATCGCATGAAGATTATACGCCGCAGCAATTTCGCGTCGGGGAGACGCTGACGCTGACGCAGGTGGACGGGAAAGGCGCCGTCGTTTCCGGCGCGGTGCCGTTTACCGGGACGATTGTCGGCACCGATATGGTTATCAAGGAAACAGGGCTGGCGTTCGTATCGAATGCTGTTTATTACTGTAAAATGGAAAATCCGCCGGAAGGGATAGAAATCGGTTCCTCCGTCAAGTATGATTATACGGAATTCCAGATCGAAGATTGCCTGATCATCCCCACGTCGGCGCTGTATGAATTCAACGGCAACCAGTTCGTATACATGCTGGACAGCAACACGAACCTGAAGAAAGAAGTTCCTGTGCAGATCGGCTTCCGGACTTCGTCCCAGGCGCAGGTATTGGACGGATTGAAAACGGGCGATATGATCATAGAAGGATAAATGAGGCCAAAATATGATAAAATCCGTATTTCGAAAGATTGCAAATAATTTTTGGCTGTTTTTCTGTCTGATCCTTGGTTCTTTGCTGATTACGGCAATTCTTGCGGCGATTCCGATCTATACCGACGGCGCGCTTCGTAAAATGCTCAAGGTCGAATTAGACGATTTTGCAATGGAAAACAACGAGTATGTTTCTCCGGGCGAGTTGTATGCGGAAATTTATTTCCGCGGGGAATACGCGCCTTCCGGCGTGCTTTCCGTAATCGGTGAAACGGAGCGGACGCTGCAGGAAGAATTTGCGAACAACACTGTGGAGCTGAACGATTCGTTTCAAAAAACAACGGTTTCCAACCTGAGAAGCCTTGACGAGCAGATCAATCAAAGCTACGCATACAGTCTGCAATACCTGACCGGATTTGAGAAGCATATCAACATCCTGGAAGGGCGGATGTGCCGGGATACCACGGAGGACGGCGTGATCGAGGTCGTCGTTTCCTCCTCCGAATATAACAGCAATTATTTTACATTGGAAAACGTTTACACGATGAGCCAGGGGAACTACGATGAGAATAACAGCCGTCTGCTGCAATTTCGCGTCGTCGGCGTTTATGAGCCGAATTATACGGATGTGGATTATTGGCATAAATCCGACATCGATTCCGGTATGCGCGCCGTATTGATCGCCTCGGAACCGGCGTTTCAGGAGTATTTTTACAATTACGAGAATGCGGCATATATTTCTTCCGCTTCCTGGTGCTATAACGTCAATCTGTATGGCCTGAAAAAAGACGAACTGGCGCCATATATCAAAATCAACGAAAATCTGCGCACATATTTTTCTACGCTATATGAAGGTACCTGGAGCCTGTCGGCGCCGATCAATCAAACCCTCGTGCAGTATATCGAAAAAAGCGGTACGCTGGAGCTGACGATGTGGATTTTAAACGCCCCGGTGCTTGTCATGCTGCTGTTTTATACGTATATGGTTGCCAAAATGATTATCGACGACGATAAGAATGAAATTTCATCCTTAAAATGCCGGGGCGCTTATCCGACGCAGATCTTTTACCGCTATTTTCTGGAATGCGGGATCATATCCGTGTTTTCTCTGCTCGCAGGTCCGCCGCTTGGATTGTTTTTGTCCCAGATCATCGGATCGTCGAACGGATTTCTGGAATTTGTAAACCGCACGGGGCTCGATTTGAATCTTCTGCCGGAATCGTACCTCTACGCGCTGATCGCGGGACTTGTGTTTATGATTATGGTGCTGATTCCTGCCTATAAAGCGACAAAGACGACGATCGTACAGCACAAACAAAAAAAAGCCAGAAGAAACAAACGGCCGCTTTGGGAAACATTATTTTTGGATATTATTCTGCTTGGCGTGTCCATCTATCTGCTTTACCTCTATCAGATGACGGATCTGATCACCCCGGACGGCAGCTCGGATATGACGGTCTATTTTATTTCTACCGTTTTCATATTTGCTTGTGGGATGTTGTTTCTGCGCCTGTATCCCTATTTGCTGAAACTGATTTATCATTTTACGAAAAAGCGTCTGCCGCCTACGGTATATGCCACGTTTGTCCAGGTTTCCAGAAATGGAAACGAGAACCGTTTTCTGATCATGTTTCTGATTCTGACGATGGCGGTCGGCATTTACAGTTCCAATACTGCGGGAATCATCAATACGAACGCAGAAGATATCGCAAAATATAAAAGCGGCGCGGATATCGTGGTGACGCCGAATTGGGAGCTGGATTCGGTCATTACTTATACCGCGGCAGACGGGACGACAGTGACGGGAACGATGGCCGATATGCCTGCGAAATACAGAACGTTTTCCACAGATCCTTTTCTGGAAGCGGACGGCGTCGAAGCCATGACAAAAGTTGCGAATATCACAGGCGCTTTTGCAAGAAAAGAGCTGCGCACGGAATGGGAGCGAAACGTCCGCCTGATGGCGATAGAACCCTATGCATTTTCGCAGGTATCCTGGATCCGCCCCTCCGTTTTCAATAAAGAGATCCATTGGTACTATTATATCAATCAAATGCAGCAGTATCCGACGGGAATTCTGATTTCGCGGTCTTTAGCGGATATGTGCGACCTGAAGGTCGGAAATTCGCTGGAGATCAGCTTTCTGAATACCAGGATAGAGGATCAGCTGCTGCCCGACGTTTCCTGTTATGTGCTTGGCATTTTTGATTATTGGCCTACCTTTTACGAGGATTATAAGTATGCGGAGCGAACGGACTATATGGTGGTTATGAACATGGATTACCTGCAAACCGTAGATGATTCCGTTACGTACGACCTCTGGTTCAAGAAAGCAAACGGCGCTTCCAGCGATGCGATTTACCAAAAATGGGAGGAAAACGGACTGACTGAGAACATTGCGGAAATTACGGATCGGCAAACCATTTTAAATGAGGAAAAATCGGATTCCCTCGTTATGGCGCTGAACGGTTTGTTTTCTATGGGCTTCGTGGCGACGATGATCATCAGCTTTATGGGTTTTCTGCTTTACTGGGTGCTGAGCGTCCGGAAACGGCGTCTTCAGTTCGGGGTGCTGCGCGCGATGGGACTCAATAAATTCAAACTTTCTCTGATGCTTTTCTGGGAACACCTGATGACCTCTGGCGTTGCAGTGGCGATGGGGATTCTGATCGGGTATCTGACGTCTTATCTTTATCTGCCGGTACTGAAAAAAACGTTTACGACGATGCTGCCGCTTTCCCTTTCGTATAATAATACGGACAATCTCAAAATCTATATCGTCGTAGCCGTCATGATCCTCAGCGGAATTGCGATTTTATCGGAATATATCAATCGGCTGAAAATCAATGAAGCTGTGAAAATCGGGGAGGAGTGACGACATGCCGGAAACGATTTTATCCCTGGAAAATGTAACGAGGGATTTTAAAAGACAAATGGAAACGATCCGTGCGGTGCGCGGCGTGTCGATGGAGATCCAAAGAGGCTCCTTCAATATTTTATGCGGGCGTTCGGGCTCGGGAAAGACGACGCTTCTCAATATGATCGCCGCTATCGACGTGCCGACGTCCGGTAAAATTTTTTTTGAAGAGCAGGAAATCACGCGGATGAAAAGCGCGGAACGCGATGAGATCCGCAGGAAGAAGATCGGCATTATTTTCCAGAACACGGCGCTGATCGCGCAAATGACGGCGCTGGAAAATGTGGAATTCGCGCTTTCCGTTTCCGGGGTCAAGCCCGGAAAGCGCCGGAAGCAGGCTTCTGACTGGCTCGAAATGATGGGTATTAAGGAACGAAAGAATCATATGCCCGCGGAAATGTCGGGCGGGGAGCAGGCGCGTGTCGCGATCGGAAGGGCTCTTGCGCACGAACCCGTGTTGCTGCTCGCGGATGAACCGACTTCAGAACTGGATACAAAGACTTCTTTCCGCGTCATCGACATGTTCCGGGACCTGGTCGATACGAACGGGCTTACGATCGTGATGACGACGCACGACGTCAATATTATGGATGCGGCCGATCATATTTATACGATGGAAGACGGGGTGATCGTCGATGCCAAATGAACCGATGATTTTTTGTGAAAATCTCGTAAAGCTTTATAAAATCGGCGATATCGAGGTGATGGCGCTCCAGGGGCTCGACCTTACGGTGGAGCAGGGAGAGATGCTTGCGATTATAGGAAACAGCGGCAGCGGAAAATCGACGCTGATGAATATCATCGGCGGACTCGACCGCCCGACCGCAGGGAAAATCTATGTGAACGGCACGGATCTCCTGAAGCTGAATGATAAGGAAATGATGCATTACATGCGGGAGACGATCGGCTTCGTCTGGCAGAATACGGCGCGGAACATGATTCCTTATCTGAACGCAATCGACAACGTCAAGCTCGTAATGCAGATGGCAGGCAAGCTGGATGTGAATCGCGCGAATATGCTGCTGGAAACGGTTGGACTTTCGCATCGCAAGAAAAATAAGATGCACGAGCTTTCCGGCGGGGAACAGCAGCGCGTCGCAATCGCAATCGCACTGGCAAACGACCCGAAGATTTTGCTGGCGGACGAACCGACCGGCGCGGTGGATACGAAAACGACGGCGCAGATCATGAATTTATTCCATACGGTCAACGCGGATTTCGGCGTTACCACCGTGATCGTTACGCACGACCGCCAGCTTTCCCATATGGTGCCGCGCGTCGTTACGATCAGCGACGGCAGAATCGGGACGGAATTTATTCGCCGGGAAGAAATCGATATGCAGAGCGATGAAATCATGAATGCTACGGCAGGGCACGATCAGGGCTCTCATGTAGAGTACGGATTTATCGACGGCAGGAAGCGGCTGTTCCTGCCGGAAAATTATCTCGAAGCAGTCGGCCTGAAGGAGAAAAGCAAGGTAAGTATACACATAGAGGCGGATAAGCTCATACTGAGCAAGCCCGGAGAAGAGGAACAAAAAAATGAAACGAAATAAAATACGAAAAGGAATTCTGGTTTGCCTGTCGCTCTGTCTATCGCTCTATTTTACGGGATGCGTCGATCACAGCAATAAAAATCCGATCGTAACGGTAACGGTCGATTCGGAAAACCAAAACGCGGATGAAAACGGCAAACCGCTTGGCGGCGTTTTCCAGATTGAATTATATCCGGAGAAAGCGCCGAATTCCGTGGCGTATTTTATCGATCTGGCAATGAACAAAAAGTATGATAATTTTTCGGTCAGCAAGGTTTTTGCCGGGAATATCGTACAATTTGGGGACCCCTGGATGAGCAAGCAGATCCATACGGAAATCGAGGGCGAATTCCGGGAAAACGGTTACGAGGGGAACGATCTGGTATTCAAACGGGGAACCGTAGGGCTCGATCTTTTTGTAAAAGACGATTATAATTCCGCTTCCGGCGACTTTTTCATTCTTCTTTCCGATGAGGCGGGGAAGAACTATTCCGGAAAATATGCGGGGATCGGGGAAGTGGTTTCCGGATTGGAGCTGCTGGATCAAATCAGCAGCATCAAGAGCTATCCGGATTATGAGCCGGTATACAGTATCCGCACCGCAACGACTACCGTCGATTTGAAAGGAATTTCATACGAACAGCCGATTACGCGCGAACGAAGGACTTACCCGGGCACCAATACGGATTGAAAGAGGCGCGGTATGGAAATCGAGAAAATTACGCATGCCTTTTCTGTCTGTAAACTTCCGGATTTTACAAGGATCGATTTTGAAGATGCATTCTGCTTTGCCGGGAAAACAGACGAAGAACATTCATTGATGTGTCTTACAGAAAGAGTTCCCGATAACGCAATCAAGAGAGACGACGGTTGGAAAGCATTTCGAATACAAGGCGTGCTGGATTTTTCTTTGATCGGCGTCCTTGCAAAAATATCTGCTTTGCTGGCGGAAAACGGAATCCCCATCTTTGCGGTGTCAACGTATAACACCGATTATATTTTCACAAAGTCGGAATATTATGAGAAAGCGCTGGAGGTACTGGAGCGGGCGGAATATCGGATCGTGTAGCGCAAGAGACAGAACTGTGATTGTATTGCCTATTTCCATATGATATACTGAACCGGTACATCATGGACCGTGTCGGAGAGAAAGCGGGGCCTTCAGGAGGAATCGGCATGAGAAAGAAAACAATCGTACTGCTGCTCAGCGTAACCTTATTTCTGTCTTTCAGCGTAAGCTGCGGCGGAAAGAACAGAGTGGTAAATTATGAAGATTCAGAAGGCGAGATTACGACCATCACATTTTTCGGGAATAAATACGAGCCGGAAAACGTACGGGTAATCGAGCAAATCCTATCCGGATTTATGAAAGATAATCCCGATATCCGGGTTTCTTATGAGAGCCTGAAGGGGAACGCATACTACGACGCTTTGGAAAAACGCATGGCTTCCGGCAAGGGAAACGACGTGTTTATGGTGAACCATGACATCTTACTGGAATTGCAGGCAAGAGGACAGGTCGCGGATTTGTCGGATTTAAAAACGATTCCGGATTATACCGATCGGATGCGCGGACAGATGTATGAAGATGGTAAAATTTTTTGGCTCCCAACGACGGTCTCCATATTCGGCCTTTATTGTAATATGGACCTGCTTAAAAAGCATCGGCAGGACATTCCGGAAACGCTCGGGGAATGGGAGGAGATCTGCAACTATTTTACGGAGCAGGGGATTACGCCGATTATAGCAAATAATGATATTTCACTGAAGACGTTGGCAATCGGACGTGGTTTTTACTCCTTATATCAGGAAGACAGGCAGGGCGAGGTGTTCCGCCGGATCAACAGCGCAGAGGAGAAACTGAGCGGATATCTGCGGGACGGGTTTTCCATCGTGGAGCAATGGATCGATAAAGGATTCATCGACGCGGAAAAAGCATTGCAAACTCAGAAAACTTCCGATGATTTGGAGGAATTTGCCAAAGGCGAAGCTCCTTTTCTACTGACGGGGGTCTGGGCGTCTGTACGACTGGAAAACAAAAATCCGGATTTTGCATATGAAATTGCGCCGCTTCCCATTTTGGAAGACGGACCTTTGCTGGTCGTCAATGCGGATACCCGTTTGAGCATTAACGCAGACAGTGCGCATCCGGAGGCAGCGAGACGATTTGTGGAATATTTTACGCGGGCGGATAATATACAAAAATTTTCGGAGCAGCAATCTTCGTTCAGCCCCCTCCGGAATGGAACGCTTTCTTCTGCGGAGGGAATCCGCCGCCTGGTTCCCTGCTATGAAAGCGGAAGGTATGTGATCGGCACGGATACCCTGCTTGATTTGCCGATATGGGAATTGACCGGCCAGGCTTCCCGCAAGCTCTTATCCGGCGAATCTTTGCAAAGCGTCCTGGATTGGATGGATCAGCAGGCAGAGGAGGAACGCCTTTCAAGATGAAGAAAAATACGATGGGTGTAAAATTAAAAATCGGCTTGTGCGCGCTCCTGATCGGCGCCGTTCTCAGTCTGCTGACCATATCTTTTGTAAAAGCGGTGCAGAAACAATTGTGGCAGCAGTCGATCAACACCATTATGGAGAGCACAAGGCAAGGACGCAATACGCTCCAGATACAGCTTCAAACGGAATATGAGGCGATGGAGGCCGTTATGAACGATGTAAAGGAATTTGGCGCCGCGCAGAGCGAGGCGCTCAATGCATTTATAAAAGCCTACGGTCAGGTGGATTCGGGAATCAGCCTGTATCTGGACAACGGGACCGTTTGTCCCTCCGGCGTCGAGACGGACAGAACGGCAGCTGATTTTTTACAGGAGAATGCAAGCGGCAGAGGAATCATCGATCCGCATATCAGCAGCGTTACAGGCGTCAATGTATTCCATTTATATCTTCGGGCCACGCTGCGGGACGGGACGGTCGGATATCTTATAAAAGAATATGAAGTGAACCGCATCGTAGACACTTTCAGCGTTTCTTTTTATAACGACACCGGATTTTCCTACGTAGTGGATACCAATGGCAACGTATTGATTCGTCCGCCGCATCCGAACAGCAATAAAACCGTACAAAATCTGTATGATATTCTGCGGGAATCCAAAAACGACCCCGATTGCCTGGAGGAATTCGTACAATCGCTTGACCGGAAGAAAACGGGATGGGCGACGTTTGCCTATCAAAACGAAGATACCGTTTTCTGTTATCTCCCGCTGGAATTGCAATCCGATTGGTATTTGGTTTCAATCATTCCGCTGAATGTCGTAAATGCCCAGACGAATCAGATTATATGGCGCACGCTGGCCTTGATCGCATGTATTCTTTTGGGAATTACCGTTCTTATGTTTTTCTATTTCCGTTATATAAATAATACCAACCGAAAGCTTCGCAACCAGGCGGATTATATCGGACATCTGTATAATGTGGTACCCGAGGGGATCGCTCTGATGACGATCGGCCAGCCATACCGTTTGCTGCAGATGAACCGGGAAGGGCTGCGCCTGCTGGATTATCCGGAAAATACGTTTTCCGCCGCGCCGAACGGCGGAACGCTTCAGGACATCCTCTATGCGGAGGATTATACTGATTTGGCGGAGATATTGGAGGATACGGCAGCTACACAGCGGAAAAACGTATTTGAAAAGCGTTTCCTGAAAGCAAACGGAGATTTCTTTTGGGCATCCGGTCTCGTGGAGAAAACGCTGGATGAAAATGGAAAACCCATTTTGATCGCCGCCTTCCATGATATTACGGAGGAAAAACTGGCGGAGGAAGAAGCCGAACGAGAAAAACAGCAGGAGAGGATGCTGCTGCTTGGCGCGGGGTCCAGCGTTTATCCCGTGATCATCAGCCTCAATCTAAACAGAAATACGTTGAAATCCATCTATGTCCGGCCGGGAATTTTAGCGGATATGGGAAAATATGCTTCGTACAGCGAACTATATGAAGCTTTTCTGCATACCGTACATCCGGAAAGCCTTGCGGAATTCAAACAGCGTTTTGCCCCGGAAAATCTTTACCAGGCGCTCGGTACGGTACGAAAAGAAATTTTCCTGGAGGCAAAACATCTGCTCTCCGACGGACAGTATCATTGGACGTCTACGCAGATCATTTCTGTAAATAATCCTTATTCAGACGATAAACTTGCGATTCTTATTTCCCGGCGCATCGACGAACAGCGCCTTGAGGAGGAACGCCAGCGCCAGGTGCTCCAAAGCGCTTTGGAAAGTGCAAAAGCAGCGAGTCTTGCAAAAAGCCGCTTCCTCTCGAATATGAGCCACGATATCCGGACGCCGATGAATGCGATCATCGGCATGACGGAAATTGCGGCGTCGCATTTGGAGGAGCCGGGTCGTCTCCTGGAGTGCCTGAAGAAAATCGGTCTTTCCAGCCGTCATCTGCTGAACCTGATCAACGATATCCTGGATATGTCGAAAATCGAAAGCGGTAAATTGTCGCTGCGGGAAGAACCGTTTAATTTTGCGGAATTATTGTCCGATGTAGCGGAACTGGTGCGTCCCCAGGCAAAAGCTGCGCAGGTTGCGGTAAACCTCCATCTTGCCGTGCTGAAAAATGAAATAGTGATCGGCGATCCGCTTCGCATCCGGCAGGTTTGTATCAATATTATCAGTAACGCCGTGAAATATACTCCGGCTGGCGGAAGTGTACGGATCGAACTGCAACAGGAAAACGCCGGGAGCGGAGGCCGTACGAATTATGTATTTCGATGCGCCGATACCGGTATCGGCATGAGTCCGGAATTTTTAAACAAATTGTTCCTGCCTTTTGAACGGGAGCAGGACGCCGCCGGCAGTACAATTTCCGGGACAGGCTTGGGAATGGCGATCACCAAAAATATCATCGATTTAATGAGCGGGGAGATCCATGTGGAAAGCAGCCCGGGGAACGGTTCGGTCTTTACCGTGATATTTCCGCTTCGGCTTTCGGAAGGGAAACAGGAAAAGATCCCGGCAGAGTGGCGCGGCGCGAACTGCTTTATCGTAGATGACGACAGGCAGAATTGTGAAAATGTTGCGCAGCTGCTCAAAGATTTGGGGCTGCGCGTACAGTTTGCAACAGAAGGAAAAACTGCTGTGCGCAGGATTGCAGAAGCACGCGGTACGCCGGAGGCGATCCGGATGGTCCTGGTCGATTGGAAGATGCCGGATATGGATGGTGTGGAAACAACGCGGCAGATTCGCCGCGCGGTTGGACCGGAAATTCCGATCGTTATGCTTACGGCATACGACTGGTCGGAATTGGAAAGCGAAGCCAAAGCCGCCGGCGTCACGTCGTTTCTGTGCAAACCCTTTTACCGCTCTAAGTTTTGCTATCTGCTGAATGCATTGAGCGGAGAAAAAAATTTGACGGACGATACTGCTTTTTCTCCCAAAAACGACTATAGCGGCCGCCGGATTCTTCTGGTGGAAGACAATTCGGTGAATCGGGAGATCGCCCGCACGATTCTGGAAGAAATGGGGATCGCAGTAGAAGAAGCCTGTGACGGAGCGGATGGCGTGGAGAAAGTATCTAACTCTGCGGAAGGATATTACGACCTGATCTTTATGGATGTGCAGATGCCGAACATGGACGGTTATGCGGCAACGCAGGCGATTCGGAAACTGGGCCGCCGGGACGCGGATACTATTCCGATCATCGCGATGACAGCCAACGCGTTCGATGAGGATGTGCGTGCAGCGCTTCGCGCAGGGATGAATGCGCACTTTGCCAAACCGATCGACGTCAAAGAATTATGCAATCTTTTATCCCGCTATTTATCGGATGTGAAACGGTAGAAATGGAATGTTCAGCACTTGCCGCTTGTGCGAAACTTCGTGATGTTATATGTGGAACAATATGACGAGCGAAATTGGGGCGGCAACGCATACGAATATGCGCTAAAGTTATGTCTGGATGCCGTATTGAAAATAAAGTGACAACACCGCGGTATCTTGCAGACATTTTCTTTTTTGTAGTAAATTTAGAATAGAAAGCCTGTTTATCGCTTCAATACAAGGTTTATCAACAATAAGCAAAGTTATGGAAGTCAAATTTACCACTGATTTTACTACTTACGGAAGCGTTTTGATATGACATTATGATAAATATTAAAAAACCGCAGATTACATGTAGTTCACACTTCATTATGAGTGCTACATAACCTGCGGTTTTTCTTCTTTCGTATTTATAGCCGACACCCCAAACAGTCGCTATGTACTGCGGATTATCTGAAAAAGGCGTTACCCTTCCAATTTTCCAGCGCTGCAAACGGATCGTTTGCAGTCTAAGCCATATGAATAAGTAGTACAGTTTTATACTTTCTTTCGTGTCAGGATAATTCCAAAGATCGCCCCGATGAGGATAATCGGTGCTAACCGCACAAACAGCCACTCAAATACGTGAAAAGCTGCTCCGAAAACGGCTGTTTCAGGATCGCCATAATTCCAACCCAAGTAAGGGCTATTGATTGCTATTAAAACGGCAGAAATTATTACTATGACCGCGCACAATGAGATAAGCAGCCAATAAACTATTTTTTGTTTCGTGGCCTTCCTTTGTGCAAGCTGCAAGTTTATAATTTCCAGTTTTTCGGAAATTGCTTTTAAGTCATCCGCCTTCGACTCAATCACATTTTCTCCAAGCAAAGTGCTTACAGGTGTTTCGAGCGCTTCCGATATAGCAATCAACATATCAGAGTCCGGAACGGACAGTCCCTTCTCCCATTTGGAAATTGTTTGTCGCACGATATTCAACTTGATTGCAAGTTCTTCTTGCGAAAGCCCTTTTGATTTTCTGATTGCTTTCATGTTTTCGCTTAACATTAGGGATAACCTCCTTTCTTTTCGTGTTGCCACTATTATATGAGGAAGTGCCCGTTGCTACAAGCAACGCATATTAACATTCAACTTTTTGTGGGAAAAGATTCAGAAAATATCCTCCTTTTCAGTTCCCGTGTATTGAATACCATGCATGTTCCTCTAATCTTCATATTTCGTCTTGAATTGGATCATTCCATCTTTTATCTGAATGATTTCATCTGCTTCATTCGCTAATTGCTTACTATGTGTTACAGCAATTACACATTTGCCTAGCTCGTGCGCTGTCTTTTTCAGCAATTCTATAATTTCATCCGCGGTATTTTCATCCAAATTTCCTGTTGGCTCGTCAGCTAATAATACCCTGGCTTCACTTGCCAATGCCCTTGCGATTGCGACGCGCTGTTGCTGACCGCCTGACAATTGCAGGACGTTTCTTTTCCAATCCTCTTTTGCAATACACACTTCCTCAAGCAATTTACGGGAATTCTTTTTACCGCCCAGCCGCACATTTTCCTCGGTTGTCAAATAATCGATCAAATTATAGTTTTGAAACACAAGAGAAACATTGTGCTTCCTGTGGTGATTTAATCCACTCTTTCGTATATCGCTGCCATTATATAGAACGCTTCCTTTTACAGGGGAGTCCAGACCGGCAAGCAGTGAGAGAAGCGTTGTCTTACCAGATCCGCTCGGTCCAACTATAGTATAAAATTTACCCTCGTCAAATTGCAAGGATACGTGATTTAAAATCTGCTTATCCTTTTGCGATTTGTATGCATAATCTACATTTCTAACTTCTAATATCATGAGAAACGTCGCCTCCTCAACTCATTTCACTCAAAATATCTTTTGGATTTCTTTTTATTATACTCGTTCCGGCAGTTAAAACAGATAACGTAATAAGAGCAATCACACCCGTTCCATCGAGGAACATCATTTCTGTTGTTATATCTGCATTTACTTTTGTTACTGTCTGCTCTGATTTTTGATAATCTGCCGCTACTTTTCCGCTGTTTAAAATCTCATCTTCCTCGGCTTGCCTGATTTGCTGCGATACCAGATAGTTTGCAGTTATATCGGAAACGCCAGGCGAAATCGCAAATGAGATAGAAATCGCAATCACTGCTATCATAACCGCTTCAAGCAATATCTGGCTTAAAATTCTGAATTTTGAAATTCCCAGCGATAAAAAGATTCCTACTTCCTGTACGCGGTTTTTCAGCCAGAATACAAAAACCAAAAACAGAATCATAAAACTCGCGCCGGCAACTACCCATATCAGAATCTGACTGATATTTTGCAAATCGTTAAAATTTGAGGCCATGATATCCAAATTTCCGTCGTTATCTATCAAATCATAACGCTGCCAGTCTATATCGGCTTTTTTAACCGCTTCTTTCACATCATCATACTTATCAACATCCTGAACTTTGAAATATGCTTTTTCAAATAAAGGGTCGTCTTTGCTTCCCTCGGCTTTTTCCGGGAAACGTAAATCTGTAAAAATCACATTTTCAGAGCGGTAAGTATCACCTGACATATAAGGCGTCATTTTTTGTTTCACTCGATAAACGCCAATGATTTTTGCTTCATATACTGTTGAAGCTTTTTTGTCATGATAATCGTTAAATTGCAGTTTATCACCGACCGTTAAATTGTTTTTTTCAGCAAGTTCTTCAGAAATGACACATACGTCTGAATCATTTCTTGTAACCATGCGTCCCGTTTTAAGGGATACATTTCCCGATAGTACATTAGAATCCATTTCCATATCTCTGTTTCCAATCAAAGTTACTCCAAGAATATCAGCGCTTTGGTCTACATCCGGGTCCTCTATTCTGGAAAAGTTCATTGGATTTACCGCCGTAACTGCCGTAGTAATATTATAATCCGTTATCCCTGTAACATTTGCTATCTTTTTAATATCATCTATCTTTAATGTTTCAAAAGAATTATCCGTCCAAACCTGCCAGGCTGTTCCATAGCTGGACTCGATCTTTTTTTGATGGACACCGTTTAGACTGCCCTCTGTTTCTTGGCCGATTTCTTCTGAAATTTTATTGATTCTCTGGTGCCGGTTCGCTTCGTTTCCCTCCAAAAGCAGACCTGCGCCAATCGCCTGTCTTGTCTTATCCTGTGTTGCGATACTGGCATTTTTACTTGCCATGCCGGACAACAAAAATACGCTGACAACACAGACAACCAGCAATAAAAGCAGACTTTTTACAGGCTTTCTCCAACAAGAACGCCATGCCATTTGAAAACAGTTCATTTTATCACCCTTCTATCTTCGATAATGTATCTTTCGGATTCGCCTTTAGGATAGGAATCAAGGAGCAGATAACAGCGATGAAAACCACGGATCCGCCTAAACAGAGCAACGATACGATATCTTTAAACTGCAAGAAGACTTTTAAAACAATATCTGATGTATGCGAGCTCGTAAGCATAGACTTTAAAAAATTTGCCATCAAACTTCCCAGCCCGCAAGCGCCGCATACCGACAGAATAAACACAAACAACGTTTCTAAAAACACTTGCATAAAAATACCGGACTTTGATTTTCCCATACTGATAAAAATAGCGGTTTCTTTTTGCCTTGTCCTCATCCACATACAAAGGAGCAGGGAAACCACGATGATACCTGTTGCAAAGGTCAGTATAAGCATAAGCTTCGTGACTCTTATAATTTGTTCTAAAGGGACTTCCATCTGCCGATACAATGTATCGGATGTTGTCATTGCAGCCTTATCATGAAACATGGTTTCCAATTCAGCCTCTAATTTTTTTAATTGCTGTGGATTTTTTGTATAAACGGCAACTTTGTGATAACCTTGATTTTCAAATAGTTTCGAATATGTCTGATTGTCGATGAAAATCTGGTTTTCAATACGATTCGCAGAGACGATGGACTTCGTCTGCTTCCGTTCGCTTCCGGATAAAAACAGCCCGATGATTTTTGATGAAATTGTTTTACCGTCTATTGTTTTAAAGCGCATATCATCACCCAGCTTCAACCCATTGTAATCAGCTAAAAGAGAATTGATAACGATTCCGTTCGTATTTGGCGCAATATATTTCCCGTCGATCAAACGGTATCTTGCTTCAAAAAATGCACTTTCATTTTTCAAATCATCATAGGAATGTAACGTTACGGTCAAATTATCTTCTTTTATTGAATTACTGCTTGTGATTGGGCTGTCATCTGATAGATAAGCCGTATGACTGGATAAACGATTCAAAGAAATAACTTCTTCTAAACTGCCTATCTTTGCAATATCCTGTTCTGTGATTTTCCGGTTCTCATTTAAAATGTCAAGAACGATCTTTGTATCCATTTTTTCTTGTATCGCTGCTTTGGAATCTGCGGTTGCCCGTAAAATCATATTTGTGCTTAAAATCATGCTGCTAACAAATAATAATACTAAAAACAACAGTACGGTTTTTGCTTTTTTTCTTATCAAATATCGAAAAGCAAGCTGATAAAATTTCAAATTTGTACCTCCTATTCATAGCGTGCAATGATCACTCTTGTCGCTGTCAAATTATGGGTATCTTCAAACGTTCCATAGATGATCAAACTTGTTTGTTTCTTGATATCCGTGATAGAAGCACTGCTGATCGTTGCTTTACCGGTAGAACTGTTTATGTATGCAATTTGAAATTCGCAATTTGTCTGATATTTGACGTTGACTGTCGTATCCGGATTTTCGCTGCCAGGGGCGGGCACCGTAGCGATGTGTCCACCTTCTTCGTAAGTCACCTGACTGACAGAACAACCTGTATCTGAAAAACTGATAACGCTTCCCTGTAAAGCGGATGAGTCAATCAAAGCATTTCCATCATCGCTGTCCGGATTTTTTGCGTCTCCATTGTTTTCAGTCACAGGCGCTTGCGGCGTATTCTTCTGTAAGTCTGTGTTAGCGACTGCGCCGCAACCTGTAAATAACATCATACATAAACATATCAATATTCCTCTCGTCATTTTTAGATTTTTCATGTTTTATGCCACCTTTCTTTGATTGTGACTTTATTTTAAATGAAAACCGCTCTAAAAATCCTGTATATTGAAAGGGATTCTGAATAGCTTTTTACAGGATTTTTAGAGATTTTTTTGATATACTATGTAAAAAACATAAAAAAGGAATTGATTAAAATGAAAATACTTCTGTTAGAAGATGATATAGAATTATGCAATTCTATTCAGACAGAATTAGTAAAGTCCGGATATATCGTTGATTCCTGTAACGATGGTGAAACTGCTATGCTATATGCCTTAAATACTGATTATGCTTATGATTTAGCGATTGTGGATAGAATGCTTCCGATTATCGATGGTTTGACGATCATAAAAGCTATGAGAAGAAAAGACATCAACACTCCTGTCATCATCGTCACAGGAATGTCGGCTATCGATGATAAAATCGAGGGACTGGATGGGGGCGCTGACGACTATCTGGTAAAACCGTTTCACATGAAAGAGTTACTGGCCAGAGTTCGGGCATTAACGAGACGGCCATCTGAAATGATGTTATCTGACGTATTAGAGTATGCGGACTTGTCTTTTGATAAAATGAACCGGACAGTATCAAAGAAGAATAAATCTTTGGTTTTAACTGTTAAAGAATCAGAACTGTTGTATGTTCTTATGGAAAAACCTGAAAAGTTGTTTACGAGAGAACAGCTTGTATTAAAGGTCTGGGGAACGTCGTCTGATGTGGAATTAGGCAATGTGGATAATTATATTTCATTTCTTAGAAAACGGTTGAGAGAATTAGCAAGCTGCTGTGAAATAAAGACCGTGTATGGCGCCGGGTATAAACTGGAGAATAAAAATGCTTGATAAATTATTAAAAAAGCTGCACTTTATTTTCATAGGATCTATGATGCTGATCATTACACTGATTATTATCATTGTCTGCGTCAATTCCATAGAGACGGAAAAAATCAATGACAGTACGTTTTTTCAGCGCATAACGACACATCTTATTTATCAGTTGGAAAATGACGACCAGCACATAGAATCCACCATATCGGATTATGAAGAAAAATATTCGCTGTTTTGCATATTGAAAGGCTCTGATAAACGCATTCTATATCAAAGTGATTTTACGTTTTCCACACGAACAGACACACTTTTAGAACTTTTTAAGAAGCAGGAAATGACGCAGAAAACAAATCATATAGGGACACAGGCCGTAACAACGCAAGGAGGAATTTTTGAAATAAAGGGAACATCAGATGATCATTACTGGATAATACCTGCCACCATCATTTCAAAGAATGATAAAGTATATGATATTACACTGATTTATCAGCAAAACACACCGCTGGAATTATTACAAAAACATATGCCGTTTTACATTTTAATTTGGCTGGCTTCTCTTTTTGTAGTAGTATGGGCTGCTCGTTTGCTATTAAAAAAAGCATTTGAACCGACAGAACGTATTCTAAAGGGTCAAAAAGAATTTGTTGCGTCTGCTTCACATGAATTAAAGTCGCCTTTAGCTGTTATTTTGGCAAATTTAGATGTTATTGACGGTTTAAACGTGAATGATCCGTCAATCCAAAAATCGGTAAAAACTATGGATGCTGAATGCATGCGGATGTCAAGGCTTATAAAAGATATGCTGCTCCTTGCTTCTTCGGACGCTAAAACATGGACTTTAAATAAAACCAAAGTGGATATCGATACTTTATTAATTACTTTGTATGAATCTTATGAGCCTATATGTATCAATAAGGGAATATCTTTGAAAGTGGATGTTTCAGAATCGAGCTATCCCGTTCTTTATACGGATAAAGAACGTATTTTTGAAATATTGCGCATTTATATAGATAATGCAATCCACCATGCAAAGGGCTGTTCCTGTATTCAGATAAGCACAGCCTTAATATTTAAGACAATTACCTTTTTTGTAGCAGACAATGGACAAGGTGTTTCTGATGAAGATAAATCATTTGTTTTTGATAGATTTTATTGTGCAGATAAATCGCATACGGATAAATCACATTTTGGTTTAGGTCTCAGCATTGCTGCTGAACTGGCAAAAATGTTACATGCAAAAGTAGGATTAAAAGATACGGATGGGGGAGGAGCCACATTTTTTCTTACATTGCCATTTAAGTAAAAATGCGCTGTCATCATCAAAGCGATTGGCCTTTACACATTATGGGCAGTATATGAGGCAATAAAAAAGCATTGCTGATGTAATACTACAAAAATTTGCTATTCATCATCAAATTCTAATTCGTTCATTTCTGGGAAATCCAGCAATTCAGCAACAGTCATACATAAACCTGTCGCAAGTTTATGAAGTGTTTTCAGTGTTGGATACTTTGTTCTACCTTTCATTACATTCTCTACTGTGGATTGCGAGATACCGGACAAAGTAGAAAGTTTATTAACTGTGATTTTTCTTTTCGCACATAATTCTGTCAATCTTTTTATAATGACTTCTGAATACGTCATATGAAATCTCCTTTACTCGTGTTCGGTTAACTCAAGTATATATCATTTTCAAATACGATATTAACACATTACTGCCATTTTGGAAAAGCGAAAACAGTCGCTTGATACAGAGCATGAAGGCAGCTCTGCATTGAAATTATTTTGTGTGCACAGATTAAATAGCGCTTTAGAGGAATTTATCAGGAAAGATAAAAGTAAAATTATGTTGACAAATATTTTTGATGATTATATTATTAATCCAATCGATGAAAACAGTAAGACTTAAATAAGATGAACCAGAGACAAACGCTCTGCGAATACGTGATGATTTTTCACAGAAAGGCTGACTTCATGAGAATTCTTACAAAAAATTCGAAGAAAAAAGGAATGCTTATGTTTTTAATGATCCTATTTCTATTTCTTGTTTTCTGCTGCAGCTGCCATACTGACGCGGAGCGGTCCGCTCCGACGGTCCGGACAGGCTCGATTGCTGCTGCGCCTTCGCCTTCTCCCTCCGTTACGGCTTCCGCAGAAACAAAGACAGGAAAACCGACGGAGCATGCCACAGACAAGTCTCCGACGCTTACGAACCTCCCGTCTCTGACGCCGCAAAAAACGGAAGCTCCCGTAACGCAAAAGCGCACATCTGCAGCGACGGCGAAGCTTACGCCGCAGCCGACGGCCAAGCCGACGGAAAAGAAAACGCCGAAGCCGACAGTGAAACCCCCGCAGACCGCGAAAGCGACTGCGACAGCCAAGCCGACCCCGCGTCCGGAACCTGAAGTGAAAGGGCTTTTGAAAGTAATTTCCTTTAATATCCAGAATCGGAACGCGGCGATCGCCTGGACGGAACGGGCAAAAATGCTGAAATATTACGTTGACCGATACCAGCCGGACGTTATGGGAATGCAGGAAGTCACAATGGGAGGGGAATGGAATCTTTATCTTCCCAGGGTCTTTGATTCTGACAGGTATGCCGCTGTAGGAGAAGCCAGAACGAATGTTCCGGCGCTGGGACTGGAAGCAAATCTGGTGTATTACCGAAAAGATAAATACAATTTACTGGATTCCGGGACATTTTGGCTGAATGAAACGGGGAACAAGGGAGAAACGGGCTGGAACGCGGCTTACCCAAGAACGTGTACATATGTGCTGTTACAGCAGAAAAGTACGAAGGATACGGTTCTTTTTATGAATACGCATCTCGATAATAAGAGCAATGAGGCCAAAGAGAAAGGTTTTGATCTGGTGATACGCAAATCCCTCGCATTAGGAGCCGACCGTTTCCCACTTGTGATTACAGGGGATATGAATACCCATGAAAAGCAGAAAAATAAGCTCTATCAAAAATTTGTTTCGTATGAAAATATAGGAGACGTCAAATACCTTTCAGCGGACAGCGATACGGGCCGATCTTATATTCCGCATACGCATGATTATCCGATCGATCACATTTTCGTTAGCAAGAACAATACGAAGCCTCTTCAATACAGGGTTATCGACGAAGCAGTCAATGGCAAATACTTTTCGGACCATTTTGGAATTTATGCCGAAATTATGATTTCAAGCTTCTGACAAAAACGCCGGGCGGCGGAAAAAAGGTTTGACAGCTGCCTGGCGCTTTGCTATAATATCGCATGCTGCAAACAATGCTGGTGTGGCGAAATCGGCAGACGCAAAGGACTTAAAATCCTTCGGGGGCAACTCCGTACCGGTTCAAGTCCGGTCACCAGCACCATTGCACCAGGAAACACTGAACATTGCTGAAGCGTCTGTTCAGTGTTTTTTGATTTTACAAAAGAGGAGCGATACGCGTGGGGAAAGCAATAGGGAAAAACTCTCATAAACGTGTGGCAGCGATCCACGATATATCCTGTGCCGGGAGGTGTTCCTTGACTGTGGCGCTTCCGCTTTTGAGCGCGGCGGGCCTCGAAACCAATGTGATCCCAACGGCGGTGCTTTCTACCCATACCGGCGGGTTTTGTGATTACACGTATCGGGATTTGACGGGTGACATGCTTCCGATCGCGCAGCATTGGAAGCGTCTGGAATTGAAATTCGATGCGGTATATACGGGATATATCGGGACGCCGGAACAGTTGGCGATCCTGAACGATATCACCGATTTATTAAAAGGCGAGCAAACGCTCTTGTTTGTCGATCCCGTGATGGCCGATAACGGAGCGCTTTATAAATGCATCAAACCGGAATATATCGAGGCCATGCGGAATTTTTGTAAAAAAGCGGATATCATCACACCCAATATGACGGAAGCGATGTTCCTGCTCGGCATGGAATATGCGGAAGGACCGTATCAGGAAACGTTCGTACATGAAATTTTACAGCGGCTGGCAGAATTCGGAAATGATTATGTGATTCTCACAGGCGTTTCTTACGACAACGACCGTCTGGGCGCAGTCGCGTATCATTGTGCTAAAAACCGCTATACATATGCGTTTTCCAGAGTGGTGAACGGGACGTTTCACGGATCGGGCGACGTGTTTTCCAGCGTTCTGCTGGGCGCTTTGCTAAATGGTAAAACAGTCGAACAGGCGCTGAAGATTGCCGTGAATTTTACGGTGTCGTGTATCTCTTCCACGAAAAAAGAAGGTGCGGATTTGCGTTACGGGCTGAATTTCGAGAAAAACATCCCTCGCCTCATCAAAGACCTGGGCCTGGATTGATAAAGTTATGTTCTGGCAATGAAGTCCTGTTTGCACTTAGGACAGGTCAGTTTGATTTTTCCCTTTCCTTTCGGCGCGCGCAGATATTGCCTGCACTTGGGGCACTTAAAATATTGGTGCGTTTTTCTGTCCTTCCACATCCGCTTCCTGATCTTGAAAAAAGAAGTGACGGGCCGGAAAAACGCCTTGAATTTCTCGTTTTCCGCATACCGCTTCTGAATGTTTCTGGAAAAGCAGCGGAAATAGGCGTATGCAAGGCAAAGCGCCGGGAGAAATAAAAACCAGTTGAGACGCAGCAGCGCAAAAATAAAATACAGAATAATTCCGAAGATCAGAATAAAATTCGACAACGCGTCGAATCCATACCTGCCATACATAAAACGTCTGAGCCAATTCAAGAAAAATTCCTCCCTTTAAAAAATCGATCCCATACAAGTATAATTGAAATTTCAAACGTGTCAATAAAGTTATAAATCTGATGAAAAAGGGCAAAATGATCCTGAGGTGAAACATTTATGCAAATCAGGACGGATCTTGCTCTGGAAGCAAGAGAAATGATCGATGAAAAACGTTCCGGCACCATGAAGCGGAAAAACGCGCTCCCGGAAGGAATGACTGTAAATAACAGAGAATCGGAATATATTCTGATTACGGATATCGATATCGCGAGCGCAGAGGCTGAGAAAACGATCGGAAAGAAACGGGGAAAGTATATTACGATCGAACTCAAAAATCCGGAGCTCAATACGATTGAAGTACAGGAATCCGTTTCAAAAGTTCTTGCGGAGGAGATCGAAAAATTTATTGCCGCGCTTGGAAAGAAAGAACCGGAAATCATGATCGCAGGCCTTGGAAACTGGCATATCACCGCAGACTCCCTTGGCCCGAAAGTAATCGATAAAATCGTAGTGACGCGCCATGTCAAAAATCTGAAAGACGTAGAAATCGACGGGAGGCTGGGGAGCGTCTGCGCCGTATCGCCCGGCGTGATGGGAATTACCGGTATCGAAACGAGCGAGATCATACGCGGCATGATTTCCACCGTCAAACCGGATATCCTATTTGTAATCGACGCGCTTGCCTCCCGGAAAGCTTCCCGCGTCAACACGACAATACAGATTTCGGATACGGGGATCATTCCGGGTTCCGGCGTCGGAAATCACAGAATGGAGCTGTCGAAAGAAGTGCTGGGCATTCCGGTCATTGCAATCGGCGTGCCGACCGTCGTAGATGCCATTACTCTGGTACGGGATATTCTGGAAAAAGCAGGCGTCAAAGAAAGTGAAATGATTTTAAAAGAAGCGGAAGCAAAAAATACGGAAGAAATGGTCGTAACGCCGAAAAACATCGACATTGCCATCGAACGGATGGCAGCTGTCATATCGAGCGGCCTCAATCTGGCGACGCATAAAGGCTTTGAAATCGGCGAGATCAACGAGTACCTCATATAACGCCGGAAAAGCACGTGCATTTTTCGCTTTCTTATGATAAAATAATCAACATCGGAGGTAGGCATGAAAAAAACATTCCTTGTTCTTTTACCAATGCTGCTGCTGATCGTTTCTCTGGCAATTCCTTCTGCGGCCGCGGAATTTCCGCGTGATGCTGCGGAATGTCATATGGAAACGGAGCTTGTATCCGAGCATGGCGATCCGCCTGCAAAAGCGCTTTCCAAAGAACCTGCCGGCTCTGCGCCTGCGGGGAAGACGCCGGAAGGCAGCGAAACGGAAGATACGAATTTTGTTGGACGCACGACGGTGATCCTCGTCGCAACGATCCTCGTGGTCATCGTATTGATTCTTGTGCTTGCAGCGGTTGCCAAATCGAGAAGAAAAAGAAATAATGGATAAAAAGATGGTGATGACAGTATGCCATCTTTCATTCTGTCAGGAGCGAAAGGGTCGTTTATGGAAGAAAAAAAAACTGCGCAAACAAGAGCCGCGCAGCTGCGCGAGCTTTTAGAAGATTATTCCTACCGGTATTACGTGCTGGATGCACCGGCAATTTCCGATTACGAATACGACGTTTTATATAGAGAACTCGTTTCCATAGAGGAAAAATATCCGGATCTCGTCACGCCCGAATCTCCGACGCAAAGAGTCGGCGGCGCAGTACAGGAGGGCTTTGAGAAATTTACGCATACGGTTCCGCTGCAAAGTCTGGATAACGTATTCTCGGAAGAAGAAGTGAAACAGTTTTGCATTAAAGTGAGGAATACGTTTCCGGAGCAGCAAGTCGGTTTTGTCGTAGAGAAAAAAATAGACGGCCTTTCCGTATCGCTCACTTACAGGGACGGACTGCTCGTAACAGGCGCGACGCGCGGAGACGGTTTTGTCGGGGAAAACGTCACCGCAAATGTCAAAACGATCAGATCCATACCGCTTCATCTGAAACATAAAATCAAAAAACTCGTCGTGCGCGGGGAAATTTATATGCCGCGCAGTTCATTTATGAAATTGAATGAAGAACAGGATCTCAAGGGACTGCAAACTTTTGCCAACCCCCGTAACGCTGCGGCCGGTTCTTTGCGTCAGCTGGATCCTAAAATCGCGGCGCAGCGCAATCTCGATATTTTTATTTTTAATTTACAGGAAATTTCAGAAGATGGACCGCAGCTGAAGACCCACAGTGAGTCTCTGGAATATCTGAAAACGCAAGGCTTCCGGGTCAGCAGCATGTATCGTCTTTGCAATACGCCGGAAGAGGTTTGGAATGCCGTATTGCAGATCGGAGAGGGCAGAGAAGCTCTGGAATACGATATCGACGGCGCCGTGATCAAAACAAACGCTTTTTCGCAGCGGGAAGCGCTCGGTGCGACGTCGAAATGCCCCAGATGGGCGACGGCATATAAATATCCGCCGGAGAAAAAGTTTACGCGTCTCAAAGAAATCGAAATCAACGTGGGCAGAACCGGCGTGCTGACGCCTCTTGCTTTGCTGGATCCCGTTTTTTTAGCAGGTTCTACGATTTCGAAAGCTACGCTCCACAATATGGACTACATCGAAGAACGCGATATCCGAATCGGAGATATGGTACAGATCATGAAAGCGGGTGACGTCATTCCCGCAGTCGTAGCCGTCGATAAAGAAGCGCGGGAGAAAGAACAGGATTCGGTTCCGCGCGTTTCGTTCGCAATGCCTGCCGAATGCCCGGAATGCGGCGGCACGGTGAGACGCGAGGAAGGAGAGGCGGCATACCGCTGTGAAAATCCCGACTGCCCGGCCAAAGCGTACAGGGGACTCGTACATTTTACATCGAAAGACGCCATGAATATCGAAGGGCTCGGCCCGGCAGTACTCCGGGTACTTTGCGATCGCGGCCTGATTACCAAGATCAGCGATATTTACCGGTTGAAGAATCACCGGGAAGCGCTTGTCGAAATCGAACGTATGGGCGAGAAATCCGTAGACAATTTGTTGAATTCCATAGAAAATACGAAACAGAACGAATTATACCGCCTGATCTTCGGCCTCGGCATCCGGCAGATCGGCGCCGCCGCCTCGAAAGAACTGGCGAAATATTTTAAATCTATGGATGGGATCATGAACGCGGATGTGGAAACGCTTGAAGCGTTGCATGATTTCGGAAGGATTACGGCGGAAAGCGTCGCGGCATTTTTTAAAAAGGAAAAAACGCGTGCCTTGATTGCCGAATTGAAAGCGCTGGGCCTGAACATGGTTTATGAAGGGGAGCCGGAACCGGCAGACAATGCTGCTGTCAACGGTAAAACATTTGTACTGACCGGTACGCTTCCTACGCTGAAGCGGGCAGAAGCGCAGAAAATGATCGAAGAACACGGCGGGAAATGTTCTGCCAGCGTTTCTGCGAGAACCGATTATGTTCTTGCAGGAGAAGAGGCCGGAAGCAAACTTGAAAAAGCCCGGAAATTGGGAATCCGCGTCATCGATGAGGCGGAATTTCTGGGACTGCTGGGCCGGTAACAGCGTTCCCGTTTTTGAAATTTTGCAGATTTGTAACGATATTCTGGTAAAAGTCTGAAAGGACGATGGAATTTTGCCGGCCGTCGCGCAGTGAAACGACAATATTCCGTTTGCACTCCGGGGTGCGGATGGGAATCAGCGCGATGTTCTGGCGCAGCGCGGTTCCCCAGGAAAAAGAAGGCCAGAAAGCGATTCCCATATTTGCGCTGATCAGATCTCTCACCGCGTCCGGACTGTCGCTTTCAAATGCGATGTGCGGCACGAAACCGACCGACATGCAAAACCGGTCGCAGATTTCCCGCAGAGGAAGCGATCCTGCGAGGCTGATAAAGCCTTCGTTCGCAACTTCGCTCAAGTCTGCGGTTCGCGCGGGCATATTTTGAAGCGGCAGGGACCGCCAGCATGATTTCTTCCGAAATCGTCGTCGTATTTTTATTGACGATTTTACTGCCATACGGCATCGTCGTAATTTCGATATCGTAATTTTCCGCCTTTTCATTATGCATCAGCTGAAATTCCACCTGTGGATGCATCGCTTTGTAATCGATAATGATTTTTGTAATCAGCGTGGACGCCGCAACGACATTCATATGGATCGTTCTGCTAAAAATCCCCGCAGATTCCCGGATTTCGTCAGGAAGATTTTCCAACTCGGTTAAAATAGGCGTGATTCGTTTTAAAAAAACTTTGCCCGTTTCATTTAAAACGATGTTCCTCCCGCTGCGGTCAAAGAGTTTTACCCCAAGTTCTTCCTCTAACCTCCGGATCGCTTGCGTCAGCGCCGGCTGCGCAATGTGGAGAAGCTCCGCCGCCTTTGTGATATGTTCCTGCGCAGCTGCTGCGGCAAAATATTTTAATTGCAGAAGTTCCATCCCGTTTCCTCCAATATGATTCATAATATAAAAGTTATTATAACGATTATAATTATATATTATACAATATGAATGGTCAACGCTATAATAACTCTTGTAAAAAGTTTTAGGGAGGCATTCAAGAATGGACTTGAAAAATTTAGGTGAAATTTTAGAAATGGTTATGATCGTGTGCTTTGGAATTTCCTGGCCGCTTTCCGTATATAAATCTTATAAAGCCAGAACCGCAAAAGGGAAAAGCTTTGTATTTTTGTTTGCAATCTGGTTCGGCTATGTCGCAGGGATCTGCGGTAAAATCATGCAGGAAAATATTACGCTCGCATTTTATTTCTATATTATCAATATTATTGTAGTTTCCGCAGATATCGCGCTTTATTTCAGAAACAAGGCTTTGGATCGGAAGAAAGCCCTTGAAGAAACGGCAGCGGCCGCGCCGGCTCCCGGCGTTGTAAACGCTTCTTTCTTGAAAATTTAATTTTGCAGAGGAGAAAAAACGAAATTTATATGGACAATAGAATTCGCCTGTGATATAATGGAAGCAATTTAAATGATAGGTGAAATATATGTGTATCGCAATGCTTTATCCTTCTAACCTGTATTGTTTTCATGCGGGAAAGAGGTATTCTCTGAAATTGATTTAGAACGTGCGCAGAACCGGGATTTATCGGCTTTGCGCACGTTTTGTTTTCAGCGGCTAATATCCTATAAAAGGAGGCAGTATTGTATGAAGAAATATAAATTGCTTTCCATTTCATTAGTCATCGGGCTGCT
>JBKUJR010000001.1:0-147395 GCA_046952735.1 Clostridia bacterium | reverse complement strand
TCCAAAGGTTATCTGTTTTGTTCCCTTGCCAGGATTTCCAGAATTCTGGAGCTGCAGAAGCCCCCCTGACAGCGTCCCATACCGGCGTTTGCTCTTCGTTTTACACCGTCTACCGTCCGCGCCGGAATCGGAGCATGGATCGCATCTACAATCTCGCCCTCCGTTATCGTCTCGCAGCGGCAAATGATCCGCCCGTACAGAGGGTTATTCCGAATTTCCCGATTCCACTGTGCGGCAGAGAGCTCTTTCATTCGGACTTTTTCCCGTTTTGTGACGGCCCCTGTTCTTTTGCGCAATTCTAATCCGTCGTTTTCCAGCATCCGTATGACTTCCTCTGCAATTGCCGGAGCTGCAGACAAGCCGGGAGATTTGATCCCTGCTACGTCCAGGAATCGTGCTTCAGCCCATGCAATGATGAAATCGTCCCGATCCGTATTCGCGCGGATTCCTGCAAAATTCCGAATGGAATTTCTGAAGTCGATTCCGGGCACGCTTTGCAGCGCTTGTTCTTTTACAAAAGCCAGGCCTTCCACAGTCGTTTTCGGCCGCAAAGGTTCCTTTGTTAAAACGGCGTTCGGTCCTGCTATGAGGTTGCCGTGGACTGTTGGCGAAACGAGTACGCCTTTTCCGGATTGATTCGGGCAGTGGAATAACGTATGTTTTACACGAGTTCCTTCGCATTTATCGAGTAAATAATATTCTCCGCGCGAGGGACGCATCTGGAACGTTGGCGCTGCTACCATATTGTGGATGTTCGCGCTTCCGATTCCGGCGGCATTGATTACGTATTTGCTGTTATAATTTCCGGAGGTCGTGTACATCGTAAAATACGCTTCCTGCCGGTCGATTTTTCCGACTTCCGACTCCAGAGCAATATGGGCGCCGTTTTGTACGGCGACTTCCGCCATCGCGATAGCGTATTCCCAGGGGTTTACGATTCCGGAAGACGGAGCGTAAAGCGCTTCCATGACGGCTTCTGAAGCTTCCGGTTCCATAGCACGAATTTCGTCCCGGTCTAAAATGCGTATATCCGGGACGCCGTTTTCTTTGCCTCTTCTGCATAGCTCCTTTAGGGTTTGCCGGTCTGTTTCCGTGAACGCAAGAACGAGCGCTCCGATCCTCCGGTACGGTACGCACAAGTCGCTGCACAAACGCTCTGCCATTGCGTTGCCGCGTACATTGAGCGCGGCCATACGCGTACCCGGCTCCGGATCAAATCCTGCGTGTATAATGGCGCTGTTTGCACGCGTCTCTCCCACGGCGATGTCGTTTTCCTTTTCGATCATAAGAATGGAAAGATCATACTGACTGAGTGCATATGCGCATGCCGCTCCGACGATTCCCCCGCCGATAATCGCGATATCATACATGAATCGATTGACGCCTCCTGCTTCGGAAGAAATAGATAAAAATCGCGTAAAGTATAACAGCTTTTACCGGGCGGTTCAATATATTTTTCTTCCAGAAGTTTTGTTCGGAAAATACTTATACAGCAATAAAAAAGGCAGGACCCGAAAAAATCCGGCGCTGCCCTGAAGGAATATATTTTAATTATAATGGAAACGCTGCTATTGCCGCATAATTTTCAATTGCCTGCCGAAAAATTTATCGATCTTTTATCAATCTCTCCGGAAAACGTCTCTTGCGTAGGAGGCGCGAAGCGCAAGGTATGTATTCGTAAACAGTTTCACTGCCTCCGCTTCTGTGAAACCTATAAACAACGCATCGGTGTTTTCCTTGATTGCGCCTTCCTGAAGAAGCTTCGCGAAGGTGCAGACGCTTCGGTCAATGGTTATCGTTCTCATCTGTGCCAACGATAATCCTCAACGGATACAGATTGTCGTATAAAGCCTTATTTATAAAAAGCGGATATACAAAAAGCAATATAACAACATATACAGAAAGAATAATTTTCACTTTTCTAAAAAACTTTTCTGATAAATTATTTCTTCGTCCGTGTCAATGAGTTTAAGCGTTCCGCAGCTATCCCTTCCGAACGCTCGGTTGTGTCACGCATTACAAGCACAGGCTTGTTAAGACTCAGAGCTTCTTCCTGAATACCCCCTGTCCGAGGTGTACACGCCGTTTGCGTTCCGCGCTACTTTCAGCAAGATCCTCAGCGTTCCGTCCGGCATTTCATCGGCAATTTCCACCCATACGCCATCCGGAATCCACCGACTCGGATTTGGATTGGTCAGGTACCGGTTCACGGTACAAAAATGTTCAAACTCCGCCAGGGTCGGCCTGCTGCCATCTGCATGGGCATACTCCCTCAGAAAGCGCTCCCATTCCTCATCGCTCGGCGCACCGGGGATGTTTCGGATCGACTACCATGCTTTTTCCTGATCTTTCATAATTGCACTCACTCGCATTACAGGCGCTGCCATATAAATTTCCCCTCGTTATTTTGGACTTCCGGCCCAAAGTTTGCATCCGGCGGCTTTCCTGCCGTCCCTTCATAGATGCTCCTTATACCAGTCAATCGCCAGCTTGATTCCATCGGCAAAGCTATACTCCGGATCGTAGCCAAGCAGCTCTTTCGCTTTGCTGATGTCCGCATTGCTATGCTTGATGTCGCCTTTCCTGTCCGGTCCGAATATCGGCTCGATATCCTTGCCCAATACGGAAGTCAATGTGTGATAAATATCTATCAGATACTCGCGCCCGCCGTAGGCCACGTTATATGCCTGGCCAGCCGCCTCATGGCTGCCCAGGCAGGCTTTCAGGTTCGCCTCGATGACATTCTCAATATATGTAAAGTCGCGGCTCTGCTTCCCATCACCATTGATAGTGGGCTGCTCATCATTCAAAAGCTGCCTGATGAACTTCGGGATTACGGCGGCATAAGCCCCGTTCGGATCCTGCCGCCTGCCGAAGACATTAAAATAGCGGAGGCCATATGTATCCAGCCCATATAATTTATAATACAACTTTCCATACTCCTCATCAACGCGTTTTGTCAGCGCATACGGCGAGAGCAGGTTTCCCTCCTGGCCCTCCTTCTTCGGCAGGACGGGATGGTCACCGTAGACAGAGGAGCTGGATGCGTAGACGAACTTTTTCACGCCTTTCTGTCTTGCCGCCTCCATCATGTTTAACGTACCTCTGATATTCACCTGTTCATAATAGAGCGGCATTTCAATCGATCTTGGAACGCTGCCCCAGGCAGCTTGGTTCAGTACATAATCCACGCCCTTGCAGGCTGACAGGCAAGTATCCAGCTCACTTATATCACCCTTGATAAACTCATAGTTCGGATTTTCAAGGAACAGGTCTACATTTTCCTGCTTGCCCGTCGAGAGGTTATCCAGACAGCGAACCTTATAACCCATGTTCAGGATTGCCTCGCACAGGTTGGAGCCGATGAACCCGGCGCCGCCAGTGACGAGGAACAATGTGTTTTCTCCAAATTTTAAATCTTTGTAGCCCATTTTATTGCCTCCGTATTTTTAATATTTATGCCGATCCATCCATGCCGGAAATGATCCGGCTCTCATAACCCATACCTGCCCATATTCCCCATCCAATGCATCGCTTATAGTTTGCTGGTATTCACGGAGAATTGGCCGTGTGTATCCGTCTTCAACAGCTCCGTGAAGCTGCTGCGGTGGTCTGTATTCATCTTTAGCGGGAAGGATACCTTTTCCTTCGGTAGATAGGACAGGTACATGGAATATAGTTTCTTGGCAAAGGAGCCTTTCGGGATCTGCGGCATCAGCAATGTATGCGGCTGCGCCATGAAAGAATCCAGCAGATCCACAATCTCGCCCAGCGCGGCCTTATGTGTAACCGGAACATAACGATATCTTCCATCTGCTTTTCTCACAGCAGCCACGGCAGAATTGTAGTTCAGCCTGCACCATTTTCCAAAAAGGTTCGGGAAACGGTAGACGAGAACCCTTGCCCCTGTCTCTTTGCTGTAATCAAAGAACAGCTCTTCTCCTACCAGCTTCGATTTTCCATAGTCTGAATGTCCATACCGCCCGATCAAAATTGCTTGAATGGATGAAGAAAGCATTACTGGACAGGCGTTATTATATTTTTTTAAGGGGTTAAGCAATGAAGATGCAAATCCAAAATCGCCGGATATAAACTCTGACTGATTCTTCGGTCCGTTCACGCCAGCCAGATTGAACACAAAATCACAGTCCCTGCAGGCCAAATTCCAATTCAGCCTGTGATGAATGTCATAGGGAACAATCTCTAAGTCTGCGGGATGATAAGAGCCATCTGGTTTAACCAATCCCTTAATCTTATGTACCCTGTCTTTGCCATCTCGGATGCAACCCAAGCTTTCCGCAAGGTTCTTCCCGACAAAGCTCATCGCTCCGGTCACTAATATCTTCAAAGTCCCACCGCTTTAAAATTTTTCTTTCCTTATTTTTCCCAGTTCGCCAACGCTTTCCTCACATAATCCGTCGTCAAAATCTTCTTCACAGTTCCATCTACATCCAGCCTCTTCGTATTGTGCGAAGTATACGCCTCACTCGCCTGTGTTCTAACCTGTCCCTTCACAAAAAACTTGTCATAGTTCAGGTCGCGCCCATCCGGCAGCACACGGTAATAATCGCCCATATCCACGCTCCTGGTACACTCTTCGTTCGTCATCAGGGTTTCATAGAGTTTCTCACCATGACGGGTTCCGATGATTCTCGTTCCGGTATCGCCGAAAAGATTCTGTACCGCTTTCGCCAGATCTCCAATCGTGCTGGCATCGGATTTCTGCACGAACAGGTCACCCGGCTCCCCATGTTCGAATGCGAACATGACTAAATCCACAGCCTCATCGAGGTTCATCAGGAAGCGTGTCATGTCCGGGTTCGTGATTGTGATCGGGTTTCCGGATTTGATCTGATCGATAAAAAGCGGAATGACAGAACCGCGGCTGCACATAACGTTACCGTAGCGCGTACAGCAGATGGTCGTCCTTCCGGCGGCCACGCGGGCATTGGCACCGATAACTTTTTCCATCATAGCCTTGGAAATACCCATCGCATTAATCGGATATGCTGCCTTATCTGTAGATAAGCATACTATACGTTTAACCCCCGCGTCAACGGCTGCATGGAGGACATTATCCGTCCCCTCCACGTTCGTCCGCACAGCTTCCATCGGGAAGAACTCGCAGGACGGAACCTGCTTAAGCGCCGCTGCATGGAAGATGAAATCCACCCCTTGCACTGCATCCTGAACAGAACGAATGTTGCGGACATCACCTATGTAGAACTTGACCTTAGAGACTAGTTCCGGATGCTTTGCTTGTAAGTCATGGCGCATATCGTCCTGCTTCTTCTCGTCGCGAGAGAAAATACGAATTTCTTTGAGAGCAGAGTCTAAGAAATGCTTCAGGACGGTTGAACCGAAGGAACCGGTACCGCCTGTAACCATCAGTGTTTTGTCTTTAAAAAATTTTGATGTAGCCATAATAATCCTCTCATTTCGTATATGGTGTAGTATTCGTTTCTGTTTGTTTGGGTAAGTTTTATATCTACTCTGCCTTCCACTTGACATAAAGCTGCGGAGTATCAGCAGCCTCATCCAAAAGCCCTTCCCTGCGGTATTCCTCAATCCACACTTTTGCCCTTTCAGGGCACAGAAAAATAGATGATTTTTGTAATGCAAGCAATCTGGTTTAAAAAGGAGCATTGCAAAACTCTTATTCACACAACGTACCTCTGCAATTATGCTGCTGCATACCGTCTATTTCCTGACAAAGATACAATTGTCAAAATAGTACCTTTGTCCATTTGAGCCATAATAGTGGATAATTGGTTCCTTTATTCGTTCCCTGCTCCAGGACTTCCCACCATCATTGCTAATGCCAAGTTCACCTCTTTGCCCGCAAAAGAACAGGAGGGAATTTATCTCCTGAAAATAAAAACATGGTTCCGTAGCTTCAAAAATAATATGGTGCTTTTCTCTATCGTCTATATCGGATAATTTCCCTTCAAAAATTCCTGTTGAATTACGGGATATTTGTTCTGTACGACCACCTGCTATGACAAAGCTTTCCCTCTCCAAGCAATCATGGTCTGATGCATATATAAACGTGTGCCGTTCATCGTCACGCAGTATCATGCCCATTGTCCTCTGTGCCGACTTTTCCGTAGAGTTTAACCTCACTATACGAAATTCATCCGATGCTTCTACCCTTGTAAAAGTGTCTGCTCCCATCGCCTGCAGATAAAAAAGCCAGCCATTCGGATATATCTCCCCGGTTCCGATCAGCCACCCGTCTTTTATCCTGTTTACATGATGTATGTGGCGGCATGGGATATTGTTATCTGGCGCCGATACTAATTCATACAAGGCAAATCTTTTTTCATTGATAACCTCTGCCTTAAATAAAAGCCCATTTCCTGCACTGTTCTCTGAAATATCATTGTTTAGCATCCAGCTTATACTTTTTCCTGGTTTTCCTTCTGCTGTTAATGCAACAATATTTCCCGTTTTTAATCCATGAGGCGCAGAGGTTTCAAATACCACCTGCTCCATGCCATCAACAATTTGTGCATTCCCTACATCATCCCATCTAAAGTAAATCCCAGGCTCTTTCTCATTTTCACAAGGGATGACTAATATACGTTTTTTTATGCTTATGCCACCTGACGAAGTATATCCATCATTTATAATGGGGTTCCCAAAATTTCTTCCGTAACCTCCTGTATGACCTTGCGTAAAAGGATACTCGCCCAGGTCTGAAAATTCATACTTGCAATACCACTGCCGTCCCCCGTCTGATGAGGCAAAAATACAGGTTCTCACACCAACTTCCGCATTACTGCGATATGTCGCCATAAGGTTCATTTTATAATTTCTTTCACCAGTTCCGATAAAATGGAATGGGTTCGCCTGTCCCTCCCGGCTATATAAGTAAAAGCGCGGGACTTTCTCTTCTTTATCCCCAACTTTGACTGTGGCCGTCTCCCCAAACCCGCCATTATGGAATCCGTCCGAAAAAGCAGGGTCAGTATTCAGCATTGGGTGAAACCGGTAACATTCTTCCGGGAGATTCGGATAGTACCTTTCCTCTGTTTTGATATTTTCCTCCTTTGCGGGATACTTTCTTCCAGGCAGATCCCATACAACGCTCTCCTCAAACCGATATATATCTCCCGGCTTCGGAAAGCCTTCATACTCCTCGCCCCTTGCAGGATAATTGTGGAAGATTTGCGCCTTATCCGTGATGACATTGATCCTTATTGCTTTAACATACTGGTCCCTTGCAACCATCCGCATATAAGGCCAGATTGTACACAAAAGGATCCTGCTTTCGGCAATCAATCCGGGGAAAGTACTTTGGTCAAGAGATATACGTTTTTTTATCCATTTATTTTTATAATAAGGGTAAATTATAAGCCTGTTCGGGTTCCTATAATCCTGCCTGATCATCATGTCGCCATATGCCGCGATGATCCTGTCTGTTCCACGTGCCCGCTCATATATCGCATAATGTTCTGTGTCAATCGTACGATAGTATCCGCCTATCCGGCCTTTTTCACGGCCAGTCGCTATCCTCTCACTGAAAATTGATTCTATTTTCTCTTTATATGCGTCAATGGAACCACTCACTTTTCCCTCTCCTTTTTTCTAATATACAGCAGGCTTCTGTAAACTGTGGGAAGCGTTAACAATATGACATATGTAACAGCGCCAGTCCATGAGATAGCGACAGCTCCGTACCTGATGCCCAAAAAATACTTCAAAGGCAGGCTTATCGCAGCATAAACAATATAATTGGCAATCTGGAACTTTACTATTCCGGCTCCATTCAATATCATAAAGTACGGATTTGTCACCGACACAAATACCTGCATCAGGCACATGCCAAACAACATAACGTAATTCGCCTGGACCGCCCCATCTGTCAGTATCTTCAGCGCCGGCCTGATCAAAATGAATACCCCCGCTGAACAGATTACCGAAAACAGAAGGGAGAGCGCAGCGATCTTTCCCGTTGCCTTTCTTACCCAACCATACTCCCTGCGCTGCAGAGCTTCTCCGTTTGCAGACCACATGGGACTGCTTAGCATAGCCGAGACTACGCCAATCATGGATACTATCTTATACATAACGGAAAACGGCGTCACATCTGACAGGCTGCTGACATGCGCTACGATAAAATTATCAATGGAAAGGCTGACCGACGTAAATATGGAGAGCACAAAAAACATTATACCTGTATTTAACAGCCGTCTGCTCATCACTTTATCATAGCAGCTTACCTTTGGTCGCAATTCCGGCCTCTGCCATTTAAAATAGACCACCATATTCACACCGGCAACAATCACCGTGATCAGGGAAGAAGCCCAGATCATTGTAAGCACACCCAGATCCATATAAAAAATGACGAATACAAATATCAGGCTTAATGCGTTTCCAAAACACTGCCATAAGTTCGTACGGTATCCTTCCTGCATAGCAAGCTGTGTACGCTGTATTAATGCCAGAGGTACGTTAAGTACTTTTGTAACGACAATAGCCGTTACCACTTTCCCAGCCAGGGCGATCGTCGCCTCTGATTCAGCATTCAGTACACCTGCCCAATCGACAAACGGATAGATGGCAGCAAATGCAATAACCAGTACCGTCGTCAAAACAGTCAAAATTACGTAACAGGAGGATACCAGCCTGCGACTAACCGACCTGTCTTCCAGTGCGGAAGCCCTGCTAAGCTCTGTCTGCAGCCCGCTTCCCAAGCCTAGGTCTGCAAATGAGAACATTGCAAAAAACGACGTCACAGCCGACCACAATCCATAGATTTCTTCGCCCATATACGAAAGCGTAATCCTGACTGTAATCAGCGGAGTCAAAATTGCAAACACCTTTGCAAGCATCGCAGTCAATGCAGTCAATGCTATGCTGCGCGCCCGTTCATTTGCCCTTCCTTCTTCTGTAGCAGTATCATAATGTCCATGAAAAACCAGCGTAAACATCTGCTTAATCTTGCCCATTTCAATATCCCTTTTTCCCTAAATATGTGTAATATGATAAATTTTCTTCAGTTCCTTTGCTTTGTCCTCACCCTTTAAATGCCCAAGGTGAAGGGACTCCTTTTTAATCTTTTCCAGATAACCGTCGGTGGTTTTTATAAAATGGGCTGGTACCCCCCCCCACACCTCTCCGGCGGGTACGTTACACGTCACTACGGAGCCCGCGCCAATGATAGAACGGTTCCCGATGGTTACGCCGGGAAGGATCAAACTGCGCACGCCGATGAATACATCATCACCTACGACAATTGGTTTTGTGATTTCCAGATCCGGAACTTCCTTCCTAAGCGGCAATGTCCCACCGTCATGTGTGATAAACCTTACCTCTGAAGTAATATGTACATCGTTCCCAAGGGTTATCATCCAAGGTTCAGAACCGAACATTCCTACCGGCGTTGTATGAAAGTAAACACGGCCTTTCATATTAACGCCGATGGATTTTGCATATTCTTCCGGGTGGGTTTCCGCATAATTTCTCAGTCTTAAACTTTTATATAAGCCAAATGCCTGTTTTATAAGATTCATCCTTCAATCACCTCTATCCACTGCTTTACTATCATCTCAGGAGAAAAAAGCTGTTTTGCTTTTACATACGACTTTTCCCCCATTCCTTTTAACTGGCCGCTACTATATGACAAAGCGGCCTCTAGACCTTCGCGTATTCCTTCAACCGTGGGCTCGAAAGAAATACCATTCCCTTCCGTAAGGGCTATGTAATCGGAGACCCTGCTCATCATCACTGGTTTGCCAAGCATCATTGCCTCACAGATTGCGTTCGGAAGACCTTCCACAGTGCTAAAAAGCCCAACCATATCTGCCTGATTCATGATCTTATAAATATCTGGTGTTTCTCCATGGAGATGAATCTGACTGCTTAACCCATAATCCTCAATCCGTTTTACCGATTCATCAAAAATTTTTGTATTTCCTTTTACCACTTCAGAAGCGCCGTACCAGTCGATTACCAGGCGGCTCCGCAAAGCCTTATCCATTCCTTTCACGGCTTCTATGACCCTAAGGGAACCTTTTAATTCCTGATAACTAGCAGCAACAACCAAATGAAGCTGTCCATCCCTTAAAAAGCCAAAATTCTTATCGTAGTTCTCTGTCATCAAGACAGGGTTATAAATAACCTTATACTTCCCGTGGTACTGCGGATAGTTGCTATCCCATAATTTTCGTGCATTTTCTGAATTACACACTTTCACATTCGAGTACCGTTCAAACCAATTGAATACCCTGTTTGGCAGGGCGTTGAATGTGCTTAATTTAGCACTCCGTTCCGTTGTAATTACCTTAAACTTTCCTCCTCCTGCTTTTGAGAGACAGGCGAGGAAGCACGGTACTGCCAAAAAGGCAATCACTGCATCCGGTTTTTGTTTTCTTATATACGAGCGCACGGCAAACATTTTAGTGACTCTATTACTTTTCAATATTTTTCTTACTTTAATATCTTTGTTTATCAGCAATGGCTCATAAAACCCACTATCTGTATACACAGCAAAGTCCACATCATACCCTTGTGCTTTAAGGAGGACCGCAAGATTAACCATTTGCCTTTGTGCCCCTCCGGAGCCTAGATTGTCAATAAGACATAAAATCGTTTTCATATTGTTATTACCTTCGTCCCATTAGCTGTTTTAAAATCCTTTTCGTTTTCATCCAACACGAAACCGCAGCATTTTTCCATTTTCCGCTAAGTCCCAGAGGAGCTGCATCCTGTATTGAAAAAGGGTCGATTATAGTATCGTGATATTTCCTTACATCTTCTTCAAACTGGCTAATATTCCTTTTCGTCCAGGCATTTGCATGAATGCAGACCGTATATAAGCCATTCTTTTTTGGAACAATCCTATCCCATAACTGACAGGGGAGCCAGAGGCATCCGTATTCCTTGTAGGGGTAGTCCAGATGTCCATCACTGATTAGAGGTATACCCCCCCCCACCCGCCAAAATCTTGACAGTGTTCCTGTCAAACGAATGAGAAGGCGCTACAAACGCATCTACTCTTATACCATGTTCCGCAAAGATACCCTGAGCCAGATCAATCTTTTCTTTTTGTCCGGCCATTGAGACCGTGGCAAATTCTGAATTAGCCGAAATACCCATCAAACCCGAATTATGGTTTGTGTAGACATGATTATAACCATGCATGGCGACCATATAGCCATTGTCCTGATACCGCTTAACCTTCTGCCAGAACGCAGGATCCGCTTTCTGGTACTTCAGATGCAAGTCTTGATTATTCGGAACCACAGCGATAATTGGTTTAATCCGATATGCATCCAATATATCTACAATCTGTTTCCAAACATCCCAGTTCATAGTGGGGCAAATATCATCGAATCTGACTATATATTTTGCCGGTTCTCTATCGCTTTCCCGATACATGTATCCCACTCCTTCATCACCACTTCTATATCATACTGCCCAGCTATATGCCGGGAACGGTCCCCCATTTTCTTTCTTCCTTCCGGGCTGAGGGCAAGCCGCTCCATCGCATTGATGAATTCTCCATCATTGCCTTCAGGAACGCAGAACCCATTTTCTCCATTCCTTACAAGTTTGGCAATCCCATCATGGCAGCAGATAACAACCGCCGGAAGCCCAACAGCCAACGCTTCACATAAAGCGTTCGGGAAACCCTCCTGTAACGAAGTCATGAGGTAAACACTATGTTTTATCAATTCCTCATGGACATTTGCTATCTCATTATGCAAGAACACTTTGCCCACAGCGTCTGTCTTTTTTATCTCTTCTTGTAAATCATCATTCAGAATCCCATCGCCAAAGATATGCAGCTCCACATTATCTTTGCCCTGAGAAAAACGTCCAAACAGCCGGATCATCAGATCATAGCGTTTGATTCCCGCATACCTGCCAAGGGATACAAAAGATATTTTTTTCTCGCGCCATTCTGTTTTGATCATACCAGGTTTTTCAATAATGTTGTGAGTTACATAGCATTTCTTAAGATAGCGATTTCCATCGAACTTCCTGAACCCATCAAATTGTACAGTCACAACATCTGCTCTCTTGTAAGCGAACCGCCTGATATAATTCCAGGGGAACTTCGGAAAGATGGAAAGTGGGTTGCTGCGTTCCGACACTATGATTGGTATATTCTTGTTCCAAAGTGCCAGGCATGCAAGAGAATTGTTATTGTCTAAAAACGATATCACCAACTCACAGCCGGACATTTCTATGATCCGTTTGACAGCCGCGACCATCCTTCTCAATTTTAAAAACCTGTTATCGGTTATAACACTTACGTTGACATTAAAAAGATGAATCCCATTAAGGTCGTATCTGGGTTCTGAATGCTTATAGGTCAGAAATATTGAAACTTCATTTCCCTTATCCAGGAGTCTTTTAGCGAGCAACTGCACAATATTTCCGGCCCCGCCAGCAAAATCATCCACAATCATCAATATCTTCATTTTTTATTTAAACCAATCTTCATGATTCTTTTTTATCATTTCTTTTTTCTTATGCGGGGCAAGTCCTTTCGTCCTGTCACACTTTTTCAGCAAACCTTCTTTATAGGCATCCGTAGATTTTATGAAACGGGCCGGTACCCCCCCCCCAGACTTCTCCGGAGGGAACATCGCTTGCTACAACAGCTCCTGCCGCAATACAGGAATTATCACCAATTGTCACACCGGGCATAATTATAGAATTCAGCCCAATAAATACATTATTTCCTATTTTAATGCGTCCAAAGACATCGACATCACCGCAGCCTTCATCGTTGCGGATAATCCATGCTCCGCCGTCATGCGTTATAAATTGGCATCCGGAGGTAATCTCCACATGGTCGCCTATGCTGACAAGATATGGTTCGCTTCCAAACATTCGGTATGGGTTTCCCAAAATCCTGCTGTTCTCTCCAATCTTCACACCGATTTCTCTTGCCGCGTCAACAGCAGAAATCATTCCCATCCGCAACTTAATTTTATTTATCATTTCTTTAACATTCACTTTTGTCCACCTCACCTAAAAAATCCTTTATTGGCTGAAGATAGTTGTCAGCATGAAATATCTGTCTTGCCTTATCTTTTGCACGCTCCTTTATTGCCTCAATCTCCGAACGTTCCAGCTTTACCAGTTTTTCAAGAAATTCAGCCAATGTCTCTTCACGGATATCCTCAAGGACAAACCCATCCAGCCCATTTTCAATAAATACATCAGTACCGCCAATCTTATTGCAGATCATCGCAGTACCGAAACTCATACACTCTGAAAACTTCGTTGAAAAACCAGCTTTCGCATAACGCTGATTATGACGGAACAAAAAACCGAAATCTGCTTGCCGTACATAATCGACCGTTTTTTCATGCGACAATCTTCCATGCGCATAAACACCTGTTTCATCTCCGATATTCATAATACCTTTCTGCTTTAGGAAATCGCCACCAATTCCTATCAGGTCGAGCCGTAATCTACGCTCTTTCAAATTGCTCTCAATGATTGCTTTCACAAAAGGAATTACGATATCCTTTCCTCCTGGACTCCCGGCATACACAAATCTTATTTCCGTGCTAACGTCCCTTTTTTCCACAGATCTATAGTCGTCGTCTATGTCCATGAGCGGCGGGACCAGTATTGTCTTAACCCCAAGCCGTTCATAGTAATCCCTGAAATAAGGACTAATTGAAAAAATCCCATCAAGATTCCGATCGAGCTTTCGTATTCTTTTATCCGTCAAATCTACTACCATTTTTTCTGCAAAACTTCCTGATTTTTTCTTTTCATACCATTCTGTTACATCCGCCAGTAAAGTAATCCCGTTCTTCCTGCAATATGGCAGCAGCCGCTTTGTCAATCCATAAACATCGTTATATAAAATGATGATATCCGTATGCTCTTTTTCCGCTATTTCCGTTACTCTCATGAATGCATGTCTGGCGCGATAGATTTCAATTGTGTCCATGACAGCATCTTTCTTTTTTCCGCTATGCGCCGGCAGGTAGCTATATACAAACCCACTGGAAAAATAATGCTCTTCTTTTTTTGACAGATAGACATCCTGTATCTTATCTGCCTCTCCCATAGTCAACTTTTTAAAATCGCTACTTTCAATTTGCGCATCGACCCTTCGTTCGCAAACATAATGCACGTTGTATTCCAATTTCGCCAAAATTCTGCCGACTGCCGCAATTCTCACGCCGGTAGCGTCAATCGGCAATCCTGCACGGGATATATATAATACGGATTTCATAATATTTCTCCAATTTTAACCTGAATGCTGCATCCGGGATTCATGATTTTCCCACAATGTCCTTCCTGCAAGAACTGCCATGGCAACACTCTTTATGTCAACCGTTGTAACGCAGTACACAGATAAGCCACCTAATGCACATAACCACATGAAAAGAATAATTGCGTTTCTTTTATTCAGCATCCTATTTCGGAATGTGCGCCATATCGGCAACAAAAAAACCAATGGATAAAATACCCCAATCCAGACGCCGTACCTGGCCAACATAAAAAGATATGCGTTATCTATGTGGCTGTAATAGCCATCCCATGGATGCATCATAATAACTGAAATCATATCCTTGACCTACCACTAATTTCCATGGTTTTACCTGAGACAGCAATTTGGTATATTGACCTGATCTTGTATCGGAAGATAATTTCTTTAAAAAATAATCCAATGTATCGGGACTGAATTTTCCGACCAACTCATATGCTACAAACACTACCAAAATAATAACTACGGCTATCTTTAGGAATCGCAAGATGCCGCGTTTTCTATCCGTGTAAAAAGAATACACGACAGCCCAAATCACGCACTGGATAATCCAGCTGCGTAAATTAAACAGGATTGCCAGAAATATGAACGCAATCATGACTGCAAGCCATGTCTTTTCATATTTTCCATCGTTTAGGCTCACGATGATAAAATGCCTGTATAAAGTAAATCAGGCTGGATATACTGATAAAAAACGGATATACTCTATCAAATTCATTACCAGAGAGGCGGCGTGGATTCATGCAAAAGCAATATAAAGCTATGATCAAGCAGTGTCATTGAAAGCCAGAAAAAAATCCCGAGCATCGGTACAAGAATCACATACATATACCTTCTTCCCACGATGGCTGATACATATTTTGATTCAATAAAAAAACAAGATACCTATCGCGCAGAGAACTATAAGCATGAGGATGCTGGTAACCGAATCAGAGATTCCCATTTGCTGATCCCCATAGCTACGCCTTGAATCAGCTCGTATTCACCCCTGGTGTATGAATACAGCTGACCTAAAAATAAGCCAACCATGATAATGCCAAGACAAAGTTTATTTTTTCTTACACGTAATGACATCTCGCTTTATTCTCCTCTGGTATATCTATATATATCTGTTTGTGTCCTATAACACATGGTACAAACCGCTTCTGCAAACAGGAAATAGAACAGTGCAATACAGGTGTAATTGTCTGTGATCGACACAAAAAACACGATTGCATAACCTATAATCGTAAATAAATCTGTTTTTTTCTTCTTAACGAAATCAATTATTGGCATTGCATATATCAATACGGCACTTATAAAACCAGTACCAACGCCGAAAAGACAACTTATCCTCAGAGGAAGTTCATGCGGATCTATTTCTTGCGCAGTAAGATTCCCAAGGAGGCCGCCCGCGCCTAACAGCCAATTATCTTGTATATACCGCAACCCATTTTCTCGTAATGTTTCTCGCTCTGTGTATGATATGTCACTTGAATCAGGCAGCAGGTAATTTATCAACTCTAATCCCGTTTCACTAAACAGGAACGCGACGACACCCAAGGTAGCCAATACACCTACAATCCATTTGGACGGCTTTTTGTAGAGTGCAAAAGATAGAATTACTCCGCATATTATTCCGACTACCGGTCCCCGCATGCCGGAATTTCCCCATATAAGAAGAGAAAAATAGATCAAAATGATTCCCACGGTTTTATGCCATAGCTTCTGTCCTTCTTTTGCCAAAAAAATACCGGCAAGGATTCCTGCTGCCCCGTAAAAGCCCATATCATTTCCATTATGGAACTGACCAAGTCCATTATATAGATACTTATTCACAAACATATATGGCAATCCAACGATACTATCCAATATATTTCTATTGTAAATATTTCCATCAGAAATATAGTTACTTCCACATATGCTATCAAGAAAATGTATTCCACTCTTCTTCGTAAATATTATAAGACAAGCCAACATTACCTGAATAATAATGAAACCAATAAGGTATCTACGGATGTTCATTTTCTCTGATATTTTTTCATAATTTGCCAACCAGATAATGAAAACCGATGGGCCATAATCCACAAAGCCATAAGATAAATTCATAAACGAGATATCTTCTGATATAAACACAATGCTTTGGGAAACAAATATTCCGAACATGAACATCCAAGCTGCAACCATATATTTTGCTGTAGCCTTTTTTGGCGGCCTTCGAAAAAAATATATCGAAGAGCCAATGCAGCACATCAGGAGGATGGCATTCATACAAAGACGATAATATCCGAATCCAGAGTTCAGCAGCGACATAATGCCACAAGCATCATAACTCGATCCAAACAGGCCCCAATAGATAGTAAAAACAATCGGGTTTTTAACTGCAAGATATGCACCTGCAAAAAGCACACATAAAGCTGCTGCAAATAACATCTTTGACCATACCTCCCATTCCAGGGTTTATATTATCATTCCTCTATCTGGCAGGGAGAAGCCCATAGATTGATCTGACTTCTCCTGTCTTGTAAAGCTACTGCTTTCCAAACCCAATCTTACTTAGACTTAGAGCCTCCAATAGCTATATCCTGCCATTTCATAGTCCCTGCGGTTCAGTATTCCTTTAATATCCGCAACTACTTTTTTTCCATTGTCGACCTCCTTAAACATGGAATCAATCTGTTTCATTGTCATATTGGCAAACTTCTCATGTGCTACCGCAAGAATAACCGCATCGCAATCCTTTACATCTGAAACACTTCCAAGCGTTATACCATAGAGACGCCTTGCTTCATCTGCGTCTGCGACCGGATCGACTACTAATGGCTCAATCCCATATTCATTCAGTTCTTTGATAATATCTACAACTTTAGAGTTTCTGGTATCCGGGCAATTTTCTTTGAAAGTCAGCCCCAGTATCCCGACCTTTGCATTTCGCACGGGAAGGTCGGCAGCAATCAGCTTCTTGACAACCTGCTCCGCCGCATACTTGCCCATATCATCGTTTATCTTACGGCCGGAAAGAATAATCTGGCTGTGGTAGCCCATCATCTCCGCCTTATAGGTCAGGTAATAGGGATCGATCCCGATACAGTGGCCTCCGACAAGACCCGGACGGAAGTTCAGGAAGTTCCACTTCGTTCCCGCTGCTTTCAACACAGACAGCGTATCAATGCCCATCTTATTAAAGATGATGGAAAGCTCATTCATAAATGCAATGTTGATATCGCGCTGACTGTTCTCAATCACCTTGGCCGCTTCAGCAACTTTAATTGATTCCGCTCTATGTACGCCCGCGTCAACGACAATCTCATAAACCTTCGCCACGTTATCCAGAGTTTCTTCGTCCATACCAGAGACGATTTTTGTAATCGTGTTAAGGCGATGCACCTTGTCACCGGGATTGATTCGCTCTGGAGAATAACCAATCTTAAAATCTACGCCGCACTTTAAACCGGATTCTCTCTCGAGGACAGGCACACAAACATCTTCTGTCACGCCCGGATATACGGTTGATTCGAACACTACGATGGAACCCTTTGTGAGATTTCGACCAAGGATTTTACTCGCTCCCTCCACGGGTGATAAATCTGGCGTATGATCATCATTTACCGGTGTTGGAACCGCTACGATGTGAAATTTTGCTCTGCGCAAGTCCTCCTCGTCAGAAGTAAATTCCACACTTGTCTCTCTGATGGCTTCATCTCCAACTTCATGTGTCGGATCAACGCCCGCTTTATAAGTTTCAATTTTTGCAGCATTCAAATCATAACCAATAACCTTCACTCCACGCTTGGCAAACTCTACAGCAATTGGCATACCGACATAGCCTAAGCCAACCAGGGAAATTGCTTCCTCGTTACTTTTAATTTTTTCGTACAGCGTCATTTTGGTTTTCTCCTTCAAATCTCATTTTTATCAGTTTTGCCGGCACTCCGCCGACAATACTAAACGGTTTAACATTTTCAGTGACAACAGCTCCCGCAGCAACTATTGCTCCTTCGCCAATCGTTACACCTTTCAGGATTGTCGCATTTGCTCCAATCCAGTTGTCACCTTCCAGCTTGATGTCCTGGTCATTTTCCGGGAGTTTCTCGTCATTGCCAACGTTCTTCATTGGCCGTCCTTTGATATCATATCGATGTCCGCCTGTAATCATCGTCACATTTGGGCCAGTCATCACATGATCGCCGATATATATTTTTGCACGCGTACACAGGAATAGATTATCTGCACCTAATCCTATATCAGAACCCATGTGAATATTATTTATGCCGAATGCCTCGAAGCGCCTTCCGACTCTTACATCGGAGCCGCATTCGCCCAGCGATTTTTTTATGATCGGAAGCCAGAAAAATCTATGGGCTACCTTGGGAAATAAGCGGAGCACATCATATCCGTTCATGACGATGCCTCCTTCCAAACGGCCTTATATTGTTCAAAAACAATATCTATCGTATATTCCTTTTCTAAATGTTTCCGTGCGTTCCTTCCGAGTTCTAACCGTAAATCCTCATTTGGCAGCAAGACATTTAGCGCATTGATGATTTCATCTGTATTTTGCGGTTTAATAAGGATTCCGCAATCACTGGCAAGCATTTCACTGATAGCGCCAACATCCGTCGCTATAATCGGTTTTTCAAGAGCCATCGCCTCCAAAACTGCGTTTGGAAAGCCCTCTGTGTAACTCGGCAGAATAAAAACATCTGTCTCTCTTAACAACTTTAACGCCTCATTATGGTTCTTCTCACCAAGTAGAAGAACCTGTTGCATTGAATACTTTTCTTTGAGGCTTTTCAAGTAAACTTCCTCCGCTGGTCCAACGATTTCAAGCATCCAGCCTGGATAGTGTTCATGTATAGCTTCCCAAGCAGCAAACAGTTCTTCTATTCCTTTTGTCTTTACACACCATCCTAGGAACATGATTTTACGGGTCTCCGATGAATGCCCGGTTTCCACAATCCCTTCTATGGCAGAAATGTCAAATGGATTCGGCACTTTGCATATAGATGCTTTCCTACAATATTTTTTTAATGCTTTATAGGTATTTTCATCTATCGCCATTGTTGTAGATGCCAGACGAACTGCCCTACGCATTAGCTTCCACTCTAATGTATTTGCTTCGGCAATCTCCGGAATGCGACCAAATCTAATATGGTAAACCGTTGGCACCTTAGCTTTTTTTGCGTTTTTGAGGAAGAGTATATCGCGTATAATCGCAAGCTGGCCGCTTGTCGTTATATGGATGACATCCGGTTTTTCCTTTCGTATCCGCTCCTTAAGAGTTTTATTCAATTTGAACATTTCCACGCCCTGCCCAACAACCCTGTCCCCTAAATTTCTGCCTTCCAGCACGGCAATTCTTGGCGCTATATTTACACTCCCTAAAAGTTCAACTTCTGGGTGTTTTTTTATATTCTTTTTGATGAGCAGCGTCCAATTTGCAATTCCACCATAAGGAGGTGGGGTCGGCGCGACAAGGAGAACCTTCGTTTTATTTTCCATATGATTTACCTTCAACTTTCAGCTTGTTATTTATAATCCTTTAGCCTTTTTCTGCCGTGTATTCCTGATTCAAATCCTCCCCAGGCTCTCGCCAATCTCACTCCTGTCAGTTTTACATACTTCCTCTATCATCTTTCCAAAAGTTTTTACATCATCGCTCTCACACCACCAACCAAACCCATTCTCCGTCACTGCCAGCACCGGCATCTTTGCCTGCATATAGGAAAGTAGCCTGCTTGGGAAATTCGGTATTGTAAACCTGTGGTCAAGAAAAATCATGACGTCATCATAGCTACCGATCATTGCATCGTAATCCTCTTTTGGAAGTCTGCTCTTCAGCTTCACATTCTCAGGCTTGTCCATCATTATGTAATCCTACAGCACTCCGTATTCCGTGCCAGAACCAACAATCAGGAAATACGCTTTTTTATTGTCCTTCTGGTTCTGCAAGCACCTTGATAAGGAATGGTATCCCCTGCGGCTTATCAAGATTTCCACCATATACAAACACGGTCATATCTATCGCGATATGATATTTTCCCCGCATTGATATCCGTTCTTCATCAGATACTGACATGTCCACAGGGTCAATGCTGTTCGGACATACCTCCACCCGTTTTTTCAATCTCCTGATTATGGTTAAGCACATAATTCACATTTGCCTGACTCATACAACCGATATAATCGGACGGGCACATAGTTTTTTTCTCCTTGTTGCGGAAATACTTATATAGGATTCCTTTTATCCCTGTTTTCCTCATCATACCGATGTCCACGGCATTCTGCGGAAAAATGTGCTTTAAAAACAAATACGTCTTAGCCCCATCCTTCTTTTCAACATATTCTACTGCTCCGGCTAAAGTAATCGGTGGAGTGGAACAAAAATAAGATCAAATTTCTCTTTGCGTAAATAATGCTTTATGGCATTAATAAACTGCTGTTCTAAGAGAACCGTGGAAATCCCCTTTTCAATTATGTTTGTTTTCTGTATGTTCCCGGTTTTTATTTTAAGAATCCTACAATTGTTCTGTTTTATAATATGAGTTTTCTCTCCGTTCCATCTTTCCGTCGGTGAAACGATATAAACATGATGCCTATTCTTCACGAATTCACACAAAAGATCTTCGTATATTCCTCTGTTATCAATACTGATTACGTCTAATAGTGTCAAAAACAAGACATTCATGTTACTCACCTCTAATCGTAATAATAAAGCCCCTCCTAATTTCTAAAACATATTACTCTTAAACCCAGTTTTCCAATGGCACAGCTATTCTTTTTGGCTCATTTTTCTGAGTTCAAATTCCACCCTATATACAAAACTTTCTCTCGCAAAGCTCTTCTCATAATATGCTTGTCCATTATCTCCCAGCCCCTTTCTTTCTTCGTCACTAAGTTTGATATACTTCCTGACACATTCAGACAGCTGCTTGCTATCTTCCGCCGCGCTTATATACCCACAGCCAGCTTCTCCTACTATCTTCTGTGTTTCGCCATCAATTGCTCCAATAATCGCTTTTCCGGCCGCCATATAACTCTGTACTTTCCCTGGCAGTGTCAAGTTGAGAACCGGATCTTTTTCCATCGTAACAAGCATGGCGTCTGCCATTGCATAATACTTGGCCATCTCATCCACGGGTTTTCGGCCATGGAATATAACAGGAAGATCTTTCGCCATATCTTTCAGACGTTCCAGTTCTATCCCGTCTCCGACAATATGCCAGCGAAGATTCGGAATATCTTTGCACAACCGAGCAGTTTCAATTATTGTATCCACGCTCTGCGCTGTGCCGACATTTCCGGCAAACATTAAATCTATGTATCCATCTGGCTCTTTATGGCACTGCTCTGGATTGAACAAATCCTCCGCATACTGCGGCAGATATTCTACATTACGGATTCCAAACTCCTTCTCGAAATATTCTGTAAAGGAACGTGATGTAACAAGGATCTTATCCACAGCTTTATATATTTTCTCAGATTCCCTGTGAAAAAACTTATAAACAGACGATGTACGATCTATGCCGCCGGCAACAAGACTTTCCGGCCATAAATCGAGGCAATATAATACTGTTTTCTTGTTATATTTTTTAGCATACTGAATACCAGCTTTTGCCATCATCACCGGCGATAATTGATTAATAAATACAACATCAAAATCATCCGAAAGATTCCTGACATATTTACAGGACGAATGTGGATAACTATAATAATTTAATAGTCGGTGCAGAGATCCTGTCTTTCGAGGTATCGTATGACATCTATACACTTTCACTCCATTGATTATTTCATGCTGTTTCTTTCCATTCTCGTATCCTTTATATATTTCTCCCATCGGATAATTCGGAATACCTGTAACCACAGTGACATTATGCCCTCTCCTTACGAGTTCTTCACATATATCCGGAATTCGAAACGGTTCAGGATAGTAATACTGACAGATTACTAATATTTTCATCCGAACCCTCACACCTTATTTCATTCTACTCTCTTTTGCCGCAGCAGTTTCCTGCATACGCATTTCTCCAGTACCGCCTTCAACGACACCATCGCTCTTTAACACAGATACAATTGTCCCAAAGAAGCACTTCACATCAAATCCAAAGCTCATCTTCTCAACATACTCTCCATCAAACCTAGCTTTCATAGCAATTTCCAGCTCGTCTCGACCATTGATCTGCGCCCAGCCAGTCAATCCAGGCTTCACATCATTTGCGCCGTATTTCTCACGTTCGGCTACCAAATCATCTTGATTCCAAAGTGCCGGACGAGGGCCAATAATACTCATCCGACCTGAGAATATCTGATATATCTGTGGAAGTTCGTCCAGACTTGCCTTTCTTAAAAAACTTCCTACTTTTGTGATGTAATGCTCCGGATTTTCCAGCATATGTGTAGGCATATCGTGTGGAGTATTCATTTTCATAGTGCGGAATTTAAACAGCGAAAAATATGTAATGTCTCCGTTCTTTTTTTGTCCAATACGCTTTTGCTTGAATAGCACTGGTCCAGGGTCATCAATTCTTATAGCCAGTGCAATGATCCCCATGGGAATGCAAAGCACTATAATAGCTAGACCAGATAGGACCACATCTATTATCCGTTTTATGCACTTCTGATACATATCAATTACTCCTTGTATGCGTCTTGTTGTAGAATCGACTCTGAAAAATTCAGCTGTATACTCAATTTCTTTTAAATTATTTTTAGCGGCATATTCGTTTATTCCTTATACAACCCTAACACGTAATCTTTTGGGATTGTATGGAAAGCTTTTTTGATATCTTCATGTAAAAATGCTCTGGGCTTATACAGTCTAAACCTTTTCGTTTTAGTCTTTTTTAAGTATTATAAAATATAATAATCTTGCTTCTGCATACGTAATCAGAAACAGATAACGAATACACTTTATATTCTTTCCGATATCTCATTTGTTATTTCCTCGATTTATTTACTGTTTTGATAAATGTTGCTATAAATCATTATTCCTTTACTCGTTTCTTTTAGTTGTATAGCTGTCCTCCACACACCTCAAAACAGGAAATACTACAATAAAAACAGATGGATAGAAAACTAATTACAGTTCTCTGTATACCATTAATCTAGTAAATATAGTTTTTGCAATTCCAGATTTTCAGCAATTTCTATTTCATCCTGTCAAAACGCTCTCATGCAGCGGAACAGGAAAATATTCTTCAATCAATCTTGTACAGAAGCAATATGAAGCGTACTATTGTGTATCGCCCCAGCCTTTATAAATATTTTCAGCAAAAAACCTGCGGCATCCATATCGTTTGCCTGCAGGTCAAAACAAAAAAACAGGCTTCGCCATTTCGGGAAGCGCAAAATGATCCAGCGTACCACTCCCCAAATGGTAAAATGTATGTCGTCTGCCGCTTTGAAACGAGCTCATGGCTACGATTCCGCCGCCCGGCAAATTCCTATTTCTTAGAGTATTCCACTCTAAGACGCGCTTATTATATGTATTATTGGTATATTTGTCAATGTTTTTCATGGCTTTTTTCCGTCGATTTTTTTAAATTTGCGCTGTAAAATATTCCCAATTTGGCAAAAATTTTTTTACCGCAGTCAAAAAAGCAGTACGATAAAAAGATTCGTACGGCAGCTACAATAATATGGATGAACAAAAACATCTGAGGAGGAATTTGGAATGGCAAGACGCGGAGAAAATATACGCAAAAGGACGGATGGAAGATGGGAAGGACGCTATATTAAAGGACGCGATCAGGACGGAAAAGCAGTATACGGCTTTGTTTACGGAAAAACATATTCGGAAGCAAAGCAAAAAAAGCAGCGCTGCCTTTCCGAACTCGAAAGCATAACAATTGATTGTAAATCTGAACAATTATTTGATGCAATAGCGCAGAACTGGTTGAAGCAAATTGCGGACACTGTCAGGGAATCGACGTTTTCTAAATATTACCGATTGTGTAAATCGTACATTTGCCCTTCTTTGGGAAAATTTCGGCTGATTGATTTGACGGATAAAAAAATGGAAGAATTTACCGAATATTTATTAAAACACGGTGGCATTCGTAAAGAAACGCTTTCCGCAAAAACCGTAGCGGATATTTTAACCATTACAAAACAAATCTTAAAATTCGAGAAAAAAGAAATAGAAATCAAGCTTCCAAAGCAGAGGAAGCCGGCGATTCGCGTATTGACTCATAACGAACAGACCATCCTGGAAAATCAACTTACGGGATCGGCTGACCTGATCCGCCTGGGAATTTTACTCGACTTGTACACAGGTTTGCGGCTTGGAGAGCTCTGCGCCCTGAAATGGGCGGATATCGATTTTAAAAGTGCGTTTGTACATATTCGGCGGTCTGTCAGCAGAATCCAAAATCCTGATTCGATAACAAACCGTCGGACAAAGCTGGTCATGGAACGTCCTAAGACAGAATCTTCGGAACGGTATATTCCTCTTCCATGTTTTCTTCTGAACTATCTTGCACAATACCGCAGCGAGGAAGATCATTACGTGTTGACAGGAACGGAAAAATTTATAGAGCCGCGTTATTTTTCGCTAAAATACAAGAAAATCTTAAAAAACTGCAATTTAGATCAATATAATTTTCACGCATTGCGTCATACGTTTGCGACACGCTGTGTAGAAAACGGGGTTGACATCAAGGCGCTCTCTGAAATATTGGGTCATTCAGATATCAAGACTACCTTAAGCCGCTACGTCCACCCTTCCATGGAAATGAAACGCCGCGAAATGGATAAACTCGCAGGTATTTTTAATCGTAGTACGATTTTCAGTCATTAAAATCCATAGTGCCTTATTAAAACAAAATATGTCGTTTTGCTGCGAGTGGAATACTCTAAGAAATTTGTAGGAATTTGCAGAGCGGCGGAATCGTAGCAGAGGACTCGTTTCGAAGCGGCAGACGACATACATTTTACCATTTGGGGAGTGGTACGCTGGATCATTTTGCGCTTCCCGAAATGGCGAAGCCTGTTTTTTTGTTAGACATATTTATGATATCGCAATAAAGAAAATTTGAGAAATCGCTGTGTTTATACACTTCATGCTATTTTGTGAGCCATAAAACACAGGGATTTTTTATCGATATGAATAAACCTGCAAAGGAAAAGCGATGAGGATAGAGAAATTTGAAAAAAAAATCTGGCTTAGTTCTCCTACTATGCACGGATTAGAATTTGAATATATAAAAGAAGCATATGAAACGAATTGGATGTCCACGGTTGGCAAAAACATCAACGAAGCAGAACGGCTTGCTTGCGAAAAAATAGGATGCAAGTACGCAGTTGCTTTATCCTGTGGTACGTCCGCCCTGCATCTTGCCGTTAAATTGGCAGGAGTGAAAGCAGGCGATAAAGTATTTTGCTCCGATATGACTTTTGCTGCCACGGTCAACCCTGTTGTATATGAGAATGGTGTTCCGGTATTTATCGATACCGAGTATGACACTTGGAATATGGATCCTGCCGCGTTGCAAAAGGCATTTGAGCTTTATCCCGATGTCAAGGTGGTTGTGCTTGCCCATTTGTATGGTACTCCCGGCAAGATCGACGAGATCAGATCGATCTGTGACCAAAATGGTGCCGTGATTATAGAAGACGCGGCGGAATCCCTGGGCGCTACCTATAAAGGCAGGCAGACCGGCACATTCGGTACATATAACGTCATCTCCTTCAACGGAAACAAAATTATTACCGGTTCCTCCGGAGGTATGCTTCTGACCGATGATCCGGAAGCCGCAAATAAAGCAAGAAAGCAGTCTACGCAGTCCAGAGAAAATGCCCCCTGGTATCAGCATGAGGAAATTGGCTGCAACTATCGAATGAGCAATGTGATTGCCGGTATCGTTCGCGGGCAGTTTCCTTATTTGGAAGAACATATCGCACAGAAAAAAGCTATTTATAAAAGATACCAGGAAGGTCTGAAGAGACTTCCCGTTTCGATGAATCCGATCGATTTCGAAAATAGCGAGCCAAATTATTGGCTGTCCTGCATGATTATCGATCCGGAAGCCATGTGCAGGCAAGTTCGTGCTGAACAAGAAGCGCTTTATACTCCGGAACAGGGCAAGTCTTGCCCAACCGAAATTCTGGAAAAACTGGCAGAGTACAATGCGGAAGGCCGTCCTATCTGGAAACCGATGCATATGCAGCCTGTATATAGAAATCACGCTTTCGTAACGAGAGAAGGCGATGGCCGTGCTAAGACCAATGCTTATATCGCGGGCGGAAGAACAGGAAAAGACGGCAAACCGTTCGATGTTGGTATGGACATTTTCCATAGAGGCCTGTGCCTGCCGAGCGATAATAAAATGACGCCCGAACAGCAGGATGTCGTCATTGAAATCATTAAGAGCTGCTTTCAATAATAGAGGGATGTAAATGGCAAAACAGGGGATTTATGAGAAGTATCTGAAACGTTTGCAGGATTTTATTTGTGCCCTTTTAGCAGCAATCGTGTTAAGTCCGATCATGTTGGTGACAGCCGTACTTATTCGGGTAAAGCTTGGATCACCAGTAATTTTCAAGCAAGAGCGACTTGGAAAAGATGGAAAAATCTTTAAATTGTATAAGTTTCGTACTATGACGGATGCAAAGGACCAGAACGGAAATTTATTACCGGATGAAGCCAGATTGACGCCGTTTGGAAGCCGCCTGCGCCGAACCTCCATCGACGAACTGCCAGAGCTGTTGAATATTTTAAAGGGGGAAATGGCAGTAGTTGGGCCAAGACCGCTTCTTGTTCGATATCTCCCACTCTATAATGAACATCAAGCTCGACGGCATGAAGTAAGACCTGGTTTCACAGGTTTAGCCCAGGTGCACGGGAGAAATGCCATCAGCTGGGAAGAGAAGTTTGATTGGGACGTAAAATATGTCGACAGTGTGACGTTTCACGGCGATTGGAAAATTATTTTCCAAACAGTAAAAACCGTCCTGAAACGCGAAGGTATCAACGCGAACGCCTCTGCCACAGTCGATGAATTTACGGGAAGCACTTCTATTGCGCAACAAGGGAACAAAACATGAAGAAACTGGCGATTGTTGGCGCGTCCGGTCACGGCAAAGTGATTGCAGACATTGCAAAAAAGGTCGGATATCAAGAAATTGTATTTCTTGACGATGACCGATCGATAAATAATTGCGGTCCATATCCGGTTGTTGGCACAAGCCAGGATGCAAAGAGGATTGAGGCAGATATTATTGTTGGGATTGGAAACGCTTCTATACGGCAGCGCATCCAATCGAATATCGGTAACGCGCAGCTAATAACCCTGATCCATCCAAATGCTGTGATTGCAGATGATGTAAAGCTCGGCAAAGGCACGGTCGTTATGGCAGGAGCCGTAATCAATACTGGTACGGAAGTAGGCGATGGAGTAATCGTCAATACCTGTGCATCGATAGACCATGATTGTGTGATTGAAGATTATGTCCATGTTGCTGTCGGCAGTCATTTATGCGGAACCGTGACGGTCGGCAAGAAAACCTGGATCGGCGCTGGGGCAACAGTTAGTAACAATGTCAATATCTGCAGTGGCTGCGTAATAGGCGCAGGAGCCGTTGTAATCCACGATATTACTGTAACAGGCACCTATATTGGCGTGCCGGCTGCGTTGCATATGGACAATAGATGAATAATACACGGACAAGCTCAGGAAATATTGAAATCTTGGAATCCCTTTCTCCTTCAAGAATGCAGGCGGAGCAGACAGGGATATGCGTGCTGTCAAAATAAATTTTAAAAAATAAGGGAATCGCAATATGCGAATTTTAATTCTGACAAACAACGACATGGGATTATATAAATTCCGGAGAGAAATTCTTGAAATGTTAATAACGATGGGAGATGTATTCTGCTGTTTGCCAGATGGCGAATTCATAGAAAAAATAGAATCGCTCGGCTGTAAGTATGTACCGTGCAAGGTTCTGGAGAGACGAAGCATCAATCCTGTTAAGGACTTCAGATTACTTCGCTTTTATGATTCTGTTTTGAAAGATATTCATCCGGATATTGTTCTGACGTATACGATAAAGCCCAATGTATACGGAGGACTTGTATGCAGACTTCAAAAGATACCTTACATCGCGAATATTACGGGGCTTGGTACGACGATAGAAAACGGAGGATTGTTAAGTAAAATTTCCATGACGATGTACAAAGTGGGCCTGAAATATGCAAGATGTGTGTTTTTCCAAAATAAAAGCAATCAAAATTTATTGATAAAAAAAAGAATTGTAAAGGGAAAAACAAAGCTGATCCCGGGTTCCGGAGTAAACCTGGAGAGCTATCAATTAGAGGAATATCCGTCTTGTGATAATGGAACGAGGTTTCTGTTTGTAGGCAGGATTATGAAAGAGAAAGGTATCGAAGAATTTTTAGAGTCAATAAAAGTAATTCATAATGAAAACCCCTCCGTTGTTGCTGATATCGTGGGCTTCAGCGACGAGGATTACACAGAAGCACTCCAGAAAGCCGAGCATGCAGGCTATGTGCGGTTCCATGGAATACAGAATAACGTACATGAGTTTTATAAGCAATCACATTGTGTGGTGTTGCCTTCTTATCACGAAGGTTTAGCGAATGTTCTGTTAGAAGCTTCGTCCACAGGGAGACCGGTAATAACAACAAGAGTTCCCGGCTGTCGAGAAACTTTTGAAGAGGATATTACCGGGTTTGGGTGCGAAGCAAAAAATTCAGAGAGTTTAATAGAAGCAATGAGAAAATTTCTCTTGCTGACACAGGAAAAAAGAAAAGAACTGGGTTTGAATGCACGAAAGAAAATGGAACGTGAATATGATCGCGCGATAGTAATCGAAGCATATAGACAGGAAATAACTGCCGCGGTAAGAGATTGGTAGTCTCGTAACGGAATTTATATAAACCATATATTTTAAATATTAAAGTAAAAAGGAGCAAAAGCAAAATGTTTACAACCCTCTACGAAAAGCTTGTCAGCAAAGAGGAAAAATTATCTGTTATCGGCCTTGGTTATGTCGGTATGCCAATTGCCGTTGCATTTGCTAAGAAGATCGATGTTGTAGGTTTTGACCTGAATACAGCAAAAATCGAATTATACAGGAACGGTATCGATCCTACGCGCGAGGTAGGGAATGATGCAATAAAGGCTTCTGCCGTAGAGTTTACTGCGGATGAGAGCCAACTACGCGAAGCAAAATTCCACATCGTTGCTGTGCCAACCCCCGTCAACGACGACCACACTCCTGATCTTTCCCCCGTTGAGGGCGCAAGTGAGATTTTAGGTAGAAATCTAACCCCGGGTTCTATTATCGTATTTGAATCCACTGTTTATCCGGGCGTTACGGAAGATGTTTGCGTCCCTATCCTGGAGCACGAATCCGGCTTAAAGTGCGGCGTCGATTTCAAAATCGGCTACTCTCCGGAACGTATAAATCCCGGCGACAAAATCCATCGCTTGGAAACGATTAAAAAGATCGTGTCAGGCATGGACGATGTTACTTTGGATGTGGTTGCAAAGGTCTACGAGCTTGTAGTGGAAGCGGGCATCCACCGCGCAGAAAGCATTAAGGTTGCAGAGGCGGCGAAGGTCATCGAGAACAGCCAGCGTGATATTAACATTGCATTTATGAACGAACTCTCCATTATCTTTAACAGGATGGGAATCGATACGCAGTCTGTTCTGAGAGCAGCAGGTACCAAGTGGAATTTTTTGCGCTTCTCCCCTGGTCTGGTTGGCGGTCACTGTATTGGCATCGATCCTTACTACCTGACCTATAAAGCAGAAATGCTGGGGTACCACAGTCAGATTATCCTGTCCGGCCGCCGTATCAATGACGACATGGGCAAGTACGTAGCAGAAAATGTTGTCAAGAAACTGATTGCTGCTGATAAGGCCGTCCACAACGCACAAGTGGCCATTTTGGGATTCACCTTTAAGGAAAACTGTCCGGATACCCGTAACAGCAAGATTATCGATATTGTGAAGGAACTGCGCGAGTACGGCATTGAACCGCTGATCGCGGATCCGATTGCCGATGCAGCAGAGGCAAACAAGCTGTATGGCATTGAGTTTGTAGACATGGGCACAATTCAGAATATGGATGCCGTTGTGCTGGCCGTTGCACATACTGCGTTTAAGCGTCTGACCCGGAGCGGCATTGATGCTCTGTACGGGGAAGGAAAAAAAGTCATGATTGACATCAAGGGTCTGTTGAACCGGAAAGAGTATGAAGAGGCCGGCTACAGCTATTGGCGGCTGTAAAGAATAAAGAGAACGTTTTCCCCAGCATAAAGGCATATGGGAAGACACGTTATAGAAAGGCGGAAAAATGGGTTATAAAGATTTAAAATTTCCGAAAAATTCGTTGTTTCTGGTTACCGGTGCAGCGGGATTTATCGGCTCTAATTTGTGTGAGGCGATTCTGAATATGGGCTATCGCGTTCGGGCTCTCGATGATCTGTCTACAGGAAAACAAAAGAATATAGATATGTTCCTCGACAATCCGGACTACGAATTTATCAAAGGCGATATTAAAGATCTGGATACCTGCATGAATTCTTGCATAGATGTGGACTATGTTTTGAATCAGGCGGCATGGGGAAGCGTCCCGCGCAGCATTGAAATGCCGCTGTTTTATTGCGCCAATAACATTCAGGGTACGCTGAATATGCTGGAGGCGGCGCGTCAAAAAGGGGTAAAGAAGTTTGTTTATGCCTCTTCTTCCTCTGTATATGGTGACGAGCCGATGCTGCCGAAGAAAGAAGGCATAGAGGGGAAGCTCCTTTCCCCATATGCGCTGACAAAAATATGTGACGAAGGATGGGCGAGGCAATACACGCTGCATTATGGTCTGGATACGTATGGGCTTCGATATTTCAACGTTTTCGGACGCAGGCAGGATCCCAACGGGGCTTATGCGGCGGTTATTCCAAAATTCATCAAACAAATTTTGCATGACGAGCGGCCTGTTATTCATGGGGACGGCCGGCAATCACGCGATTTTACCTATATTGAAAATGTCATTGAAGCAAATCTGAAAGCCTGTCTCGCCTCCCCTGAAGCGGCGGGAGAAGCCTTTAATATTGCTTACGGAGGCAGAGAGTATCTGATCGATATATATCATGCGATAAATACAGCTCTGGGAAAGAATATCGAGCCGCTCTTCGGGCCGGATCGCAAAGGCGATATCAAACATAGCAACGCCGATATTTCAAAGGCACAACGATTGCTGGGGTACAAGCCGGATTATGATTTTAAAAGCGGCCTGAAGGAAGCAATTGCGTGGTATAAAGAAAATCTGGCATAAAAGGCAATAAATTTCTAAGAAATATCTGGTGTGGAATATTATGAAAATAATGATATCAAATGCGACATTGGTTTGCGGCGGCGCAGAACGGGTTATCGCGAATTTGTCGAATGAATTGGTCCGGCAGGGCCACGAGGTCGAAATCCTGCTATATTATGATCGCCCGGTTTGGTTTTCTCTGGATACGCGCATAAAAATTACGGTAGACGAAAAAAACATTGGAAAAGTAAATTTCTTAAAACATATATTATGGCGCAGAAAATACATAAAAAAAATCCATCCGGACGTTATGCTATCATTTTTGGCAACCTTCAATATGGTAAATATTATCGCTATGACAGGTCTCAGGATTCCGCTGATCGTCGCAGATAGAAGCGATCCGACACATATACCAGCGAATAAATGCATTCGAAAACTGCGTGATTTTTTATATCGTTTTGCTGATACGATAGTTTTGCAAAGCAAAAAAAATCAAAGGTATTTTTCAAACGCGGTACAAAGAAAAAGCGCGGTTATATACAATCCCGTTGACGTAGGCCATTACCGGGGTTCCGCCGTCCATTATCCAAAACAGAAAAAAATCGTTTATGTCGGGCGTATGATACGGAAAAAAAATCCGATGCTTTTGCTCGAGGCATTTTATATGCTGGCGGAAGAATTCCCTGATTATAAATTAGTCTTTTATGGAGATGGCGATCTGCGCGGTGAGATCCGTGAAAAAGCCCTTGAATATGGACTTGAAAAACGTGTGGAGATTCCCGGAGCAATTAAAGACATATTTGAAAATATTTGCGATGCGGAATTGTACGTTTTAACTTCCGATTATGAAGGAATGCCCAATGCCCTGATGGAAGCAATGTGTCTCGGCCTGCCTGTAATCTCTACAAAAGTTTCCGGCGCCACGGATGTGATCGAGGATGGGAAAAACGGATTATTAGTAGATTCGGGCGATACGGAAGCACTTGCGAACGCAATGCGTAAAATGCTATCCGATCATATGTTTCGGAGTTCTACTGCGAAAGCGGCGGCGCAGTTAGCAGAACAGCTTGAAATCGGAAAAATTACGGAGGAATGGATGAAGGTTATTGATTATGTCAAATAAGCTTTTTACTGTTCATTCGTACTGCCGCCCCACTGTATTCCTGCCATCGGGACTTTTTTCAGATTAGGAGAAAAACAATGAAAATTGTTTTTGTTGTTGCTTTTGGATTTCCATTCGGATCTGCTTCTTCTGTCCGAGCACAAAACTTATGCAAATTGATGCAAAAAGCCGGTCACAGCGTCCACGTGATCGCTGATTATTCTGATGGTACAGAAAAGAAAGAAGGTCTGTTTTGTACGTATCAAACGTTGTTTATGAAACAGCTGTCTTTTTTAAAACGCCGTCAGGCGGCCAAAGCATCTGTAAAAGCATTAAAAGAATACTGTATGGAAAATAAAGTCGATGCGGTGCTTATGAATGCGAAGAATGACCGGTTCTTTCAAATCGCAAAATTTTGCAAAAAAAACGGCTATCCGCTATTGATAGAAAATTGTGAATGGTATGATTCCAGCAGCTATAAACTCGGAAAATGCGATATCCGTTTTTTGAAGAATGAAATGATGCTGCGTCATGGATTCCAAAAAGCAGACGGATTTATTTCCATCAGCCGATTGCTCCATGATCATAACTGTTCATTCGGAAAAATATCTGTTCGGATCCCTGCTATATTGGATGTACAAACAGCGCCTTATGCTTTAGACATTCATAACGAAAAAATCAGAATCGTTTATACCGGGAATCCCGGAAAAGGAAAAGAGCATCTTCTGCCGATGATTCAGGCACTGGCAGAAAATGAAGATTTACGTGAAAGAATAGAATTCCATATTTATGGAGCAACCGCTAAAGAGGTATATTCCAATATCGGAAAAGGGAAACATTTTTTACAAACATATGATTTACCTGTGTTGATTCATGGAAAAATACCCCAGCAAGAAATTCAAACAATTTTAACGCAAGCTGATTATCTATTGTTTTTGCGTCCTGATCGAAAATCCTCTCACGCCGGTTTCCCGACGAAACTCAGTGAAAGCCTGGCCTCGGGTACTCCCGTCATTACAAATAATACTGGCGATATCGGACTCTACCTCAAAAATAAGCAAAACGGATTTCTTCTAACATCTGGCAAACAGGAAGAGCTTGTATCTGTATTGGAAAATATAATTTCTCTAACGCCCACGCAATCTATCGATATGCGCAAATGCGCAAGAAAAACAGCGGAACAAAATTTTGATTTCCGTGTTTATACGGATACGATTCAGTCATTATTGGAACAAATACGAAACATCAGGAATTAAAAATGCTCCCCAGAATTTTAATGATAAACACGCAAAGTATCTATAAAAACAATGCTACAGGCATTACGATGCGCTCGATCGTCAGTGTGTTCCCGGAAGATCATATCATGGAACTATATCGTTACGATACAAAAAATAAGATCGCGCAGCGTTTTAACTTTAAAAGTATCCAGCTCCCTCCAAAAGCAATGCCTTTTAATTACTGCATCCGCAAATTTTTTCATTTGGAAAATTATACGGATGCCGAAAAGCAGAACGGTGTGGCATACGGATCAAAGGTTAAACACAGTCTGAAAGAAATCATCCGCAATACGATAAAAGCACTGCTGGAAAACAGCCTGATCCTTCCGGATAAGAGACTTCTAAAAATGATCGACGCCTTTAAGCCTCAGGTGATTTATACGATGGGGGCATCATTCTATATTCACAAATGGACTTTATTACTCTCAAAACGGTATCAGTGCCCAATTATATTACATTATATGGACAATTGGAGACAAACGGCATACACTGAGGATTCTCGGATGCTTTGGCTGAATAAGAAATTAAACCGACAAGTTTCAAGATTGGAAGACAGAATGGAAAACGGACTAACAATCAGCGATGAGATGGCCGAGGTTTATCAAAAACTGTACCGGCATCATTATTATCCTCTTATGAATGTCGTCGAATCGATGGATATATGTCAAATAGAGCACAAAAATATAAATATCGTTTATGCCGGCGGATTGCACTTAGGACGGGAACTGCTGCTCGCCGAAACAGAGAAGGCAATCATAGAAATCAATAAATGCGGTTGTAATTTCAGACTTTTGATTTATACGTCGGAAGATAATCGGAAGAAAAATTGCTGCTTATTTCATAATGAGGTCACGACTTTTTGTCCTGCGCTCCCGCATGAACGGATCGGCGAAGCATACGAACAAGCCGATATCCTTCTGCATATCGAGTCGTTTGATCCTCAGGTGATACAATTCACAAAGTATTCGTTATCAACAAAGATCCCTGAGTATTTCGCAAGCGGTAAGCCGCTTCTCTGTTACGCCCCTGAAACGATTGCATCATATCGCTATATTATGGAGTCGGGAGCCGGGTATTGCGTTACGACACAAGAGGGGCTGCTCCATGCTCTTCAAACGCTTCAATCGCCGGAAGTTCGCTATAAAATGGGAGAACTTGGAAAAAAAATTGCGAAAAATAATCATTCGAAGCAAAAATTAGAGGAAATTGTATTGAAGGTATTTGAAATTCCAGAAGAACAGGATTGATAGGAATCGTATGCAAAATCAGAACAAGATAATAAACAGCAATAAAAACCTCCCATGTAAGTTGATGATTTTATATATTTCTATGACCGTATTAATGTTTTTGATCGGTCCCATAGAATATCAATATGTAAATAAATTATCTGTTACAATTTTTATGGCCATTTTTCTGATTATGGCTGCTGCTGCGTATTCGTTCGGCGTCAACAGGAAGATTCAGCGTCAAAAAAAGATTCTCGTATGGAATAAAAAAATTTGTTTCAATGCGCAAAAAATCATTGCGTTTTGTCTCGTATATAGTTTTTTGCTTCAATTATTATTAGTGATACAGAATTTTTATGCACATAATTTTTCCCTTTCTAATATTAGTTTTGATAACTTTTTCAAAAAAATGGCTGAGACATATACGGACATCGATATCAAAAATACGTTTGCATCATGGATGATATCTTATACTGGATGGACCAAGGTCATTGCGTTGGCCGGAGGAAGCTTTTATTTTAAAAATCAGAGTAAAACGCTTCGTTATCTATATTTTGGATTAATATTTCTAATACTGTTCAACGTAGTATTTTTTGTCGGTTCCCAAAAGCAGATCATCGATCTTATTATATATATCATTATTCCGTTATTTTTAAAAAACGTATGTGATCATAAAAAAATAAAACTGGGGAAAAAAATAAAATATATTATAATTATCTTCGTGATTGTTATAATAGTCGGCAATTTAATCATTGCCAGAAGGCAATTATGGGCGGATCGCTATCATTCTTCCGCGATCGTTTCAATAGGTACCGTTAATTTCGATAATTGGATGTTCAAAATTTTTCCCGGGAATTTCGGACTTATTTTTACGCAGTTTATAAATTATACGTCTCAGGGGTATCAAGGACTGTCTTTATGTCTGAAATTGCCGTTTGAATGGGCATATGGCATGGGCAGCTCATTTAAGTTTATGAACGACTTTTCACGATGGTTTGATATCCCTTTGAATAAAATAGAAGTTTCCTATCCTGTTAGAATGGAGTCTGCATTCGGCGTTGATGCATATTCCTATTGGCATACTGTTTTTCCGTGGCTTGCGTCCGATTTTACATGGATCGGTTCGATACTCGTGATATGTATTTATATATTTTTCTGGGCAAAAGCCTGGGGCGAATTGAGAACGCTAAAAAATTTGCCGGCTTTGTTGTTATTTACACAATTGTCAATTCTCGTTTTATATATTCCCTGTAACAACCAGCTTTTTCAAACGCGAGAATCGATTGTGTCAACAATGGTACTGATATTATTTTGGTTTTTATTTCACGGCCGGACGGAACAGGATAAACCGGCAGCCGAATTGGGAGAATAATATTTGATATGATGAATTATTTTAAGAAATTAAACGGCAAAATCAAAGATACGGAAAAAAGCGCTATTATCAATATGTGCCTGAAACCGGTCAGTACTGTATTGAGTCTGATCTATACGCCGCTTCTGCTTTCCTATTTAGGAACAGAAAAATACGGATTATGGGCTACGTTGCTGTCTATTATTTCATGGGTAAACTATTTTGATGTAGGAATTGGAAATGGACTTAGAAATTTATTGTCAAAAAAATTATCGGAAGAAAAAGAAAGAGAAGCGCAAAGTGCCGTATCTACTGCCTATATCGTTCTTTCTATTATCTCCTGCATAATTTTGTTGATCCTGATCCTATTAACGTTTACCCTGGATTGGAATAATATTTTTTCAACAAATATCGATATGCGGCCGGCATTATGGATCAGTTTTGTATTCATATGTATCAATTTTATACTTGCATTATCAAATACGATTTTATATGCATTACAAATGGCAGAAAGAGTGTCCATCCGAAATTGTTTCGTACAGCTCGCCAACATTTTGGGATTACTGCTGATTCGTTCAGTCACCAGGGAAAATTTGGTTGCAATGGCTATTTTATTTGGAGCAACTTCTACGGTGGTTTATATCGGCAATACGATACAAATCATTAGAAAAAAGCCCTTTTTAAGACCACGGGCAAGATACTTTGACAAAACAAAAATAAAAATGATTTGCAATACGGGAATTAAGTTTTTTGTGATTCAAATTATGTGTTTAATGTTATTCACGGTGGATAATCTTTTAATCACACATTATCTCGGGTCTGCCGCCGCTACGCCATTTTCAATAGCAAACAAGGTATTCTATACTGCCTATACTTTTTTGGCCGCATTTCTGGTTCCGTATTGGTCGAGAACAACAGTTGCATTAGCGCGCCGGGAAATTTCCTGGGTTAAAAAGTCTATAAAAAAAGTATCGCTTTTATGCTGCTTGTTTGTTATTGGTTATTTCATTTTATTTTTATTTTTCAAACCCCTTGTCCAGATCTGGTTGCAAAAGAATTTATTGTATCCAAAGGGATTGATTCTCGTCATGTTTATTTTCTATACGTTATATTCTGTGTTGGCCGTCGAATGTCAGTTTATTAATGGGAGCGGCAAGATTAATATACAGCTCATTATTTATTTAATCATTGGAATCGCGAATATTCCTCTTTCGATTTACCTGGGCGTTTATAAGAATCTTGGCGTCGTTGGGATAAGGTTGGCAACAACGATACTCGTATTGGCAGCAGATATCGTGCTCGGCCTGAATTTAAAGAATATTATAAAAAGGCTCGAAAAAGAATCCGGCTTGGAAAAAAACAACAAACTATATAAAGGAGAGTTATAATTTGAGCGCTACATTATTTACAAACAAAACCCTATTGATCACGGGAGGAACAGGGAGCTTTGGAAATGCAGTTCTGAACAGATTTCTGCGTACCGATATAAAAGAAATCCGCATTTTTTCCCGCGATGAGAAGAAACAGGATGATATGCGCCATGAATTTCAAGTAAAAATCCCTGAAGCCGCCGGTAAGATCAAGTTTTTAATCGGCGACGTGCGTGACCTGTCCAGCGTTGAAAACGCTATGTACGGCGTAGATTATATCTTCCACGCAGCCGCCCTCAAACAAGTACCCTCTTGCGAATTTTTCCCGATCGAGGCCGTCAGGACGAACGTGCTCGGTACGGAGAACGTCCTGACTGCCGCCGTGAATGCAGAAGTACGAAGCGTTATCTGTCTTTCAACCGATAAGGCCGCCTACCCCGTCAATGCCATGGGCACGAGCAAAGCCATGATGGAAAAGGTGATTGTGGCGAAATCCCGTATCGTAGATCCTGAAAAAACGAAAATCTGCTGCACTCGCTACGGCAATGTCATGTGCAGCCGCGGCAGCGTAATTCCCCTTTGGATCGAGCAAATAAAACAGGGCGTTTCCGTTACAGTGACGGAGCCTTCTATGACGCGTTTTATCATGTCTCTGGAGGAAGCGGTGGATCTGGTACTGTTTGCATACGAGCACGGCATTTCCGGTGATATTTTGGTACAGAAGGCGCCTGCATGTACGATCGGCACACTGGCCCAGGCAGTCAAAGAGCTGTTCCGTTCGAATGCCGAGATTAAAGTAATCGGCATTCGTCATGGAGAAAAAATGTATGAGACGCTGCTTACAAACGAGGAATGCACGCACGCCGTAGATTTAGGCAATTTTTACCGCGTGCCGTGCGACAAGCGCGACCTCAATTATGATAAATATTTTAAAGATGGCGATACGAATCGTAATCTCCTTACAGAATTCAATTCCAATAACACGGAGCTTCTGTCCGTATCGCAGGTCAAACAAAAGCTTCTATCTCTCGATTACATCCGCAGTGAGTTGGAAATGTTGGGAATAAAATGAGTAACAAGTGATGATTTTATTTTAAAATCTGCTATAATACATTGTGATTTCAATTTCAGCAGAGGAGTTATCATGAATATATTGATCACAGGCGCAAAAGGATTCGTCGGAAAAAACCTGACCTTCGCATTACAGAACATCCGGGACGGCAAAGACAGGACGCATCCTGAACTCGCCATTGAAAAAATCGATTGCTACGACATCGATTCGGCTCCGGAAGAATTAGAAAGATACTGTGCCGAGGCAGATTTCGTCTTTCATCTTGCCGGCGTCAACCGCCCGCAGAACCAGGAAGAATTTATGCGCGGCAATTTCGGCTTCGCAGCTACGCTTCTCGATACTTTAAAACGGCAGCACAATAAATGTCCCGTAATGGTTTCCTCTTCGATCCAGGCGACGCTCGCAGGCCGTTATGCAAACGGAGAATATGGGAAATCAAAGAAAGCGGGAGAAGATCTTTTTTTCGAGTATACAAAAGAAACCGGCGCAAAAGTCCTTGTCTATCGCTTCCCGAATCTTTTCGGAAAATGGTGCAGGCCGAATTACAACTCTGCGGTAGCCACATTCTGCGCGAATATCGCAAATGATTTGCCCATACAAATAAATGACCGGAACACAGAATTAGAATTACTGTATATCGATGATTTGATCGACGAAATGATTGCTGCGCTGACCGGAGCAGAACATCATTGCGAGTTCGACGGCATAGATGCGGTTCTATGTGACGGCGGAAAATTTTGCACGGTCCCGACGACATATCGCGTGACACTCGGAGAAATTGCAGATCTGTTACAGAAGTTCCACGATCAGCCGGCCACACTGAGCATTCCGGAAATTCCGCGTAACAGTTTTGCAAAAAAATTGTACGCAACCTACCTGTCATATCTGCCGCGAGAGAAAACCGCGTTTCCGCTGAAGATGAATATCGACAAGCGCGGCAGTTTCACGGAGCTTCTGCGGACGGAAAAATGCGGACAAGTCTCCGTCAATATTTCAAAACCCGGCGTTACGAAAGGACAGCACTGGCATAATACCAAATGGGAATTTTTTATTGTCGTTTCAGGACATGCTCTGATTCAGGAACGCAAGCTTGGAACAAAGGAAGTACTGAATTTCGAAGTCAGCGGAGATAAGATGGAAGTGGTCCAGATGCTCCCCGGCTATACGCATAACATTATCAATCTCAGCGATACGGAAAATCTCGTAACCGTCATGTGGGCAAGCGAATGTTTCGATCCTGGAAAACCGGATACTTTTGGGGAGGAAGTCGATCGATAAAATGGATATAAAACTTGACTATTCAAATATTAAATTTCAGAATAACGGCAAATTGAAGCTATTGATTATTGTGGGCACGCGGCCGGAAATCATCCGGCTTGCTGCAGTGATTCAAAAATGCCGTATATACTTCGACTGTCTTCTCGCACACACAGGACAGAATTATGATTACAACCTGAACGGCGTATTCTTTCATGATCTGAAACTCGATCCGCCCGAAGTCTGTATGAACGCCGTCGGCGACGACCTTGGGGCAACCGTAGGGAATATTATCAATTGCTCCTATAAACTGATGACGCAAACAAAACCGGATGCTCTGTTGGTTCTGGGGGATACCAACAGCTGTCTCTCGGCAATCTCAGCAAAAAGACTGCACATTCCGATTTTCCATATGGAGGCGGGAAACCGCTGCAAAGACGAATGCCTGCCGGAGGAAACCAACCGCCGTATTGTGGATATCATCTCCGATGTGAACCTGGCATATTCCGAGCATGCACGGAAATATCTGCATGAGTGCGGATTGCCGAAAGAACGTGTCTATGTGACCGGCTCCCCGATGGCGGAAGTCCTGTCCGGCAACCTGAAAGAAATCGAAGCCAGCAATATTCTGGAGAGGCTGGGACTGCAAGCACATCGATATATTCTTCTATCCGCTCACCGTGAGGAAAATATCGATACGGAGCAGAATTTCCTGTCTCTTTTCACCGGTATCAATAAGATGGCGGAAAAATACGATTTGCCGATTTTGTATTCCTGCCATCCGCGCAGCAAGAAACGCTTGGAAGCCAATGGTTTTCGGCTCGATAAGAGAATCGTCCAACATGAACCGCTCGGATTTCACGATTATAATCACCTCCAGATGAATGCGTTCGCCGTCGTTTCCGATTCCGGAACGCTTCCGGAGGAAAGCTCGTTTTTTGCATCGATCGGCCGGCCGTTCCCCGCAGTCTGTATCAGAACGAGTACCGAGCGGCCGGAAGCGCTCGACAAAGCCTGTTTCATTTTGGCCGGCGTCGAAGAAAATCGCCTGCTGCAGGCTGTGGATGCGGCGATTGCGATGCATGATAACGGAGATATCGGCACTCCGGTACCGGATTATGCGGATAGAAACGTTTCGACAAAAGTGGTAAAAATTATACAGTCTTATACCGGCGTCGTCGATAAAATGGTCTGGAGAAAATTTTAAGCATTATAAAATCCATAAAAAAGATTCGGAAGCAAGGGAGCATTTTACAAAATGAAATGCTCCCGTTTTATTTTCATCTTTTCTTCCGGTTCGTTCCCCTACCCTCATTTTCCCATTGCATTCGTGTTATTTTGATGGTATTCTAATATTATATCGATGCATTGAAGCATAATCCGAAACAACGAAAGGCGCGAGGATATGGATACGGACTACTTTATGACAGAATACAGGGAGCGCAGGAAATTCAAACGCACGGTGATCGCCGCAGCGATCTGCGGCGGGCTTGCGATCCTGGCGGTAATCATCTATCTGCTTTGCAGGTATGTCATACCGGCGGAGAAAATATCCGAAATCTACACGGACAAGCTGTTCTACTACATCACATGGCCGCTCAAAAAGGCCGTCAGCTATTTTCCCTTCTCGATCGCAGAAGTCGCGTTGTATGCATGTATCGCTGCCGTTCTGATTTCGTTTATCAGAATGATCGTCAAAATAATACGCGGGATCCGCATGTATTACATACAAAAAAAGAAAGGGCTCCCTGTTTCCCAATTTCCCATATGGCGGCCCGCCGTACAATTCGGGCTGAAGATCGGCGCCATGCTGTGCGCCGCACTGGCGGCTTTCATTCTGTTTGGGGGCCTCAATTATACCAGCCTCACATTTTCAGAAAAAGCAGGATACGTTTTAGAAGAAAACGACGTGGGACAGCTCCGGCAGCTCTGCGAACTGCTGGGAGGCAAAGTCTCTTACGCCCGGCAGTCGCTGGAGCTCAATGTAAATGGGACGATCAACGACGAATATCCGGATTATAATATATTCCGGCTGACAGATGCAGCGCTGGACGCATATCAGAATCTGCCCAAAGAATATGACTCTTTAAAAAAAAGCTATCCGCGCGTCAAGCCGGCGATCAGTTCGAAATTGATGTCGAATATCCATATCACGGGAATTTATCCTTATATTTTACCGGAAGCTGTCGTCAATGCGCACACGCCCATCATGAGTTTGCCTCACACGATCTGCCATGAAATGGCCCATCAAAGAGGTTTTGCCAGAGAAGACGAAGCAAATTATATCGCTTATCTGGCCTGTATCAACAGTAAAAATCCGATATTCGTATATTCCGGATATTATACGGCATTTTCCTATGCGATGGACCAGCTGTATCTCTACGATAAAAAAAGCTGGGCCCAGATCTCCTCGAAGATCAACAACGGCGTATTGCTGGACAACATGGAAGAAAGCAATTTCTGGAGGCAATATCAGACAATCAGCAATGAATTTACCAGCAACGTAAACGATACCTATCTGTCCGTCATGGACGTGAAAGACGGCGTACACAGCTATGGGAAAATGATCGATCTGATCTTAGCGGAAGAGAAACGAAACGGCACAATAAAATAATCGATTACGGCTCCGGCGTCGGAGCAGGCTCGGTGGAGACGGTAGGCTCCGGCGTAATCTCCTCTGTCGGCGTCGGCGTCGACGTAGTCGGCGGCAGCGTATTCGGCGTCGGGCTCGGCGTCGGCGTGACATTGGAAGTGATCGGCGAAATCGTCACCGTATATACGTATTCGCCAATAATCGTAAATTTATCGGTATCGATATTCGTAAAATACAGCGGAATCCGGTATTCCCCCACGCCGCGCCCCGTAAGGTCGAGCGTAGGCCCCAGCGATGCGACGGAAAGCGCATTCAGATCGGCTGCCTTCCCCTTCACCCGGATGGAAAACCGCTCCGGACGAAATTCATATATATACGCAGTCGGATCTTTTCCCGGCGTGCTGATCGAAGAATTCACATCCACGGAGAAAGATTTCACTTCATATTTCAGAATTTCCGCCGTTACCTGGATTTCCGATGTTTTATATGGCGCGATCTCGTCCGGAAGGTATTCGGAAACGCGGAACGTCCTGACGACATTTTCCGAAGCGCCCGTAATGTCGATATTTCCAAGATGAATCGACGTAATGTTCCGCAATTCCGCGGCAGGTCCGCGTAAAAGCACCGTTTCCGGCGACACTTTTTCCGTATTGAGATAATAATCGTCATGCGGCGTACCCGTCACGTCATAGAGCACCGGCACACGTTTTGCAACCTCGATTTTAACCGTGATTTTCTCCGTATCATATTTCGCAGTAACGTCTTCGCCGTTCGTCAAAATAAAACGGCCGATAAACGATCCCGTTCTGTTCGAATCGATCGAATCCTCGGCAAGACTATCCGCCAGACGTACCCTGATGCACTCGATCTCATCGATTTCCGAAGCAAACCCGGAAATCTGTACGCTGCTCGGTTCGGCCGTTACGGAAAGGAACTCGTAACCCTCCCGCAGGAGGCTGTCGTCATATTCCACAACGACATCTACATTACGCTGCGTCATCTGGTCGAATTTGAAATCGATCGTTTTCGGATAATAATCTTCGATTTTAATGCCGAGGTGGGAGCATTCAGGCTTACTGACTTCCAGCGTCGTCGTGCCCGCCGACGTAATTTTTGAAAAGTCCACTGCCGCGTAAAAGTCGGAAGCCGTAAGATTCCCGATGATATCGGTACGTCCGGAGGCTTTCACGGTAATATTCTCAGGGTAGGAATACGTCTGGTCGCTGAGTCCATAGGACGACGGCCCATTCTTATTCAAAATCGTAAGCGGGATTTCGAGGGAACGCGTTTCCTTTGGATTCGTGTAATTGAGCACAAGCAGCCACGAAACGATTCCAAGCAAAATAGATACGACAACATAAAAACTCTTGCTTTTTAAAATTTTGTCAAGCTTTTTTGTCATTGCCGCCGCCCTCCTGGTCCTTCTTCCGCGCCGCTTTCCGATCCTTCCACTTAAACAAGCCGGCAACCTTGCCGCCGTTTTTCTTTCCCTTATTCTGCGGCGCAAGTCCCTCTCTCAGGAGCTTCCGTAAAACATCGGGGGTGATATTTCTGGTGAGTACGCCGTTTCTTGCCATCGAAACATAGCCGGTCTCTTCAGAAACAATCACTGAAATACAATCGGTGCTCTCGCTGATCCCGATCCCCGCGCGATGGCGCGTACCGAGATCTTTATTCAGATGCAAATTATTGGAAAGCGGCAGATAGCAGGCCGCCGCATAAATTTTATTGCCGCGTATGATAACTGCGCCGTCATGGAGCGGCGTATTCTTCACAAACAGTAATCTAAGCAGCTGTGCAGAGACAGCCGAATCCACGATCGTACCCGTTCGGATTACCTCGCTCAGATTCGTTTCCCGCTCAAATATAATCAGCGCTCCCGTTTTCTCCTCTCCCATTGCGGAAGTAGCTTTCACGACTTCTTCTACCAGAACGCTGATATCCGCCGTATTCTGATTGCTCGCCGTGAACAGCTCCCGGATCGGGCTTTTCCCGATTCCCTCCAGGATTCTGCGCAGCTCCGGCTGAAACAGCACGATCAGCATTACGGGCAAAACCTCGATCACCATTTTCAGCACAAACGAAACTGTGGAAAGGCGCAGCAGGTCGGAAACAAACGCCGCAAGCAGGATCAAAATGACGCCCTTGATCAGCTGGAACGCCCGCGAATCCCGCAGCAGGGTAATCAGCAGATAAAAGACATAGGAGATCATCAGAATATCGATGATGATTCTGAAAACGTCCCATACGCTGCGAATCCCGAAATATTCCACTAAGAAAGTCGTGACGCTGTTGAAATCCACCGAGGCCAGCCGCATAAATAAAACCTTCCCTTAAAGAGTCGTCAGATACTGAATCACGATAAACAATGTCGTAGCCACCATCGATATGGCTAATACAAAACATATTATCCTGATGAGAAATTTATTAAAGTTTTGTCTTTTGTTCGCTTTTTTCTTCATTGGCCGTCATACCTCCGCGTCCCTGACCGCATCCTGCGCAGCCGCTCCGCCTTCCGTAGAAGCATATTTTACCTCCACAGAAGCAACCGTATAGTTAAAGGATTTGATTTCCTCATCCATTTTATCCGTAATCGCCTTCAGCGCCGCCTCCATCTGCGCTTTCACGCCGTTGCACATCTGCGTTACTTCCAGGCGCATGTCGCGCAAATGTTTATTTTTGTCTACGATATTCACGCGTAAAATTTCCGATTTTTCCTCCAGCGCCTGCCGCTCCTTCTCCGCCTCCATCTTTGCGCGGTCTACGATCGCCTTTGCCGTATTTTCCGCGTTGATCAGCGCATCCGCGACTTTTGTTTTTTCTTCCTGCAATACGATATAGGAAGAAGAGAGCTGGTTATATTGCGCCAATAAGCTGTTATAAGTATCTGCAAGCTCCCCGTACGCCTCTCCTAATTTGATGATCTCATTCGTATTGGCTTCTATGATTTCCGTATAATGGCGGTTGAGCGCTTCTAAATATTCGGTGACATGCTTCTTCCTGTATTTTTTCAGAGGCACGTCGAACGTTTTCAGCTCGCATCTCCCCTCCGCTAAAATCGTTTCTTTATCGAACGGCTGTACCGGTTCAAGCGTCTTGATCTGAAACTGATTCTCCAATGTCATTCCTCCTCACGTATTTACTGAGCACGCCGCGCAGCTCCTCGATCGGACGCAGCCCGATCAAACGCTGCTCCGTAATGCCGTCAATCAGCAGCGCAAGTGTAGGAACGCTTGAAATTCTGAATTCTTTCACGGTTTTGGGACATTCCTCAACATTCACGGTACCGATCTTCAGCCGGTCTCCATATTCCTCCGCAAGTTTTTCAAGGATAGGCGCAAGCGTCCGGCAGGGACCGCAATTCGGCGCCCAGAAATCGACCAGGACCGGCGCCTTGCTTTTGATTACGATCCTATTGAAATTTTCATCGCTGAAACGTATAATTTTATCGGAAGCCATCGATTTTCACCCGGGATTTCACAAGATTAGTCTCACCGATTCAGTATAAATCATACGCCATGTTTCGTCAACCGGAATTCTCTTCGATTCCCTTGTCCCGTATCAAAATAATCCGCTGATATTCCCCTTTTCATCGACGTCGATCCGTTCGGCGGCAGGCGTTTTCGGCAAGCCCGGCATCGTCATGATGGAACCGGTAAGCGCTACGATAAAACCGGCGCCGGCCGAAATTTTCAAAGCACGTACCGTAATTTCAAAATTCTCCGGCGCGCCGAGCTTCGTCATATCATCGGAAAAGCTGTATTGCGTTTTTGCGACGCATACCGGCAGATGTCCGAATCCGATCGATTCGATCTGCTTTTTCTGCTTCAGCGCTTCCGGCGTATATTGGACGCCCGTACCGTGATATATTTTTCGCACGATCGCATTTAATTTTTCGTCTAAATCCATAGAATCCTCATAACAAAAACGGAAACGGTCCGATGCGGCCTCTGCTTCACACAGCCTTACTACCTCGTTTGCCAGCGAAACCGCTCCGTCTCCGCCCCTGGCCCACACGTCGGAAAGCGCGACGCCAACGCCCGCTTCCCGGCATTTTTGTTCGATCAGCTCCAGTTCCGCTTCGCTGTCCTGTACAAAGCGGTTGATTGCAACGACGCAGGGCAGGCCGTAAACTTCTTTCATATTTGCAACATGGCGCAGCAGATTCGGCAGTCCCTTTTCCAGCGCCGCGGTATTTTCGCAAGCCAGCTCGTTTTTCGGGACGCCACCGTGCATTTTTAACGCGCGTACCGTAGCGACCACGACTACCGCTGCGGGGCGAAGCCCGGCTGCCCGGCACTTGATATCCAAAAATTTTTCCGCGCCGAGATCCGCGCCGAACCCTGCCTCCGTTACGGCATATTCCCCGAGCTCCATCGCCGTTTTCGTAGCGATGACGGAATTGCAGCCGTGTGCGATATTGGCAAACGGGCCGCCGTGTACAAGCGCCGGCGTTCCTTCCAGCGTCTGCACCAGGTTCGGCTTCATCGCATCTTTCAGCAGCGCCGCCATTGCCCCTTCCGCTTTTAACATCGACGCCGTTATCGGCGCTTCTTCATATGTATAGCCGATAATGATTTTTCCAAGCCGCTCTTTCAGATCCGTAAGGGAAGAAGACAGGCAGAGCACCGCCATTACTTCCGACGCGACCGTGATGTCGAAGCCATCTTCACGCGGCACTCCGTTGACGCGTCCGCCGAGCCCGTCTGTGATAAAACGCAGCTGCCGGTCGTTCATATCCACGCAGCGTTTCCATGTGATCCGGCGCGGATCGATGCCAAGCGCGTTTCCCTGATAAATATGATTGTCGATCATGGCGGCCAGTAAATTGTTGGCCGCGCCGATCGCATGAAAATCTCCCGTAAAATGCAGGTTGATATCCTCCATGGGGATCACCTGCGCATAGCCGCCTCCGGCTGCGCCCCCCTTGATCCCGAACACAGGGCCCAGCGAAGGTTCCCGTAATGCGACGACAGAACGTTTCCCGATTTTACGCAGGCCGTCCGCAAGACCGATCGTCGTCGTCGTTTTGCCTTCTCCTGCCGGCGTCGGCGTAATCGCCGTTACAAGCACGAGCTTCGCAGGTTTGCGCTCCGCCGGCCGCGGCATTGAAAACGTATCGATTTTCGCCTTGTATTTTCCATAATACTCCACGTATTGCTCGTCGATCCCTGCGCGGCGTGCAATTTCCGATATCGGCCGTATCTGCGCGGACTGTGCGATTTCGATATCGCTTTTATAGGTGTCTCGTCTCTTTTCCATGATTCAAAGCCCTCTTTTCCAAAAACTATTTTATTTTCTGCCGCGTATTTTCGCAAGCATATTTTTCATAAAACCGCACACGAAAGGTTCTTTTAATACGAAAAGCATCGCCGCATATACGCCGAAGAAGAGGACGGCAGAGCAGCAAAGCATGACGAAAGGGGAAAAATGCAGGAAATATTTTAGTAAAATCCCGCATACAGCCGCCGTAAACAGCGAAATAGCCGTTTTGAACAGGCTGATATCCCGGATATGCGCTTTGATCCGATCCCGCAGGTACCAGCACTGTACCGCAAGGACCGTCAGCTCCGCAGCCAGGCCGGCCAGCGCCGTTCCGGAAGCGCCGAAGAACGGGCAAAGCGCGGCATTTAAAAGGATGTCCGCCGCAGCGCCCCAGACAATCGAAATCAGAACCTTCCGTTCCTGTCCCGTAGGCGTTAAGATCTGAATTCCGGTAATATTGGAAAGCCCGACAAAGAGAACCGTAGGCATCAACAGAAACATCGGGATCGCGGCGCTTTCATATTCTGTTCCGGAAAGGAAAAGAATCGACTCGCGCGCGTAGATCATAAAGTAGACCGTAATTGCGCCGGCAAAAAGAATCACAAAGTTTACGGTCAGGAGCACGACCCTTCGAAATTCCGTCATGTTCTTTTTCTGCACGTAGTTGGATAGCCGCGGCAAAAGCACCGTGCCGAGGGACGTTACAAGCGTGATCAATATCGTTTTTATTTTGATTGCTGCGTTATAATATCCAACTTCCGTATTATTCTGTAAAAATCCCAGCAAAATCGTATCTAAGTTCGTATAGACGCTCGTTGCGGCGGCAGAAGCGAAAAAAATCATGATCGGCTTCCAGTGCTGCCGGAAATCATATTCGCCGGGCATCGGCTTCAGAGAAACAAATTTGCGGATATTGATAAAATTCAGCACGTTGGAAGCGCTCGTAGCAAACACCGTAATGCCGCCGTAAATGATATAATCCGCAGGCTCCTTGACAAAAATAAACATCAGGACGATCGAAAGGATTTTAAACACTATGGAACGCACGGTGATATAAGCGTATTGTTCGAGCGCGCTGTATAACCAGTTCACGCCGATCACATTGAGGACCATATTGATACTCATGATCGAAAGCAGCGTCTTTTCCTCCGCAAATTGGGGCACCGCAAAAAGCAGTATCAGAAAAGCGCCGTACGAAAGCACCGTGGTTGCCGTATTGATAAGTAAAAGTTCCTGTACGGTTTTCGACAGCTGATGGCGGTCCTCCCGGATTTTCGCGCACGCCCGGATGCCGTACGTCGGAATACCGAGCGAAGCGATCATCGTCAGATAAGTAATCACCGACGTCGCAAATGCGATCCTGCCGTTTCCTTCGGCGAGCAGCACGCGTGTGACATACGGAAAAGTAATCATCGGGAAGAGGATCGAAGAAACCGTATAGATAAAATTCATGGCGACGTTGAATTTTACGGAACGTATTTTCATGATTGCCGGCGAACCTTCCCTCTGGCCCAGAGAATGAGGCGATAGAAGCGGAAATGGAACTTCCGCAGGATGCGGAGCGTCGGACTCAGCTCTGCGGAACGATCGTATATCTTCTCGTTGATCCGCTTCAGATCCGCATCGTATTTTCTGAATTTCCGCAGGATTTCCTTGTCCCCGTGCGGGAAGCTCTGGAAAATCGCCGCTTGACTGACCGCCATTTTTGCAGTTCTTTCCGCAATATATTGTGATTTCACGCATTCGGCGCGCTCCGATGCTTCATATTCCCTGGCGAATTCCGCCAGATGCAGCGAGACGAGACCGTGTTCATCAACATGCTTCTGATACCCCTGTATGCTGACGCTCTGCGTCTGCTGCGCAATTCTGTAGCGATATACGGAAACGCCGCAAAACGCTACGGTCCGCAGGTACGGCACCTGGTACAGAATGTATTCCACATCCTCATAGAAACAGTGTTCGTCCAAGCGCCTGGAGTTGTTTTTTAAAATTTCCGTGCGGATCGTGCTGTTATGCAGCATGAGTAAAACCGTATCTGCAATTTCCGCAAATGGCGCTTCTTTTTTTTGTGGAAAATATGCATCGAATTCTATCGGCGTAATTTCGCCTGTCGCATCGTTGACCTCACAATAGTTGGAAACCACACAGTCCGCATCGCACGTTTCCAGAAATTCCGTCAGCCCGGCAAATCCTTGCGCATCCACCCAATCGTCTCCATCGACCACCTTAAAATATTTTCCCGCCGCCGCTTCGATGCCGCAGTTGATCGTGGAGCCGTGCCCGCCGTTTTCTTTTGAAATCGTACGAAAAACGCCCGGATATTTTTCTTCGTAAGAACGGGCGATTTCCGCCGTGCGGTCTTTGGAGCCATCGTCCACCGTTATGATTTCCACCCTTCCCTGCATTCCTTCAAAAAGAAAAGAAGAAAGCGTTTTTTCCAGGAAACGCTCCACGTTATAGGATGGAATGATTACAGTCAGAATCAATGCAATACCCCCTTAACTTTCCCTAATAAAGCGATCATTTTATAATGTCTCCCATTCAGCAGCCGGAATTTAATCCGTTCTTTTTTTGTAAAAAGAATCGGTATAAGTCTGTTTTTCTTATATGCAGGATACTCGCGCCGGATATATTCTCCGTATTTTTGTAAATATTCGTTTTTGGGATCTTCAGCGATCGTTTCGATGGAAAGCATAAAATACATATGGTAAATCGCAAGAAACTCCAAATTTTCCTTTAACAACTTGTCCAAGCCCGCGCCGGTATAAAATTCTTTTATACAGTTTACTGCAAAAATCCGGTCTTCATAACGTTTTTGAGAATCCGGCACGGTCATTCTCATAATAGAGCCTTTATGATTCACATAAAAGTATAATGGATCCGTATCAATGTAAACAACTGCTGCGCCAAAAAAAAGCTTTGGGATCGTAGCAAGATCCTCATAAAAACGTCCTTCTGGGAATTTAATGTTTTGACGGTCAAAAAATTGCTTTCGGAATAATTTGTTACACGATGACGGCGTTACGTTCAATAGAGCGGGACAAGTATCGAGCGCAAGTATTCGGTCCGGCTCCAGACCGTTACGATAGGAGTTTAGAATCGTTCCGTTCTCGTCAACAAAATTATAATCGAACAGTACGATATCGGCTTCAAATCGTTTCGCCGCCGATAAGCTTTTTTCGATGTAGTATTCCGATACATAATCATCGCTGTCGACAAAACATAAATAATGACCTTGCGCATAGGAAATACCGGTATTGCGTGCATCCGCCAGCCCGCCATTGCTTTTGTGTATTACAATAACCCGGCAATCGTTCCGCGCATATGCATCGCAGAGCTCCGCGCTTCCATCCGTACTGCCGTCGTCGACGAGAATCACTTCGAAATTCTGTTCTGTTTGTGCAAAAATGGACGCCATACATTTATCAAAATATTTTTTAACGTTATATACCGGTATGATGATACTAACTTCCGGCATGATTTTCTTCTCTCCCTTCCGCAGTAAAATGGAAGATTAAAATACCCAGGATATTCCAAAACAAAAAGGCGGCTCCGGAATTTAGATATATGATATCGCCGACAAATAACATGGAAACAGCCAACGATACCACAATTGCCATTAAGGCCGCTATCTTTGCGTTATCCTCATAATGTCTTTCAGGTTTTAGTTTCAAAAAGCTTTTTAAGATAAAAACAGCCGCCAATACAAGAAATATCATTATGATTACAAATCCTACGATTCCCTGACCTACCAGAACATTAAAAAACGCATTGTGTAAACTGTCAAACACACCCATATCATTATTCACGAGATAAGTGCTGGGAAGCTGCTCCTGCGCAAACGCCACCATATTAAAAATAGAAACGCCAAATACTGGTTTCAAGCGATAAATTTCGAGTCCGCTTTTCCACAGATCGAACCTCCGGTTGCTAACATCCTTTTCCAGTTCAGGCTCCCTGCCGATTACCTTATCGTTCTGTCCGGTCTGAATTTCACCCTCGGAAGGATTTGAAGGAGAAGCGGAAGATAACGTAATAATTTTATTGTACGAATATTTTATTCCTTTTGGAACAACAAATAAAATACAGAGTACACAGACTGCCGTTATACAGGATATCGCTTGTGCCGCCGCTCTTTTCTGTCTGAGTTTCGGCAGTTGTACTAATCTCGCATATGCATAAATTGCGCCGCCTGCTGCAAGGCACACGAGTCCCGTCCGGGAATCTGAAAAAGCGATATACAGGATCTGAAACGCCGCGTTAATACCACAGAAAATTTTTACAAATATACTTTTATAGCATTTTACAAGATATATTCCCAAAAAAGCGGCGGCAATCGCCAAAACAGCGGCATAATTCGGATCCGTATACACTCCCCACAATCTGCCCCATACCACACCGGCTAATTTTACAGGCTGCCGATAAAAATCTATTTCCGTATAATTAAATAATAATTGCAGAAAACTCAAAACAGAACAGCACAACATATATCCGCAAAAAATCCAGGATAAAACGCGAAATTCTTTTTGTGATTTTTCACGAGGCTGCGCGGGATCCTTAAGAAATAAAATAAAATATTGCAGCGTCATCCAAACCATAGCCTGCAGCGGCTCCATGAAACCATATTTTAAATTCAATAGCATGGAAATCACATAACTCACCAAAAAGGCAAAAAGAATCCATATGTATTTCATTTTAATGAAGCGTTTAAAATGAACAACACGATACAATAATACGATTCCGCCTAATGTAACGGAAGCCCCTACAAGTATCGTTTTCAAATAAGGGACATCTAAAGCATATGTGTTAAAAGAGATCAATACCAATAAGAGATATACGATTTTAAAGATGGCTCCGGAAACAAAGCATTCGAATCCGCCGGATATTCTATTCGTTTTTTTCATGTGATTCCTCCATAACTGCTCCTTTATGTTTCATTAAAAATTGTTCCAGCTCTTTTACTGTTTCATTAATATCATAACCATTTTCAGATATAATTCTACGATATATGGATCTGTTATTATTTTCATATATTTTTAGAAGAGTAGTTATTTTTTCCGCCCACTGCTGTGCAGATTTTGTAAGGCTCATATAGGAAACCAAATCTGAGATTGAAACTTCTTTCGTGATCGTATCTGTTAGCAGACACGGTAAACCGCTCCCCTGCGCTTCTATCGCAACAATCGGCAGGCCTTCATATAAGGAAGGCAATATGAATATATCAACTGCCTGTAATATACAATTCAGGTCCTGCCGATAGCCTGCAAAGATGACTTTGTCAGCAATTCCCAAATCGGCTGCCTTTTGTTTCATTAAGCCGAGCAGCTCGCCCTCACCGGCCAGAAGAAGGAGATAATCGTCCGATTGTCCGGCGATGCTTGAAAATATTTCAAGGAGAAACGACTGATTTTTCACCGTACAAAAACGGCCTGCATGTCCGATCACTTTTTTGTTCTCAAGGGAAAAGCTCTCTCTGATTCGTTCCCGCACGACAGGATCAAACTGATATTTATCCGGATCTATGCCGTTCTTAATCACCTTTAGATCCTTCAGATCGGAACCATAAAGCCATTCTCCAGCAGCACGGGAACATGCAAAGTAAAAATCCGTACACCGTACAAACTTTTTTTGATGATACCTATGCAAAAAAGTATGAATTGCATGGATCAGACCTTTTTTGCTTTCAAAGTGAGTACCGTGGCTATGACTGATAATCCGTGCGTTTGTATATCGTTTTGCAAATATATGACCCATACAATTGCTGGCGGAACTTGTATGAATCCAAATATAATCATAATGATCGCCCTGTGTCTTAAAAAATGCTTTCAGCTCCTTTCTGCATTTCAGCGGGTTTTCACCGCGCCTTGTAATATGATAAACATTACTGCCTGCTGCTTTAAATTCGTCTTCATAAACGCATTTATTACAATAACATAAAAAATCACAATGTATTTTATTTGGATCCAAGCATTGAAACATTTCATAAATCAGTTGTTCAACTCCGCCTCTGACGTCCATCATACCGATGATCAATATATTTATCATGCGTAATATAAATCCTTTCCATATCAATTTCTCAATTTTTCTGTTTCAATTTTGCAAACAAAATCGGCATTTTATTTTTCACGATATATACGCTGCGGGCGCAGAACAAGGTAAAACAGATGCGCTTCTTGCGAAATAATCGTGCAAAAATTTTCAACAGCTTATTTTCCGGTTCGCAATATCCGATGAGCGCTGCATATAAAAAAGATTTATATTGCTCCCGCAGCCAAGCTTTTCGCATTTTATGATTCATACCTGCGCGGGGGTCACAATTTCGTTGCAGTGCAGAAACAGTGTACCGTACATAAAGATTTCCCAGAATTCTTCGAACATTCGGTATACATAAATTCCAATTGCTGTATTGATCAAAAATCATACGGATTCTCCGCATATGCAGCTCATGATAATTAGCAACAAATTGTGAGGTCAGACTATTCTCGATTCTCTTTCCATAATGGTATGGCGCTTCCGCCATAAGATATGCGCTCTCAGCCTCTGTAAAATAGCGAACATTGAATACGATATCTTCAATTAATTTTACATTCTCAAAATACAATCCTTCTTCGCGGATTTTAGAAAGAAGATACATCTTATTACAGGAATAACCGTAAAGCGTTTGCTCTTCAAGATGGATGACTGTCTCTCGGAGTGTCGTTTGTTTCAAAAGGAGCTGATTCTTTATGGGTGCCACGCGTTTTCTATATTTCAGGATTCCTTTTACATCGTAATATTCTTCTGACATGCCATAAACGACCGCGCTAACCCCATACGTTTGCATAGCAGGGACAGCTTTTTCAAATAGATCCGCATCTATCGTATCATCAGGATCCATAAAACATATATATGTTCCGGTTGCATGATCCATCCCCATATTTCTGGCATTGCTGAGGCCTCCATTTTCTGCGAGATGGAGGACGCGGACTTTTCCGGCAAACTCCCGGGCATATGCGTCGCAAATGGCGCCGCTGCCGTCCGGAGAGGCGTCGTCAACCAGAAGCAGCTCAAAATCCTGAAATGTCTGCGCAAGCACGCTCTCGATCGCGCTGCGGAGATATTTTTCCGCATTATACACCGGCATGATAAGCGTTATAAACGGGTTCTGCCCTGTTTTCTGATCCATAGCAGCCTCCAAAGCTTATCGATTCGCTTTCAGCCTGGCAAACGTCTTGACGTGTCTGCGCTTGATCGCTGAAATCAAAACGCCTTCCGCGTAGCAAAGCGTTACATTCTTCCATTTTACCGGCATCAGCATGAGCCTCATATATTTTGAACGCGGCCGCGCGTGTACGAGCGCTTCGGAAACGCGCGGATTCCGCAAGATTTTACGAATTTCCTCTTTCCGGCCTTTTCTGGGCAGCGTACAGTTCGGATTCGTCACGTTTTCAATGCAGCCGACTACCCGCTCCACATAGCGCCGATACACCATTTCCATGCTCGCAGCCAGCGCGGCTTCGTCCCGGATGTTCCAATACCGATAGAGGTCGAGCATCCAGTTATGTTCTTCCTCCCGCTTTTCATACATGTTGCTTTTATATTTTGCCGTTTCGCTCTCCGCTCTGGCGCGCATAAAATGATAATACGTTTTGGAGGAAAAAACGACTTTCTCCACATCTCTGACAACAGACAGATTGAATGGGAAATCATCCATCCAGGTCGTCGGAAAACGCAGCTGCTTTTCCCGGATATACGCGGAACGGTAAAGCTTATTCCACGGCGTATAAAGCAAATTCCGGTCGAACAGCCGATAGGCGTCCGCCCGAAAAGCGCTCTGTGTTTCGTAGACGGCGTCCTGCGCAGTCTGAATCTGCGTGAATTTCTCCGTATCGCTGTAATACGTATCGATATAATAGCCCGTTACGACGAGCTGCGCGCCATGCGCTTCCGCAAGACGATACATGTCCTCCAGCATTGCAGGCTCCGCCCAGTCGTCGGAATCCATAAAATAAAAATATTTTCCCCTGGCAATTTCGATTGCCTGGTTTCGTGCGCTCGGCGCGCCGCCGTTTTCCTTATGGATCACCTGGATCCTGCTGTCTCGGGCAGCGTATTCCTCACATATTTCGCCGCTTTTATCCGGCGTCCCGTCGTCGACGATAATAAATTCAAAGTCACGCATCGTTTGGGACAGGATGCTTTCGATGGCCTTTCCCACATATTTTTCCACATTATATACAGGCATAATCACGCTGATGCCGATTTCCTGCGTTTTATCTTCCATTAAATTCCCTCCGCAGCAGCCGCATCCAGCGCGGATGCAATCACCTTGTCCATGTCGTAATACCGGTACTCCGCAAGCCGCCCGCCGAAAATTACATGCTTCTCTTTCCGCGCTTCCGCATCATATTTTTGATACAGCTCCTGATTCTTTTCATCATTTACGGGATAATACGGCTCCTTTCCAGGCGCCCAGTCCGCAGGATATTCTTTGGTAATGACTGTTCGGGGCTGCGTGCCAAACACAAAATGCTTGTGCTCGATGATCCGCGTATACGGCGTCTCTCTGTCGGTAAAATTCATCACCGCTACGCCCTGATAGTTTTCCTGCTCCAACGCTTCCGTTTCAAATTTCAGGCTCCGGTATTCGAGCGCGCCGTATTTATAATCAAAATACGAATCGATCGTACCGGTATATACCGTTTTCTCCGCCAGATTTTTATAATATTCCCTGTTTTCTTCCGTAACGTTAAAATCCACGCGCAATCTGACGTCCGCGCCCGCAAGCAGCTTGTCTATCATTTGATTGTAGCCGTTTATCGGGATTCCCTGGTACGGGTCGTTGAAATAATTGTTATCGTACGTAAACCGCACCGGAAGACGCTTGATGATAAAGGCCGGAAGATCCCTGCACGGCCGTCCCCACTGCTTTTCCGTATAGCCTTTGACAAGCTTTTCGTATAGATCCGTGCCCACGAGCCGGATCGCCTGTTCTTCCAGATTCGACGGTTCACCCGCAACCGCCGTCCGCTGCGCGGCGATTTTACGTTCCGCCTCCGCCGGCGTAACGACGCCCCATAATTTATTGAACGTATTCATATTAAACGGCATATTGTATAACTCGCCGTGATAATTTGCTATGGGCGAATTCGTATATCTGTTGAACTCGCAAAGCTGATTGACGTATTCCCAGATCTTACGGCTGCTCGTATGAAAAATATGCGCTCCGTATTTATGCACCGTCACGCCATCGATTTCTTCGCAATAGATATTCCCGCCGACATGATCTCTTTTTTCGATTACAAGGCACTTTTTCCCCTTTTTCAGCGCCTCGTGCGCAAAAACCGCGCCGAACAGACCGCTGCCTACGATCAGATAATCATATTCTTTCATAACAGACTCCTTCAGCAATTTTCTGCCTTGCAAAGTTTACCATAACTCCACATAAAATGGAATACCGCATACGTTTATTATAACCTCTATTTTGTTTTTTCATAAAAATGTATCAAAAATCACCAATTTTTTCTTGTATGGATTTATTTTCTGCAACACAGAATAATGCTGAAAATATCATTTGTATATTTTATAAAGTTTGAGGTGTTGAAATTGAAAAATAAATCCATAAATAAAAAACCAAAACGGGATATCACGTATATTACGGCAGTATTTACCGCAGTCATCGTATTATCTTTAGCAGCGGTAGCGCTGTATCAGTTTAATATCGGTAATGATCGGACACATTCCGAATCCGCAGCCACTGAAATTTCCGACGTATTATCCAAGCGCGGCTCCACAGGCACGGAAGTCCGGAACATTCAGAAAAAATTGAAAAACTGGGGGTATTACACCGGTTCCGTCGATGGAATCTACGGAAAATTGACGGAAGATGCGGTGCGGTATTTTCAAAGGACGAACGGTCTCGTCATAGACGGAATCGCCGGGAAAAATACGCTGGCCGCTATGGGAATTTCCAGTTCTTCCGGCTCTTCCGGCTCCTCCGGTTCTTCTTCCAACGACTTGAATCTGCTGGCACGCGCGATTTACGGGGAAGCGCGCGGGGAACCGTATGCCGGCCAGGTAGCGGTGGGCGCCGTAATTCTGAATCGCGTCAGAGACTCCCGTTTTCCAAAAACGGTAGCCGGCGTGGTGTATCAGTCCGGCGCCTTCGATGTCGTATCCGACGGACAGATCAATCTTTCCCCCAATTCCACGGCGTATCAGGCTGCGCGCGATGCAATGAACGGCTGGGATCCCACGTATGGCTGCCTGTATTACTATAATCCGCGAACAGCTACCAATAGATGGATCAAGTCGCTTCCCATCTCTGTCACCATAGGAAACCACGTGTTCTGTAAAGGAACGTAAAAACGCGGCGGAAACACGATCCATGAAGCAAGCAGCGCCCTCCGGTCTTATCCAGGGGCGCTGTTTTCAGGCAATCTCATCGAATCCCCGCGTCTTTTAATGATGGAACAGGCGGATTCCGGTAAAGCACATTACCATGCCGTATTTGTTGCAGGTTTCGATCACATGGTCGTCGCGGATGGAGCCGCCCGGCTCCGCCACATACGTCACGCCGCTTTTCTGTGCCCGTTCGATGTTATCCCCAAACGGGAAGAAGGCATCGGAACCGAGAGAAACACCCATATTACGATTCAGCCATGCGCGTTTTTCCTCCGCAGAAAATACATCCGGTTTCACTTTGAAAATTTTCTGCCATTCCCCGTCGGCCAGAACATCCATGTAATCCTCGCCGATATATAAATCGATCGCATTATCCCTGTCTGCGCGTTTGATCCCATCTACAAAGCTGAGCCCGAGCACCTGCGGCGACTGGCGCAAAAACCAGTTGTCTGCCTTGCTGCCTGCCAGACGCGTGCAATGTATGCGGGACTGCTGGCCGGCGCCAATGCCGATTGCCTGCCCGCCTTTCACATAACAAACGGAATTGGACTGGGTGTATTTCAGCGTGATCATCGCGATCGTCAGATCGATTTTCGCATGTTCCGGCAATTCTTTCTTTTCCGTAACGATATTGCTAAAAAACGCGCCGTCGATCTTCAGCTCGTTCCTGCCCTGCTCAAACGTAATTCCGAACACATCCTTATGTTCTATGGGCTCCGGAACGTAGTTCGGGTCGATTTCGATCACATTGTAACCGCCGTTTTTCTTTTCTTTCAGAATTGCCAGCGCCTCCGGCGCGTATCCCGGCGCAATCACGCCGTCGGATACTTCCCGTTTGATCAGCATCGCCGTCTCCTTGTCGCAGGGATCGGATAATGCGATAAAGTCACCAAAGGAAGACATTCTGTCCGCCCCTCTTGCTCTTGCATATGCATTGGAAAGCGGCGTAAATTCCATATCCAGATCATCCGCCCAATAAATTTTACGTTCCACATCGGTGAGCGGAAGCCCAACCGCCGCGCCCGCCGGAGAAACGTGCTTGAACGACGTCGCTGCCGCAAGCCCTGTCGCCTGTTTCAATTCCTTCACAAGCTGCCAGCCGTTGAAGGCATCCAGAAAATTGATATACCCCGGCCTTCCGGACAATACTTTGATCGGGAGCTCCCCATTATTTTTCATAAAAATCCTGGACGGCTTCTGATTCGGGTTACAGCCGTATTTCAGTTCCAATTCTTTCATTGCGTTCCTCCTACCGGTTTTTATTTACGATGCGCGTTTCATAGCTGCCGCTTCCAATATCGATGTATCTTACGAATAACGAAACTTTATTTTCCTCATTCAGGCTTTTCCAAAGCATATCGGTAAAATCGTCGATCTGTCCGTCGATTCCGATCCGTTTCGGTTCGCCTGCAAAGCTCGGCAGCGGATCGCCGTCGCCCTGATACGTATGGATCAGCCGGCCTTCTCCGGGGGCCGGATTTTCATACGCAAACGTATAACGGCAGCAGCTTTCCGGATTCCCCTGATTTGCCTTTAATATGGACATTGCGAAGTTGAACATACCGTCTTCCACATGTAAAATTCCCGAGATGCGCGGCGTATAGTTCGGTGCATCCGGTTCAAACGTTCTGGTGCGCAGCGCCTGTTCAAAGGTTTGCTGCTTGTCCATCAGTTCATAGATCGTATCTGTCTGATCCCGTTCGTTACAATCGTTTTGTTTCCCAATACCCGTACCGGCGCGTAAATGATCAAACTGGGATCGCTCAGCTTAGACGGGTCGTACGCCTGTGTGCGGATCCCTGCGCCGCTTTCTACAAAAATCCGGTTTCTGCTGTTGACGCTTCTTCCCATAATAAAATATGCCGCTACTGCATATTTTGCGTCGTTCGACCTGCCGATCACGATTCCCCTGCCCGGATAAGAATTATGTATTAACTCCTGTTCCAATGAATGCATGTTTCCTGTTCCTCCTTAAATATATAAAATCATAGACTCCCTTTTACGATTCTCTCCACGGCCCGTTCCGTATTCTCCGCGCTGCCGAAACCGGTCAGGCGAAAATACCCTTCTCCGCCCGGTCCGAAGCCGCAGCCGGGTGTTCCGACGACGCCGAGATGTTCGAGCAGATAGTCAAAAAACTGCCATGAGCTCATATTCTCCGGTGTTTTTAACCAGACGTACGGCGCGTTGACGCCGCCCCATACTTTGTAACCGGCTTTCTGCAAGCTTTCCCGGATGACGCGCGCATTCTGCAGATAATAAGAAACGAGCTTTTCCGTCTGCATTTTACCCGCGGCGGAATAAACGGCGGCGGCAGCCTTTTGTACGATATACGGCACGCCGTTGAATTTCGTAGTCTGACGCCTGTTCCAAAGCGCATGGAGCTGCGTTCCCTGAACGGCAAGGCTTTTGGGAACCACGGTAAATGCGCAGCGCGTACCGGTAAAGCCTGCGTTCTTTGAAAAGCTGCGGAATTCGATTGCGCAGCGTTTTGCGCCTTCGATTTCGTAGATGCTGTGCGGAAGCTCTTCCTCCGTGATGTATGCCTCGTACGCGGCATCATATAAAATGACGGACTGATGCACAAGCGCATAATCCACCCACCTGCGCAGCGCCTCTTTCGAAATCATCGTTCCGGTCGGATTGTTCGGATAACAAAGATAAATCAGATCCGGCGTTTCTCCGCCGGAAGGCGGTTCCGGGATAAAATGATTTTGCTCCGTGCCAGGCAGATAGATCAGATTCGTCCATTTTCCAGCTCCCGGTAAATAGTCGCCCGCCCGTCCCGCCATGGCGTTCGTATCCGCGTAAACGGGATAAACCGGATCGCATACGGCAACTTTATTCTCAGCCGCAAAAATATCGCCGATATTGCCCGTATCGCTTTTCGAGCCGTCGCTGACGAAGATTTCATCCGCCTCTATTTCGATGCCCCGCGCTTTATAATCATTTTCAACAATCGATTCCCGCAGAAACGCATAGCCCTGTTCCGGTCCGTAGCCGTGAAATGTCTCGGCAGCGCCCATTTCCTCCGCGGCCTCGTGCAGAGAGGCAACGACGGCCGGCGGCAGCGGCTGCGTGACGTCTCCAATGCCAAGCTTAATGATCTCGCGTTCCGGATGGGCGGCGGTATATGCGGCGACTTTTCCCGCGATATCGCTGAACAGATAGCTTCCGGGGAGTTTTAAATAATTTGAATTGATTTTAATCAAGTGCGCCGATCCTCCCGTGACTCATAACTGCAAATCCTTAATTTCAAAAACATAGGACGCGGGACCTGCCATATAAGCATGGCCGTCTTTCCCATCCCACGTGATCCGGAGGTCTCCTCCTTTTAAATGCACCGTGATGTCGCCGGCTTCGCAATAACCGTTCAGGATCGAAGCGACTGCGGAAGCAACGGCGCCCGTCCCGCAGGCGTACGTCTCTGCGGAGCCGCGTTCCCAGACGCGCATCCGGATCGTATGGGCATCGAGGCATTGTACGAACTCCACATTCGTCCGGTCGGGGAAAATGGGATCGTGCTCAATGCGCGGCCCGATCGTTTCGATTTCTACGGCTTCCGTATCTTCCACAAATTCGACTGCGTGCGGATTGCCCATAGAAACGAGCGTCAGCACATGCTCCCTTCCGCCTGCCTGTAAAATAGCATGGGGATCGCTTTTGCCGGCGATTCCGGGGATCGCGGGCCTTCCCATATCGACGCGCGCTCCGATACAAACGCCGTTTTCGATCAGAAGCTGTAAATGCTTTACGCTTCCTCCCGATTCGATATCCACAGTGTCTTTCCGGAGATAACCATTGTCATACAGATATTTTCCGACGCATCGGATTCCGTTGCCGCACATCTGCGCGTAAGACCCGTCCGCATTGTATACCCGCATTTCGTAATCGGCCTTGTCCGACGGACAAATCAGAATCAGCCCGTCCGACCCGACGCCGAAATGGCGGTCCGCGATCCGAACGGAAAGTCCGGCCGGATCTTCCAGAACCTCATTTATACAATCTGCATATACATAATCGTTTCCAATCCCGTGCATTTTTACCAACTTCATACAAACACTGCTCCTTGCACTATGAATCATGGTAAATTTTAGCACACTGCGAGGTACTGCGCAACTAACGGTTTTTCTGACGTTTCCTGTAAAATCGCACCGCAAAATACGCTGCGGCGGTGAGAATCGTGATCGTAGTGATCGTCATTCCGACAGGAAAGCCGGGCACGCGGTACTCGATTTCAATTTCATGTGCCCCGGCAGTAATATCGAAGCAAAGCAGCCCATCCTCCAGCGCCCAGGTTTCCGTCTTCTTGCCGTCTACAAGCACGTTCCAGGACGAATCATATACGAGGCTGGTAAACACCGCGCCGTCTTTTTCGGCCTGCAAGCTCCCTTTCAGATAGCCGGAAGCCCAGTCTGTAATCTGAAGCGAAGCGTTCCGCAGGGCGTCGGCCGCCTCCGAGAAGCGTTTCAAACTGAGCTGGTAAAATCCGTTTGCGCTCGTATTGAGATTGCTTCCGTAAATTTTGACACCGACCTGTGCGCCCGCTTCGTAGCTGCCAAGAAACTGTACGCAATCCGTTTCGCCCGTATATAAGTTGATATCGTAACCGCCGTTGATCCGCATTTTACTCACGCCGTTTCCGTTTTTCGGAAAATAAGCGTACAGCGGTCCTGTTTCCGGGACGATAACGGTATATGCGATATGATCGCCGGCCTTTTCCAAAGATACGGCTCCGCCCGTATTTTCACTCATTTTTATAAAATAGGAAGTATTGTTATCCAGCATACAATTCAGCAGGAAATTCTGCGATTCCACTGCGTTTTCCTGCCAGTCGAATGCTTTCAGGCGCGTGCTGACAGCGAAGCACGGCGGTAAAACGTACGGATTTTTATACAGCACAGCCGAGTCCTTCTGCGCTGCGGTATCATAGTGCCCATATGGCACGCGGCACCAGGAAATCACGCGGCCCTGATCGTCCAGGCGCGAAATATCCGGGTCGTTCATGACGTATTTTACCGAGAAAAGCGTATCCGTTACCGTCGTGGAGCCTGCGTAAGAGCTCCAGAAATAAATCTGCGCAAATCCAAGCTTCGATAAAAATGTATTGATGTTTTTATTGTAAGAGGAGCTGTAATGGCTGAGCCCCGCATAGCCCAGGCCGATCGCTTCGTTGAAATTCCGCTGGAAATCCGCGCCCATACGGTAAAATTCTCCCTCCGATTGCTGCGCCGCTTCTGCCGCCAGCGCCTGCGTCAGCAGCTTATAGTCGCGGTATTTTTCATAGGATTCGTAACGATGTGCTTTATCGAGGCCTTCTGTGAGAAAGCGTGCGTTTACAAACGTTTCGCCGGCCGCGGCGCAAAGGAAAAGCAGCAATACGGTGCAGGTGCCAAAGCGGTTCCGGCGGCAGCGCTGGAAAAGAAGCGCCGCAAAGACCAGACATGCGTTGACCATACAAAACAGGATACTGTACCGAAACTGTTTTTCACCCACACCGCTTTCCGGCAGATTTTTGACATACAGATAAAATCCGGCCGCCATAAGAAAAAAGGTAATGTGTACGGCGTAAGGAATCTCTCGGAAGCGGAGAAACGCTTTTGCCGCCGTAAAAATGATAAAAAAGGCCAGCAGGAACGAATAGCGGTAAGGAAACCAATTCGGTTTCTGAAAAACATGCCACATCAGATCCAGCTTAAACACATAAGTACTGGCTACCAGAAAGAAAGTGACGGCCGCCGTCAGTATTTTTTCGCTTTTGGAGATCGTTTTTGTAAAATAAAATGCAAAATAGAATGCCATTACAACGATTCCGCAATAAAAAAACGGAGTCCCGCTGTTTGTAATGCTGTCGTATGTCCCCAGGAAAAATTTCTTGAGAACCTGCGAAAATTCATAATTGTACCCCGACTCCGAAATTGGGGAGCCATTGCCGATTTTCCCCTCCATCAGGGAATAAAGCGTCGGCAGCAGAAGCCAGGCGCCCGCACAGGCCGCGGCAGCAGCGCTGCCGACGAATTTTACGACTGCTCTCAGAATTTCCCGGCGTTCGCACCGCTTCCTGCGCAGCAGCGCAAGCAGCAGATAAATGCAGGAGAAAATTCCTACCATATAAGAAATATAATAAGTAGAAAGAAATAATACGGCATATGTAATACAAAGCAGCAGCGGTTTTCCGCCGTCCGCGATCTTTTCGAGGCTGATGATTACGATCGGAAGCCAGATGACGGCGTCCAGCCACATTAGGCACATCGAATATACGATATTATACGACATCAGCGCGTAAAATAAAGAAAATACTACGATCCAGATTCTGTTTCGGATCATGTTTTCCGCCGCTGCGCGTGCTTTTTTCTGCATATCATTCAACAAAATACCGAACGAAAGTCCGCAAAGCCCGATTTTCAATACCGTCAGACACAGTAAGCCGACCGGCATTTTTTCATTGGGGCAAAGCAGCGTCAGAAAAGAAAGCGGGCTTGACAGATAATACGCAAAAACGCCGGCGTAATTGCTTCCGAATACTTTAGACCAGGAAAATAAAACGCCTCCGTTCTGACTGCCGATGTGTTTCAAGCCGCAGAAAAATTCCGAATATTGCGCCGACATATCCATGATCAAAAGGGACTTGTCCCCAAACGGCGCGATCCCATATAAAAAATATACGAGAATCAATATGGCACACGGAAGCGCAAAGCATAAAAACAGCAATGCGGAGGTGCGCAGCCGGTGTGGAGTTTGTTCGTTCAGCTTGCTTTGAGTCATCCGGACCTCCGTCTTTCTTTGTAATTTCTGTATTATAACATAAAATCACTCGTTTTTATTCTGTTTTCCATAACACATTCCGCAAAATATTTTGTGGAAATTTCGCATATGTGCTGATATCGCACAATTTTTATGATTTTTTTGTGCATAATATCTGCAAGACATGGAAGGGAACAATATGGGCAGAAGAGTTAACGAGAGCAATGCAAGAAAGAAGAAAGTTAATATCTGCGGCGAATGGATCAGATATGTGCGCACCGGTCATTACGACAAATATCATCCGAAAATATCGCAGGACGTGCTGATCGCGAGACTGCAAACGCGGGGGCTCATGATGAAGCGCTCCTCTCTGAGCCGGATAGAAACGGGCTGCAGGGCGCTGACGGATGTCGAGGTCGTTTATTTTGCAGAAGCGTTGAAAGTTCCTGTGACATTTCTTTATGAAGGAACCAGGAAGCAGATGCCCAAGACGGAAGACTTGTCTTCCATGGTCGCGGAGCAGTATGACGGCGAATTGGAATAAAGGAATATGGCGACGCCATACGGCATAGTCGTTTTCGGCTGTGCCGTTTTTTTGTCTTTTTCGCTGCGGTCCGGTCCTGCGGAATATGCTTCCCGCATGTCTGTTTGGTAACGAATTTCTTTACCGATGTTGTATGCCGCATTTCTGTCCGGTATAATAGTTAATGAACTTTAACAAAAGGGGATTGAGATATGGACTATCAAGTAGGGATCGATACGGAGCAGTGCGTTGGCTGTGGGAAATGCGCTAAGGTATGCGCCGCGCAGAACATCGCGATAAATCATAAAAAAGCCAGAATTTTATCGGATCATTGTATCCTGTGCGGACAGTGCAGCGCGGTCTGTCCTAAAAAAGCGATTGCAATCAGCGTCTATGATACCGAACAGATCGAGAAGCAGGAAGAAATCCGCTTAAATCCGGGGGATATCATAGAAGTCCTTCGTTTCCGGCGCAGCGTCCGCCAATTTACACAGGAAGAAATTCCCAGGGAAGTGATCGAACAGATTTTGGAAGCCGGCAGGCTTACCCATACGGCGAAAAATATGCAGGACGTTTCTTTTGTCGTACTCGATAAAGAAAAGAGCCGCATCGAGCAAATGGCGGTCAGCCTGTTTCAAAAGATAAAGCCACTTGCCGGCCTGTTCAGTCCCATGGCAAGAAAACATAAAATCGGCCCGCACTTTTTCTTTTTTAACGCACCGGTTGCGATTGTCATTTTGGCAAAAGATAAAACGAATGGAATCCTCGCAGCGCAGAACATGGAATTTGTTGCGGAAGCCAATGGACTGGGCGTATTGTTCAGCGGTTTTTTCACCATGGCGGCGAACGCTTCCCGTAAAATCAAGAGAGCAATCAAAATTCCCAGAGGAAAACGCGTTGCCATGACATTGGTGCTCGGGTTCCCGGATGTGAAATTTCTACGCTCTGCGCCGCGTAGAAAAGCGGAGGTCAGATATCTGTAGGAGGTCTTATATATGGAAAAGGAATGTGAAGAGAGGCTGCGCAAAATCGCAGACGGGTTCCGGGAATGCAGAAATGCGTTTACTGCCATCGGAGACGAAACGAGACAGCTGATTTTACGCGTGCTGTTGGAAAATGATTTATCGGGAATCCGCGTTGGTGAAATTGCAAAAAAGGCGCACCTTACAAGACCTTCCGTTTCGCATCATCTGCAAATCTTAAAGGAAGCCGGGATCGTTGCAATGCGGAAAGAAGGGACGAAAAACTACTATTATTTGAGCGTAGACGGAACGCAGTGGAAAGAGGTTGCCGATTTAATCAACCTGATTTACGCAAGTATACAGCATATCAGTTCACAATCATAAAAACACAAATGGGAGGCAATATCTATGATCTTATATTTTTCCGGAACAGGAAACAGCGAATATGCCGCAAAAAGAATCGGCAAAGAATGCGGCGATGCAGTGATCGATTTATTTGAAAAAATCCGCAGCCGCGATTTTTCAGAGCTGCACGCAAACCGCCCCTGGGTCGTCGTTGTCCCCACCTATGCATGGAGAATTCCCCGCATCGTACAGGAATGGCTGGAAAACACGACTCTTGCCGGAAGCAAGACGATCTATTTTGTTATGACCTGCGGGGGAAGCATTGGAAATGCGGGAAAATATCTTGAAAAACTATGCGCTGCAAAGAAACTGCATTATTGCGGGTGCTATGCAATTCCGATGCCGGAAAACTACATCGCGTTATTTTCCACGCCTACGCAGGAGGAAGCGCTGGAAATCATCGGGCAGGCAGAAAGCAGCATCGACGAAGCCGCGCGTTTCATTAAGAACAACGAGGCATTCCCACAGCCTGCGATCACATGCAAAGATAAAATAAGCAGCGGCATCGTAAACGATATTTTTTATCCGCTATTTGTTCACGCAAAAAAGTTTCATACTTCCGATTCCTGTATTTCCTGTGGAAAATGCGCCGCTGTCTGTCCGTTGGACAATATCCGTCTCGAACACGGAAAGCCCGTATGGGGAAAGCACTGCACGCACTGTATGGCTTGTATTTCCCGCTGCCCAAGCGCGGCAATCGAGTACGGAGCGCACAGCAAAGGAATGCCGCGATACGTTTGCCCAAAAATATAAAGGGTTCCGCATGGCCCCGCCCCCTCTTACGCGCGTCCTATAAAAATCGGATGTAATTCCATGAAAATCATGCTATACTTGGATCGTATATAATAAACAAGCGAAAGGGTCTTCGGCACTCATGGAATCCAAAACAAATGCAATGCGCGTCTTAGATAAAATGAAAATCAGCTATCGGCAGCACACCTATGAAAGCAGCAGCGCAATCAGCGGCAAAGAAGTTGCGGAAGCCGTCGGGAAACCATACGGCATGGTCTTTAAAACGCTTGTCACCGTAGGAAAATCCAAAAAGAATTACGTATTTGTGATTCCGGTCTGCGCCGAGCTGGATCTGAAGAAAGCGGCGGCGGTTGCGGGTGAAAAAAGCATTGCAATGCTCCCCCAGAAAGAATTGCTTCCGCTTACGGGATATGTGCACGGCGGCTGCTCCCCCATCGGGATGAAGAAGTTCTTCCCAACATTTTTACACGGGAGCGCGCAGAATCAGGAGACGATCCTTTTCAGTGCCGGCAGGATTGGCTGTCAGGTGGAGCTTTCCCCCGCAGACCTGAAAAAAGCCATATCTTTTACGTATGCGGATATCATTACAGAGGAGGAAACGGCAACATGAATATACACGAATCCGGAGAAAATTACCTGGAAGCGATTTTGATGATCCGGAAACGGACCGGAAGCTGCCGCTCGGTCGACGTCGCACGGGAGCTCGGCTTCTCCAAGCCGTCTGTAAGCATTATGATGCGCGATTTGCGGGAGAACGGCTTCATCGCTATCGACAGCGGCAACGATATCACTTTGACGGAGAAGGGGCTGAAAATCGCGGAAAGCATTTATGAACGCCACGAGGTGATCGCACAATTGCTGATCAGGCTCGGCGTACCGGAGGAGCCGGCTTACGCAGACGCATGCAAAATCGAACATGACCTGAGCCCGGTCACGTTCGAAAAAATCAAACAGCATTACCGCTCCCACGGCGAGAAGTGATTATTGCTCCAGTTTTTTAGAAATTTTCTGCGCACGCGCAAGACGCGCCACAATGATAAAATCGGTGACGGAATCTAATATCAGGCTGATGCCGCACAAAATCATGATAAGCTTTGCCGCGTTGAAATGGAGGATAATCACCATTACGCCAAGCGCCATTGTCAGGAACGCAAATATCATATCCAGTCCCCATCTGCTGCCTCCGAGTTTTTTTAACTCAAAAGACGACTGGAGATCGACGGCGCCGTGTACCAGCAGCAGGATGCCGAGCAGCACCATGATAAAATCAGCGATAAAATCAGGATCGATTACGATCCACAGCCCTAATACGATGCCGATGACGCCAAGTATGATATTCAAATAGGCAAAGCCGATCGTTCTTCCTGCGAAGAATAGAATGACGGAGAAAATTCCGCTGATCAGTAAAATCCAGCCTACGATCACGCTGATCGTCGCCACTGCCGCATCCGGGCGCGCCAGCAGGAAAATACCGATGACCATTGTCAGGACGGCAGAGATCAGCGTACTCCATTTGATACGTTTTAAAAAATCAGACATTTTCAAATCTCCCTTGATTTTTATTCTTTTCAAACTCTACTATAAATTGCGAACCATGTCAAATCCGGAATGGTTTTATTTTACTCTTCTCATTTTGAATTTTTTCAAGTATAATAGGTATGGTCTTTGAAAGGGGGCATATGACATGAAAATAGAAAGAATCGCCGACAATGCGATCAACATATATATAAGCAGCAAAGACCTGGCTTCCAGAAATCTGGACGTCTCCACTTTAAAAGAGGGCACACATGATTTTGATAAATTGATTTGGGATGCAATCGACCATGCAAATATAGAATTCGGCCATGAATTTGAAGACAGGCAGCTGAATGTGGTAAACAAACCCGACGGAAACGGCGGACTTGTTTTGATGATTTCCCACGACATGGAAGAAGACTATGAAGATAATTTTTACTATGACGAAGAGAACGAAGAAATCCTCAACAAATTCGATAAAATTTTAAAAAACGCTGCCAAGAGCGTCCGGAATGAGAATCAAAATCAGGAGCCTGCGTTCTCCGAAGACGCGGAAGAAGATTCCGCAGAAGAGGAAGAACCGGAAGATTCCGAATACGAAGGGGACGAAGAAGAAGAGGAGGAAGAGGAAGAAAACAGCGCGTCTGCGGAACAGCAGGGAAGCTCTGTATTCGACATGTCCAATATTCCCCCCGAAGCATTCCGAAACCTTTTTCATAAAATACGCGTGCAAAACCGAAATCAGAAAGTTGCGCAGCAGCATGCGTCCGGTAAGAAGCAGGAGAAACCGGAACAGGCAGCCGGAAATGCCGCTTCTCCGATCAAATTCATACAGCCTGCCAGAAAGAATTCCGTGCTTTCCGACTGGGATGTGTTGATTTTCCCGGAATTCAACGATATGCTGGAATTTTTTTCGAGGAACAAATCTTTTAAGACGATCGCATCCTCCCTGTACACGTACAGAGGCGCTTATTATCTTGTGCTCAAACCGAACAGCAAGAATCTGAATATGCTGAATCGTTTGGAATCGCTCGTGATCGACTATAATGCGACCTATCTTCCCGCAGAATCTTTTCTGCCTCTTTTAAAGGAGCGTGGAACGATCCTGATGGAACATGGCGCAATTTCCAAACTGATCAATTATTTTGAGCTCTGATAAAAAATATAACCAATAACACGAAGAACTGCAGAAAAAGCCGGAATTCCCGCAAAAGGATTCCGGCTTTTGCAATCGAAAGACATCATAAGAAAAAAGCTTCTCCGCGGCATCCGCAGGATGCTTTCGGGAAGCTTTCTTCGTCCGGCAGCGTTTCGTTTACATACGAAATAGAGCTGCCGGTTTTATTGGACTGGATCAGTTTTCATAGAGCGATTTCATTTTCAGCAGACGCTCGTACCGCTCTTTTGCTTCCTTAGCAGCTTCTGTAAACAATTTTTCCGCTCTTTCCGGGAATGCCTGCTTCAGACGGCTGTAGCGCGTTTCGCTCTCGATGAATTCTACATAGCTTTCCGTAGGCGCCTTGCAATCGATGGTAAGCGGATTTTTCCCTTCCGCCTTCAGCGCGGGATTGAAACGGAACATCTGCCAGTAGCCGGCGGCTACCGCTTTCTTCATCTCTCCCTGGCAGTTCGTCATACCGCCCTTAACGCCGTGCATTTCACAAGGCGCATAACCGATGACGATCGAAGGCCCATGATAGGCTTCCGCTTCCGCCAGCGCTTTGATCGTCTGATTCATATCGGCTCCCATTGCGATCTGTGCTACATAAACATAGCCGTAGGACATTGCGATTTCAGCCAGATTTTTCTTGCCGATCGCTTTTCCTGCCGCCGCAAACTGCGCGACTTGACCCATCTGGCTCGCCTTGGAAGCCTGACCGCCGGTGTTGGAATAAACTTCCGTATCGAACACCATGATATTGACGTCCTCACCTGAAGCGATCACATGGTCCAGTCCGCCGAATCCGATATCGTAAGCCCATCCGTCTCCGCCGAAGATCCAGATGGATTTCTTGGAAAGGAATTCTTTATTCGCAAGGATTTCTTTGCGCTCTTCACAGGCACAGTCCGTTGCCTCGAGCTTTTCGATCAGCTTTCCGGCCGCTTCCGCATTTGCCTTGCCGTCGTTCTTCGTATCGAGGAAAGCGCGGCAGAGCGCTTTGAGCTCTTCGGAAGACGTCTTTTCCGCGATCCGTTCTACACAGCCGATCAGCCTGTCGCGAACTGCTTTCTGGCCAAGGTACATGCCGAGCCCGTGCTCCGCATTGTCTTCAAAGAGGCTGTTTGCCCAGGCAGGTCCGCGTCCCGTTTCACGGCTGCGCGTATAAGGCGTAGCAGGCGCCGAACCGCCCCAGATGGAAGAACAGCCCGTAGCATTCGAAATATACATCCGCTCGCCGAACAGCTGTGTGATCAGGCGCGCATACGAGGTTTCCGCACATCCGGCACAGGAACCGGAGAATTCGAGCAGCGGCTGGTTGAACTGGCTGCCTTTTACCGAGAAATCACTGAAAGAAGTAGGCTTTTTCGTAACCGTATCTACGGCGTAGTCAAATACTTCCTGCTGTGCGATCTGTGATTCCTGCGGAACCATTTTGAGCGCTTTTTCTTTCGCCGGACAGACATTGACGCAAAGTCCGCAGCCCATACAATCGAGCGGACTGACGGCGACTGCAAACGTATATTCTTCACAGCCTTTTCCTTTCATGGGAACTTTCTTCATCGCCGCAGGCGCGCCTTCGCTTTCTTCGGCATTCATAGCGAACGGACGAATCGTAGCATGCGGGCAGACGTACGCGCACTGATTGCACTGGATACAATTTTCCGGAATCCATTCCGGCACATCTACCGCAACGCCGCGCTTTTCGTATGCGGCGGAACCCTGCGGGAACGTGCCGTCCGCACGGTCTTTGAATACGGATACCGGTAACGTGTCGCCCTGCATCATCCCGACGGGCTGCAATACTTCTTTCACAAATTTTACCATTTCAGGGCATTTGCTTTTGACTTCGCGTTCTTCCGATGTGACGGAAAGCGATTTCCAGGAAGCGGGCACATCGATTTTAACGATCGCGTTTACGCCGGCGTCAATTGCTTTATAGTTCATCTCGACGACGGCTTCGCCCTTCTTGAGGTATGATTTCTTTGCGGCCGCTTTCATGTATTCTACGGCTTTATCGATCGGCATAATATTCGCAAGCGCGAAGAATGCCGATTGTAAAATCGTATTGGTGCGCTTGCCCATGCCGATTTCTCTTGCTTTATCGATCGCATTTACGGTATAAAATTTGACGTCATGTTCCGCGATATATTTCTTCGCCTCTGCGGGAAGGTGTTTTTCTACTTCCTCAGGCGTCCATTGGCAGTTCAGAAGGAACGTGCCGCCCGGCTTTACATCATTTACGATCTTATAGCCTTTCACCATATAAGACGGATTGTGGCACGCCACGAAATCCGCTTTTGTAACATAATAAGAAGATTTGATCGGTTTGTCTCCGAAACGCAGATGGGAGATGGTTACGCCGCCCGTTTTCTTAGAGTCATACTGGAAATACGCCTGGATAAATTTATCCGTATGGTCTCCGATGATTTTGATGGAGTTTTTATTCGCTCCAACCGTACCGTCTCCGCCAAGACCCCAGAATTTGCAGCTGATCGTCCCTGCGGGAGCCGTGTCCGGCGCAGGCTTTTCTTCGAGAGAAAGATTCGTAACGTCGTCTACGATGCCGATGGTAAAATTCGCTTTCGGTTCCTCTGCTTTGAGATTTTCATATACGGCGAAAATGCTCTGCGGGGGCGTATCCTTTGAGCCTAAGCCGTAACGGCCTCCCACAACTTTCGCATTTATGCCTTTAACAGCCAGCGCGGTTACGACGTCGAGATACAGCGGTTCTCCCAGAGAGCCGGGTTCTTTCGTTCTGTCGAGCACGGCGATTTTTTTCGCCGTCGCCGGAATCGCTTCTATCAGCTTTTCCGCGCTGAACGGCCTGTACAGGCGGACCTTGACCAGGCCGACCTTCTCCCCTTTGGAAATCATGTAATCGATGACTTCTTCCGCTACGTCGCATACGGATCCCATCGCTACGATGACTCTGTCCGCATCCGGCGCGCCGTAATAATTGAAGGGCTTGTAATTCGTGCCGATCTTGGCGTTTACCTGATTCATATAATCTTCCACGATTTCAGGAAGCGCTTCATAATATTTATTGCAGGCTTCTCTATGCTGGAAGAAAATATCGCCGTTTTCCGCACTGCCGCGCAGGGCCGGATGCTCCGGATTCAGGGCTCTCTTGCGGAATGCCGTCAGCGCGTCCTGATCGATCATGGAAGCGAGCTCGTCATAATCCCACGCTTCAATTTTCTGGATTTCATGTGAGGTCCGGAAGCCGTCGAAGAAATTCAGGAACGGAACTCTGCCCTTAATCGCGGAAAGATGCGCTACCGCGCCGAGATCCATGACCTCCTGCGGATTCGTGCAGGCCATCATGGCAAAACCCGTCTGCCGGCAGGCATAAACATCGGAATGGTCTCCGAAAATATTCAGCGCATGGGAAGCAACGCACCTTGCGGATACGTGGATCACGCACGGGAGCAGCTCTCCGGCGATCTTATACATGTTGGGGATCATCAGCAGCAGACCCTGAGACGCAGTATACGTCGTAGTAAGCGCGCCGGCAGCGAGACTGCCGTGTACCGTACCGGCGGCGCCGGCTTCCGATTGCATCTCGATCAGCTTCACTTTGCTTCCAAAAATATTTTTGAGGCCTGCTGCGGACCAGGAGTCCGTCAGATCTGCCATTACGCTGGACGGCGTAATCGGATAAATGCCCGCAACTTCCGTAAACGCATAGCTTACGTGTGCGGCGGCCGTATTACCGTCCATGGAAATTTTTTGTCTAGCCATTTTTATTTTGCCTCCTTCGCAAGCAGGATCTTCTGCGCGATCGCCTCCGCGGTCAAACCGTATTTTTCAAGCAGCGCCGCGGGCGTTCCCGACTTTCCGAATTTTTCTTCTACCCCGATCATTTTTACCTTGCAGGGATAATTTTGAGAGAGCGCTTCGCAGACCGCGCCGCCGAGGCCGCCTGTAATATTGTGTTCCTCTACGGTTACGATAAAACCTGTTTCTTTGGCGGCTTTTACGAGGATGTCGGTATCGATCGGCTTAATCGTATGCATGTCGATGACTCTTGCGTTTACGCCTTTCTCCGCCAGGATTTCCGCAGCTTTCAGCGACTCCTGTACCATCAGTCCCGTTGCTACGATCGTAAGATCGCCGCCTTCCTTGACCTGCACGCCTTTTCCGATCTGGAATTTGAAATTTGCCGGATCGTGGACGGCTTCGACTCCAAGCCTGCCAAGCCTGACATATACGGGGCCGTCGTGATCGATTGCTGCTTTGATCGCTAAATTCGTTTCGATCTCATCGCACGGGCTGAGTACGATCATATTGGGGAGCGCTCTCATCACCGCCAGATCTTCCAGGCACTGGTGCGATGCGCCGTCTTCGCCTACCGTTAAGCCGGCGTGCGTTGCGCAGACTTTTACGTTGAGCTTCGGATAACAGATGGAATTCCGGATCTGTTCGCAAGCGCGTTCCGATGCAAAAATTGCAAACGTACTGGCAAATACGATTTTACCTGTCGTTGCAAGTCCTGCCGCGACGCACATCATATTTGCTTCCGCAATTCCCATGTTGAAATGTCTTTCAGGATATACCTTTTTGAAGGTGTCTGTTTTTGTCGATTTCGATAAGTCGGCGTCAAGAACGATTATTCTCTCATCTGCGCCATATTGTGCCAATGCTGCTCCGTAAGCTTCTCTTGTTGCTACTTTACCCATTGTTCTCAAGCCTCCTCTGCAATTTCTTTATCGATTTTCGCCATCAGAGCATCGAGCTCTCCGATCGCTTTGTCTCTCTGTTCCTGGTTGGGCGCCGTGCCGTGCCATGCGTAATTGTTCTCCATGAAAGAAACGCCTTTGCCCTTCGTACATTTGCATACGACCATCGTGGGTTTTCCTTTGACGGTCTTGGCTGTCTCGATGGCGTTTTTGATCTGCTTATGGTCATGCCCGTCCGCTACGATTACATTCCAGCCGAACGCCGCGAATTTGTCGGCTACCGGTTCCGGATTCATGACATCCGTAATATTTCCATCGATCTGAAGGCCGTTGTAATCTACGAACGCAGTCAGATTATCCAGCTTATAATGCGCGGCCGCCATGGAGGCTTCCCATACCTGGCCTTCTTCCAGTTCTCCGTCGCCTAAAATCGAATATACTCTGTAATCCTTCCGGTCGATTTTACCGGCAAGCGCCATTCCGACGGCTGTTGAAATTCCCTGTCCGAGGGATCCGGTCGACATGTCGACGCCGGGAACATATGTCATGCTGGGGTGTCCTTCCAGATAGCTGTCCGCTTTGCGGAATGTGTACAGGTCTTTCTCCGGGAAGAAGCCTTTGACCGCCAGCGTCGCGTAAAGCGCCGGCGCGCAGTGTCCCTTTGAAAGGACAAATCTGTCTCTGTCCGGACATTTGGGATTCTTAGGGTCGACGTTCATTTCGTCGCAGTACAGCACAGTCAGGATGTCCGTGCAGGACAGGGACCCGCCCGGATGTCCGGATTTTGCAGAAAATACTTCTTCTATAATGTATTTTCTGATTTGCGTCGCTTTTTTCTGTAAATCAAGCTCTTTGCGCTTGTCCATAATTAAATCTCCTCCATATCATTGATATTACATATTTTATATAAGCAACTGCCGAAGCAATCATTTACGCTTGTGACGGATCAGTTTCTCTTTTCAATTTCAGATATATATTCCACCCGCGGCTGATGCCTGCCGCCTTCAAATTCCGCGTTCACCCATTCGTCCACGATCATTTTCGCGAGTTCCGAACCGACGACGCGTGCTCCGAAGCAAAGAATATTGGAATTGTTATGAAGTTTGGAAAGCTTTGCTGAAAATGGTTCTGAGCAGCAGGCCGCTCTGATCCCGTTGACCTTGTTCGCTGCGATCGAGATGCCGATTCCCGTTCCGCAGATCAGAATTCCCCTCTCGCATTCGCCCGATGCTACCGCATTTGCGACTTCCTCGGCTTTTGCCGCATAATTGCTGGCTGTGGTGGATTCTGTTCCGAAATCCTTTACTTCTATGCCTTTCGCTTCGAGATGCGCTTTGATGATCTGCTTCAGGGCTACTGCAGTGTGATCATTTCCGATTGCATACATTCTTTCATCCGTCCTCCCGGTGTAAAATATTTGAAGTTCTTTATCATTTCTTAAAATGACTTCCAATGTATTATTATACACGCTCATATCATAAAATTCAATGGAAATTCCCTTCCGCGATTCCTTTCCCGCGAATAATTTTGTAATTTCAGATCGGTACGCGGCATAGATATTTAAGTGAAAACAAGACGGAGGCTGAAAATCCATGAAGGACGGGTATTATTATTTTATTCCGGCATCTGCCGGTAAAACGGATGTGGATAAATCTCTGGGCTATCTTTGCGTGAGCAAGTGCCCCAAACGCGCGGCATATTCCATACAATGCAGTCTCGGCCAGGAGATCGCGGCAAAACTATGCTGCCAGGGCACAATCGAGATTTTTCTGAGCCCCTGCACATATGTTACCGCCCAGTCTATTCTGATCGGTAAAATTCCTCTCGCGCCCAAGGCGCGGCTTTTTATAGATTCTGCGCTTCAGGCGGCGGCAGCGGATGCGTTCGACACAGAGCAATATGTCATCGTTACGGCAGGCGGACGTACGATCTGCTATGCGGTGTTACTGAAAAAAGAGACGCCCGCTCCGCCTCCGGAAGCGGCGGAAGAACCGAAGGTACAAAAAACACCGCAGCAGCAAATACAAACGCAGCAAGTTCCGCAGCCGGCGCCGCCCCGCCAGCCTCCATTAGAGCCAAAGGCGGCGGAAGCGCCCCGCGCCGCTTTCCAGGGGAAAGAATTCGATCCGTTCGACACGACGAATACGGCATATAGATGGTACATCTATGATAACCGTACCGAGCATGCGGATTCTGTGAAAAATATACAAGACCTCGATAAAATGCTGCGTTATTTTAACGTGCGGTACGATATGTTTGCTAAAATGAACCAGAGCGCCTCCAACACGCCCTATAGCGATACCTTTCTAAAAATGTCTTACTATGCCGTCCAAGTTGCCGGCCATGTTCTCAGGGGTACATATACGGATCCGGAAAACGGCCGCAAATTTACAATCATCGGCCTGCCAGGCTGGAATACGCAGGACGTTTCACGAAACGGCGCGGCAGGAAACGGCAGGCGGAACAGCCGCCGGCGCGTACGAGGCGCGCAGCAGTCGTCTGCCGGCGCTACGGGTACGATCCGCGCGTGTTCCAGATGGCTGGCGGCAAAAAGGAAACCGCCTTGCAGCTATAATCGGAATTACAATGGGTATTGGCTTTACTATTTTGATGCGGAGAGCGGATTGCCGGTAAAAGCCGTTATGAAAACAGAGTGATTTTACAAAAAAGAACATACGATGCCTGCCGCAACGGCAGAGATCACATTAGACGCCAGCGCTGCGGGCAGCACCCCCGGAAGCCGGCGTATTTTTGTATTTTCCGTATAGACTGCCATCGTATAAAAAATCGTTTCGGTTGATCCCATCATGACGCACGCCGCGCGTGCCGCCTGCGAATCTGCGCCGCATTGTACGATGATATCCCGGAGCGTTGCCAGAGAAGCGCTTCCTGAAACGGGGCGAATCAGAATGAGCGGTAAAATATCGCTGTCCGCGCCGATTTTTTCCATAAAGGGCCTGCAAAACTCCACAATGATATCGAGCGCGCCGGAGGCGCGGAATACGCCGATCGATACGATCAAACCGATGAGTGCCGGCACCAGGCGTACAATTGTCAGCGCGCCGTTCTTTGCGCCTTTTACAAAACTGTCAAAGCAGGGGACGCCCTTAATAAAGCCGATGATTAGAATAATCAAAATGAATGCTGGCAGTATGTATACCATTTCCGATTCTCCTTTAGTTTCGTTTCTTTGCTTGCATACTGTAATAAATTTTACGATATATAAAATAGATGATAAGAGCGGAGGCCATGGAAATCAGCGATACGATCCAGGTTGGCAGCAGAATATCCGCCGGATTCGAGGCTCCCAATTCAGAACGCATTGCAATGACCGTAGAAGGAATCAGCTGGAGCCCCGCGGAATTGATCACAAGAAACAGGCAGACATCCTTCAAATTGTGTTTCATTTCGTTTACCGCTTCGATTCCAGACGGCGTTGCTCCGTTTCCAAGTCCGAAAAAATTCGCGGTAATATTAGTAATAATACTGGACTGTGCTTTTTCATTTCCTGCCGTGCCGGGAAAAAGCTTTGTAATCAGAGGGCGCAGTACTTTTGACGCGGCGCGTACGCCGCCCGCATCTTCAAGGATTTGTATGATGCCGCACCAAAGCGCTACGATGCCGAGGAGGCCGATTGCAAATTTCACGGCGTCGTCAGCCGACGTCATGATGCTTTGTGCGATTTCGTTGATTCTTCCATTGATAATTCCTGCGATGAATCCGATAATTAACAACAGCACCCAGACGATATTGAGCATGAAGGACATCCTCCTCATAAAATGAAACATAGCGTTTTTACTATTATATGCGCATTTTTTCGAGGTATGTCCGTTATTTTACCGTCCCCATTATTTTTCCGGGAAATATTTCCCAAATATTTGACTTTATACCATATATGTAGTATTATATATCCACATTCAATCGAATGATATTCAATACAGAAGGAGTGCATGTAAAATGAAATCAACAGGTATCGTAAGAAAGGTAGACGAGTTAGGACGCGTAGTCCTCCCGATCGAACTCAGAAGGACATTAAATATTTCGTATAAAGATTCGCTCGAAATATTCACGGACAATAACATGGTAGTGCTCAGAAAATATGAGCCTTCCTGTATTTTTTGCGGCAGCGCCACGAATGTAGTAAACTATAAAGGCAGAAATATCTGCCCCGAATGTATCGCTCACATGCAGGACGATATCAAAATCGCACAATAAACAAAATCCTCTCATTTGTTATTTACTTACTGTTATCAGAAAAGCCGCCTCCGCTCAAAGGCGGTTTTTCATTGCACGCAAACAAAAACCGCTTCGCTTTTATCCGGTTTACGGAATGAAAGCGAAGCGGTTTTATTGTTTGTTACTTAGAAAAGTTCCGAGACCGATTATTCGATGATCTTGGAAACCGTGCCGGCGCCTACGGTCCTGCCGCCTTCACGAATCGCGAAGCGAAGGCCTTCTTCCATCGCGATCGGAGTGATCAGCTGTACATCCATATCGATGTGGTCGCCGGGCATTACCATTTCCGTGCCTTCCGGTAGCGTAATAACTCCCGTTACGTCCGTCGTTCTGAAATAAAACTGGGGTCTGTAATTGCTGAAGAAAGGCGAGTGACGGCCGCCTTCATCTTTCGTCAGTACGTATACCTGACCTTTGAAGTGCGTGTGCGGATGAATCGTGCCGGGTTTAACGAGTACCTGGCCTCTTTCGACTTCCGTCCTCTGAATACCTCTCAAAAGAACGCCGATATTGTCGCCGGCTTCCGCCTGGTCGAGCTGTTTTCTAAACATTTCAACGCCCGTAACGACAGTGCTTTTCTTTTCATCGCTGAGTCCTACGATTTCCGCAGGATCGCCGACTTTGATCACGCCTCTTTCAAGACGGCCGGTCGCAACCGTACCACGACCTGTAATCGTAAATACGTCTTCTACAGGCATCAGGAAGGGTTTGTCAACCGGTCTTTCCGGCGTCGGAATATAGCTGTCTACGGCCGCCATCAGCTCGTTGATGCAAGCGTATTCCGGTGCATTCGCATCGTCGGATGTGCTTTCCAGCGCTTTCAGAGCAGAACCTCTGATAATCGGGATATCATCACCCGGGAATTCATAAGAGCTGAGGAGCTCTCTGATTTCCATTTCCGCGAGGTCGAGAAGCTCTTCGTCGCCGGGATCGATCATATCGCATTTATTCATGAATACTACGATGTAAGGAACGCCGACCTGACGCGCGAGCAGAATGTGCTCTCTCGTCTGCGCCTGCGGGCCGTCCGGACCGGATACAAGCAGGATCGCACCGTCCATCTGCGCGGCGCCGGTGATCATGTTCTTAACATAGTCGGCGTGTCCGGGGCAGTCAACGTGCGCGTAGTGTCTGTTATCCGTCTCATATTCGACGTGCGCAGTATTGATCGTGATTCCTCTTGCTTTCTCTTCCGGCGCACCGTCAATTTCATCATATGCTTTTGCTTCTGCATCGCCTTTCAGCGCAAGTACTTTTGTGATAGCGGCGGTAAGAGTCGTTTTACCATGGTCAACGTGACCGATCGTACCGATATTTACGTGTGGTTTTGTTCTTACGAACTTAGCTTTTGCCATTTTTAAATCCTCCTTAAATAGATATCATAATCAATTATTGAAAAACGTGTCCTTATGGTATATTACACTTTTTCCGATTGTTTTGCAAGTATAATTTTCATGGTTCCGTCTCATGCGTTTTCAGCGTTTCTCTGCTTAATAACGGCTTCCTGAACGCTTTTCGGCACCTCTTCATAGTGGCTGGGCTGCATGATGAACGAGCCTCTTCCCTGTGTGCTGGAACGCAGGGACGTCGTGTATCCGAACATTTCCGCCAGAGGGCAGAGCGCCGAAATCACCTTATTGCCCGCTACGTCTTCCATACCTTCGATTTTACCACGCTTGGAGCTGATAGAACCGATGATATCGCCGAGATATTCTTCCGGTACCGTAACGCTGACTTTCATGATGGGTTCGAGAAGCACAGGATCCGCTTTTCTGCAGGCATCTTTGATAGCCATAGAACCCGCGATTTTAAATGCCATTTCCGAAGAGTCGACTTCATGGTAAGAACCGTCTACGAGAGTAACCTTAACGTCAACCATAGGATAACCGCCGAGGACGCCGCTTTGCAGCGCTTCCTGAATACCCTGGTCGACAGGTCCGATATATTCTTTCGGAATAACGCCTCCGACGATCTTATTGACAAACTCGTAGCCTTTTCCTCTTTCCAGCGGTTCCACTTCGATGACGCAGTGACCGTACTGTCCGCGGCCGCCGGATTGCCGGACGAATTTGCCTTCCTGACGGACGGCTTTCCGGATCCCTTCTTTATAAGCAACCTGCGGATTTCCTACGTTAGCCTCTACCTTGAATTCACGCAGAAGTCTGTCTACGATGATTTCAAGATGCAGCTCTCCCATTCCGGAAATGATCGTCTGTCCCGTTTCATGATCCGTGTGCACTTTGAACGTAGGATCTTCTTCCGAAAGCTTCTGAAGCGCAATACTCATCTTCTCCTGCCCGGCTTTCGTCTTCGGTTCAACCGCTACGGAAATAACCGGATCCGGGAATTCCATCGTTTCCAGTACGATCGGTTTGGAATCGTCGCAAAGCGTATCTCCCGTCGTCGTGTCCTTCAGACCGACGGCAGCTGCGATATCCCCGGAATAAACGCAGGAAATTTCTTCCCGGTGGTTTGCGTGCATTTGCACGATCCGTCCCACACGTTCCTTCTTGCCCTTCGTTGCATTATACACATAAGAGCCGGATTCCAAACTGCCTGAATAAACCCTGAAGAAGCAGAGTTTTCCAACGAACGGATCCGTAACGATTTTGAACGCCAGGGCGGAAAACGGTTCCTCATCGCTTGAATGACGGAATTCTTCCGTATCTGTCCCCGGAATGACACCCTTGATGGAAGGAATGTCTGTCGGCGCAGGCATATAATCTACGATCGCATCCAAAAGCTGCTGGACCCCTTTGTTTCTATAAGAAGATCCGCAAAGGACAGGAATCATCTTCACTGCGATCGTCGCTTTCCGGATTGCTCTTTTCAATTCTTCGACCGTAATTTCCTCGCCCTCGAGATATTTCGCCATGACATCGTCATCATGCTCCGCAACGGCTTCCAGGAGCTGTTCACGATATTGCGCCGCAAGCTCCGCCATATCCGCGGGGATCGGCTCAATCTCGACTTTCATGCCCAATTCGTCTTTATAAATATGGGCATCCATATTCACCAAATCGATGATACCAGTGAACGAATCTTCTTTGCCGATCGGCAGCTGGATCGGAACGGCATTGGCTCCGAGCCTGTTGCGGATCATATCGACACAGCGGAAGAAATCTGCGCCCATGATATCCATTTTGTTTACATAGCCCATACGGGGAACACCATACTTATCCGCCTGTCTCCAAACGGTCTCAGACTGGGGTTCAACACCGCCTTTTGCACAAAACAGCGTAACGCTTCCGTCAAGAACACGCAGCGAACGTTCCACTTCTACGGTAAAATCCACGTGACCGGGAGTATCGATAATATTGATTCTCGTATCTTTCCACTGCGCGGTAGTAGCGGCTGAGGTAATCGTAATTCCTCTTTCCTGCTCCTGCACCATGTAGTCCATAGTTGCCGCGCCGTCGTGAACTTCCCCTATTTTGTGCGTACGTCCGGTGTAAAACAGAATTCTTTCCGTTGTCGTCGTTTTACCGGCGTCAATATGAGCCATAATTCCTATATTTCTGGTATTCTCCAAACTAAAATTTCTAGGCATTATTTTCTCCATTCCTTCGTTAAAAACTATCCTTCATGATCGCAGATATGCCATCTGCCGCCGGTTTTTAAAAAACGGACGTTTCTTAAAAATCGGCGCGGCAAGTGGAAATTACCAGCGATAATGTGCAAACGCGCGGTTTGCTTCTGCCATTTTGTGCATGTCTTCTTTTCTTCTGACTGCTCCGCCCGCATTATTGAGCGCATCCATCAGTTCCCCTGCCAAACGTTCGGCCATGGTTCTTTCGCTTCTCTTGCGTGCAAAGAACACGATCCATCTCAGTCCGAGCGCCTGACGCCGTTCCGGCCTGACTTCCATAGGAACCTGATATGTGGCGCCGCCTACGCGTCTCGCCTTAACTTCCAGCTGCGGCATGATATTGTTGAGAGCTTCTTTGAAAACATCCAAGGGTTCTTTTCCAGTTTTCTCACGAATAATATCAAACGCATCGTAACAAATACTCTGCGCTACGCCTTTCTTGCCGTCCAGCATTATATTATTGATGAGTTTGGTTACGACCTGATCGTTGTAGATCGGATCGGGCAGAACTTCCCTTTTCGCAATATATCCTTTTCTAGGCATTTTACTTCCCTCCTTTTAATGATAAATAATCATCTGGTACTCTGCTTCGCCTGGAAGCAGTACATGCCGGCAATGTTTCATAAGATATATTACGCATAAAAATAAAATCTATATGAATCACCGGCGATTCCGGTAAAATATTACTTTTTCGCTGCTTTCGGTACCTTTGCACCGTATTTCGATCTGCCCTGCATCCGGTTGTTTACACCGGCCGTGTCTAGCGTACCTCTGATAATATGGTATCTGACACCCGGGAGATCCTTGACTCTTCCGCCTCTGATCAGCACAACACTGTGCTCCTGCAGATTATGGCCGATTCCGGGGATATACGCGGTAACTTCCATACCGTTTGTAAGACGTACCCTGGCGATCTTCCGCAAAGCAGAATTCGGTTTTTTCGGAGTAGTCGTTCTTACAACGGAGCATACGCCTCTCTTCTGCGGGCTGCTGATATCCGTGCTTCTTTTGGTCAGGCTGTTAAACCCTTTCTGCAGCGCAGGAGAAGTCGATTTCTTCTCGATTGTCTGTCTACCCTTCCGAACCAATTGGTTAAATGTCGGCATTCTGTTTCACCTCCGTTTTAGAATTTATATAACACGCAAACACGATTTGAACGGATTTCCCGTCCAAATCGCATAAGCCTTGTTATTCTACAATAGCGTTTCAGGCTTGTCAACACTGGTTTTTTGAATCTTACGCTTCATCGTCAGGGTCATTTTCATCATCCAGATAAATATCGCCGTCGATCACGTCAAAAAACAATTCCTCCGCATCCTCTTCCGGCGCCTGAACCTGAATCTGATGCGCTGCTTCCTGCTCTTCGGATAAGCCGGCGAACGGATCTTGTGCCGAGGAAGCGGAAGAATATTCCGATTTCGCATTATCCGGATAGAAGAAAGCTTCGCCCGGCTTCCTTTTAAGCGCCTCAACCTGAATATCGATATCTTTATAACGGCTCATACCCGTACCGGCCGGAATGAGCTTTCCGATAATGACATTTTCTTTCAGTCCAAGCAGCGGATCGCGTTTGCTCTTGATCGCAGCTTCGGTCAGGACCCGCGTCGTTTCCTGGAACGATGCCGCAGATAAGAAGGACTCCGTAGCAAGGGAAGCCTTTGTAATACCAAGCAGCGTTCTGCTTCCGACCGCCTCTTTTTTGCCTTCTGCTCTCATTTTTTCATTTTCCGCATGGAATACGGAAAGATCCGCCATACTGCCGGGCAGAAGCGAGGTATCCCCCGCATCGTCGATTTTTACCTTGCGGAGCATTTGCCTTACAATCACCTCGATATGACGGTCATTGATCTTAACGCCCTGCATGTTATATACTTTTTGTACTTCCTCGATAATATAATTCTGCACTCCGGTTACGCCGACGATTCGTAAAATATCATGCGGGTTGATCGATCCGCCGACCAGCATATCGCCCTTCCGAACCGTATCGCCTTCCTGCACGCGCAGGTTCGTTCCGGTGACGAACGTATAGGATACGGAAATACCGTCTTCCCCCGTTACAGTCACTTCTTTCTTCTTACCGGAATCGCTGATGGAAACGACGCCGTCGATTTCAGAAATGGTAGCGTTTCCTTTTGGTTTTCTCGCTTCGAAAAGTTCTTCTACTCTAGGAAGACCCTGTGTAATATCGTCCGCCGTTGCAACGCCGCCCGTATGGAACGTACGCATGGTAAGCTGGGTGCCGGGTTCGCCGATCGACTGCGCCGCAATAATTCCCACCGCGTCTCCGACATTGCACTCCTCATTCGTAGCAAGATTGGAGCCGTAGCACTTGGCGCAAACGCCGTGCTGGCACTTGCAAGTCAAAACCGAACGGATTTTTACTTTCGTATAACCCGCCGCCACTATTTTTTCGGCAAGCTCTTCTGTAATCAACGTATCCCGATCCGCCAGGATTTCCCCTGTTTTCGGATCTTTAATCTCTTCTGCGGGATAACGTCCTGAAATCCGGGCTTCCAGCGGTACGATCGGTCCCTGTTCTCTGGCATCGTTGTTTTCGATCGCTGAAATCTCGATATAGTCTTCCGTGCCGCAGTCGCGTTCCCGGATGATGACTTCCTGGCTGACATCGACAAGACGCCGCGTCAGATAACCGGAGTCCGCCGTTCTCAGCGCCGTATCAGAAAGCGTTTTTCTCGTACCGTGGCTGGAAATAAAGAATTCCAGTACGTCGAGTCCTTCACGGAAATTCGCTTTGATCGGGATTTCGATCGACTTTCCGGAGGTGTCCGTCATCAGTCCGCGCATTCCTGCAAGCTGTTTGATCTGGTTGATATTACCTCTGGCTCCCGAATCGCTCATCATATTAATCGGATTATATTCGCCCATGTTCTTTTTCAGGATCGCCGTAAGCTTTTCGATCGTCTCCGTCCAGGCCTTGATTACGTTGTTATAGCGCTCTTCTTCCGTAATCAGTCCTCTTCTGTACTGCTTTACGATTTTATCGACGAGCTTGTCGGTTTCTTCGATGAGCTGCTGCTTCTCCGGAGGAACGATAATATCTTCGATTCCTACGGTGATCGCCCCTTTCGTCGAATATTTATATCCCAGTGTTTTTATTTTATCGAGCACCACAGCCGTCTCCGTAAGTCCATGGACTTTAATGCATTTGTCGAGGATTTCACCGAGCGTGCTCTTTTTCACGAGCATGTCGATCTCCAGGGAAAGCGCGTTTTCCCGTTTTGTTCTGTCAACAAAGCCCAGATCCTGCGGAATCGCATCATTGAAAATCAATTTTCCGATCGTAGTATTGATGCGCTGCGTAATCGGCTTGCCTTCAAATTCGCCGAATCTCCTTACAATGATTGCCGTGTGGAGATCGATCCGGCCCGTATCATACGCCATCTTCGCTTCATCATAGGATGCAAATACCGGCGCATTCGTATAATCTTTATTCTTTGCGAGCGTAAGATAATAGCTTCCTAATACCATATCCTGTGTCGGAACCGTAATCGGCTTGCCGTCCTTCGGCGCCAGCAGGTTATTTGCCGAAAGCATGAGGATTCTTGCTTCCGCCTGCGCTTCCGCAGAAAGCGGGACATGGACAGCCATCTGGTCGCCGTCAAAGTCGGCGTTGTATGCCGTACAGACGAGCGGATGGAGCCGCAGCGCGCGTCCTTCTACAAGGACAGGCTCAAAGGCCTGGATTCCCAGACGGTGGAGGGTCGGCGCTCTGTTCAGCAAGACAGGATGCTCCTTTATAATTTCTTCCAGAATATCCCATACCTCCGGGCGCACGCGGTCTACCATTTTCCGCGCGCTTTTGATATTCTGGGCTTTCCCGTCGTTTACGAGCTTTCGCATTACGAACGGCTTAAAAAGCTCCAATGCCATTTCTTTCGGGAGGCCGCACTGATAAATTTTCAATTCCGGTCCTACGACGATAACGCTTCGCCCGGAATAGTCCACACGTTTTCCCAGCAGATTTTGACGGAACCGGCCCTGTTTACCGCGCAGCATATCGGACAGGGATTTCAAAGGCCTCGTATTCGGTCCCGTGACAGGACGGCCTCTCCTGCCGTTGTCCAGAAGCGCGTCGACTGCTTCCTGCAGCATTCTTTTCTCATTTCTGACGATAATATCGGGCGCTCTGAGTTCCTGGAGCCTTCTCAAACGATTGTTTCTATTGATAACACGTCTGTAAAGGTCGTTCAGATCGGAAGTGGCGAACCGCCCGCCATCCAGCTGCACCATCGGCCGCAGATCCGGCGGAATAACGGGAATCACCGATAAAACCATCCACTCCGGCTTATTGTGCGACTGCCGGAAGGCTTCCACTACCTCAAGCCTTTTAATTAAACGCATTTTTTTCTGACTGATCGTTTGTCCGCCTTTTTCTTTTTCATTTTCCGTCAGCCGGTCGACTTCGGTTCTGAGTTCTTCGGACAGCGTGTCGAGATCGACGTCGTGCAGCAGCTTCTGAATGGCTTCCGCACCCATTTGCGCCTGAAAACGCTGATATCCGTATGTCTCGATTGCCTCCCTGTATTCCCGCTCCGTCAGCACCTGCTTATAAGCAAGCGCCGTGGTGCCCGGATCGATTACAACATATGCGGCAAAATAAAGTACTTTTTCAAGCGCGCGCGGCGCCATATCGAGGATCAGTCCCATTCTGCTCGGAATTCCCCGGAAGAACCAGATATGCGATACAGGGGCGGCGAGTTCGATATGTCCCATGCGCGTACGTCTTACTTTGGAGCTCGTAACTTCCACACCGCATTTGTCGCATACGATTCCTCTGTATCTGTTCTTCTTATATTTCCCGCAGTGGCATTCGCCGTCTTTCGTCGGTCCGAAGATCCGTTCGCAGAACAATCCGTCCTTTTCGGGTTTCAGGGTTCTGTAGTTGATGGTTTCCGGCTTTTTGACTTCACCGTGAGACCATTTTAAAATCGTCTCCGGCGAGGCAAGCCCTATCTGTATGGAATCGAAATTATTAAAATCTATCATTCTGTCTACACTCCTTACTCCGCTTATTCCGAATCGGTATCATCCGAAATGCCGTCGAACACATCCGCGTCAAGATTGGCTTCTCCCTCTTCGAAATCTTCTATCTCCGCCTCGGCTGCATCCTCAAATTCATCGTCATGAAGAGCTGCTTCCGCAGAATCCACATCATTGGACATGAAGATTTCCCCCGCTTCATCCGTAAAAGTCTGGAAGTCCGGATTATACACGTCTTTCTTCGTTCTGTATTTATCCGGATTTTTGATATAATCTTCTTCCGCCTCTTTCAACGGAATTTCCGTATTGTCTTCCATGAAAATCCGTACGTCGAGCGCAAGGCTCTGGAGTTCTTTCACGAGTACCTTGAAAGATTCGGGGATTCCCGGTTCCGGAACATTTTCGCCTTTCACAATGGCTTCGTACGTTTTGACGCGGCCGATCGTATCGTCGGACTTGATCGTCAGGATTTCCTGCAGCGTATATGCCGCACCGTATGCTTCCAAAGCCCACACTTCCATTTCTCCGAACCGCTGTCCGCCGAACTGCGCTTTTCCGCCGAGCGGCTGCTGCGTAACAAGAGAATACGGCCCTGTGGAACGCGCGTGGATCTTATCGTCTACAAGGTGGTGCAGCTTGAGGTAGTACATATATCCGACCGTAACCGGATTGTCGAAAGGCTCCCCGGTACGTCCGTCGTAAAGAATCGTTTTACCATCCGGATTTTTCCCTGCTAATTTCAGCGTCTCGATGATATCATGCTCCGACGCGCCGTCGAATACGGGCGTCGCAATCTTCCAGCCCAGCGCTTTGGCCGCATATCCCAAGTGTACTTCGAGCACCTGGCCGATATTCATTCGGGATGGAACGCCCAGCGGATTCAGCACGATTTCAAGCGGCGTTCCGTCCGGCAGGAACGGCATGTCTTCTTCCGGTAAAATTCTGGATATAACACCTTTATTTCCGTGGCGGCCCGCCATTTTATCTCCCACTGAAAGTTTTCTTTTCTGGGCGATATAAACTCTGACCATGCGGTTTACGCCCGGCGCTAATTCGTCGTCGTTCTCCCGGGTAAACTCCTTGACATCGACGACGATGCCCGATTCGCCGTGCGGCACTTTCAGGGAAGTATCCCGAACGTCCCGCGACTTTTCACCGAAAATCGCCCGAAGCAAACGTTCCTCGGCCGTCAGCTCGGTTTCTCCCTTCGGGGTGACCTTTCCGACGAGAATGTCGCCTGCATGCACTTCGGAGCCGACGATGACGACGCCGTTGGGATCGAGCATTCGAAGCGCATCTTCTCCCACGTGCGGTATCTCCGCAGTGATTTCTTCCGGCCCGAGTTTTGTATCTCTGGCTTCACATTCATATTCCTCGATATGAATGGAAGTATATATATCTTCTTTTACCAATTTCTCACTGATCAGTACGGCGTCCTCATAGTTATATCCTTCCCACGTCATAAAACCGATCAGGGCGTTGCGTCCGAGCGCGATCTCTCCTTTGTCGGTAGACGGACCGTCTGCGATCACATCGCCTTCTTTCACGCTTTGTCCGAACGTCACAACGGGCTTTTGATTGATACAGGTCCCCTGGTTGGAACGCAGATATTTCAACAGGTTGTATCTGTCCTCCGCGCCGTCTTCCCTTACGATCGTGATATATTTGCCGGTCACATCTTTCACCGTGCCGGAATGCTTGGCAAGCACTACGGCGCCGGAATCCTTGGCAGCTTTATATTCTATTCCCGTTGCTACGATCGGGGATTCCGCGCACAGCAGCGGAACGGCCTGACGCTGCATGTTCGAGCCCATCAGCGCACGGCTGGCGTCGTCGTTTTCTAAGAACGGAATCATTGCTGCGGCTACGGATACGACTTGCTTCGGAGATACGTCCATATAGTCAACGCGTTCGCTTTCGATTTCTATGAATTCATCTCTGTAACGGCATACCACCTTGCGGTTGACAAAATGGCCCTGCTCATCCAGCGGTTCATTTGCCTGTGCCACGATATATCTGTCTTCTTCATCCGCCATCAGGTAATCGATCTGGTCCGTGACGGTTTTTGTTGCCGGATCGTATTTTCTATATGGAGCCTCAATGAATCCGTATTCATTAATTCTCGCATATGTACTTAGCGAGCCGATCAAACCGATGTTAGGACCTTCCGGTGTTTCTATCGGACACATTCGTCCATAATGCGAATAGTGTACGTCGCGGACGTCAAACGTCGCTCTTTCCCGATTGAGCCCTCCGGGGCCCAACGCGCTGAGCCTTCTCTTATTTGCCAGTTCGGCAAGCGGATTGGTTTGATCCATAAACTGCGACAGCTGGCTGGATCCAAAAAATTCTTTAATTGCTGCGGTTACGGGCCGCGTGTTGATCAGGGCCTGCGGCGTAATGACGTCTTTCTCCTGCATGGCCATCCGTTCGCGTACGATTCGTTCCATTCTGGAAAGCCCGATCCGGAATTGGTTCTGCAGAAGTTCTCCTACGGAACGGATTCTTCTGTTCCCGAGATGGTCGATATCGTCGGTAGATCCCACGTCATATTGAAGATTCAGAATATAGCTGAAGGCGGCCAGAATATCGTCGAGCGTGAGATGTTTGGGCTGCAATTCGTTTGCCCTGTCGCGTATTTCTTTCTTTAAAACGTCTTCATCGCCTTCTGCTTTCTCCAAAATTTCACTCAGCACGGTAAAATTCACTTTCTCCGTGATTCCGTATTCTTTGACGTCGAATGTTACGTATTTCGTAATATCGACCGTGTTGTTGCCCATGATTTTTACCGGCCGGTACGGCGTATTGACGATAACGCTGTTGACGCCGCTGTCCTGAATCTCGATTGCCTTTTCTTCTGTTAAGATTTCGCCGGCCTTTGCAAGGAGTTCGCCCGTCGCTTTATCGACGACGTCGGCCGCGAGCGTTTTGCCAGTAATCTGCGAGCTGAGAGAAAGCTTCTTATTAAATTTATAGCGGCCTACTTTTGCCAGATCATATCGTTTTGCATCGAAAAACATTCCATATAAAAGAGAACGCGCATTTTCTACGAGGGCGGGTTCGCCCGGACGAAGCTTTTTGTATATTTCGATCAAGGCCTCATCCGTATTCTGCGTTGCATCTTTCTGCAGCGTATTGAGCAGGCGCTCGTCGATAATGCTGTCATCATTGTCACTCGCAAATTCCGGTGCAAGTTCTTCTTTGGATACGGAGAAAAGATCCAGAATGCTCGCATCGTCGCTGAAACCGAATGCTCTCAGCAAAATCGTCGCGGGCAGCTTGCGGTTTCTGTCGATTCTGACGTAGATTACGTCGCTGAAATCGATTTCCGTCTCCAGCCATGCGCCTCTATTCGGGATGAGCGTTGAGCCCGTTATATATTTTCCTTTTGTTTTATCATAATTTTTTTCGAAGTATGCGCCGGGGGAACGCACGAGCTGGCTGACGATTACACGTTCCGCGCCGTTCATAATAAAGGTTCCGTTATCAGTCATCAGCGGGAATTCACCGAAATAAATCACGTCTTCTTTCATTAATCCGGTTTCTTTGTCTACAACACGTACACGTACTTTTAGGGGCGACGCGTAAGTCGCGTCTCTTTCTTTGCACTCTTCGATAGAATAATTTGTTTTATTTTCGAGATAATAATCTACGAATTCCAGCATTAGATTTCCCGAGTAATCGGTGATTGGGGAAATATCTTTAAAGACTTCTTTCAGGCCTTCGTCCAGGAATTGCTTGTAGGAGCTTTTCTGGACGGCTATCAGGTTCGGCATTTCGAGAATTTCCTGAATCCTTGAATAGCTTTTTCTCTCATTCTGACCGTACATTACCGAATGCACCATATTGATAATCACCTCATGTTTTTTTCCTGCAATACCGTCTCCGGGAGCTTGTCCGCAAACCTATTGCACACTGTACGAATTCGTGTTATAATTCCACCCGTAATAGTTCATATATACGTCATATACACTACATATGGTGTATGAAATTATAAGACGCCAAGGTATGGTTGTAAACTACAAGAGATTACAACGCAGTTTGTTACTATATCACAATTACGTCAATATGTCAAACATTTTTTTAAGTTTATTGATTTTATTTTTCTTTCCTGCAATTGCACCCGGCTCCATGAAAATTTTAACAGCTGTTCTGTATAAAAAATTTTTATAATGGGCACATTTTCCTATAAAGGAGGATGTGACATGATTAGAAGGAATGAATCTATTGGAACAAAAAAGCTGATTGCTTTTATCTCAGCGTTTATCGTGACTTTTTCTGTTTCTTTTTATACGGTTACTGCAGAGACAGGGGATACGTCTACGTTTCGAGCCGGTATGATCAGCAATTTGATCGATCTGATCAAAAATGCAAACAAACCGGAACCGGGGGCACAGGCGGATCCCGAGCCCGAGCAAGGCGCACCGGAAGAAAGCGATCTCCCTTCAGAGGAGGAGAAAGACGATAATATTTATATCAAGGTCTATTTCCATCGTGAAGGCGTGGTAAAAGATATGGCTTTAGACGACTATATTATGGGAGTGCTCTATGGGGAAGTGCCCGAGGCGTATCATCCGGAAGCGCTCAAAGCCCAGGCTGTAGCTGCCCGTTCCTATACGTTGTATCGCATCAACAATCAGATTTCACATGATAACGGAGCGGACGTCTGCACGGATTACACGCACTGCCAGGCATGGACGCAGGCGGAAAACGGCGGAGAATATCCGGAATCGATCGTCACCGCTGTGAAAGAAACGCATAATATCATCGGAACATATAACGGAGAATGTATCAATGCATTATATTTTTCGAACAGCGGCGGGTATACGGAATCCATCGAAAACGTCTGGGGCGGCGCGCCGTATCCATATCTCGTCAGTGTGGAAAGTCCCGGCGAAGCAGGCAATTACGATTATTGCAGCGTAAAATATTATACGCCTGACGAATTTGTGGAAACCATGTACGCGTATAGCGAAGAGCTGGAATGCAGCGCGGATGACGCGGCCGGGAACATCACACACATCAAACGCGCCGCGACCGGCAGGATCCTGACTGCGAACATCAGCGGTAAAACATTTACAGGCCAGCAGCTGCGCGCGATGTTCGGGACCTTGTCCTCCAACATCCAGTTTGAAAAGCTCTCCGGAGGCGCAGTGGCAGTCGTCTCGATCGGCTATGGCCATGGCGTTGGCATGAGCCAGTGCGGCGCGCAGGCGATGGCGCAGAACGGCGCCGATTACGAAACGATTCTAAAACATTATTACACCGGCATCGATCTGGAAAAACTCTCTTAATACGCTCGAAGAGAAAAGGCCAAATAAAAACCCCGTTTGCGGATAACGTCTCCGCAGACGGGGCTTTTTCACGACTATATTATATGTTAAACGAACCCTCCGTGTCGGAAAATACGGAACGAACCCCTTCCTTCCGGCGCGATCCGGCAACACGTTTCATCAGCTCATTGTAATATGCTTCCTCATCAAAAGGAATTGAAATAACCTTGCCGCCGAGAAACGCGGATAAATGCATTGCATTCGAAAGCGTCAGACCGTTGATCCCTTCCTCGCCGCCTGCAACAAGGGGCTCTCCCCGCAGAATCGCACCGGCAAACGCGTTGAGGACGCCGCTGTGCTGTTCCGATTTACCGTCCGTTTCGACTTCTTTGCAGGTACATTGCGGCGCTGCAAAAGCGACCGTATTCGTCTTTGAAAATTCCGGTTCGCTGACAGCCAGCTCCCACAATTTCAGCTTTCCGTCTTCCGCGATCAGCTTTCCCCTATCAAGCGTAATCTCAAACCGGTTGCTTCCCGGCGCATCCCCGGTAGAAGTGATAAACGTACCCGTAGCGCCGTTTCCATATTCCACATATGCCGTAACGTCGTCTTCGACTTCGATATCGTGCCATTTACCAAACTGCATATGCGCTTCTACTTTTACAGGCATCCCGCAGATCCACTGCCACAGGTCGAGATTATGCGGGCATTGATTCAAAAGCACGCCGCCGCCTTCTCCGCTCCAGGTTGCGCGCCACGCTCCGGAATCATAGTATGCCTGGGGGCGGTACCAATTGGTAATAATCCAGTTTGTACGGCGAATATTGCCATAGTCTCCGCTTTGTACCATCTCGCGCATTTTCCGGTAAATATGGTCCGTTCTTTGATTGAACATCATGCCGAAAACCACGTCCGACGCCGCAGCGCAGCGATTCATTTCGGCCACCTGCTTCGTGTAGACGCCCGCCGGCTTTTCCACCATGACATGAAGACCTTTTTTCATGGCAGCAATCGCATATTTCGGATGATCATAATGCGGCACCGCTATGATTACGGCATCTGCGATGCAATGCGCCGCCTGTTCAATCAGCGCGTCACCGGTTTCATATCTGACGGCATTGGGGAGATTCTCCTTCGCCCATTCCAGCCGTTGAGGGTTAAGATCCGCAACAGCCGTAATAGTGATTTCAGGACATTTCCCCTGTAAAATATTATTGGCATGCCCCGTACCCATATTACCCAAGCCGATAATGCCGATTCTGACTGTATCACTCATATAAAACGCTCCTCTATGCGATTGCCGTCTCATCCATTCATAACGGCATTGATTTTATTGATCGCTTCCTGCCGGGAAGCCTCTTTCATAACTCCGACGCAAAGCTTCTGGCTTTTCATCGAATAGCAGTAATCATAGATATAATCCACTTCTACCGAGGCCGTCTCAAACGTCCAGGGCACGTTGTTGGCGATTTGCATTTTAACAAGCCCCGTAATGTCCTCCATTGACATATCCGTAAGAAAGTTGTCCTTCACCTCATTCAGGACATCATTATAATTTAAAATAATCGAAGGGGACGTCGCTTTGTTAAAGATCCCTTTGACGACTTCCAGCTGGTTCCGGCCGCGCTGCGGTTCTTCTCCCGGTATGGACTTTCGTTCGCGGCAGAATACCAGGGCTTTCCAGCCGTCCATATAGTTCATGCCTTTCTGGAAATAAACGGGTTCTCCGGTAAAATGAGAAGTATATGAATATTCGGAATACGCCTCAATGCCGCCGAGCGCATCTACGATCTTCTCCAGGGATGTAAAGTTTACGCGGATCCAATGGTCGATATGGATTCCCGTATAAATATTCTGCTCAAGCGTCGCGATCGAAACAGCGCAATCATTCTCCCCATAAATCGCCGCGTGCGTCAGCTTATCATACTGTCCGCCCGTCACACCTGGCAATGGTACATAGGTATCCCGCGGTACCGTCACAAGTAAAATTTTATGTGTGTTCGGATTTACCGCCATGATAATATTCACATCGCTGCGGCTTCTCGTATTGATGCTGCCGGAGACGTCAATTCCGCTTAAATAGAGAATAAAAGGCCGTTCCGTCAGGCTGCCCTGCGGCGTGGCTTTGCCGCTGTCTGTGGGATTGCTCTTCTGCATTTCCACTTCGATCTCGTCCAGGATCCTGACATAATTTTCGATATTGTCCTCCTGATCCTGATAGGAATTCGCATATATATTATAAAAAGAAGTATCCATCAGTACGGCGCCCGTTTCGCCGTTGTTCAAGAACGCGTTCCACATCGAAGTATAATCGTCATATGCGGTCACATTGAGCGTATGGCTGAATTTAGCGGCAAGATTATCCAGCGCTTTTTTCATCGCTTCGAAATCATGGCTTTTCTCTACGCCGATCTTGTAATCCACGATATCTTCTATTTTCTGCGCGTTGTCGTCCTTCTTCACCAGCACATGGTACGTTGTTTTATACGTAGTGGTAGGTTTCGTAATCGTATCGAACAGCCCGATGGCCGGAATCAGATATTTTATCGAAACGACAGCGAAGACGATGCTCATCAGGAACGCGAATACCATGCCGATAATTACGCGGAGCTTCGATCTTGCAATAATAAAAATACCGGAAATCAATAAAAGCAAGGTTAAAATAAATACGATCCAGAAAATATAAAACGCAGGCAGCATATTGAGCTTGATTACAAAAACAACTGTTACCACGGAGAATATGAATTGAAATAAAAATCCTATAATTCCTGTTATTTTTAAATTTTTCATTTGTTCGTCCCTTCTTTATCCGTTTAAAACCTGTTTGATTTTTTCAACTGCCTGAAGACGCGATTCCTCAGACATGACGCCCACGCACAGTTTCTGACCCGACATAGAATAGCAGTAATCATATTTATAGTCAACATAAACCGAGGCGGTATCGATCTGCCAGGAAGCGCCGTCGCTGAGCTGCATTTTCACAAGCCCTGTAATATCGTCATAGGATAAGTTCGTCTGGATGCAGTCGGTAATCTCATTTAAAATTTCGGAATAACTCGACAAAATCGCAGGAGAGATCGCTTTGTTGAAAATCCCTTTGATCACTTCCAGCTGATTCCGGCCGCGCTGCATGTCGCCCTCGGCAAAGCTTTTCCGGTTTCTGGCAAACGCAAGCGCCTGCTTGCCGTTCAATTCGTTCAGTCCTTTCACATAGGTGTAGTTTCCGGTATTGAAATTATATTTGGATTCCACCGTAATTCCGCCCAATGCATCTACGATCCGTTCCACAGAGGTAAAATTCACGCGGATCCATTTATCGATTTTAATTCCCGTATAGATATATTGTTCCAGCGTCGCAATCGAAACGGAACAATTGTCGCCATATATTCCGGCATGCGTCAGCTTGTCGTAATCCCCGTTCGTGACGCCCGGGAACGGGACATACGTATCCCGCGGCACCGTTACGAGAATCATTTTTTTCGTATTCGGGTTGATCGCCGCCAATATATTGACGTCGCTTCTGCTCCGCGTCGTTATTTTACCCGCAACGTCGATGCCGCTCACGTAAATCACAAAGGGTTTCTGCCATAATGCCTTTGCCTGCTCTGGGTCGGTTGTGGCGGGAGGAACGGTCGGAGGCGTTTCCACATCGATCGATACCGTAATATTATCGATGATTTTAACATGGTTTTCGATCTTGTCTTCCTGCATTTCGTAAGATTCCCGGAACATTTCATAAAAGGAATGGTCGATCAGGATCGCGTCTGCTTCTTTCGTGTCCGTAAGGGCCGCCCAAAGCGCAGAGGATCCGCCGTATTCCGTAACGTCCAGCTCCGTTTTTAATTTATGCTCGATGTCGGAAAGCACTTCTTTAGCGCTTTCACGGTTGTACACGGTATCGATTCCAACTTTATAGCCGATAATATCGCTCAGGATCTGCGCCTGATCTTCTTTGCGAACAATGATTTCATAATTGGAATGATACGTGCTCGTTTCCCCTTGCAGATTGTTGAGCGTAGAATCCGTTTCCCGCATGATATGGATCGGCACCAGCATTATTATGCTTAAAACAAAAGAAATACATGCGCAAACGATTTTTTTGGTTTCGCCTTTCAGGAACAGCAGGAGCGCATCGATGAGGATTAAAAGCGCCAGCGCAAGCACGATGGCAAACACGACGATATCCGGCAGCACATTGACCCGGAAAATATATATGGTAAGAACTACAGACAAAGCAGCCTGTATGGAAAACAAAATCGTACTGAGTAATTTCGGCTTTTTCATCTTATCACACCCCTCATCCAAAAAATCAGACATAGATTAGAGTAGTCCCGCCTCCATATTTTGTCAAGTAAAATTCTCCTTTGGGAGCATTCGGCGCCGGTTTGACCGCATACTTTTTTTATGCTAAGATTTCTGCGGAGTGATTATCTTGTTTTCAAACTGGTATGTAATACAAGTTCTTCCGAAAAACGAATCCGGATTGTGTGCCAAGATCAAAAGCAGGATTGACGGCGCTTTATATACGGATTGCTTTGTCCCGCAGACGGAATACGTTTTTAAGCGCGACGGATTGTATGAAAAACAGATCCGGCCGTTATTCCCGGGCTATCTTTTCGTAATTACCGATAAAATCGAGATGTTTTACGATGCGCTGAAGAAAGTGGAAGGCTTTAAGCGGATCTTGAAAGAAGGAGATTATTTTACCTCCATCAGCAGCCAGGAAGCCGCGTTTATCGCAGGGATTACGAACGAGGATTATAGCATCAGCATGTCGGAGGGCTATATTCTCAATTCCAGAGTTTACATCACTTCCGGACCCTTGCTCGGGCATGAGGGAATCATAAAAAAAATCGACCGCCATAAGCGGTCGGCGATTATCGAACTCCATTTTATGGGGCAGCCCCAGCTTGTGAAGATGCCCCTGGAGATCGTCAGCAAATCCTAATTATTTCATGGAGCCGTCGTTATAATTCATATATGCGGTAATATCATAATTGCCCGTACCGGTCAGCCCAAACAGAATCGTTTTCGCTTCGCCTGCTTCTCTGCATTTTACTGCTTCATCGATGGCGACCTTGATTGCGTGCGCAGATTCGGGCGCCGGTAAAATCGTTTCGCATTTCGCGAATAATTCCGCTGCTTCGAAAACGTCCCGCTGTTCCACCGCTCTTGCTTCGTCCAAGATGCCGTCGTGATATAATTTACTCAGGATCGGCGACATACCGTGGTACCGGAGCCCGCCCGCATGCGTCGGAGACGGTTTGAAATCGCATCCCAGCGTATACATTTTTGCAAGAGGCGTCACCTTTCCCGTATCGCAGAAATCATACCGATATTCGCCTTTTGTAAAAGACGGGCAGGAGGCCGGTTCTACGGCGATAAAATAGGGTGATTTGCGCCCTGCGAAGCGATCCTGCAGGAATGCGCCCATAAGGCCTCCGAGATTCGATCCGCCGCCTGCGCAGCCGATCAGAATGTCCGGGTATGCATCCGCCTCTTCCATTGCCATCTTTGCTTCGAGGCCGATGACAGATTGGTGCAGCAGTACCTGGTTTAATACGGATCCTAAGACGTATCTGCAATTTTCCGTCTTTACGGCTTCTTCTACAGCTTCGGAAATAGCACATCCGAGACTGCCGCCGTTGTTCGGGTCCTCCGCCAGGATACTGCGCCCGACTTCCGTGGTGCTGCTCGGGCTTGCGATGACCTGCGCGCCAAACGTTTCCATGACGCCTTTCCGGTAAGGTTTCTGATTATAACTTACCTTTACCATGTAAACTTTGAGTTTCAGTCCGTAATAAGCGCACGCCATGGAAAGCGCCGTTCCCCATTGTCCCGCTCCCGTTTCCGTCGTGAGACTGGTAATTCCCTGCTGCTTTGCATAATAAGCTTGCGCGATCGCCGAATTCAGCTTGTGGCTGCCAGAAGTATTGTTGCCTTCGAATTTATAATAAATCTTCGCGGGCGTATCCAATACGCGCTCTAATTCGAACGCCCGGATCAGCGGGGAAGGACGGAATATTTTATAAAAATTACGGACTTCCTCCGGGATTTCGATGAAGCGGTCCGTGGTATTCATTTCCTGGCTGCAAAGCGCATCGCAAAAGATCGGTCGGAGTTCTTCTTCACGCAGCGGCTCGTTCGTGCCGGGATTCAAATACGGCTCCGGCTTTTCCTTCATGTCCGCCGCAATGTTATACCAATATTTCGGGATCTGATCCTCGGAAAGATAAATTTTCTTGATTGTGCTTTTTTTGTCTGCCATTGTTGTTTCCTCCTTAATTGAAAATAAAAAAGCTCCTGTCCTCTGTTATTCACAAAGGACAGGAGCAATATTCCACGAACAGTCTGGAAATATTTCCTGCGGTGCCACCTTTCTTGACTACTACATAGCCCGCTCACTTTCACGTACATCGATGCGATACATGCTCCCCTGATAATGGGCGGAGTCCCCATCAGCCACTACTCGCCCCGCCTGTTCGTCTGCCGGGTTTTCGGTCTGCCCTCTTGAGTCCATTCACATCGCCTCTAAGTATCGCCTTCCACCAAACGGCGACTCTCTGTAAAATAAAAAACCATGCTACTCTTCTCAATCAACGGTTTCCATATTCAATTGAGTGGTATTATAAACCTCAAAAAAAAGAAAAGCAACCCCTTTTTCAAAAAAATTTTTCACGCGATAATCGGACAAAAGCAGCTTGTTTTTACACAACCTGTGGAAAACTTTTTCGGTCAAAAATAAGAAAAACCCTTCTGTTGAAGTATTTTTTGAGTTTGTCCACATTTCCACATTTTTCTGTGGAAAACTTTTGTGGATAACTTTCACCATAAAAAAACACGATAATACAAGCATTTTACGGAGATGGTTTTTTATATTTTAAAACGCAGGCTAATGTCCAATGCCTTGACAGAGTGTGTGATCCGTCCGATGGAAATGATGTCCACTCCCGTCTGCGCAATCGCGCAGATCCGTTCTTCCGTCACGTCGCCGGAAGCTTCTACGAGCGCTCTGCCATCGATGTATTTTACCGCTTCAGCCATCATGGCTTCCTCCATGTTGTCGAGCATGATGATATCCGCGCCGGCAGCTACGGCCTCGCGTACCATATCCATGTTTTCTACCTCCACCTCGACCTTGACTGTGTGCGGGATATTGGCCCGTACCTTCTGTACGGAAGGGAGGATCCCGCCGCCTGCCGCGATATGGTTGTCCTTGAGCATCACCGCATCGGAAAGCGAATAGCGATGATTTCTGCCGCCGCCGCAGCGTACGGCATATTTTTCCAGATAGCGCAGGCCGGGCGTCGTTTTGCGCGTATCCGCGACGCTCACATTGTAATCCTTCACCAAATCCGTAAATACGCGCGTGCTCGTTGCAATCCCGGACATGCGCTGCAGCAGATTCAGCGCAGTGCGTTCCCCTTTCAGCACCGCCGCCGTCGGGCCGCGTAAAATCGCAATGATATCGCCTTTATTGACGCGCTCCCCATCCTTTTTGACCGCTTCGAACGACGTTTTGCCGTCGATCAGCTCGAATACGCGCGCCGCGATGGGCATACCGGCGATCACGCCGCACGCCTTTGCTACGAACTTGGCTTCCGTAAAATCCTCATCGGGAATCAGATTGTCGGTCGTTACGTCGCCATACGGCATATCTTCTTCCAGCGCGTTTAAAATCACTTTATCTATTTGTTTAAAATCGAGCGTCATCGCCATGTCTCCTTTGTTACGATAATATGCTTTTTCCAGGCATCGTCCGTGTTCGGGAAATCAGCCCTGTAATGCGCCCCGCGGCTTTCTTCGCGGCAGATTGCAGAACGGATTACCAATGCGGCGAGCATACTGTCATTCGCTGCGATGAAATCCTCCGGCGCAGCGCATTTTACCACATCTGCCTTTTGTGCGATTTCGCTGATCACGTCGAGCGCTTTTGCAAGGCTGTCTCTGCTCCGTACGATTCCTACGAGGGAAGACATCGTCCTGCGGATCAGGTCGATGGCGCCAACAGGATCGAGTCCCGCCTCTTTGGGCGTTTTATGGCCGTTCTCCGTCCCTTCGCTTGTAAAATCGGGCATCGCTTTGATCTCTGCAATCATGTCGTCATGAATCAAACGGTCGGCGCACGCGCCGATCCTGTGGCCGAACACCAGTCCTTCGAGAAGAGAATTCGAAGCCAGGCGGTTTGCGCCGTGGATGCCGTTGCACGCAGACTCGCCGCAAGCATAAAACCGTTTTATGCTCGTGTCTCCATAAAGTCCGGTACGAATACCTCCCATACAGTAATGCTCCGCCGGTGCGATCGGAATATAATCTTTTGAGATATCGATGCCATACTCCAGGCAGGTGGCGAAGATCGTCGGGAAGCGTCTTTCCAGGTATTCCCGGCTCTTATGCGTGATGTCGAGCCACATATGGGAATCTCCCGTTTCCTGCATCTCTTTAAAAATGCAGCGGGAAACGACGTCCCGCGGCGCAAGCTCCGCCAGCTCATGGTACTTCGGCATGAAACGTTCGCCCTTGAAATTTCGTAAAATCGCTCCTTCTCCGCGGACTGCCTCAGAAATCAGGAAGCTTTTGTTTTTATCATGGTATAAAACAGTCGGATGGAACTGTACGAATTCCAGATCCGTCAGCTCCCCCCCTGCGCGGTACGCCATCGCAGCGCCGTCGCCTGTGGCTACCTCCGGATTGGTCGTATAATAATAGAGCTGCCCGTACCCGCCGGAAGCGCAAATCACGATTCCTGCATAATACGCGGTATACTCTCCCGTTTTTTCATTATATGCAATGATCCCGTAACACGTGTTGTCTGCAACGAGCAGATCCAGCGCCCAGATCCGTTCCTCGATCCGGACATTTTTCCGCTGCATTACCGTGTGGATCAATTTGTCGCATACTTCCTTGCCCGTTGCATCGCCCGCATGGATGATCCTGTTTTTGCTGTGCGCGCCCTCGCGCGTCAGGGCCAGCTGTTTTTCATTGCTCTCACTTTTATCGAACTGCACGCCGAAATTGCAAACCCGCTTGATGTTGGCCGCCGCCTCATGAACGAGCACGTTTACGCTCTCTTCATCGCAAAGGCCCGCTCCCGCGTAAAGCGTATCTCGCATATGCTCTTCCGGCGAATCGTTCTTATCGAGCGATACGGCGATTCCGCCCTGCGCAAGCACGGAATTGCTGATTTCGACTTCTTCCTTCGTGATGATCGTAATATCGTAACTGTCGCCCAATTCCAGCGCCGTATATACGCCTGCGATCCCGCTGCCGATGATCAGAACGTCCGTGTACGCTTTCTTCATTTCGGCAGTGTCAAAATCTACCAAAAACCTTCTCATTTCCTCCGCCTCATTCCTGCTGTGTCAGCGTCCCAGTTCCATCATCCGGTCCAGCGCTTTTCTGGCGCGCGCCGCGGTTTCTTCCGGGACGTAGATTTCATATTCTCCTGTTTCCAGGCAATTTAAAACGCTCTTTAATGAAGTTTTCTTCATATTCGGGCATACGAGCCCCGGCGCCATAAGGTAAAAGGTTTTTCCGGGGTTTTTCTTTTCAAGCTGATGCATGACGCCGATTTCGGTGCCGATAATAAATTTCTGATGATCGGAAGCCGTAGCGTAATCGATAATCCCTTTTGTACTGCCTGCATAGTCTGCAAGTTCCGTTACATCGGGGGTACATTCGGGATGTACTAAAAGCAGCGCATCGGGATGGAGCGATTTGATTGTCAGGACGTCATCCCTTTTGATTTTATGATGTGTGGGGCAATAGCCGTTCCATAATACGATATTTTTCTCCGGACACTGTTTGGCAATGAATGCGCCGAGATTCTGATCCGGTCCGAATATGATATCCTGCTCTTCCATACGCTTTATAATGTTCACCGCATTGGAAGACGTGACGATCACATCGGATTCCGCTTTCACTGCAGCGGAAGAATTGATATAAGTCGCAACAGCGTATCCCGGATATTTTTCTTTAAATGCGATCAGCGCTTCTGCGGTAATCATATCCGCCATGGGGCAGCCGGCATGACGTTCGGGAAGCAGAACCGTTTTGTCCGGGGACAATATTTTCGCACTTTCCGCCATAAAATCCACGCCGCAGAATACGATCGTCCGTTCCGGACGGCTTGCGCAGTATTTGCTCAGAGCAAACGAATCGCCTACGATATCCGCGATCTCCTGTACCTCTGCATTCTGATACATATGCGCGACGATGACGGCGCCGCGCTCCCGTTTCAATCTGCTGATTTGTTCTATGATTTTATCTTGTCTTTCCTGTTCGCACCCGGTTTCCATATTCCGCACCCGTCAACCTACAATTTTTATGATATTCAACCTAATTTTGGCATGAAAATACAAAGAACGCTTTTAAGGTTCTTTCGCATAAATGTACTATAAACGCAGATATTTGTCAATCTCCGCCGTTATCGTCCCGAAAACATTCTAAAACGATTTTATATTTTCCATATAATTCCGTTATTTACAGTATATAGATCTTTTGATATTATTATAAAATAAATCAGGAAAATAACAGGAGGTTCGATATGTTATATAAAAAAACCGACTCTGCCATCCAAAATGAAGATCTTGGAGATTATATCTTTCATTATAAAGATTTTTATTTATCGATCGATACGGTGCAAAAACAATTTGCAATCAGTAACGACGAGGGCAATCATTATACCTTCTATTCCTTCCGGCAGCTGAACGGATTCGATACGAGAGAAAAGAAGGTCCATATAAAAAGCGGGAAAATCGCTTATTTTTTCATTTGCCTGATTTTAAGTGCATTATTAGGTGTGATTGTCGGATATTTGTCGAGTTTGGCGGTAGGTCTCAACGTTGGATTTTATTTTTTGATCGGAAGTCTGTTTTTGATTTTATTTTCCGGAGAATTTTGGAAAACGTCCGTTGAAAAACAAATCTGCGATATTTACTTAGATGATTTTGAGCATTTGCACTATCGCGTGGAATTTTCATATGAAGCCGGATCGGACCATCTGGAAACCGATTTTTTGAATCTTATTTCCATTTTAAAATATATTCAAAAAAATTCCGTTGAATCCCATTAATATAATACGTAAAATAAAAAAATACAGCAATGCCTTGCCGCCTCTATAAGGTTGCAAGGCATTGTTCGTTTCGTATCTTTATAAAAACCCGTTTTACAAAATATCGATGTGTTCCCCTGCGAGCGCTTTGTTCATGCTGCGTACGGCACAAAATTTACCGCACATAGAACAAGTATCGTCGTGCTCCGGTTTTCTGTCGTTCCGGATCGCTTTTGCCGTTTCCGGATCGATCGCGCACGCCCATTGCGCCTCCCAGTCGAGGTTCCGCCTGGCATCCGCCATTTTATCATCGATCTCGCGCGCGCCGCGGACTCCTTTCGCGATATCGGCGGCATGCGCTGCAATTTTGGAGGCAATAATACCTTGTTTTACATCATCTACGTTCGGGAGCGCAAGATGCTCGGCCGGCGTGACGTAGCAGAGAAATGCCGCGCCGTGCTGCGCTGCGATGGCGCCGCCGATCGCGGAAGTGATATGGTCGTATCCCGGCGCGATATCCGTTACAAGCGGTCCCAAAACGTAAAACGGCGCTCCCATACAAATCGTCTGCTGAATTTTCATATTCGCCGCGATCTGGTCCATCGGCATATGCCCCGGCCCTTCGATCATGACCTGAACGTCTTTCGCCCATGCCCGTTTCGTAAGTTCGCCAAGACGCACGAGTTCTTCGATCTGGCAGGCGTCCGATGCATCGGCAAGACAGCCCGGCCGGCAGGCGTCGCCGAGCGAAATCGTCACATCGTATTCGCGGCAGATTTCCAAAATCTCGTCGAAGTATTCATAAAACGGATTCTCATTTCCCGTCATGCACATCCATGCAAATACGAGCGAACCGCCCCGGGAAACGATATTCATTTTCCGCTTATGATTTCTGATCTGATCGATCGTTTTCCTTGTGATGCCGCAGTGCAGCGTCACAAAATCGACGCCGTCTTCCGCATGGAGACGCACCACATCGATGAAATCTTTTGCAGTAAGCGTGTCCAGATCGCGCCGGTAATGGATCACGGAATCATAAACCGGAACCGTGCCGATCATTGCCGGGCATTCGGAGGTCAGCTTGCGCCGGAACGGCCCCGTATCGCCATGGGAGGACAAATCCATAATCGCGTGCGCACCCATTTGAACGGCCTCCATTACTTTCTGCATTTCGATATCATAATCCTTGCAGTCACGTGAAACGCCCAGATTTACATTGATTTTCGTCCGCAGCATGGAGCCGACGCCTTCGGGGTCGATACAGCGATGCCTTTTATTGGCGCAAATCGCTACTTTTCCGGACGCTACGAGCGGCAAAAGCTCTTCCGGCGTCATCCGTTCTTTTTCCGCAACCGTTTTCAATTCCCCCGTTATGATTCCTTTTTTTGCCGCTTCCATCTGCGTATCGTACTGTTTCATTGTTCCGTCATCCTTCCTTTGTCTTTATATTCCACATGTGATCCAGCGGCCCGCTTCCTCCGCCGAGATCGAGCTGTGCCCTGAGAGCTCCCGTTATATATTTTTTGGCATAGCGGACGGCGCTGCGTAAATCCGCGCCTTTCGCAAGATAAGATGCGATCGCACTGGAAAGCGTACAGCCTGTGCCGTGGGTGTTCCGGTTGTCGACCCGTTCTCCCAGGAACCATTCATACGCACCGTCTTTAAACAACAGGTCATTTGCATCATTTCTGTTGTGCCCGCCTTTGCAAAGTACGCCGCAGCCGAATGCGCCGCTGATCTTCCGCGCCGCCCGGACCATATCCTCCGGCGTTTCGATTTCAATTCCCGATAAAACTTCCGCTTCCGGGATATTCGGCGTCAGCAGCTCCGCAAGTCCGAACAAGTGCTCCTGCAGCGCCGCTGCCGCGCCCTCGCCGATCAGTTTTGCGCCGCTTGTGGAAACCATAACCGGGTCGGCCACGATATTCCGCGCTTTGTAAAATTTCAGCCTGTCCGCGATTGCCGCCGCAGTTTCTGCTGTAGATATCATGCCGATTTTAACCGCGTCCGGGTAAATATCCGTAAAAATACAATCCAGCTGCTTTGTGAGAAACGCAGGAGGCACGTCCAGGATTCCATATACGCCCGTCGTATTCTGCGCCGTCAGCGCGGTGATTGCGCTCATGGCGTAAACTCCGCACGCAGTCATCGTTTTGATATCCGCCTGAATCCCCGCACCGCCCGAGCAGTCGCTCCCGGCAATCGTCAGTGCCGTTTTCATAAAAACTCCTCCTGTTGTGCTTTTTGATAAAAGTCCTCGAAGCCGCTGAAAGTTGCAAGATAAAGATCCGATTGTTCTTTCAGCCGTTCTATGTCCTCTTCTCCTGAGGCATCGTACACGCCGGCCACCCGGAAGCCCGCTGCTCTTGCCGTACGCGCTGCGTAAAAAGCATCTTCGAAAACCCAGGTGCATCGGGGCTCCGCCCTGAGCGTATCGGCCGCCCGCAGAAAAATCTCCGGCTGTGTTTTACCTGCCCCGATCTCCGAACAGGTAAAAATTTCTACAAAATATTCGGAAAGCGCCAGCCTTCGGAAAGCGGCTTCCACCGCAGGCCGTTCGTTTGACGTCGCGACCGCCATGGGAATCCCTTTCTCCTTTAAACCGGATAGAAAAGATTTGACATGCGGCTTCAGAGGCGCCTCCCGGAGATAGAATTCGGATACGACAGCGCCGACCCCCTCGATAATCGCAGATGCCGGCAGCGGCACGCCGTATTGTTCCTGTAAGTACGCCGCGCCCTCCTGCATGCTCATCGAATACAGCTTCCGTCCGAGTCCCGCTTCCGCTTCGATTCCGCGCTTTTTCAGATAAATCGCGGCGGCGTTTTCCCAGATCGGCATGGAATCGAGCAGCGTACCGTCTACATCGAAAATGGCTGCGCGGATCATTGCGAAACCATTCTTTCCGTCAGCCGTTTCAGCTCTTCCGCTGCGGCTCTGATATCCGGCTGCGCAAAAATTGCGCTGATTACGGCGACGCCGCAGATTCCGCTGCCGGAAAGCTTCAAAATATTGTCTTTGGAAATCCCGCCGATCGCGACGACAGGGATGCGGACGGCGGCGCAGATTTCTTTCAGCGTTTCATACGAGACCGCCTTTGCATCGGGCTTTGTGCCTGTAGGGAAAACAGCGCCGACTCCAAGATAATCCGCTCCGCTTTCTTCCGCCCGCAGGGCCTGTTCTACCGTCTGCGCGGAAACGCCGAGTATTTTTCCCGCTCCGAGCCGATTTCGTACCTCGGCTGCTTCGGCATCGCTCTGACCGACATGCACGCCGTCCGCGCCTGTTTCGAGGGCCAGCTCCACATCGTCGTCGATGAGGAACGGTACGTTGTATTTTCCGCATAATTTCTTGATTTCCAGCGCTTCCTGCACAAATGCGTCCCGTTCCAGCGCTTTCTCCCGCAGCTGTAAAAACGTAACGCCGCCTGCGAGCGCTTTCTCTGCCTGCTCATACAGCGTTTCTTCTCCCAGCCAGCTCCGGTCGGTGACTGCATATAGTAAAAGGCTTTTTCTATCGAATTTCATATCGTGCTCCTTCTTCCAGCGTTTTTGCATCCATATTGCAGATCGCGTCTATGATTCTGTTTCTATAGGTGGAATTTCCATCCGCAGGCCGCATATTCCGTATGGCGATTTCTCCGGCGAGCCCCATGGCGCAGACCGCAGCCGCGGCTGCCTCCGCTATTTTACCGGGAGATGCCGTAATGTATGCCGCAAGCAATGCGGAAAGCTGGCAGCCGGCGCCCGTAATGCGCCCCATTTCCCGGCGGCCGTTTCGAATCAGAATGCAGCGCTTCGAATCGGCGACGATATCGATTGCGCCCGTAACGGCTACGACACTGCCGGTCTTCTGTGCGAATACCTGTACGAATCGGATGGCAGATCCGAGCGTTTCTTCCGTTACGGCGTCGGCCATGTCGGCGTCCACGCCCTTTGCGCCGCCGCTTCCGAGTGCCAGCGCTTTGATTTCCGAAATATTGCCGCGGATGACGTCGAACTGAATTTGTTCGATCAGCCGGAAGGCGGTCTCCGTTCGGAGCCTGCTGGCGCCGGCGCCGACGGGATCGAGTACGATTTTATGGCCGAGCGCATTGGCTTTCTTCCCGGCTAAAAACATGGAAGGGATCGTATTTCGATTGAGCGTGCCGATGTTGATACAAAGCCCGCCGCAAATCGAGGTGATTTCTTCGACCTCTTCCGCGTCGTCCGACATGATTGGGCTTGCGCCGCAGGCAAGCAATATGTTCGCTACGTCGTTTACGGTAACATAATTTGTAATATTATGGATCAGCGGCGTTTGTTTTCTGACATTTTCCAGGTATGTTCCCAGCATTGCCTTTCCTCCTAAACTAAAAAAACGGTGATGCCATCCGGAAAGACATCACCGCGTAATCGCGCATACACTGAAAATACTCTCCCTACGTTGGCATTATCCAAATCAGGTTCCCGGGTCAAGGCGGTATCAGCCTAATCTCAGCCCACTGCCGTGAGCACCCCTATGTCGGTTATTATACACCCATGCGAAAATAAAGCAAGGGAATCCCACATTTAAGATCGGGAATCGGCTTCCGCATACGTGCGGATCAGCCGGCCGGACCAATCGTATAAAACCGCGGTAAATCGCTGGAACTGCTCCTCTGAAAGATTGCAGCCTTCCCGCAGCGCGTCTGCGATCCGCAGAATTTCCGCATCCGGCGCAGATAAGTGCTCCCGCAGCCCGGATCGTTGCGAAAGATACGCGCCCGTTTCGCAGAAATGCTTTGCCTGCAGTACGAATACCGCAGATTTATACAGACCCGCAAGCAGCTCCTGAGAATCGCCGTAAACAAAATTATGACCGCACAAGTGACGGATGTTGCACGCGCCGAGATGCGCCGCGCGTCTCACATCGCACCGGCGGATCAGAGGCCGCAGAAATTGCAGCGACCCGAAATACGGTTTCGTATCGTAGTAAAATTGAAACAAATCCGACCGGTCCCAGCAGCGCAGCGTTTCTTTGTCCGAAAGAAAGCCGCAGGCTTTGCCATGCCAAGGCAGCGTACGGATTCCGTTTTTGTATGCGCTCAAGTCCGCCGGATCGATCCGGTCTAAAATCAGGACTACATCGATATCGCTGCTCTGCCTGGCCTCTCCGCGCGCCATGCTGCCCTGCAATCCGATAAAATCAATGCGTCCGGGGAAAATTTCCTGCATTTTTCCGATATACTGCTCCATCCAGCGCCCAAGCTCAAACGGATAATCCGCGCGGTCCAGAAGATAAAGATCCTCATCCATCAGAGTTCCGTCATACCGGCGGTAGCTCTGGGAAAGATGCTTCAGATATCGAAAGCCGGTTTTGCGGATGACGCGTTCCGACTGTTTGTTAAAGGAAAAATGCGTAACAAGCAAGGTTTGTAAGCCAAGCTCTTCAAACGCAAAACGCAGGACTGCGGAAACTGCTTCGGGCATGATGCCGCGCCCCCAATAAGCTTCGGATAATACATATCCGATTTCCCTGTCGAATACTACGTCTTCTCTTGCCCGTTTATGCAGTCCGACGGAGCCGATCACCGTATGGGTTTCCTTCCACTCGACGGCCCAGGTTTCCTCCTCTGCAAGAAAGCGCTTTATGATCTCCTTTGTTTCCTCCGGATTTTCATGCGGTTTCCAGCCTGCCATCGGTCCTACTTTGCCGCCGGAAGCATATGCAAAAACATCCGCGGCATCTTTTAAATTCCAGGCACGTAAAATCAGCCTCTGCGTTTCAAGCGTTTTCATTTGACTTCCTCTTTCCCGATAAATTTTTCCTATTATAATAATAAAAAGCAGTTTGTACAAGAGCGCGGTGGATTTATATTGACGATGTAGATTTCAAAACGTTTTCCGATATGATTTTACCGTTCTCTCCCGAATCGTTTCCCCGGGCGCCACTCGATCTGCAAGCAGCGGACCGTGCGGATCCAGTGCGGAAAACCGGCGGCGCGCGGTCTCCGGCCGGGCGTTGGCATAGCAATAAATGCATCCGTTCCTGCATGTATCATAAGCGCCGATATCGACGCTTTGCACACAGCCGCAGCCGCTTCTTTGATTCCTGTCCGGCGGAATCGCAAGCGGTTCGCCGCAGATCCGTCCGATCAGTTCCCGGTCGATGCAGCTTGCTCTGCCGATCCCCCATCTGCTCAGATCGTGCTGCTCGCAGCAAGCCTGCGGCACAAGGCCGTATTCTTTCGCGGTTGTTCCGATAAACGAGGATAATTCCGCCATTTCATCCTGTGAAATTTCCCGAAGCAGCGGCGTTTTCAATTTTGCATACAGATCCACGTAGCTCAGGATTACACGTTCCGTATAGGACGATAATGTTTCACAGAGCCGCCGGAATTGTTCTTTATGAGAAACGGCCGTGATCGTCTCATTGAGCACGATCGGATCATATCTCCAGACTACGCGTTCTCTGCCGATCCGTTTGGAAAGCTCGATAAAAGTCTTTTCAATTTCAATCTTATCCCGCAGATTTTTTTCGATCGTCCGGCCATACGGCGTCACTGTAAATTGAAAATAATACCGGTATCCCATCCGATCGAGTTCTTCCAGATAGGGCAGCATATTTTCCGCGTCTTTTGTCCAGAATACAATACAATCCACGATTTCCGGCGTAAGGGGAATGCGGCTCAGCTGCGCAGGATTCATCGGATTCCTGGTATATGCAAAGCCTTCCCGCAGGCGATTCATGAACCATTCGGAATAACAGCAAGGGATATCTGTTCTGCGCGAGGCGGAAAGGACCATCTTTTTCCCCACTTTCTGCGTAAAATACAATATCGGATCCATCATAAAATACCGCCGGGAGTCTGTCAATACGGCGCGGCATCATCAGGCGGAATCTTGTACTTCCCGGATCGATATGATATAGTACGTGCGGATCGGATCGAAAGGAGCACTGCAATGGAAACAAAACGCAGCAGTTTTACGGGAAAAATCGGATTTGTATTTGCGGCGGCCGGAAGCGCCGTCGGACTCGGGAACCTCTGGCGGTTCCCTTATCTTGCAGCGAAATACGGCGGCGGCATTTTTCTGCTGGTCTATATTTTCCTGGCCGTTACGTTTGGCTTTACACTGATGATTGCAGAGGTAGCCATCGGGCGCAAAACGCGCCAGAGCGCTGCCGGCGCCTATCTGTCCCTAAATAAAAAATGGAGCTTTCTGGGAAAGCTCACTTCGATCATCCCCATGATTATTTTGCCGTATTATTGCGTAATCGGCGGATGGGTCGTCAAATATCTCGCCACTTTTATCGGCGGGCAGGCCGCTTCGGCAGCAGGCGACACATTTTTCACGGCCTTCATTGCCAAACCCGCGGAGCCGGTATTCTGCCTTGCGATCTTTATCGCAGTTACCGCTGTCGTCGTGCTGCTCGGCGTGGAAAAGGGCGTGGAAAAAGTCAGTAAAATCCTCATGCCGATTCTGGTGCTTTTGTCTGTCGGGATTGCAGCTTACACCGTCACGCTGCCGGGCGCCTGGGAGGGCGTCAAATATTATTTTACTCCGGATTTCCGGAAATTCTCCCCCATGACGGTACTTGCCGCGCTGGGGCAGCTGTTTTATTCCATGTCTCTTGCGATGGGAATCATGATCACCTACGGATCGTATATGCGCCGGGATACGAACATTGAAAAATCCGTGCGGCAAATCGAATGGTTCGATACCGGGATCGCGATCGTATCGGGTCTGATGATCGTACCCGCCGTTTTTGTTTTTACCGGCGGCGACGAATCGACGCTGCAGGCGGGCGCAGGGCTGATGTTCCAGATGCTGCCGAAAATATTCCACAGCATCCCCTTAGGCAATGTGGTGGGGATCGTGTTCTTCGTACTCGTATTATTTGCGGCGCTGACGTCCTCCATCTCTCTGATGGAAACGGTCGTTTCCATTCTGCAGGATCGTTTCCATAAAAGCCGCCGCCTGATCTGCCTCCTGGTGTTGGCCGGCAGCCTGCTTCTGGCGCTGCCCTCCTCCTTCGGCTATGGGATCTGGGACGGCGTAAAAATTCTGGGCCTGTCTATCCTGGATTTCTTCGACTTTATTTCGAACAGCGTCATCATGCCGATCGTTGCGCTGCTGACCTGTATTTTCGTGGGTTTTGTGATCCGCCCGTCTGCAATCGCAGAGGAAGTAAAACGCTCCGGACGGTTTCGCCATGAGAAATCATTCGCGGTCATCATCAAATATATTGCGCCGATTTGTATTCTCGCCATATTGATTTCCTCGATTCTCAACAGTTTGGGAATCATCAAGATCTGATCCCGCTCCCTAATAAACGCTGTCATACGGATTGGCAAAAAATTTCTTGTCAATCCTTCACCCGCTATATTATACTGATCGTAAAATAGATTCCGCCGCTGCTTCGGAATCGGAACGGAATTAGGGAGGCGTTATTGGATATGAAGAAAAAAACGGAGAAATCTTCTGACATGCTACGGCAGCATATGCCTGATACGTTTACGCGCGTGATCTTTTGTATCACATTGCTCTTATTCGTCACATCTATTCTTTTTGCGATCCTGTCAAGAAACTCTGCGGAAGCAAGCCGGATGATTTTCAACGCGGTTTCGTGTTTTTTCATGCTCGTCCTGCTCGTTCTTCCTGTGTTTGTCAAAAAATTCTTCAAGGTGAAAATCCCAAAGGTATTTCAAATCGTATATGTCACATTTGCGTTCTGCGGAATCGTGCTGGGAGATGTAATCAATTTTTTTGACAAATTCAAGCATTGGGATTCTTTGCTGCACTTCTTTTCCGGCGTGCTGCTCGCATCTCTTGGCTTCGTGCTGATCAATACGCTGAACAAGGCCGATTCGGTTTCCCTGCAATTGAGCCCTATCTTCGTTGCGGTCTCCGTTTTATGCTTTGCCGTTGCGATCGGCGCGATCTGGGAAATTCTGGAATACACCTTCGACGATATTTTTGGTACAAGTACCCAGACGTATCTCGAATCGACGACCGGATCCGTAGGCGGGGAAAACGCGGTTCCTCTTGTCGGGCACGAGGCTCTGAAAGATACGATGTGGGACCTGATTCTCGATACCGCAGGCGCTGTTCTCGTTGCGATCTTCGGCTTCTTGCAGCTCAAGCGCGAAAAGAAGGGAATCGTAACCGCAAAATTCGAAATAGAAAAATCCGAATCGCAGCAGTCCAGGGAAGAAAAATCATAAAATACGGCTTATTTTATTAAGAGAAGCTCCAGCGCCGTTTTATAGCCGACACGGAATGCATTTTGTTTTTCCATATCGATTACTTTCAACAAGGAACTGCGTACCTGATCGAGCAGCTCTTCAAGCTCCGCTTCCTGCGGCGCTGTGTTTTTGTGAAATAACGCGGAGAGCTCATGCTCCATAGCGTGATATGCCCTCGTCAATTCCGGTGTAATAAATGGGTTTTCACATTCGTCTTTCTCATCTATCATAAAATATAATTCATCTAAATTCATTTTATCGCTTCCTTATATCGGTATCGATTTACGCCTCCTTATTCTTCCCAAAACAGCCGATTATTATTTTAAAATTTTCGGCGCATACAAAGGTCCCGTGAAAATGCCGTTTCTGTTCCCCCGGTTTTGTTTGTATGCTGTTCTAATGGATCTGAGCCTGCCGGCAATAGAAAAGATAAATTAGATGTCATCGCAATAGTCGTCATTTATACGCATGTCATGGTATCCGGAAGCAAAAAGCCTTCAACCGCTTTGATTAAAGGCTTTTTCTTTGAATTTAATAGTAAAAATCGAACTCACGATTTTATGTCCTATGAAATCTGAGGATATATGCAATTTAGAGGATATATTTTATTATATGATCTGTTACACTCAACCCTAAAATTTTAAATTTCAGCGGCATTTGTCTAAGGTGATAGCTCCAATTCTGTTGACCCTATTTTACATATTGCACTTCATGATAATGAGACATCAAAAATATTTAATATGTCGGTATTGAGTTTACAGTCTGGAAAATCGTGAATCTATTTAGTGAGGCATGCCGGATTAATAAAACTATAGATATCGCCATCACATCCGTTTAGAAAAATATGACTTTCATCAAAATATTTTACAGACCAATAAGAGTTTAATTCGTGAACAGTACAACAATTGTTACAAAAAAGACTCAAATCTGGTTCAGGTAATGGCGTACTCACAGCGATGAAGCTGTTTACCGTTGAATGCTGGCAGTATTTCCAATTAAAAAATTGTCTAAAGTTTTGTTGAAATACCATCCCTTTATTACATACAGCGTAGCGAGCAGCACGAACGTAGATATCATGATAACCCACCTTAAATAAAAACATATTTAGAGGTGTATTAATTTCTATTCCTTGTAAAAATTGTTTATGATTACTTTCTTTTTGAAGAATTTTTACACCTAAATGCCAATACTTCAGACAATCAGATAGATTCTGCCTGGTTGCATTTATGCACCTGGGAGATAAATAATCATCTTCAAAGCACTCATATAAAGTTGTAATATACCTATTTCCATTCGTTGATATCCAAATATATTTATCGTCTTTTTGTATTATTTTAAAAATCGGGGAACCTATTAACTTTATAAAGCTTTCACCTTTTACATAATTCATTCCGCCTTGCATTGTTAAAAGATAATCCATTGAAATATTACCATTCGCATGCAGTGTAGTTTTTACCATGTGAACACAGGACAAATCAGTTGTTTTAAGCATATAAGACCAAGCACATAATTCATCAATACAGAATACAATCGTGTATGATTTTGTTATGACGGCTTGAATTTTCTCACCTAAATACGTACCATATGGGATCATTATATTTTCTCCTTATATTATAAAGCAGCAGTGTTTACAGTCCCTCTCCAAAGACTGTATATTATAATATTGTTCAGAGGGAAAATCCCTTTTCAAAACCTTTATTATCTAAAATAACCAGACTGATTTTAACAGTTCCATCAAAAATTCTGTCTATTGATAAAGATACAGCCACTTTCATTATCAATCCCCTCCAAGCAAATATTACAGAAAATGTCTCAACATTGTATAGTTTTTCTAATAAATTGGGTTATTATATATTATCAAAGTTCGGATAAATAGTCGACAATACATTCGTACAAACTACACATGGTATCTACGTCGCCCAGTATAAAACAAGGGATTTGAGTCAGTTGAAATATCTCATCACATTTTTGTGACAATATTTCTTCCTCCATAGGAATTTTTACTCCCCAAGATTCCATCCAATTTTCCTGATATGTCAATGGAAAAATAACGGAAATTTTTCGTTATACTATCGCTCGGAAATTAATAAAAATCTTCACTTTTTATGCCCATGCCTGGAATTCCAAAAGTCTGGCGGCATTCCCTTGCGTCGACGGATTCGTTATGAAGAGTCTAAGAAATTGATAAGATTGCCCTTTTAAATAATAAGGAGTAATCCCTTCTTGATTGTTTACTGCTTTGCATAAATCATCCCAGTGCTGATTATCATTACTTCCTTGTATAATATAACTAATTAACACATTACATTTTATATGATAAAGGACAATTTTTTTGATTGGCCATTTTTGACCTAAATCATATGTAATCCAATGTACTTTATCTGTACTATTTGAAACCCAATGGTTTTGCATCATGTCCGCAGCGCCGTATTTTCCGTTCACCGTTTTGTCCCCACTATATGGAATATCTGCTGCCACCATGCTGCTTGCCGTCACCTTACAACCTAAGGCAACATTTTTTAAAGCCTGATGTTCTTTCGATATTTTACCAAGCAGGGAAAATAGATGTTGATCCAACGTCAGCAATTCATTCGCTTGTTTTTCCATTTTGTTTTGGCAGATGGCGCCCGTCATCATGATTTTGAGTGCCTTGTTGATAAATAGATCCAAAAATTCCGTGTATTTTTCTCCGAATTCTCCAATTTCTGCTTCCAACTCATTAGATAGTAAAATTTGCCGGATCAATTCAAAAAAATACACTGTCGCGTCATACTGTCTTCGTAAGAAGAAACCGATTGTTTCTGAAAAGTCTCTATCGTATGATTGTATATAATTGATTAGATTATTTTGCCCCGTATATTGGTAGACGTTTTGTATTATTTCTTCTGTTTCTAAATTCACGCAATTCTGATTTTCTTTCATATAATATATTTTACGATCCCATTGCATAGAAATACAAGAGGCCTCCCACATGTCATATACCATATCCTCTGTGAGCTGTAAGTAGTAAAGTCCGTCCGGTTGTATTATAATCCGTTCCCGAAGGCCGAATGTATTATTGGTTTCATTATATCCGGTAATAATGATCCCATGCGAAATGTGCTTTCTCTTATAGAACGATGTATTATAAAAAATATGATAATAATCAAAAAAAACAAACACCGGTTCATCTTGATCAATATGTGTTTGTACCATTTTAACAAACTGATCTTTTGTATTGCAGTTCTCATCTTTCATCTCTAATTTTAAATGTGATAGTATTTCGTTTTGACTTTCAATAAATGGCATATCAATTTCTCCCCATGTGTCGAAGTAATACGACAATAAAAAATACTTATTATAATTGACCGGATCAAAACTGCAAGCAGCATAGGCGATTGGATTCGTTATGCAATCCAACACATTTTTATCTTCAATCTTAAGATCACGAAATGACCTAATTGTAATATCTTTCATAATAGATTCCCTCCTATTTTAATCAGATAAATTGCGAACAAGTTATAGTGGATATTAATAGAAAATGCATACTCGCAGTATCATTGATAAGTGTATATCTGTTTTTATGCCTTTGGTATGTATTTGAACAAAGTACAGAATTATATTGGACATAATAAATATTGCGAACTAAATTTAACTAAGATCTATAATACCTACAGCATATTAATTTAGAGTATTTGTATTTCATAGTTTGGCGAAACTGCGAATTCAGTCGGGTTCACAGTTTGTTATAGCAGCATTCGGAAATGACTCGGATAAAAGTGTTTTTACTGCTTCATTCTTGCTTGTCGATTCGAATTCAATCTTTTTAATTTGATACTTGTCCGAAATAAATTCTACCATTTTTCCCTCAACTTCTCGTCCTAGCGCCCGGCAAGATAGACTAAAAAGAGTTATGGCATCACCTTCAACCTCGATTGCACCCACAATCCCCAAATCAGAAAAGCGGTCAGAAACCGAGACAGAATACAGTTTAACGGCTTCAGAAGTAATGCGTTCCTTAATTTCAGCTACTGTATACCTCCTGCCATTGGTGCATTTGTTTGTCCGTTGGGTGAGCTCCGAGATGCGGCTAAATTCAATCGGCAGCATGGTATTTGTGGACGACTCTCCTGTTGAAGTTGAGGCGGTGAAGGCGATGCTGCCGAAGGTTACCACTATTCTTTTTAAGCGAGGTATGAACTATGAGCAGTTTGCTTGTTTCAATCTGAAAAGCAACGTCAGCATGTCCAATGATTATGTAAAACAATATGTTATAGCTTTTTTGGGGGATTGCATAAAAATGCCTCTCTTAACCTACAGTAAATATTCAACCGCTGACTTGTTACATGTTATGACATAATGACATTATAAAGTACGTTAATTTTATGCGGGATACCGTTATGGGCTTTATTACAAATATACTTAATCTAATAGTCATTTTAATTTCCATCTTCATTTCAAACTGGATTGTCGGCATTATTGCAATTCTTCTTTGTCCAATGTTTGCTTTATCATTTTTAATTAATAGCAAAAAGCTCATTGCAATCAATAAAGCAATACTTATAGAAGTACTAATGTAAATAGCATTAGCAATAAAATAATCCAAGTCGCTTTCATTAACAATAATCACATTGGGAGATATTTCGGATACACATTTTTCAACATTCGTATTTTGACAATATTTCAAAATAGTTTGTTCGCCGTGATTTTTCAGTCCTAAACGACACAGTAGTTGCTCTTGTTCTTTGTACAAATCCGACATTTCGATTAATATTTGAAGTATTTGATTTTGTTCTTTATCTGTATGAAAATTTGTATTAGGTCATGGCTTCGCATTTTTACAATATTATTTGTAAAAGTAATTTAAGTTTGTCTGTCCTCTGATTTCAAAAACGAGCTTACATCTACGATTTTTTTATTCAAATTTTTTAATTTTGTATAACTTTATATTTGCTTTGTTATATATTTACTTGTTATGAACAATAATATAAATCATTGATGTTTTTTTGTCAAGTATTAATTTCACTTATAGTTAAAATCATTTAAATTGATTAATAAATATTTATACTGAAATATATAATTTAAGTGCTACATTTGTGCTATATACGTGCTATTGAAAATCTCGCTCTACCCTCGCAGTTCATGGGTTAACAATAGGTATTCTTAGACATTACACATAAACGCTCTTTAACGGATGAATCCGATTATCATAAATTATATAGCTATCATTCACACAACCGTTTTTCTACCAAATAAAATTGTCGCCCGGTGATATTATGGAATATGTAGAGCAACGCAGTACTGACGAGAAAATTTAACAGTAAACTTTTTTGTTCATCGTTGATCTTGTTTTAGCTATAGATGTAGGAACTTTTCCCTATACTCTTGATGAGCAGAATCAAATTCCTGTAGAGTTAATCAATAGAGTTAATTAGGGGCTATAACGGCTAGTTAGTGGGTAAAAAAATTAACCGCCTAGTTTTCGACGCTTGGGCGGTTAATTTTTTGTCTTGGTCATGGATTATCACAAACGATACTAATATTACTATCAGAGAAATAATGTACTCTATTCGCCTCGCCCCCTTCCGGGAGCAGGATTTAACCGCCTTACCGCTTTTGGTAGTGTCACCATTTGTAATTTCCTATAATCTGCATCCTATGTCAAGTACGAATACATACTGACTATTTCATATAATTTGTATACTTTTACCATACTATTGCTGATGTTGGGTGATCCACTCCACTAAGTCATCACTGGAACACGTTCCTGACGCCACATCCAAAATAACACTGTAAAGTTCCTTCTGGGTATATTTCATTGGTATGCCATTCAATTCCAGAAATACGAGCATCGCATGTGCGCCGATGCGCTTATTGCCATCCATGAAAGAGTGATTTTCTATGATCCCATATCCGAGTCTGGCCGCCTTTTGTTGCAGTGATGGATACATTTCAATATCATCATACCCTTAAAATGGAGCGTGTAAAGCGGAATCCAACAGTCCATCATCATGAAGTCCGGAGACACCGCCAGTTTCGCCGATCAATGCCTTATGCATAGAAATAAGCTGATCTTACGTGAGTAGCTTCATTTGGAAAGTACCTCATAGGCTTCCTTATTTTGCTGGATGAGTCGTTTGGAAATCTCAACGATATCTTCATTTGCTGCGTTCTCTATTTCTTCTACCTCGCTGAAATCCATCAGCAAATAACGCGGCACATTGTTTTTCAATATAATTGCTGATCCCTTTTTGTCTACAAGGCGCGCTACCTTTGAAAAATTTTGATTTGCTTCTGTAATAGAAACAAGGTTATCTGTGTTGATCTTCATATGCAACACCTCCTTCTATATACAGTATACGCATTTTTAGGAGAAATACAACCTAATTTTTCACTGTTCCATATTGGATTCTCCTGTATCATTGTATATTGGCTTCGTAACCTTCTCAAATTAGATCCAGCACACATATCAACATTCAACTTCTGCATTTTACCTCTTTGATCGAATCTGCTGAAATTAATTATACACATTACGATTCATTGGATGCTCGTTCTTTACCAATTCATCCACAAGTTTTTTTACAAGCTCATACTGATTTGGTGATAATTTTTGTATTTGACAAAATAACTGGCAGGTATCCGGATTTTTAACATTGTCATTAAAAAACTCAGATGGGGTAACGCCAAAGTAATCACAAATCGCAAAAAACGAATCCATAGAGGGTAAACACTTTTTATTTTCTATTTTATTTATATAGCTCGGTGTTTGTCCAATTAATAAACTCATCTCACGAGCTGAAACATTCTTTTTTATTCTTAATGCAGAAATCTTTTGCCGTAATAAATTTTCATCATACATTTTATCCCACTACCTACTGTCTTATTTTATGATTTCAAGAACCAAATATGCGGATTTCATGACCTAAATACGGGCGTTTTGAAAAAATAACGCAATTTCAACGTAATCCTTCACCTCTTTAAACGAATCCCTAAAAAACAAAGCCTCTCGTTTTTGCTTCAACGAAAGGCTTTTCTGTGGCGTACCCAAAGGGATTCGAACCCCCGACCGACGGCTTAGAAGGCCGTTGCTCTATCCTGCTGAGCTATGGGTACAAATGGAGCGGGTGAAGGGAATCGAACCCTCACAATCAGCTTGGAAGGCTGATGTTCTACCATTGAACTACACCCGCTTGCGTCGGATCTTAAAAGCTGTTTATCCCTCAGCCCAAATCCGACCCTGCTATTATACACACACATAAAAATGTTGTCAACTTATATTTTAAAATTTTCCGCCCCGGCCGCCGTACGACCTGCCGCCTGCACTTCTGTGCGTAGTGCTGCCGCCGCCCCGGCCGCTTCCCCCCGTATTCTTCGGTCTGGGCGTTCTGGATAAAGAGCGGTAAAGATACAGATCCTTCGAATTCGTCAGACGTACGCCGTCTTCCCTGAGATACGCCTGCGCAGAGCGCTGCGGAACAACGGTTTTCAACTTGCTTTTCATGGAAGACGTAACGATCCAGGCCACTACCGCGCCGATTGCCAGGGAAATTACAACATAAAACGCATAATCAGACAGCGTTTTAGGCGCTTTGATTTTATGATCCGTATCATACGGCTTGCCCGCGGCAGCTTCCCGGAGAAAATCCTCGCAGAGGGATACGAATTTCCCAAAAGCATCGCCATAATCGCCCGAACGTAAATAACCGGTAACCTGGTCCTCGATATGCGAAAGACCATAATCGGTAAATACGCTGATTGCAGTCCCGCTCGTTGCGATATACCATTCTCGTTCTTCCATCGCAATCAGGAATAAAATACCGTCATAAGCGTTTTCATACGCATCATTCTTAGCATCCAAATAATCGTCCGCAAATGTGCGCGCCGTTTTCCCTCCCATAGAATTCACGGTTAAAATTACGATATCGCATTGGAAACGGCCGGTTATTTCGGCAATGCGATCCCGCAGTTCCGCTTCTTCCGCATTCGTAAGCAGCCCCGCCTGGTCTAGTACCAGGTCCTGCGAACGGTCCGCCGCAAAAACGGATGGCACTGCCAGCGCCGCAATGAACAGGAAACTAAGTAAAATACAAAAAATATATCTGCGCATATCGGTTCCCTCCTACAGCAGCAGGCAAAGCAGCAGCATTACCGCCGCTCCGACGCCGGCGGTAATTCCAAAAAACCATTTCCAGAAAGCGCCCTTATCCACAGGAAGATCTCCGATAAATTTCCCCGTCTGCCCATTCATCGCAAAAGTATACGTTTTTCCGTTATATTTCGTATTCAAAAGCCACACCGGAAGAAGCGCATAGCGGATTTTCCCATTCGAAAAACGGATCCTCGTATCCTGCGGAACACAAGTCACATAGCCTCCCGTCGTGTCGCGAAACAGCTCCGCCGTACTATTGCGGATCCTCTCGTTGACCCGATCCACGCTGTCGTCTGAGCCGACGTCATACCGCTCGGCAAAAAATCCGGACAGATATGCCGTTTCAAAATCCACCGCTTCGTTAAAATGATACGGTTCGATGGCCTCCATAAGCGTATCCGGCATTTTACTCGAACCGTCCACCGGCACGCATTCGAAGCCGACGCCGCCCTCTCTTACGAGCAAAAAATGAGACGTTTCCACATAATTGTTATTGCTGTCGCTCCAGTTGCGCGTTCTGGTCGCTCGGTATCGGATATTCGCTTCCGTGTCGCAGTCAAACAGCCAGAACGGAACGTAAATCCCCTTGATTTCTTCGATCCGGTTCCGATCCTTAAACAGCTTCGGAAGCAGCCGTTTCCCCTTTAAATACTGGCTCAGCGCCGCTTTCGCAGCGTTTTTGTCCAGCTTGAACGGAATCACCCAATCCGGGCGCAGGTCACCCTGAAACTGATCTTTCATGACGACAGGATTTCCGCAATACGGGCAGCTCGTAGCAGCCGTACTCTTATCCCCGATAATCTCGCCGCCGCAGGAAGAGCAGGTGTAAAATACGATATTCTCCTGCTCCGCCTCGCTCCAGCCGGCATTCTCATGCTGTTCCCATTCCATCCGGTCCTCGGGAGCACGGTTGATTTCATCCCCGTATTCGCGCACCGTTTCCACATCGAACGTATTATCGCAATAAGGGCATTTCATTTTCTGCGATGTGCTGTCAAATACAATCTCGCCGCCGCAGCACGGGCATTTGTATTGCATCGCTTCAGACATTCCGGGAAAACCTCCGCTTATTTTTTATCATTTTCATCGAAAGGGTCGCCGCATTCCGGACAAAACTTCGGCGGGTTCTCAGGATCCGCCGGCGTCCAGCCGCATTTTTCGCACTGGTAAAACGCACGCTGTTCCGGCTTGGGTTTTCCGCACTCCGTACAGAATTTTCCCTTGTTTTGTGCGCCGCAGGTACAGGTCCAGCCGTCCCCGGCCTGCGGTTTGCCGCAGTTTTCACAGAATTTCCCGCTGTTTTGCGTTCCGCAGGAACACATCCAGGAATTCTGCGCTTGCTGCTGCGCCCCCTGCTGCTGTCCCATCGCATAAAGATTCTGCGCGTTGACGCCGCCTGCCTGCTGCGCCATGCCAAGCCCCATAAAGCCCATCATCGCGCCATTCTCATTCGCCGCGGCAGAGCGCATAGCATCGCTTTGCGCTCCCGTAATCGTTGCAGCCGCCATCGTAGGGTCCCGCATTACGGCCGTCCGCTGCAACTGCTTGATCATATCTTCATCTTCATCAGAGGCGGTCGCCGAATTGAGCGCAACATTGACGACTTCAATGCCGCGCCGGTTGAACCATTCCTCCGTAAGCTCCGCTTTCAGCGCATCCCGGATTTCCATATTATGTCCCGGCAGCGCGCTGTAGCGGATCCCCATCGCGGAAATTTTAGCAAACGCAGGGCCTAAATGCGTCAGGAGTTCCGGCTTCAGCATCGTATCCAGCACGTCGCGCCTGTATTCCTCCGCCACATTTCCGCAAACGTTCGTATAAAATACAAGCGGATTTACAATTTTATAAGAAAATACGCCGTTACAGCGGATTGCGATATCGATATCCAGTCCGATATTTTTATCGACGACACGGAACGGCACCGGTTCGCGCGTCCCGAATTTATTGTCCATAATTTCTTTTGTATTAAAATAATAGACTCTTTGATCCTTGCCGGTATCTCCCCCATACGTAAAACGTTTTCCGATCGTTTGAAAGGTTTTCCGAATGCTTTCCCCGAGGGAGCCCGAGAAAATACTCGGTTCCGTAGAAGCGTCATACGTAAACTCGCCGGGTTCCGCGCAGACCTCTGCGATCTTTCCCTGTTCCACAATAATCATGCACTGCCCGTCTGCAACGGCAATGCCGGATCCGCTTGAAATTATATTGTCTTCCCCTTTTGTATTCGACGACCGTCCCGAAGTACGTTTTTGTCCCTTTATCATCAAAATATCGGAGCTAAGCGCGTCGCAATAGAAAAATTCCTTCCATTGATCGGCAAGCGTGCCTCCCAATGCTCCAATACCGGCTTTTATCAGTCCCATAATAGATTTCTCCTTTCAAATCTTTAAAATCGGGCTATACGCTTTATCATTATATCGGCAAAATATTTTTCTGCCAACTTTTATTTTCCGTCCCTCGTATTCCAAAATACTCCTTTCATTATATTCATGTATACAATATAATATTGTAATATTTTGTCGTATAAAATATTATTTTTGCATTATTTTCCATAAAATTTATTTGATAATAACGCTTAAGTATGATAAAATGAACAAGTCATATATCGAAAAATACAAATGAAAAAGGGGACAAGGTTTGTGGCGCAGCAAAAAACAAAATCAATCTTTTTATTTGTCGTATCTTTATTTTTTCTTGCCGTTTTTTGCCTTTGTACGACAGGCTGCGAGCAGGATGAGCCAAAAAGCTCCGGAACAGTTATAATTTCCACGCCCGCGTCCGTATCCGGTAACACGAGCCCAACAGTTCGTGTGACATCCCCTTCGCCGCTGCCGCCAACGCCGTCTGCGACTGTAATAAAAACGGCCGAGCCAACGCCCGAACCGACCCCCAAGCCGACGCCGACACAGGTTCCGACGCCCAAGCCGACGCCGGTCCCGACAATAACAGTATCGCCGACACAGGACGAACTGAAAGAAGAATCCGTAACGCTGAAGATCGATTTTGAAGCGCCCTCCTATAAGAAAACATTCAATGGCAGAACTCCTCTGGAGCAAATCAGTTTTAAAGTGTACGATCCTGAAAACAAAAGAAATTTATCGACAGAACGTGTCGGCCACTGGTTCGGATACGACACGCCTGCGCAGCCGAAACGTTTCCAGCAGCATTATGAAGACATGGGCTGGAGCGCCCTGACTTATGATGCCAAGACAACCGAGAAAATCATCTATCTTACGTTCGACTGCGGATATGAAAACGGATATACCGCGAAAATCCTCGACGTATTGAAAGAAAAAAAAATTAGCGCAGCGTTTTTTCCCACTTTAAGCCATCTGAAAGAGGCTCCTGACCTGATCGCACGGATGATTGCAGAGGGGCACATCGTGGGGAACCATTCCGTCACGCATCCCGATTTTTCAACCATATCGCGAGTCAAGATGGCCTCCGAGCTTCAGCGTTTTGAGAATTACATGCGGATCACGTTCGGTTATTCTACAAAATATTTTCGGTATCCCATGGGCGCATACAGCGATTCTTCTATGGAGCTGCTTACTTCGCTCGGCTATCGCTGCATTTTCTGGTCCTTCGCATATGACGATTATAACGAGGACGTAATCCACGGAAAGCAATATGCCTTCGATAAGGTCACAAAAAGCATGCATCCGGGCGAAGTGCTTTTACTGCATGCCATCTCCCCGGACAATGCGGAGGCAATCGGAGATATTATCGATTATGCCCGCGCGCAAGGATATGAATTCCGGACGCTGGACCAGTATTTCGGCAATACTTGACAGAATCTCCCGTATTCTGTAAAATGCAGCATCAGAAACGATCCGCAGAAGCGGATCCATAAATACCTGAAGGTATTTTTCGTTCACTAATCTTACTTATAAAAGGAGAATTTTATTATGGAACAAAAATATCTTACAGGTACTTTAAAAATAGTTTATGCGGCGGTCTGCCTCTCTTTATGTCTGGTGCTTCCGTTTCTGACCGGACAGATTCCGGAAATCGGAAGTATGCTGTCGCCGATGCATCTTCCCGTGCTCCTCTGCGGCTTCCTTTGCGGTTGGCAGTACGGGCTTGCCGTAGGCGCGATCGCAGCGCCGCTGCGTTTTTTACTATTCTCTATGCCGCCGTTTCCGGGCTGTCTGTTTATGGCGTTCGAAATGGCGGTCTACGGTCTCATGACAGGATTGTTATATAAGCTCTTTCCCAAGAAGCCGCTCTTTATCTATATAAATCTGATCTTGTCGATGCTTGCCGGCAGAATCGTATGGGGCGCGGCGCAATTTGCGCTGATGGGGCTTATGAAAACAAACTTTTCTTTTCAATTGTTCCTCAGCGGCGCGTTTCTCAAAGCAATACCGGGAATCATCTGTCAGATCATTCTGGTGCCGCTTATCGTAATCGGCCTGCAAAAAACAAAATATCTGCCCGCGGCGTCTTCGGAAAAGTGAAAGACATAATTCTGATGCATGTCAGGCGGTATCCGCTCATGGAGCCGCAGGACCTGGTAAAGCTTTTATATCAAAGTGAATTCGGCGGCGGTCATCTGATCGAAGATCCGCAGGACTGCCTCCGCCGTCTTACGGAAGAATACGGGAAAGTCTCCCCGCACGAAGCCCGCCCGCTTACGGAAGAAATCGGAGGAGGCTTACTGCGCGTCGATCTGCACGCTCTCGATACGCGTAAAATCCCGCTAACGGCGCTCAACGATATTTTTGTGCGTTCCGCAGCGCAAATCAGGGGAACCATAGAACATTTTACCGTAAAACTGAATTTACTGCTGGAAATGGCCCGCGCCGGAGAGCTCGGCGTGACGGAAAACGCACTCGGCAGTTATTTGCGAACGTATTTTGAAGCGGATTTTCCCGCAGTATCCCACAGCGAAGCGTATAAAAAAGCATACGGCCCGGCGTATCGGGTCGTATGCCGCGATTTATTTCTACAGCTTCTTTAATCGATTTTTCTGACTGCCAGCGTGGTAGTAAAACCGTTGATTTCCCAATCTTTTTCATACGCGCCGGCAGGTACATCCTGCCGTTCATAGGAAACCGCTTCCGCGAGTACCTCAGACCGGATCTGCGACTCGTTCCGCACCATATAGTTTTTAATTTCTGCGCTGCCATACTGATAAACAGCAATATGATCCAGAACCTCGAAGCCCGCTTCTTTCCGCATCGTTTGAATCCGGCTGATGAGTTCGCGTACAAATCCTTCTTCGATCAGTTCCGGGGTAAGCGTCGTTTCGATCACCACCGTGATGTCACGATCGGCTACGGCTTCAAAGCCCTCTTTCTGTGCGGTGTCGATCAGGAGATCCTCTTTTGTCAGTACCGCCTGCCGTTCTCCGAGATTCAAGGTGAGCGTTCCCGTATTTTCCAATTCCAGCATCGCAGCGCCGCCATCCAGCGCCGAAAGCAGCGTCCGAATCGTGCCGAGATCTTTACCGTATTTCGGGCCGAGCGTTTTCAGCTGCGGTTTAAAGGAGTAAGACGTAAAGGCGCTCACATCCTGCGTAAATTCGATTTCTTTGACATTGAGCTCTTCCGCTGCAATCGCAGTATAAAACGCGTCGAGCGGCGCGGCTGCTTTCACGAACATTTTACGGATCGGCTGCCTGTTTTTGAGATTCGCATTATTTCGCGCGGCGCGGCCCAGAACGACGATCTCTAATACCAGTTCCATATCCTCTTCCAGCTTCGGATCGATCAGTTCTTCCCTGGCAATCGGAAAATCGCAAAGATGGACGCTCTCCGGCGCGGTTTTATCAACGCTGCATACGAGATTCCGGTAGATGTCGTCCGCCATAAACGGAATCATCGGCGCAGAAATTTTGACGAGCGTTACAAGAACCGTATAAAGCGTCATATACGCGTTGATTTTATCCTGCGGCATCTCCTTGACCCAGAACCGTTCCCTGCTTCTTCTGACATACCAGTTGCTGAGTTCATCAACAAAATCCTGGAGCACTTTTGCGGTTTCCGTAATTTTATACTCCGCAAGGTTCTGATCCACCGTTTTGACAACCGTATTCAGCCGGGAAAGGATCCATTTGTCCATAACGGAGAGCTTCTCATATTCCAGACGATACTGTGTTGGGTCGAAATCGTCGATATTGGCATATAATACGTAAAATGCATACGTATTCCACAACGTACCGAGAAATTTACGCTGTCCCTCCGTTACGGCCTTGGCATAGAATTTATTGGGCAGCCACGGCGCGCTGTTGGAATAGAAGTACCAGCGGATCGCATCCGCTCCATACGTTCTGAGCGCTTCGAAGGGATCCACGGCATTTCCTTTGGATTTGGACATTTTCTGGCCGTTTTCATCCTGGACGAGACCCAGTACGATGACGTTTTTATACGGCGTTTCATCGAAAATCAGCGTCGAGATCGCCATTAAAGAGTAGAACCAGCCCCGCGTCTGGTCGACGGCCTCACTGATGAAGTCCGCTGGAAAATGATCCTCGAAGATGTCCTTATTTTCAAATGGATAATGCCACTGCGCAAACGGCATCGCGCCGGAATCGAACCAGCAGTCGATCACTTCCCTGACGCGCGTCATCGTCCCGCCGCATTCCGGGCAGCGGATCGTCACACCGTCGATATACGGCTTATGCAGCTCGATGTTTTCCGGACAGTTCTCCGACATCGATTTCAATTCCGCAACGGAGCCGATGGAATGCCTGTGCCCGCAGGAGCATTCCCAGATATTTAGAGGCGTACCCCAATACCGGTCGCGGCTGATCGCCCAATCCTGTACGTTTTTGAGCCAGTCTCCAAAGCGCCCTTTCCCGATGGACTCCGGAATCCAGTTGACCTTCTCATTGTTTCGAATGAGTTCCTCCCGGACCGCCGTCATCTTGATATACCAGGAATCGCGGGCGTAATAAATCAGCGGCGTATCGCAACGCCAGCAGAACGGATAGGAATGTTCGAAAGGAATTGCTTTGAACAGCATGCCTCTTGCGTTCAGATCTTTTATGATTTCTTTATCTGCATCTTTGCAGAATGTGCCCGCCCACGGCGTTTCAGACGTCATTTCGCCTTTCTGATCTACCAGCTGCAGGAACGGCAGATCGTAGCGGCGTCCTACCTGGGCGTCGTCGGCGCCGAAAGCCGGCGCGATGTGTACGATTCCCGTACCGTCCGATGTGGTAACATATCCGTCGCAAGTAACATAATACGCTTTACCGCTCAATTCCTTAAAAGAATACAGCGGTTCGTATTCCAGGCCTTCCAGCTCCCGGCCGGTATATGAGGCAACCGTTTCGTAGGCTTCGTCTATGTTTGCAGAAACAAGCTCTTCCGCCAGAATATAGCTGGCAGCCTCCGTTTTGATCTTCACATATTTTACGTCCGGATTGACGCAGAGCGCCACGTTCGACGGCAAGGTCCACGGCGTCGTTGTCCAGACAAGGAAAAACGTATTGTCCTCGTTTTTCATTTTCATTTTCACGGTAACGGATTTATCTTTGACGTCCTTATACCCCTGCGCCACCTCATGGCTGGAAAGCGGCGTTCCGCAACGCGGGCAATACGGGACGATTTTGAAGCCTTTATACAGCAGGCCCTTCTCCCAGATCTTCTTGAGCGCCCACCATTCGGATTCTATATAGGAGTTGTCGTAAGTGACGTATGGATTTTCCATGTCGGCCCAATATCCTACCGTATTGGAAAAATCTTCCCACATGCCTTTATACTTCCAGACGCTTTCCTTGCATTTGTTGATGAAAGGCTCCAGCCCGTACGCTTCGATCTGTTCCTTGCCGTCGAGTCCGAGCTGTTTCTCAACTTCGAGTTCCACGGGAAGGCCGTGCGTATCCCATCCGGCTTTTCGGAGGACGTGATATCCTTTCATCGTTTTATAGCGCGGAATCATATCTTTTATCACACGCGTCAGCACGTGCCCGATGTGAGGCTTTCCGTTCGCTGTCGGCGGCCCGTCGTAAAACGTATACGTTTCCCCGCCTTCACGAAGTTCTATGCTTTTCCGGAAAATCTCGTGTTCCTCCCAAAATTTTTCCGTCTTCTTTTCTCTCTCAACAAAATTCAGATTCGATGATACTTTCTCGTACATAAATTCCTCCGTCAGCCATTCTAAGGTTATTTAAACCAGATTTTTGTGCAAAACAGTAAAAACAGAGCTGCCGCGCCGAATAAAACCAGCCCCAGAACGGCATACGCAAGCAGCACTCCTTTAATAATACTTTTTTTTTCGGATTTGTCTATATCCAGAGCGTTATTTTTTCGTTTTTCTTTTTCCCTGACTTCTTCGCAGCGTTTTGTCACACGCCGCGGCATGCCTTCTACGGACATATCTGCGATGACTCTTCCGTCGTCATCCGCATACTCTCTGCGTTTTTTTCTTGCCATAGCCGTAACTCCTTACTCTTGCGGATAAAGATGGCATGCCGTAAAATGTCCGGGCTCATATTCTTTAAACACAGGTTTTATTTTTGTACAGACATCCATACGCCGCGGGCAGCGCGTACAGAACTTGCAGCCTTCCGGCGGATTGGCGGGACTTGGAATATCGCCTTTGAGCAGGATCCTCTTCATTTTATAATCCGGATCCGGCATCGGTACCGCCGAAAGCAGAGCGGTCGTATAAGGATGCAGCGGATTTGAAAAAATGCTCTTTTTATCTCCCGTTTCTACAAGATTTCCGAGATACATTACGCCGATCGTATCGGAAATATGCTCCACCACCGATAAATCATGTGAAATAAAGAGGTAAGTATACCCGCTTTGCTCCTGCAGGTCTTTCATCAGATTGATGATTTGCGCCTGGATCGATACGTCCAGCGCGCTGACGGGCTCATCACAGATAATCAGATCCGGGTTCAGCGCCACCGCTCTTGCGATGCAGATCCTCTGCCGCTGACCGCCGGAAAATTCATGCGGGTACCTGTAATAATATTGTGTTTGCAGGCCGCATTCATGCATAATTTTTAATATATATTCCCGACGTTGGTTTTTGGGAACGATTTTGTGGACCTTGACCGCCTCTGCGATAATCTCGCCCACCGGCATTCTCGGGGAAAGACTGGAATACGGATCCTGAAAAATCATTTGCAGCTTCGGACGCAGCTTCCGGAGCTCTCTTTTGTCGAGCGTCGCCAGATCGCGCCCCTGGAAAAGCACCTGTCCGCCCGTTACGCTGTGGAGGCGCAGAATCGTACGTCCGACCGTCGTTTTCCCGCAGCCCGATTCCCCCACCAGGCCCATTGTGGTTCCCTTTTTTATGGAAAAAGAAACGTCGTCCACTGCTTTTACATAATTTTTCTGAACGACAAGATCGCCCTTGATCGGGAAATATTTTTTCAGATGATGCACTTCCAGGATGTTTTCATCTGACTGTAAATATTTATCATATGCAGCTGCCGCCGTTCCCTTACCCATTGTCTGGTACCTCCGTCTCGTCGTAAAGATGGCACGCCGCGAAATGCGTATCCGAAAATTTCCGCAGCTTCGGATATTCCCCCTCGCACGCCGCTATGCATTTTTCACATCTGTTTTTAAAATAACAATAATTTGGCATGTTGATCGGATTCGGTACCTGTCCCGGGATACTGTAGAGCCGGTCAGCCTGGTTGCCGACGCTGGGCTTGCTTTTCATCAGTCCGATCGTATAAGGATGTCTGGGATCATGGAAAATTTCCCGTACCGTTCCCTTTTCTACGATTTTGCCGGCATACATTACTACGACATAGTCCGCCATTTCGGCAATAACGCCCAGATCGTGGGTGATCAGTAAAATACTGCCGTTCATTTTTGTCCGGATCTCACGCAGCAGGTCCAATATCTGTGCCTGGATCGTGACGTCCAGCGCCGTCGTCGGCTCGTCCGCTATAATCAGGCGCGGATTGCAGGCGAGCGCCATAGCGATCATCACCCGCTGGCGCATCCCGCCGGAAAGTTCATGCGGATAAGAGCGGTATACTTTTTCGGCCATACCGATTCCCACAAGCGAAAGCATTTCGAGGCTGCGCTGTCTGGCGCTCGCTTTCGTAGCGCCCGCTTCATGCAGCAGAACGACTTCATCCAGCTGTTCCCCTATGGTGAAAACGGGATTCAGGCTTGTCATCGGCTCCTGAAAAATCATGGAAATTTCCTTGCCCCGGATTTCCAGCATTTTGGAAGACGGCATTTTTGCGATATCATAACATTTTCCATCCCTTGCCTGATAGCGGATGCTGCCGGCTACGATTTGACCCTGCGGTGCCTGTACGAGGCGCATCAAAGAAAGAGACGTGACGGATTTACCGCAGCCCGATTCTCCTACGACTCCTACGACAGACCGCGAGGGGATGTCGTAAGAAACGCCGTTTACGGCCCGGACGGTGCCGACGTCCGTATAAAAATACGTGTGCAAATCCTCAAATTCCACGATATTGTTTTCGTCGCGCATTTTCGTAGTATAATCCGATTCGGGAAGTTTTCTACGTTTCTGTTTTTCGAATCGTTTTGTAATTCTGAGGTTTTCTTTCGCGATACGGCGTTCTTCTTTGAGCGTCAAATATTCGTTGTCCCCCAGGATCGCCTTTTTATCTTTTTTTCCGGATAAAATACGCATAAAATCACCTCTTCATCCTTGGATCGAACGCATCTCTGAGCCCGTCTCCGATAAAATTGAATCCAAGTACCGTAACGATGATCAGGATCCCTGCCGGGACCCACATATTCGGATAGTTCGCCAGGATTTCCTGTCCCTTTGCCGGATCGGCCATCGCGATCATCGAGCCCCAGGCAGCGTCGGGGAACGGCACTCCGAGTCCCAGATAGGAAAGCGTCGATTCATAAAGAATGATGCTTCCCAGCCCGAGCGTCATGCTGACGATCAGCTGCGGCATTACATTTGGAATCAAATGCTTGCATATTTTCCGCCATGCGGGAAGCCCCGCGGCTTCCGCCGCCATGATATATTCCTGCTCTCTTAACATCAAAATCTGTCCTCTGACAAGACGCGCCGTCGTAGACCACCCGATCAACGTGAGAAAAGCCATCAGATAATAAATGCGGTGGCTTGCCGAAATGCTTTCAATGGAATTCAGCGTTGCGGACAAGATCAGAAGCATGGGAAGTCCGGGGAGGCAATAGAACACATCTACGATTCGCATGATGAGCTGATCCACCCATCCGCCGAAGTATCCTGCCAACCCGCCCAGCAATACGCCCAGGGCGGTTTCTATGATTACGACAAGGAACGACAGCATAAGGGAAATCCGTCCGCCATACATCAGCCGCACGAAAATATCCATGCCCGACGTGTCGGTGCCCAGCCAATGGTCTTTAGACGGCGGCGCTTTGAAAGTGGCGGTGCTGATCGAGTAATCATAATACGTATAAGTTTTACCGTCTGCGCCCTGAAAATCTGCTTTCGAGAGCATCGACGCTTGCCGTTCAATCTGGAAGACCTGGTTCTGCCCGTAGCCCCATGTGAGATCAACGATGAAAGGCCCGATAAAAGAAAAAATAAAAACAAATACGATCATCGCCAGACCCGCGATGGAAAGCTTGCTTCTGAAAAAGCGCTTCGTTACCATCCGGGCAGGAGAAATGACATGGAAATGTTCTTCCGGGGCAGGGTCTTGCGGAAGGAGGTTCCGCTCGTTTTCTGATTTTATAATATCGTTGTTTTTCTCGTTCTCCATGAGGGGATCCTCCTTATCGTAATTTTACGCGCGGATCGACGGCTACATAAAGCAGATCCGAAAGCAGAATGCCGAGTACCGACAGGATGGAAAGAAACATATTGTATCCCATAATAAAAGGAATGTCTCCCGCTACCGTCGCCCGGTACGCCATATATCCGATACCCGGGATCGCAAATACCGTTTCCAGAATCATCATACCGCCAAATAACGTTGGAATCATGCCGCCGATCGTCGTGACGAGCGGGATCAGCGTATTCCGGAATGCATGTTTATAAATCACCGTATGCTCGTCAAGCCCCTTTGCGCGTGCCGTACGGATATAATCTGAATTTAAAACTTCAAGCATATTTGTTCTGGTGTACCGCATAAGGCTGCCGATTCCTAAAAGGATGGAAACGAATAGCGGAAGCACGAGATGCCATGCTTTATCAAGGAATAATGCAAAGGCTTGTCCTTCTCCAAAAATTTTCGTAGCCGTCGTGAGCCCCTGAAGCGGGAACCATCCTAATTTGATGGAAAATACATTCAGAACCAATGCGGAAAGGAAAAAAGAAGGGAGCGAAATACCCGCCATTGCCAGAACGGTAGCCGTATAGTCGTATGCGCTGTATTGTTTGACCGCAGCTTTGATTCCAAGAGGAATTGCAATCAGAATTTCAAAGAAGTACGAGATAAACGCCAGCAGAAAAGAAATCCAGACATATTCGGAGATGACGGCCGTTACCGGTTTTCCGTATAAAAAAGAAAATCCCAAGTCTCCCGTGAACGCGCCTGCCAGCCATTCGCCGTACCCTTTTAGAATGCCCGAAAAGCTTTTGTCCGCCAGTCCATACAGTTCTTTCAAGCGCAGCACTTCTTCAGGTTTCATGGAACCGCTTTGCACTGCGGCGGCCGTCTGCGTATCGATATAGTCGGCCGGCATCAGCATAGCCAGCGCATAGATAATAAGAGATACGCCAAATAATATCAGAATCCCCAGAAGAATCCTCTTGACCACATACCGAACCATAAATCATCACACCTCGTTTCATATCGCAGCGCAGGAAAATTCAAATCACCTGAAAGGATATGAATAAAATGGAAGACAGGGCCCGGAAAAACCGGGTCCTGTAAACAGCACAAACGGATTTTTAATTGAGTTCCACATTCCAGATTTGCTTGATCGGGCTCTGGAACGGCGTAACATCTTCGCCTTTTAAAAGCGTATCTGTTTTGATCACATTTTTATCGTATGCAAACAGGTTCTTTCTTTGATACGTGGGAATTTCGACGGCAAGCCCGGTGGAATATTCCAGCGCTTCCTTATAAATCGCTTTCCGTTCCTCCATGTCCAGCGTCGTTCTGGCGGCGGCAATCAGTTCGTTCAGCTTCTTGAGCGCCTGCTGCTGATCATCGGAGCCGTTTTTATACAGCCAGTGGAGGCCCGTATTCGAGGGGGCCTGGTTCGTATCGTCAGAGCACCAGATCTGGAACATGTCCGGATCTACTCCGCCCTCTCCCCATGCTGCCGCCCAGACCTGCACGCCGGACTCATAGGCCGTACTCAATTTATCCAATATATTTTCATCGACTTCGATTTCCACTTTGACGCCGATTTTTCCAAGGACTTCCTGCGTATTCTGGAAAATAGATCCGGCAGGATGATCCTTTGCGTCGGAAGGAATCGTGAATTTCAGTGTTACCTGCTGCCCGGCTTTTTCATGCCCGCCGGGATATTTCATTATATTTGCGGCATTATCGTATTCATATCCCGCCTCTAAAAACAGGTTTTTCGAGGTTTCTCCCGTTGCGTCGTATGGGAACAGGTTCTCCGGATTGTCCGGATACGCCCAGTTGACTTTTGTCATCGTTCTGTAATTGACGCTTCCCAAACCGTTCGGATAATAATTGTCTACCGCAAGCTGTACGTTCATCGCATGTGCGATCGCTTTCCGCACATTCCATTCCGGAATCGCCTGCGCTTGGATCCCGATATAACCGTAGCCGTCGTTGTCTACCAGCGTATAGGCCATTTTAGCGTAATCGCCTTCGCCTTTTGTGATATCGTTGATGATTTCCGGAGACGCAGAAGGATCAGAATAATGAACGGTGCCTGTTTTCAGCGCATCCAGCTCGGAACCAAGAGAAATTACCTGATAACGCAGCGTTTTGATCTTCGGCGCGCCGAGCAGGAAGTTGTCGTTTGCTTCATACGTTACGACGTTATCTTTATAACTCAAAAATTTATACGGACCTGCGCCAACCGGCTTATTGTTTTTCGATTTGAGATGGGACATAAATTCCGGTGTGTTCAGCGCTACGCCGTTTTCATTCAGCGTACCGCTGTAGCCTTCGGTGTAATAATGGAACGGGGCCACTTCAATGGCCATTTTAAAGATTGCCGTAGGATCGACCCCATTGACTGAGAGCTTCACATATTCGCGTTCAACGCCGTCATCGCATTTCATTTTGCCGGAGGTGATACCGGAGATATTCGGAATACCGCCCTCTACCTCTTTACCGCCGACCTTCAGCAGATAAAGATTATGCAGGAACTCGTAAATTTCCGTTCCGGCCGTCTGCTCATTCAAAGCATTTACATCATAGTCATAGTCTTTCAATATATTCTCCCAGTAGATCGCCGCCGTAAGCTGGGTGTCGGATTTGGAAAGATCATAAGTATTTCCCAATTTGTCCGTAAATCGTTTGCTTTCCCCATCGACGGATCCGTATCCCCACATCGCCATACCAAATGCGACTTTCAGCGTTTCGCTCTTGGCAACCTCTTCCAAAGTAAACCCGGGGAAATTATCGCTGCCGATATAATCCGGATAATCTGCATAAACAGAATCGATGATCTCCTGCGCAAATTTTTCGCCCGCTTCGCCGAGCAAATCCCAAAACTCTTTCTGCTGCTCTTTTGTTACGCCTTCAGCCGTACCATAAATGAAAGCGCCGTCTTCGCCGACCGTAAAGCCTGCCGCGTAAATTTTCTCTGCTAATGCGGTGTATTTTTCATTGACCTCTTTTGTGGTCTGCGTCCGGTATTCTTCCATTCCCTGAATGTCGATACTGTAATAGGTGGAAGGACCGTCGTACAGCGGATCGCACAATACGTAAATGGAGAACAATACATCCTTTGCCGTAACCGGTTTCCCATCGCTGAATGTGATTCCGTTTTTAAGAATAAACGTATATTCGGAAACCGCATTATCCGTATCTTTATTTTTAACTTCCTGTGTATAAGAATAAGCATAGGACGCTACGTCGATGCCGGCAATCGGCTCGCCGTCCTTGTTCGTAGCAAGCAAAGGAAGCTGCGTCACGCCTTCCACGTCTGTGTCGTAAGCCGACGTTGCAAAGAAAGGATTCAATTTTCCATCCAGCGTGCCCGTAGACAATACGAGCGGCTGCGTTGCATTATTTCCCGTTCTGTCCGCCGCCTTGAATCTGTTCGCCGGCACATCCGCCTTTGCAGAGGCGGATTCATTTCCATGGTTTTCTTCCTGTTTCTTCGTGTCAGAACAGCCGGCCAATGCAAATGAACACACGAAAAGCATGGAAATAAATACCATCGTCATCTTCTTCATTTTCATCCGAATCATCCTCCTATCAAAATTTATTTATAAACAACACATCACTCTTTTGAAAAGAGCAGCGTATTTATCTCAACATTTCCTGTCACGCTGACGAGGCAATTTTCCGCCCTGCAGCCTTCCACCGTATTCTCGGAACCGGCCGCAAACAGATCGCCCGCATAGCATATGCCGCCATCGGGGGGCTGGTACGGAACCGGGGTCTCCCCCATACCCGTTTTTATTTTGATATTGGTAAAATTACAGTTCGTTACGGACGTATGATCAGCCTTGCCCGCAAGCAGCGCCGCATACAGCGAACCGTTGGAGGCCGGATTGATATTCACGGTAACAGATTCAAAATGAAGGTCGTTTATAACGGCGCCGGATAGATTCTCAAATAATCCGAAAGCCGGAACTTGTCCCGCAGGAATTTTTTTGCTGCCGGCGGTAATACGGAAGTTCCGCAGCGTATATCCGTTGCCATAGATTGCGCCCTTAAAATCGGAAGCCGTTTCGAATACGGCTCCGCCGAAATCGATATCGGAGGTAAAAATATATCCGTCGATTTCCGTTGTGCTGAGATTGGAAAAACTATATCTGGCGCCGCTTTTAAAGGACGCGGCACTGCTTACCCGGATATAGTTTCCGTCGATAAATTTCATATATAGCTGATTGATATTGGAATTTTCGAGATAAGTGGCGATGCTGTGTTCGATCAGGGCGTCTTTCTCCGCCCGGATTTCTTCCAGAACGGATTTCTCCGTCGTTTTTAGATGGTATCCTGCATTTTCAATAAATAAATACGGGTCATAAGAGCCGTCCGTATCCGCTGTCGTACCCCCCCCCACAGGATTTTCCGCACGGTTTTCCTGGTTCAGAGGGACGATATATTCGGGAAATTTTTCTGAAAGCTTTGCATAGATCAGTTCGTTGCTAAGCAGCAAATCCTCATGGGAAAGGTCTTCGAACGCACATTGCTGCGTACACTCTTTATCAAAATAATAGGAGAGCAATGTTTTACCCGCGGGAGTATACAGCTTCTCCACGGAAGAGGAAAGCGGCTGCACCGGGGAATCCGCCGTTACATTTTTCGTAAAAAGTACTTTCCCCGTATCGGCATCGATGTATTGTACGGCCGACTGGGGGATCCATCGCGCATACAGATCGATGTCCCCGGAAATCCGGTCCTCGTCGAAATCCCAGCGGTCTTCCGCTTGAAAAGCATATCCCGTAACCGTTCCGTTTTCATCCGTAATATCTTCTTTTGCGGTATACCATCCCGCAAGGATATAGCCCTCCCGGACCGGTTCGACCAGCATATTGGAGCTTCCGGAGGGTTTGAAAATATAAGAATCTTCCGCATAATACGTCGTACGGACGTTTTTCAGGTTGATCGTGCCGCCGAGCGCATGGTAAGTAACCCTGTACGGATATCCGAGATCCGCGGGATCCGCCGCTTCTCCGATCCCCGAACAGGCCGAAAACAAAATCAATACCGCTATGAGTGCGATCCCAATAAAAACCGCTTTTGCCTTCTTATTGTTGTTCATCTCCATGCTGCCTATTCCCAATTCTTTATCATTTCTTCCGCACAATGGGTATACAAAATGATAATGTACTTTGTTTACAGGACACTTAATGATATGTTTATTTATCTTTTTTGTCAATATTTTAAAAAAGATATGCTTTATTGTTTTTTGATGTCATGATATGCGCGCTGCAGCTCGCGGATTCCTTTATCGAATTTCTCGCGAAGACGGTCGATTCCGGAAAGATCTTTATTTCCGATCGTATACTTCATGGCGATGCAGTCATCGAAGAATTTCGTGTCTTTGATAACGGATACCGGTACGCCCATACGTGTCAGATCCACACAGCGATCATATAAAAACAGGATCAGCGACATCATCGCATATTGTTTTTTGAGCGGTACGAACGTATCCACCTCGTGAAACGCATTCTGCTGTAAAAAACCGGCGCGGATCACTCTTCCGATTTCCAGGATCAGCTTCTGATCTTCCGGCATTACGTCTGCGCCAACCAGCTTGACGATCTCCATAAGATCGTTTTCTTCCTGCAAAATCTTGGCCATTTTTGCCCGCATTTCCAAAAAATCGCTTCCGAGCTTTTCGTTATACCACTTCGACATGTCGTCGATATATTCGCTGTAGCTCGTCAGCCAGTTGATTGCCGGATAATGGCGCGCATACGCAAGCTCCCTGTCCAGGCCCCAGAAACAGCGCACGAAGCGTTTTGTATTTTGCGTAACCGGCTCCGAAAAATCTCCGCCCTGCGGAGATACCGCGCCGATAATCGAAACGCTTCCCTTCGTATCATTATAACTGATGATCCGCCCTGCGCGGCCGTAAAATTCAGAGAGCCGCGAAGGCAGGTAGGCCGGAAAGCCTTCTTCCGCAGGCATTTCTTCCAGACGTCCCGATATTTCCCGGAGCGCTTCCGCCCATCTCGACGTAGAGTCCGCCATGATCGCAACGTCATATCCCATATCCCGATAATATTCCGCAAGGGTGATTCCCGTATAAATGGAAGCTTCTCTTGCAGCAACCGGCATATTGGAGGTGTTTGCAATCAAAACGGTACGTTCCATCAGCGAACGGCCGTTTCGCGGATCTTTCAGACCCGGAAAATCTTCCAGCACCTCCGTCATCTCGTTTCCGCGTTCTCCGCAGCCGATATAAACGATGATATCCGCATCACACCACTGCGCAAGCTGATGCTGCGTCATCGTTTTCCCGGTGCCGAAACTGCCCGGAATCGCAGCCGTTCCGCCTCTTGCGAGCGGAAAAAGGGTATCGATTACCCGCTGCCCTGTAATCAGCGGTTCGTCGGCGCCGATCCGTTTAGCATACGGGCGCGGAATCCGCACCGGCCAGCGGCTGAGCAGCTGAATTTCCCGCAGCTCTCCCTGATCGCCGCGTACCTTGGCAATACAGTCCGTAATCGTATACTCTCCCTCCGGAGCGATATACTCCAAAACGCCATCCGCCGCCGAAGCAATACCGGACAGCGGCATGGGGATCATCACTTTATGCAGCACCGAGCCGGTCTCCGGTATTTCTCCGAAAATCGTAAGCGCGCTTACGCGCGTGCCTTCCTCCAGCGTAGGCGTAAAATGCCATTTCTTCTCCGTATCCAGATTGTCGAACTGCTGACCGCGCGTAATAAAATCGCCGCTCATTTCATATAGCTTTTCCAGCGGCCGCTGGATCCCGTCGAACATGTTTCCGATGATGCCAGGCGCCAGATATACGGAAAGCGGCTGGCCCGTCGTCTCGACAGGCTCGCCGGGCATGAGGCCGGAAGTGCTTTCATAAACCTGAATCGTCGCTTCGTCGCCGTCCACGCTGATGACTTCGCCGATCAGCCGGATTTTCCCGACATGCACCATGTCCTGCACCGAAAAATCGTCGTCCCCTTTTGCTTTAACAACCGGGCCGTTTATACGCGAAATATATTTCATAATTTCCTCCAGTCCTCATAATGACAAATTACTCCATGAAAGGAAGCTTTCCCGTTCCCGCAGAACGTCGCTTTTCATGGAATTATCGATCATCCTTCCGATCGCCGGCATATTGATCACACATCCGCCGATAAAATCGTTCTCGCTCTTCTGAAAGGTCACGCGGATCCCGCGTTCCATCAGGCGCTGTGCGGCAGGTTCCGCCAATTTAAGATGATGGTCATAATCATACGATACGAAACCGATTTCCGCGGTCCTCGGAATTGCCGCCATAGAAAGCACTGCATCCACGGCTTCATTCAATTTGTACGTAAAATACGTCTCGTATTCCTTGCTTTGCACGTATTCTCTGAGCCTGTTTTCCAATTCTTCGAATACGGAATCGATAATTTCATCACGTTTGGAAACGACGCTCGATTGCCCGTTGTTTTTCGCAGCCGAGATGATCATCCGCGCATCTTTCCGCGCTTCGTCCATTCCCTTCTGATACATTTCTTTTGCGTTCTTCGTATAAGAGGCTTTCGTCTCTTTAAGGGCATTTTTCGTAATCTCATCGATTTCCGCAAGGAGCTGGTCTCGTTCCAGCGCCGCTTTATTGATCACGTTATGTTCAAACCGCCTTAATTTCGAATCTATAGAACTCATAGCAACTATCCCCTCCAAAACGCGCCGGACGCGCAAGCAGCGTTACTCGATCGTAACAAGCAGCGGAAGCCTGCGATCGCGCATTTTACGGGCAATAATATCTCTGCCCATTTCATAAATATCCTGTGAGATCAGTATAATGCCTGTATCACTGTCGCCAAGGAGCAGATCGAGACAAGCTTCGAGCTGTTTTTCGTTTCGGACGTTAGTTCCGACGACGCCTCCCAGACGGAATCCGGCCAGCGTATCGTTGCTCCGGCTGATCACATGCATTTTCATAAGATTACACCTTATTCATGATCATGATCGATATAATCAATCCGTAAATAGCGATACCTTCCGCAAGACCGACGAAAATGAGCGTTTTACCGAGCAGCTTGGAATCCTCGCTGATCGCGCCCAGCGCTGCGGAGCCTGCTACCGCGACCGCGATTCCTGCGCCAATCGTAGCGAGACCCGTAGAAAGCGCTGCGGCAAGATATGCCATTCCTTCTGCAGAAGAAGAACTGCTTTGTTCCGATTGCGTCTCCCCTGCCGCTGCCGTATCTGCGGCATTTGAATGGATCGCTGCGCCGGAAAACAAGAAGATTGCCGCAACCAATACAAGACTGGCCATTAAAGCCATATTCCCCTTGAGCGCTCTGCGCAGATATTGGCCGCCTTTGGATTTCGCCGCGATTTTTTTGGAAAATACGCCGAGACAAACCGTGACGAGTATTACGAAAATCATCGTTCCAACAATAAATTCTAACATGATAAAACCTCCAGAATATTTTAAATTATTATGATATGTTAATTTTTATTTTTTGTAATGAGCGGCGTATACGGCACGCCGTCTCCGGAATAGAACCTGCTGAACAGCTCGTAATAAACGAGACGGAGACCCTGGATCCCTACGATCAGCCCCTCAAGACCGATAATCAGCGCGTTTCCAATAATCATAATAATGACTTTGCCCGCGCCGCCCGTCAGATTTGAGAGGATGATAAACGCCATCGACAAGCCGACGTGGTTGATCGCAAACGCGCTGAGACGAACGAAGGAAATCGTATTGCTTGCAAAGCTCAAAAGCATATCGACCATTTCAAACGCCGTTTCAATAAAGAAGCTCCCCTTCTCCGCAGGCATGGCTTTCTTTTTGTTCAATATGTTTTCGAGCGGATGTTTGAAAAAGATGATCACAAACGGAATCAATATCATGACGGCCAGAAGCCCTGCCGATACCCATAATTTGCCTTTCAGAAGGAACCCTACGGCGCTGCCGATGATCAGCAGGTAAAATACCATCCCTGCAATTCCGTTCCGGTCGAAGAAGATCCGCCCTTTATCTTTCGCCTTAATGCCGTTGAGGATGTTCAGCACCATGCCGAACACGAGCAGAACGACGCCAAGCGAAATTCCGATGATCAGCATCGTATTGATGTTCGCGCTCTCCATCGGGTTCATAAAAATCGGTTTTATGACGTCCTCCATAGAGAAAATACTTCCGTACAGGAACCCGAAAATCATTGCGCAGAGCCCGCCGCCGAAGAATACGCCGGCCAGCGCCGACTTTTTGCGCAGCATGATGATCCCGGCCAGCGCAAACACCAAGCCCTGCCCCACATCCCCGAACATGAATCCCGTCATCAGGCAATAAATGATGGCAATCAGCGGCGTGGGATCGATTTCATTGTACGAAGGAAGTCCGTACATCGTTACGATCGGCTCGAAAGGCCGGAACAGGAAATTGTTTTTCAGCTTTGTGGGCGGTTTGGTCGTCTCCGGAAGCTTATCGATATCATCCACGATCGTAATGACTTTCGGATCTTTATCGATAAGCGGCTGGAGCCGGTTTAGCTCCGCTTCCGGCATCCACCCCACCAAATAAAAGGATTCCCTGTTGAATGCCACATATTTGCGGATTTCAAAAATTTCGTTTCTATTTTCAATGACTTTGTACAGCTGCGCGGCCTCGCGTCCGCACCTGGCGGAATATGCGGCGATATTTTTGTTCAGCACGTCGAGCTCCGCCAATTTTTCATTGATTTCACTCGTAAATTTGCTGCAAATTTCCGCCGGGGTTCCCTGCGAACCCTCGCCGTCGATCGCAGTGTCCGGAATCCGGATCCGTTCGAACTGCAGGCTGTTGAACAGGCCGTCCACGCGCACCTCGTAATCCGTCGGCATCAAATACAGTACGTACTCATAATTTTCATCGGAAGATACGTGAAACATGATGACGTCGAGCGTATCGAGATACGACATGATTCTGTTATAAGTAGATTTCGGCATTTTACCGAATCGGATCTTAAAAAACCGAAGATGAAACAGTTTGGAAAGCTCCACATCGATATCTTTTATTTTGGAAAGCTGTCCGGTAATGTGACGGCGTTCCCGGATAAAATCTTCGATTTCCTGACGCTGCCGCCGGAATTCTTCGCTGTGCTCCTCTAGATCAGACAGCTTTGCGGCAATATCCTCATAAGAAAGAAGCAGATACGCTTCCTCCGGCTCTGCGTCTCTGGCATCGACATTCAAAGTTTCCAGAATGTTCCTGCTTCTTCTGAGAAGCTCCGTACACGGATTTGTTCCCTTATACGCGTATAATCCGGATACATTTTTCAGCACGCTCATCGCATATTCCGGCTGCAACGCATAATCGCCGGTCATATATTTGTTGATAAAATCATCCAGGTATTCTTTGCCGCCAACGAAATTGACGTATTTCATTTTCTCAATGCCCATTGTGATCACCCAGTATTAAATATTGTTCGATTTGCTGCGGCTCCATACCGTACCGCACCCCTTCAATTATAGTTATGATATTCTGTATATCGATTTCCTTCAGGAAAAGGTAGGCTACGATGGCCGCAAAACTATATCTGTTGTGGCGCATCTGGCTCATAAACATCTTACAAAGATAATCGGAAGCTTTGCTGTCCCACTGTGCAGCCTCTCCTGTAAACAGCCATCGATAGCGCGTTTCCGAAACCGCCGATTCGAAATCCTCGATATTTGCGGCGCTCAGGCTGCGGATCTGCTCCCGCCGCAGCTTCCGCCGGTTCGGCAGGATATGGCCCAGAATCTCTTCCTCGGTAAAATCATAATACTTTTTATATCGGTACATCCACAATATATTTTGAACGTCCGCTTCCGTACCGAAAAAGTTCTTTGTAATATCGTAGTCCTCTTTCGTAAGATATTTCTTTGCGCTGTCCAGTACTGTTTTAAAATAATATTCGTCCAGCGCTTCTTCCATGTCGAATGTGCTGGTAATCTCGCGGATCACATAAGGTTCCAGCACTTTATCGTACCCGGAACCGCGCAAAGCGTCCGCCAGTTGGTGAAAATCCTTCGCCTGGATACATTTATACGGATCCAGATGTTTATTGCTCGAATAAGTTTTCGGGGAATACAGCCTGTAAAACGCCCGGTCCGGCGCGGGGATCCCCGTATAGATCGCGCGCAGAATCCTTTTGAGCATCATAATTTCGATCCGCGTCATCAGTACGGTCAGCATCCGCTTCCCGTCGTTGCCAAGCATATGCTTCAATTTGTTGGCATCCTCGATCAGCGCATTATCGAAGGCGCTTTCCAGTATATTCCTGTGAACCGACGTATCGCTGACATCCTGCAGGGCGTTTCCGTAGCCTTTGCTGTCCTTGAGCCACCGGACGACGTCCCCAACCCGCGTCATGGACATCAATTTCTCATAATCGCTCCGTTTCAGGATTCCTGTGTACATGGCGCGCATTTTTGTTATTACCGCGCTATATTGTAAAATAGCCGACGCCGACATTCCATCACTTCCCTTGTCGTTTCTCCGCCGTCAGCCTTTTTCGATCCGGGTAATCCGGTGGTAAAGTTCATTCAGCCATTCTTCTCTGTGCTTTCGTTCAAAGCTTTCCATCGCGGCGATTTTCTCTTTCGCATAAGACTCCTGCTCCTGCGCCTCGTTGTGAGCTTTATTCAAAACTAATATTTTATCGTTTTCCAGACGTTTTTCTTCACCGCTGAATATCGCTTTTCTGAGTTCTTCTCGTTTGGCATCCAATATTTCATCAAGGGTGTCACGTTTATCCTCGGCTTCCCGTACGATCTCACACGAACGATGTTCTATTTCGAGTATCTTTGCAATGATCGCATCCATATCAACAACGAACCCTCCTTATAAAGCCCGCTCCGCCTTACGCGTACAGTCAGACCTTCTTTTCATTGTACCGCGTTTATTTTAATGATGCAACTTCAAAAATATATTTTTTTCTCGGGTGGAAAAGAAGATGCAAATCAAAAACAAACGGACGGTAAAATACCGCCCGTCCATTGTATAATACAGGATATCAGAAGACCGATCGTTATTCCTTTTTGTCGTCTTCGTTATCGGAATCGTGCGGCGCCTCTGCCTGCTCCGTTCCGTTTTTCTTCTTTTTATTTACAATTACGATAATGACAATAATTCCGGCAACGACCACCGCGGCGCAAATTACGATCGCCGCAATTTCCCCGGTCGCCAAACCATCCTGCTTCCCCGGGGCTGCCGAGGACGGGCCCGCCTTCGCGGTGGCTTTAGCAGTTGGCGTCGCTGCTTTCGTCGGCGCTTCCGTTGGTTCCGGAGTCGGCGTCGCAGGCGCAGGCGTCGGACGGTTCGCAAGCATCGTCTCAAGATCTTCGTGCTTAAATGCCTGCGCCGCTTCCACACTGCTGAAGAAGAGGATATAATCGATCAGAAAGCTGCACGGTTCTTTTGCTTCGCCCACGATGTCATATCGCATTCTTATCAGAGATCCCTGGAAGTTCTTATTCGACTTCAGATTGACGATCGCATTTTGCCATTCTCCGTTGTCCTCATAATTGACCGTGACCGAACCGCCGGCCGCAGGTCCCGAAAATTCCGTCGTGCTGAAATAGAACTCGCCCGTTGTGGGCGCGCCCTGAGAAGGTTTGATCCGGATCAGCATCACCGGATAATCATCTCTGGTAGGACCGTCTACTTCAACGGGCAGATCGATGTAAAACTGCGGATCGTTTCCGATGCCGACGTCTACCTGAAGATAACCCTCCTCTGTAATTTCCAGATTATCGATGTACATGCTTGCTTCGCTCGTAAAATACGATTCCGCATCTTCGTCGGAAAAACGCATCATTGCATCCCAATACGGAACATAATCGATTTCTTCCGTTTCACCGCCGGAAGAGTTTTCCGTAAGCTTGCCATAAGGTACTTCAAGAGGCGTAACCAAAGCAACGGACATGCGCATCGACAGATCCGGATTGTATTCGCCGTCTTCGTAAAACCGCTGTCCCGCGTAAGGCTGCTGCGCCCATACGCCGACGCCGGTACCCTGTTCATCGACCGCGTCGGTAATTTCTATGACATATTCACCCGCTTTCAGGGGATCGTTTTCCGCAAACGAAAAACCGAGATACGCATTATCCGCGTAATTTTCAAACTCCTTCTGCGCCAGCGGATCCGCCGCTACCGACGTATCATAATCTTTTTGGAACGCGTAAAGCGATATCGTGACATTTCCATAATTGTCGCTCCAGCTCGGACAGGAAACGCCGATAAACGTTGCGTCCCCCGCAATGGAAAAATGTGTTCCGACAACATCTGCCGCCGTCAGCTGATACGGCCTGCTGTCCGCACCGCAGAAATTTTTCTCAACGTCGTCTTCATGTTTCTCCACAGGCGTCGCAGCAGCAGCGGCGACGACCGTATAGAACGGCGCCATTGTCAGCAGCATTGCTGCAATAATGAGAAACGAAATCAACCTTCTTTTCATACTAAACCCTCCTGATTTTATATAAGATGTATATATTATATTCATTATTCACACAAAATTCAACTAAAATATTTATGAACCATGTTTTTATGTTCGATCTCTTTAAAAACTTGTTTCCAGCCGGAAAATATTGCCCTACCTGTTTCAGCCCGAATTTCAAAAGACCGTTAAAACCTTTATAAAAGGCATTATTTTTAATGTGCGGCTTTGGGCACAGTGCCTAAGTCTCCTTTGGAAAAATTGTCATGTTTTCGTATTTTCTTATTTTAGAGAAGGTGGTATCATATATCCATTGCTTATATTATACAATACTATTTAGGAGGAACATAATAAATGGCAAGCGTTGTACTTAAGAACATCTACAAAAAGTATCCCGGCGGGGTAACGGCTGTAAACGATTTCAACCTCAATATCGCAGATAAAGAGTTCATCGTTCTGGTCGGACCTTCCGGATGCGGTAAATCCACAACTCTCCGAATGGTTGCCGGTCTCGAAGAAATCACCTCCGGCGAATTGCTGATCGACGGAAAACTCGTAAACGACATCGCTCCGAAGGACAGAGATATCGCGATGGTTTTCCAGAATTACGCGTTGTATCCTCATATGACTGTATACGATAATATGGCGTTTTGTTTGAAA